>JALHNY010000001.1 GCA_022843285.1 Minisyncoccota bacterium
CGGCGTGTACCGCAACAGCAGCGAGAGAACTGGTTTCCGTGCCCAGCTCTCGTACAGCTTCTGAGCACGACCTGACACCCCGCATCTTCCACGATGGCGGGGTGTTACCTTTTTCTGGGATAATACGTTTCACCCGGTATGCCCGCCCTCACCCCTCCCAAAACCCGCACCCCCGAAGCGCCCACGCCCGCCGCGGCACGTGAGCTGTTCCGGTCTTCCGTGGGCGTCCTCAAGCTCGTGGCCCGCGCCAACCCCTGGCTGGTTGTGAGCATCCTGGCCATGGCCATCATTCTCGGCACCCTGCCCATCGCCGAGAGCGCCGTCCGCGGCGTCCTCATCAACCACATCATCGCGGCTGCCGGGACCGGCACCTGGACCTACGCCATCGCCGGCCTCCTCGCCGGCGTCATCGCGGCCGCCTACCTCTCCGGCGTCCTCGGCCGCCTCGACAACTTCCTCTCGCAGGTGCTCTGGCAGCGCACGCGCGAGGTCGTGGAGTTCGAGGTGATTCGCGCCAAGACCACGCTCTCGCTCGAGCAGCACGAGGATCCAAAGATGAGCAACCTCGTCCAGCGCGTCACGGAGCGCACGGGGGACGCGTCGCAGTTTGCCACCACGACCATCGACCTCATCGCCGTCGCCATCACCGCCGCGACCGCGAGCATCGCGCTCGCCACCGCGTACTGGTGGCTCGCGCTCCTCGTCATCGTCGGCCTCCTCCCGCAGATGGTGTACCAGAACAAGTTCAGCAGGGAGCTCTGGCAGCACAACACCTCCAACACCGAGAACTGGCGCCACTTCTGGCGCATGCGCACGTACTTCTGGGCCGCCAAGGACATCACCGAGGTGAAACTCTTCGACCTCATCGACCACCTCGTGGGCCGCGCGCGCGGCATCTACTCCAAGCTGATCGACGAGATGGTTGCCCTGCGCGGCAGCCAGTTCCGCCGCAGCATCTTCCTCGCGGTCATCAGCCAGACCACCATCGCCGCGGCGCTCGCATTCTTCGTGTGGGAGGTACTGCACGGCAGGCTGCAGGTCGGAACGCTCACGTTCCTGTTCGCCGCCGTCGTGACGCTCTCGGGGAGCCTCGTGCGGCTCTTCGCGATGTCCGGCCGCCAGTACGAGCTCGCGCTCTTCATGGCGGACCTCATCAAGCTGCTCGAGACGCCGTCCTCCATGGAGCAGGCTGAGAATGCCCGCATCCTCCCCATTTCTGCCACCCCCACCATTGCGTTCGAGAACGTCTCCTTCACGTACCCGGATGCGGAGAAGCCCGCGCTCCAGAACGTCAGCTTCGCGCTCAAGCCGGGGGACAAGCTCGCGCTCATCGGTATCAACGGCGCGGGGAAGACGACCCTCGTGAAGCTCCTGTGCCGCCTGTACGACCCCACCGAGGGGCGCATCACGGTGGACGGCACCGACCTTCGCGAGGTGGACCTCAGGAGCTACTACGCGCTCTTCGGCGTGCTGTTCCAGGACTTCAACCGGTACGCGATGCCGATTCGCGAGGTCATCGGCCTCGGCGACGTGACCGGCGCAATCGATGACGAGCGCGTCCGCGAGGCGGCGAAGCAGAGCGAGGCTGACAAGTTCGTGACCGCGTTCTCGCGCGGGTACGACCAGCTGCTCGGCAAGGACTTCACCGATGGCGTCGAGCTCTCGGGCGGCCAGTGGCAGAAGCTCGCCATCGCCCGCGTCTTCTACCGCAACACGCGCATCTGGATTCTCGATGAGCCGACCGCAGCCGTCGACGCAGAGGCGGAGGCGCGCATCTTCGATCGCATCGAGAAGCTCCCGAAGGATCGCAGCGCCATCGTCATCAGCCACCGCTTCTCGACCGTGCGCAACGCTGACCGCATCCTCGTGCTCAAAGACGGCACCGTCTCCGAGGAAGGTTCGCACGAGGAGCTCATGCAGCTCTCCGGTGACTACGCCCGCCTCTTCACGCTCCAGGCGGGCAGGTACGCGGACAGGTGATCCTAGTTTTCCTCTCGCCCGCGTCCGTGTAACCTGTACCGGACTCGCACCGTCCCATGCAGGAGCAGACGAAACAATCATTTCTTTCCGCGTACGACGAGTACGGTGATGCGATATACCGCCACTGCTACTTCCGCGTGCTCTCCAAGGAGCTTGCGGAAGAGCTAGTCCAGGAGACGTACCTGAAGACTTGGCAGTACCTCGAGGCGGGCAACGAGGTGGATAACCTCCGCCCGTTCTTGTACCGCGTGGCGACGAACCTGATCATCGACCACGTCCGCAAGAAGAAGGAGGCCTCCCTCGACCAGATTCTCGAGGTTAACCCCCAGGACGAGCCCGCCGGCATGGACGAGCGTGACGTGGAGCGCCAGACCCTGCTCAACCAGGTCAAGGAGAGCTTCTCGGAGCTCTCCCAGGAGGAGCGCGATTTGGTCACCATGCGGTACATTGACGACATGGACCCCAGGGAAATCGCCGAGGTCGTGGGCATCACCCCCAACCACGTGTCAGTAAAGCTCAACCGAGCCGTCTCTAAACTTAGGAAGAAGCTCCAGTAACCCCATGGACCCCATTCACGCCAAGATCCACAAGGCATCGAGAGAGGTGAAGATGGACCCGCAGCTCCGGGATGGCTTCCGCCGCACCCTTGCGGTCATGGCGGGTGGCCACGTGGCGCCGACCCCGGCTCGGTTCTTCAGCCTGCCCCGCTCCTTCGCCTGGGCTTCCGCCGCCGTCCTGGTCGCCGTTTCCGGCGCCTCCGTGACGCTCGCCTCGACCCGCTCCATCCCGGGTGACCCGCTGTACCCGGCTAAGGTCTCGATTCTCGAGCCCGTGGAGCGCGCCCTGGCCTTCTCGGACGAAGCCAGGGGAGAGGTTGCCGTGAGCCACCTCGAGCGTCGCTTCCGGGAGGCTGCGGAGCTCTCCGCCGCCGGCACCTACGACGACCACGACGAGACCCTCGCCGCGCTCGCCAAGCGGGACCGTGACGTCCTCGATGACGACAGGCAGGTCGCCGCGCGCGCCAAGTTCGAGTCCATGGCGGCCGCGTACGCTCCGGTCCTGCGCGCCAAGGGCTCGCAGCGCTTCGCATTCGCCGCCGCCGTGCGCCTCGGATCGTTCGACGATGAACAGATTTCAGACGAGCTTCGAGAGGCTGCTGCCCGCGAGCAGATTGCGCGCGTGAAGCGGAGCAGGGAGGCAGCATCGTCCGCGAGGTTCCAGGAGCGCATGCGCGAGGCAGACCGCCTCGCCGCTGCGGCAGAAGCTGAGCTCGGCCGCCGCTCCTTCAAGTCTGCGCTCGAGCTCTCAGGTGAGGCTGCGCAGATTGCATCCGAGGCCGAGCTCTTCGCGTCCCTCTCCGCGACCTCGTCCACCAGCACCGCCGCCACTTCAAGCACCAGCACGGCTTCCACCTCCAGCTCCACGGCCTCCTCTACGAACGCCTCCTCGAGCCCGTCCCTCTTCCAGCTCCTCTTCCCCGGCAACTAGGGAGCCGCTACTCTGAGCGCCATGAAAAGGAACCTGACCGTCGCGTTCGTCCTGCTGCTCATCTTCATGTTCATCGCCCCGGCACTGTTCGGGGCTCTCTAGGGTTGCTGGAGCGCCGGGCGCTCTAGTACCATGCTGGACGTAACGGGCCTGTAGTTAAGTGGCATAACGCGGCATTCGCATTGCTGAGGCGGGAGTTCGATTCTCCCCAGGTCCACCCCATGACACCCTCCCGCACGCACGAGCTCACGGAGGTTCTCGAAAAGAGCCCGAGCCTCATGCTCGTGCTGCGGCTCGCCGAGGAGCTGGGCTTGCCGGACTGGTACCTCGCCGGCGGCGCCGTCTCGCAGACGTACTGGAACTTCCGCCACGGCTACGACCTGGGAAACGGCATTGCCGACTACGACCTCGTTTACTTTGATCCGGACATCTCGTACGAGGCGGAGGACGCCCAGATCAAGCGCGCGCGAGAGAAGTTTGGCGATTTGCCCGTTGAGGTGCGCAACCAGGGTCGCGTGCACCTGTGGTACCACGAGCGCAACGGGGGAGAGCCCATCGCGCCGCGCACCTCGACCGAGGACGCCATTTCCTACTGGCTGGCTCCGGCGTCCTCGGTGGGCGTGAGGCTCGAGGGTGGCCGGCTCCTCGTCTGTGCGCCGCTGGGCATCGACGACGTGCTGAGCATGCACGTTCGCCCCAACCCGAAGAAGACGTCCGGGTACGCCGCGTACCGCGAGAAGGTGAAGCGGTGGCAGGCAGCGTGGCCGCAGCTGACCGCCGAGGAGTGGCTCGAACCGTAGACCCTATCCACAAGCTGGAAGTTGATTTTGGTATACTTATTCTCGATCGGTGGTCTCGGTCGAGGCTGTCGTACTGGTTCCCAAATACCTTCTTAATTCACTAATTCTAATGATTCTTACTACCTGGGCTGACGTGGTAGCGAACTCGCTCGCGAATCTGTGGCTCGGCATTGCCGGGTTCATTCCGAGCCTCTTCGGTGCTCTCGTCATCTTCCTCGTCGGTCTCGTCGTGGCGGCAGCGCTCGGTGCGGTCGTCGAGAAGCTCCTCAACGCACTCAAGGTGGACGGCTGGCTCTCGCGCGCCGGCATCGACACGCACGTCTCACGTGGCGGCCTCCGCCTCCGCGTGGCCTACCTCTGCGGCCAGATTGTGCGCTGGTTCTTCATCATCGTCTTCACCCTCGCAGCGGCTGACACCCTCGGCCTCTACGCGCTGACGGCGTTCCTCCGCGACGTGCTCGCGTACCTCCCGAACGTGGTGGTCGCAGCTCTCATCCTGGTGGCGTCGCTCGCCATCGCCAACATCCTCTCGCGCATCGTGGCCGCTTCCGTGGCAACGGCTCGCATGCAGGGTGCGGGCGCGCTGAGCACCATCACCTGGTGGGCGATCGTGATCTTCGGCATCTTCGCCGCTCTGATCCAGCTCAACGTGGCAACCGCCATCATCCAGACCCTGGTGACCGGCGTCATCGCGATGCTCGCCCTCGCGGGTGGCCTCGCCTTTGGCCTCGGTGGCAAGGAGTACGCTGCGCACCTGCTCAGCAAGCTTCGCAACCGGACGGAGGCCTAGCCCCACCGTTCCCGGGAGAGAGCCGCCCTCTGGGGCGGCTCTCTCATTTTCGGATTGACGCACCCTGGGCGGAGGGGCAGGATGAATGGCAGTGAGGGCCCCACGCCCTGACAATCTAATTCTCGGAGGTGTCTGATGAAGACTTTTCTAGTTCTCTTTCTGGGGCTGCTCGCAACTGGCGTGCCCGCTCAGGATGGCGTATCGGAAAAGGTTCCCCAGGTGCCCGCCGATGCTCCCTCCGTTTCGCTCTCCGCGACCGCCGATCGCAGGACCTTCTCGGTTGCCATCACGAGCAGGGCGCCCGTGTACCTCTCCTCGATTGAAATCCTGGCGCAGGGAACCGGTCTTGCCGGGTTAGCTTCATTTAAAGGAGAGGTTGCCGGAACTGCTCGCATGAGAAACACCGCGGGTAACTACGCCCGCGTCATCTTTTTCGTGGGCAGCATGATTCCGGCAGGGACCAGCACGTTCTCCGTGACGTTGCCGGGTTCCCCGTTCTACATCTCCCTGGCTTTCCGCGAAGCCGTCCTCTGGTCTCCGACCCGCGACGACCTCGTCCTCGATGCCATCACGGTCGGCGCCACCATCGGCGAACCGAAAAAGGTCAGCACCAGGGTCGCCAAGTCCAAACCGAAAGGGAAGGGGAAGGCGCGAGGTCAGTCCCGGAGCACGCGAGGCTCCGGCAAGAAGAAGATCCGTTCCAGGTAGGGGCGGATCTTTGCTATTTACAGAACCTATGTTTCGTGGTATTTCTTGCCCGTATCCCGCTCCGGCCCAATGCCCGCCTTGACGCGTGACGAAGGCCATCGGTATACTCGCGAAGCACTGATGAAGAGGGAAATAGATAGCTAGAGCGGAAGCCACCCACGCGGTGGCACTCATGACCTGAGCCGCTCGAAAGCGGTTTTTCTTAACTGAGAACCAGCGCTCCCGATGCCCTCCCGAACTGACCGCATCCTCGAAAATTCGTAATTGATAGCGCCTGTCTCGTGGTTACGCATAATCCACGAATAAAACGACAGGCTAAGGGCATCCGCACGCTCCGACTCACGGAGTGCGGATGAAACGTTACCGTCGCACCTGAACCATGCGCGGTAACATGCAAAGTCAGTATTGGGATGGTTGGCAACTAAGGGCACATGGAGGATGCCTAGACATTAAGTAGCGACGAAGGACGCGGCGTAGCAGCGAAATGCTTCGGGGAGGTGCTAGCAACCTACGATCCGGAGATCTCCGAATGGGGAAACCCCATGCAGCAAACCTGCATGATCCAGCGTTTAACGCGGATGCACACCCGCTGAAGTGAAACATCTCAGTAAGCGGAGGAAGAGAAAACAATGTGATTCCCCGAGTAGCGGCGAGCGAAACGGGAACAGCCTAAACCAGCTTGTGCTTGCACACGCTGGGGTTGCACGGGAGGAACGCTCTCAACTCCTTAGTGAGGTCGGGTTTACTCGATCTCACTAAGGAGTACGAGGTGGAGAAGTTACAAATCTGTACGTTAGCAGAAGGTCCCTGGAAAGGGCCGCCAAAGATCGTGATAGCCGAGTACGCGAAAACCTACAGACTTCTTAGTTTCTTTACGTAAGTACCTCGAGGTCAGAATGCTTCGAGGGAATCCGCGAGTACTATCTCGCAAGGCTAAATATGCTTAATGATCGATAGTGAACAAGTACCGTGAGGGAAAGGTGAAAAGCAGTCCGGGAGGACGATGAAATAGAACCTGAAACCATGTGTCTACAAGGAACTGAAGACCGAAGCCGGCGAGCTTGCTCGACGTGCCGGTCGACAGTGTGCCTATTGAAGAATGAGCCAACGACTTATGCGGTATCTCTCGTCTAAGGACCATAGGGTCCGGAGGCTCAGGGAAACCAAGTGTTAATAGCGCGTCTCCCTCTCACAACCGCGAGTTTCTTAATCTGGAACTTGCGGTTGCGGGAGCGGAAGGAGGTGCCGCATAGACCCGAAGCCAGGTGAGCTTGCCTTGGGCAGGTTGAAGCTCTGAGAAGTCAGAGTGGAGGACCGAACCGGTGGGTTGTTCAACACCCTCGGATGACCTGAGGTAAGGAGTGAAAAGCTAATCGAACCTGGTAATAGCTGGTTCTCTCCGAAACAGTTTTAGGACTGGCGGACGACGTGCATTCTGTGGGGGGTAGAGCTACTGGTGGAGGAGTAAAGGGCGAAAGCTCGGCTTCTCCGTCAAACTCCGAATACCCACGTGAAGTTGTCGTCTAGTTAGAACGCGGGGGCTAAGCTCCGCGCTCGAAAGGGAAACAGCCCAGACCATCAGCTAAGGCCCCTAATTGTGTGCTCAGTGTAAAAGGTAGTCTCACCCCTTTGACAGATAGGAGGTTGGCTTAGAGGTAGCCATCCTTTAAAGAGTGTGTAACAACTCACTATTCGACGGGAGGGGGCGCCGAAAATGTACCGGGGCTCAAGCACACAGCCGAAGCTATGGATGCGATCGATTTATCGATTGCGTGGTAGGAGAGCATTCCACTCTGCGTCGAAGCAGCATTCGCGAGAAGCTGTGGAGCGTGTGGAAGAGAAAATGTTGGTATGAGTAACCACTATCCCACTGAGAAAGTAGGACCCCGAAAATCCAAGGTTTCCGTCGCACTGGCAATCAACGACGGGTTAGGCGACCCTAAGGCGATGGCGAAAGCCGAAGTCGATGGCTAGCTGGTTAATATTCCAGCCCGACCGTGTGATCATAACCACGTGACGGGGGAAAGAGGATTTCGTGCCTTATTGGTTTGGCATCGTTGGCGTGAGGTCTTAGGACCGTGCGCAGACGGAATGTTCCGGTCTTCCGGGGCAAACGAAGTCGAAGAGCCCTCCGAGAAAAGCGTGCTAAAACGAGCGCAAGGTCTCCGTACCGTAAACCGACACTGGTGGATAGGGCGAGTAGCCCAAGGGGAACGAGTGAGTCATGGTTAAGGAACTCGGCAAAAAAGCGGCCGTAAGTTAGCGATAAGGCCTGCCCGGGCGTAAAGTTCGGGCCGCAGCGAAAGTATCCCTGGCGACTGTTTACCAAAAACACAGCTCCCTGCTAACTCGCAAGAGGATGTATAGGGGGTGACTCCTGACCGATGCGGGAAGGTTAAAATTGGCGGTGGTGTGAGCTTGCTTGCACTGCTGACTGATCGAAGCCCCCGTCAATGTCAGCGATAACTATAATCGTTCTAAGGTGAAATGTTTGCCTTAGTAAAATTTGGCTAAATGCTGGAACACCTGAGTATCCGTCACTACTCGTTGAGAATTCCTTAATACGAATTCGATACAGTGAAAATGTGAACGGTGCAGGCAATCAGCAGGAAAGACTGGATACAGCTAACTGGATTGTGGGATTTACCGATGGAGAAGGATGCTTTTCCGTATCCGTCATCAATAATCCGACAACGCGCTTTGGCATGCAGATCTTCCCAGAGTTTGTTCTGGCGCAAGGTGCAAAAAGCAAAGCTGTGCTCAAAGAAGTTCAAAACTACTTTGGGTGTGGCAATATCTTTCTGAACCGGCGCAAAGACAATCATCAAGAAGATATGTACCGCTACTGCGTGCGATTCGTTTCTGATTTGAGTTCGCGAATTATTCCATTCTTCGATGAGTTTCCTTTGCGGAGCTTCAAGAAAAATGATTTCTCTGTTTTCAGGGAAGTAATTTCAATGATGTCTCGCAAGGAGCATCTACATCGATTAGGGTGGGAAACCATTCTCGAATTAGCAGGAACAATGAATCGCCAGAAAAGTAGAATCCAGAATCCTCAGAGACTACACGCCAAACACTGAACTGTTGGTATGTTCAGTGATGATATAGTCCGATCTGCATGGCGACATGCAGAGGTGCATAGAAATATGTGCCCACTTCGCGAAAGTGAAGTCGTAACATCCATGAGCGCATTTCCTTTTCGGGTAAGTTCCGAAGCGCACGAAAGGAGTAACGACTGGGGAACTGTCTCAACCATGAGCTCGGTGAAAATGCGATTCCAGTGAAGACGCTGGATACCTGTAGCGGGACGAAAAGACCCCGGGAGCTTTACTGCAGCCTGGTATTGGTCTTGCCGCTTAGTTGCGTAGCGTAGTGGGGAGGCTTTGAAGCGATCCTTTCGGGGACCGTGGAGCCGCCAATGAAACACCCATCTTCTATGTGGTAATGCCTAACCGGTGAGATACCAATACGGAAACCTCATCGAGACAGTGCTTGGTAGGCAGTTTGAATGGGGCGTTCTCCTCCTAAAGAGTAACGGAGGAGCTTATCAAGGTTAGCTAAGCCCGGATGGAAATCGGGCAGGTCGCGTAAAGGCACATGCTAGCTTGACTGCAAGATCGACAGATCGCGCAGGCGCGAAAGCGGAACTTAGTGACCCGACGGCACTTTATAGAACGGCCGGAGACAACGGATAAAAGCTACCCCGGGGATAACAGGCTAGTGAGGCCCGATAGTTCACATAGACGGCCTCGCTCGGCACCTCGATGTCGGTTCGCCCTAGCGCGGGGGTGGAGAAGCTCCCAAGCGTTTGGCTGTTCGCCAATTAAAAGGGCACGCGAACTGGGTTCAGACCGTCGTAAGACAGGTTGGTCTCTATCTGTTACAGGCGTGAACAAGTTTGAGGGAAGTTGACCCTAGTACGAGAGGACCGGGTTGAACGAACCTCTGGTGTACCGGCTTTGCCACCAGGTGAATTGCCGGGTAGCTATGTTCGGAAGGGATAAGCGCTGAAAGCATCTAAGTGCGAAGCCCCTCCCAAGATTAGACTTGATGCACCTCGTTGGAGATTACAACGTTGATAGGCTCTAGGTGTAAGCGCAGCAATGCGTTCAGCCAAGGAGTACTAATGGTGCTGCCAACCATCCCAATGCTGACTTTGCCACTGCTTCTTGCGGTGCACAGCGAAACCCTTACCTAAGAAAATCAATTACGAATAGTTGCTTCCAGAGATTTCCTGGTGATTTAGTCCGTGGTGAACCACCTCTTTCCATTCCGAACAGAGAAGTGAAACCCACGAACAGCGATGATACTACTCTGTGGGAAAGTAGCCTTTGCCAGGATATCCCTGGAAGCAACCGAGTCCGCCGCCCTTCCGGGCGGTTTTGCGTTTCTAATCCTTTCTCTGGTATACGAGTAGCAGCGTTTTAACTTTGCATTTTTGGAGAAACAGTATGGATATGAGAACGGCTCAAGATCTGGGCATGCAGCTCGTCGTTCCCGGCCACCTGGCAGATTTATTGCCACCAGGACCGGGCATCACCGGCGGGATTCCCTTTGAGGAGCACGCCATCAGGGAGCGCGTGGATTCTCACGTGCTCATTCCCATCTTTCCGGTTTCCATCATGGAGATCGTGCACCAGGAGGTGTGCAAGCCGCTCGCCCGGCGCCTGCACTACCACGGCGAGTGGTGGTACCAGGAGCCGAGCCTGAAACCGGTCTGCGAGGAGCCCATGGAAGCGCGGTGGGCTCTCGTGTCGCGGGACCCTATCCTGTACACGGATGTTCACCGCTTGTGGTGTCGCTACGGCGAGATCAGCGCACCCTACGAGCCCCGGCTCAGCGCACGAGAGTCCCTGTACGTGCTGCTGGTCGCAGAGCTCTTCTGTCTTCGCGTGAACGTGCCGGACCGTGACTACGCGATTCTGGCGTTCGATGACGTGGACCGTCCGGATCCGTACACGGTTTGGCACACGGGGAGCGGCTACCTGCTGAACAACCTGGGACCGGGGCAGCCCCTGCGCATCCCGTACTACGGTCTGACCGAGTACCTGGAGGTGGGGGATGGGTACGAGAAGTGGAAGGACTGAACTGAAAAGCTGGGGTGCTAACCCCGGCTTTTCTTGTAGAATGAACCCACCATGGGACGGCGCCTCAAGCAGTTCGCGTACCTCTGCCTCTTCCTCGTTTTCCTGGCGGGTGTCGCCGGCCTCTTCTACGTGACGTTCCTCCGCGCTGCGCCCTCCTGCTTCGACGGCAGGCTCAACCAGGGGGAGGAGAACATCGACTGCGGCGGCCCCTGCCGCGCCCTCTGCATCCCGACCAACCTCCTGCCCGTGACGGAGATCTCTGCGCCACGCGTGTTCCGCCCGTCCACGAGCACCGTTGCCGTTCTGGTGGAACTCCAGAACCCGAACGCGGGCGCGGGCATTCGCCAGCTCCCGTACACGATCACCGTCGCCGGCTCGTCCGGCGCACCGCTCGAGCTGCGCGGCGCGACGAGCATCTACCCGAGCGAGTTCCGCCGCTTCGTGCTGGTGCGCCCCGCCGGATCGCTCTCGGGGACGATTTCCGCGCGGCTGACCCTCGCGACGACCAGCATCTCGTGGGCTCCCGCCGAGCAGTTCTCTCGCCCCGACCTCTCCGTGGTGAGCACGCAGACCACCTCGACCGCGGAGGGCGTGCGCGTGGAGGGGACGGTGACGAGTGACGACGCCCTCGCCGTGACCGAGGTGACCGTCGTCGCGCTCTTCTACGATTCGTTCGGGAACCCCATGGGTGCGTCCCAGACCGTCATTCCCAGGCTGCTCGCGGGCGAGAGCACGCGATTCTCGATTGCCTACCCGCCCCAGCCTGCCATTGATGCGGACGCGACGCAGGTCATCGTGTACGGGTACCGGCCGTGATCCCATCCCTCGCCATTCCGCTGGCTGCGCTCATCGGAGCCAGCCTCCTGACGCTCTCCTCGGTATCGTCGGCGTTCTTCCTGCAGCAGCTCGCCTGGGTTGGCCTCGCTGTTGCCACGATCGTCGCGGCCAGGCTCGTGGACTGGCGGGGTGTCCTCGCGAGCAGCGCCGTCTACATGCCGTACGTGCTCGCGCTCCTGCTCCTCGTGGTCGTGCTGCTCATCGGACCGGTGGTGCGCAACATTCGCGGCTGGATTTACGTCGGCCCCTTCGGCTTCCAGCCCGTCGAGCTCGCGAAGGTGGCGCTCATTTTACTCTACGCCCGCTACCTCAGCCGCGCCCACGTGCGCATCGCGCGGTACACGACGCTGCTCGCGTCGCTGGGTCTCGTGCTCATCCCCGTGGCGCTCGTGGCGCTGCAGCCCGACCTCGGATCTGCGGTCATCCTCGGTGCCACGTGGTTCGGCTGCATCGTGGCCAGCGGCCTGCCCAAGCGCAGGATTCTCGCGGGCATCGTGCTCGCCGCCATTGGCGCGACGGTAGCCTGGTTTGCGGTCCTGGCCCCGTACCAGAAGGCTCGCATCGTCGCGGTCCTCAACCCGGAGAGTGACCCGCTCGGTGTGAACTACAGCACCAACCAGGCCAAGATCGCGGTTGGCTCTGCGGGCTGGTTCGGCAAGGGGTTCGGGCAGGGGACGCAGGTGCAGCTCCGCTTCCTCACGGAGCCCCAGGGCGACTTCGCCCTCGCAGCCTTCACGGAGGAGTGGGGGATTGCGGGGGCACTCGCGGTACTGGGCGCGTTCTTCGCGCTCATCGTCGGCATACTCCGCGTGGGTAGCGCGACGCACCGCAACACCGAGCGCCTGCTGTGCCTCGGCGCCGCGATTTCGTTCACCGTGCAGGCCGCGCTCAACGCGGGTTCCACGCTCGGCCTGCTCCCGGTGGTGGGCGTGCCGTTCCCGTTCCTGAGCTACGGCGGATCGAGCCTGTTGACCAGCGCTGCGCTGCTCGGTATCGTCAACGCCATTGCGTACCGCTCACGTCACTAAGCTCTTTGCTGCTGTCATCGCGATAGCGCTCCTCGCAGGATTCGCGAGCTACCTCGCCCTGCCGAAAATTCGCACCCTCCTCAACCCCGAGGTCACCGTGACGATTCCCGAGGGGGTGACGTCGCGCGAAATTGACCGGCTCCTCGCCGAGGCGGGCGTCACGCCCGCAGGTGCGGTGCTCGCCATCGCGGAGCGCGACGAGCGAGAGGGCTACCTCTTCCCGGACACCTACCGCTTCCACCCGAACTCTGATCCCGAGCAGGTTGTGGCTCGGCTCCTCGCCACCTGGGAGGAAAAGGCTGCTCCCATACTGGAGGGGCAGCCCGGGGACGCCTTCGAGCACGTCATCGTGGCCTCGCTTCTGGAGCGGGAGGTGCCGGATCCGGCAGACCAGCGCGTCGTTGCCGGAATTATCGAGAAGCGCCTCGAGGTCGGCATGCCCCTGCAGGTGGATGCGACCATTTGCTACATCAAGGCGCTTGAATCCGAGGGGGTGCCGTGCTACCCGATTTCCGGTGTTGACTTGACTAATGCATCACCATACAATACGTACCTGTACAGAGGACTACCGCCAGGACCCATAGGGAATCCTGGCGCTAGCGCGCTCAGCGCGAGCATCGATGCGCAGGCGTCTCCGTACTGGTTCTATCTCTCGGATCCAGCGACTTCCCGCACCATCTTCTCGGCGACGAACGAGGAGCACGAGCGGAACAAGGACAGGTACCTGAGGTAAGGACCCGCACACCCTCTCCATTCACCTATCACACAACGACACCCGCCCCATGTCGCACCCCCTTCCCGTCAAGCGTTTCGGATCCACCCAGCCCCTGATCGACCGGCCCAACCTGAACGAGCTGCAGCTGTCCTCGTACAAGTGGTTCATCGAGCACGGTCTCAAAGAGCTGCTCAACGAGGCATCGCCGATCAAGGACCACACGGGCAAGGAGCTGGCCATCCACTTCGAGGGGTACCGGTTCGACGAGCCGAAGATGACGGAGGAGGAGGCTCGCTACAACAACACGACCTACGAGGCTACGCTGCGCGTCAGCGTGCGCCTCGACGACCTCGCGGCGGGCAGCACCCAGGTGCAGGAGGTCTACTTCGGTGACTTCCCGGTCATGACGGACCGCGGCACGTTCATCATCAACGGCGTCGAGCGCGTGGGCGTCCCGCAGCTCGTTCGCTCCCCGGGCGTCTACTTCACGAGCCAGGTGGTTCGCGGCCGCACCATGTTCGGCGCGAAGGTCATGCCCAACCGCGGCGCGTGGATCGAGTTCGAGACCGAAGCCGACGGCGCCGTCATCGCCAAAATCGACCGCCACCGCAAGGTCGCGGCATCTTCCATTCTCCGCATTTTCGGCGCCGATGAGGACCAGGTGAAGGCTGCGTTCACCAACGCCGGAGAGCACGGCGCGGATGCGCTCGCCGCGACCCTCAAGAAGGACGCCGCGCGCACGCCCGCCGAGAGCTACCTCGAGGTGTACAAGCGCCTCCGCCCGGGCGACCCGGCAACCGAGGCAACCGCCAAGAACCTCATCGACGGCATGTTCACCCGCGAGGATCGTTACGACCTCTCCGAGGTTGGCCGCTACAAGATGAACCAGCGCCTCGACATCGGGCAGGACAAGACGACCCGCCTCCTCGACCTCGAGGACGTCACGCGCACCATCACCGAGGTCGTGCGCCTCGCAGCCGATCCGCACGCAGCCGCGGACGACATCGACCACCTCGGCAACCGCCGCCTCAAGGCGGTGGGTGAGGCGCTCCAGGGCCGCCTCCGCGTCGGCCTCGCGCGCATGAAGCGCGCGGTGCAGGACCGCATGTCCATCCAGGACCGCGAGACGATGAACCCGTCACAGCTCATCAACTTCCGCCTCATCACCTCGGTGGTCAAAGAGTTCTTCGCGAGCTCGCAGCTCTCGCAGTTCATGAACCAGGAGAACCCGCTCTCCGAGATTGAGGCCAAGCGCCGCGTCTCCGCGCTCGGCCCCGGCGGACTCTCGCGCGAGCGCGCGACCTTCGAGGTGCGCGACGTGCACCCGTCCCACTACGGACGCATCTGCCCCATTCAGACCCCGGAAGGCCAGAACATTGGTCTCATCAGCTACCTCGCCGCGTACGCGAGGCTGAACGACTTCGGCTTCCTCGAGACCCCGTACGCGAAGGTGAAGGATGGCAAGGTCACCAAGGAGATCGTCTGGCTCGACGCGTACAAGGAAGAGCAGGCGAAGATTGCCCCGGCCACGACCCCGCGCTCCAAGACGGGGGAGTTTGAGGTTGCGACCGTCACCGCCCGCTACCGCGGCAACCCGGTCCGCGTCGCGGCAGACGAGATCGACTACGTCGACGTGGACGCGCAGCAGTTCCTCTCCATCGCAGCTGCCCTCATCCCGTTCCTCCGCAACGACGACGCGACCCGCGCGCTCATGGGATCCAACATGCAGCGCCAGGCCGTCGGCTCCGTCCGCCCGCAGGCGCCGCTCGTCGGCACCGGCATCGAGGACCAGGTCGCGCTCGACTCTGGCTACGTGATCCGCGCCAAGGAGAACGGCGAGGTCATCGAGGCGGACGCCAACCACGTGAAGGTGAAGTACGAGAAGAAGACCGAGACCTACAAGCTCGAGACCTTCAAGCGCTCCAACCAGTACACCTGCATCAGCCAGCGCACGCTCGTGTCGCCCGGCCAGAAGGTGAAGCAGGGTGACGTCCTCATCGACGGCCCCTCTACCGACCACGGCACGCTCGCGCTCGGCCAGAACATGCTCGTCGCGTTCATGAGCTGGGACGGCGCCAACTACGAGGACGCCATCATCCTCTCCGAGCGCGTCGCGCAGGACGACCGCTTCACCTCGGTGCACATCGAGGAGTTCGAGATTGACGTCCGCGACACGAAGCTCGGACCCGAGATGACCACCATGGACATCCCGAACGTCTCCGAGGACAAGCTCCGCAACCTGGACGAGGCGGGCATCATCCGCATCGGCGCGGAGGTGAAGCCCGGCGACATCCTCGTCGGAAAGATCAGCCCGAAGGGCGAGTCCGAGCTCACCTCCGAGGAGCGCCTCCTGCGCGCCATCTTCGGCGAGAAGGCCCGCGACGTGAAGGACTCATCGCTCTACGTACCCCACGGAAAGGAGGGCCGCGTCGTCGGCATCAAGGTCTTCGACCGCGAGCAGGGCCACCGCCTCGAGCCGGGCGTCATTCAGCGCATCCAGGTTGAGGTCGCGCAGCTCCGCAAGATTCGCGCGGGTGACAAGCTCGCCGGTCGCCACGGCAACAAGGGCGTCATCTCGCAGGTTCGCCCCGTGGCGGACATGCCGTACCTCGCGGACGGCACGCCGGTGGACATCATCCTGAACCCGCTCGGCGTTGCATCGCGCATGAACCTCGGCCAGATTCTCGAGACGCACCTCGGCTGGGCGGCTGACAAGCTCGGCTACCGGGCCGTGGCTCCGAGCTTCGATCCGGTTCCGGAGTCCGACATTCAGGCTGAGCTCAAGAAGGCCGGGCTCCCGGAGGACGGCAAGATTGACCTCTTCGACGGCCGCACCGGCGACAAGTTCGACAACCGCGTCACCGTCGGCCGCATCTACATGCTCAAGCTGAACCACCTCGTCGAGGACAAGGTGCACGCCCGCTCCATCGGCCCGTACTCGCTCATCACCCAGCAGCCGCTCGGCGGAAAGGCGCAGTTCGGCGGACAGCGCTTCGGAGAAATGGAAGTCTGGGCACTCGAGGGCTACGGCGCGCGCCACACCCTCCAGGAGATGCTCACCATCAAGTCGGACGACGTGCTCGGCCGCTCCTCGGCGTACGAGTCCATCATCCGCGGCGAGCCGATCAAGGAGCCGAACCTCCCGGCCTCGTTCAACGTGCTCGTCAACGAGCTCAAGGCGCTCGCGTTCAACATCCGCCCGGTCTTCGATGACCAGGACGCGCGCCCCGAGGACTTCACGGGCCTCAAGATTTCCGTCGCATCCCCGGAGGACATCATGCGCTGGAGCTACGGCGAGGTGACCAAGCCGGAGACGATCAACTACCGCACGCAGCGCCCGGAAAAGGATGGCCTCTTCTCGGAGCGCATCTTCGGTCCCGAGAAGGACTACGAGTGCTACTGCGGCAAGTACCGCCGCATCCGCTACAAGGGCATCACCTGTGACAAGTGCGGCGTCGAGGTGACGAAGGCTGCGGTGCGCCGCGAGCGCTTCGGCCACATCACGCTCGCCGCGCCGGTGGGCCACATCTGGTTCCTCAAGAGCCTCCCGTCCCGCCTCGCGACCATTCTCGGCGTGATGACGAGCAAGCTCGAGCGCGTTATGTACTACTCCGCCTACATCGTCACCGCGGTGAACGATGACCAGCGCAAGCAGGCCCTCCTCGAGCTCAGCCGTGAGCTCAAGTCCAAGGTTGACGCAGCGGCGACCGAGGAGGCTAAAGACGAGATTAACACCTCCGCAGACAAGCTCCGCACGAGCCTCGAGGACCTCAAGCCCGGCCAGGTGCTCTCGGAAGCCGAGTACTTCACGCTCGCGCTCCGCTTCGCGCACGTCTTCAAGGCAGGATCCGGCGCGGAGGCTATCCGCGAGATTCTCTCCGAGATGGACCTCTCCAAGGAGATCGAGCAGATGGAGCGTGACCTGCTCGCCGCCAAGCGCCCGGCAAACGAGGTGAAGCTGCAGCAGCGCCTCACCATGTTCCGGGCCATGAAGAAGCACAACGCGCGGCCCGAGTGGATGATCATGACGGTCATCCCGGTGCTCCCGCCGGAGCTCCGCCCGATGGTGGCACTCGACGGTGGCCGCTTCGCGACTTCAGACCTCAACGACCTGTACCGCCGCGTCATCAACCGCAACAACCGCCTCAAAAAGCTCCTCGAGATCAAGGCTCCGGACGTCATCGTCCGCAACGAGAAGCGCATGCTCCAGGAGGCCGTGGACGCGCTCATCGACAACTCCGCACGCGGGGGCAGCGCGCAGCAGCTCGTCTCGGCGCAGCGCCGCCCGCTCCGCTCGCTCGCGGACATGCTCAAGGGCAAGCAGGGAAGGTTCCGCCAGAACCTCCTCGGCAAGCGCGTCGACTACTCGGGCCGTTCGGTCATCGTCGTCGGCCCCAAGCTCAAGATCAACACGTGCGGCCTCCCGAAGAAGCTCGCGCTCGAGCTGTTCCGCCCGTTCGTCATCGGCGAGATGATCAAGCGCGGCAGCGCCCACAACATCAAGGTGGCCAACCGCCTCATCGAGCAGGGCGGGGAAGAGATCTGGGAGATCCTCGAAGAGGTCATCGCGGACCGCCGCGTGCTCCTCAACCGCGCACCGACGCTGCACCGCCTCTCCATCCAGGCATTCAAGCCGGTACTCACGGAGCACCTCGCCATCCAGATTCCTCCGCTCGTCACGACGGCGTTCAACGCTGACTTCGACGGAGACCAGATGGCCGTGCACCTCCCCCTCTCGGAGGCTGCGCAGCGCGAGGCGCGCGACGCAATGGACGCGGCGGGCAACCTGCTCAAGCCGGCCTCCGCGCAGCTCGTGACCGCACCGAGCCTCGACATGGTGCTCGGCGTGTACTACCTGACCGATGCGCTGCCGGCCACGGGCGAGCCGAAGCGCTTCGCCGATGGGCGCGACGCCGTGCAGGCGTTCGACCACGGCGTGGTGGGGCTCAAGGACGTCATCCGCATCGGCGACCTCGAGACCACGGTGGGCCGCATCATGTTCAACGAGACGATTGGCAACGCGCTCCCGTTCGTGAACGAGACGCTCACCAAGAAGAAGCTCGCGGGCATCATCGAGCAGATCATCGCGCTGCACGGCTTCGACCGCGCGCACGACGTGCTCGACGCCGTGAAGCTCCTCGGCTTCGACATGGCAATGCGCTCGGGCATCACCTGGGCCATGGCTGACCTCGTCGTGCCGAAGGAGAAGGGCAAGATTGTCGAGAAGGCAGAGGAGGAGGTCGACGTCATCCACGAGCAGTACCAGGAGGGTCTCCTCACGAACCAGGAGCGCTACGACCGCGTCATCCGCGTCTGGACCAAGACCAAGGCTGAGGTCGAGAAGCACGCGCGCGGCGTCCTCGACCCGAGCAACCCGATCTACCAGATCATGAGCTCCGGAGCCAAGGGCAGCTGGGTGCAGACGACCCAGATGATCGGCATGAAGGGCCTCGTGGCCAACCCGAAGGGTGAGACCATCGAGACCCCGATCATTTCCTCGTACAAGGAGGGCCTCTCGGTCATCGAGTACTTCACGAACGCCCACTCGGCGCGCAAGGGTAACGCGGACACCGCGCTCAAGACGGCAAACGCCGGCTACCTGACCCGCCGCCTCGTGGACGTCGCCCAGGACGTCATCATCCGCGAGCCCAACTGCGGCACCAAGGAGGGCATCGAGCTGCACCGCAACGACCTCGCGGACCTCGACAGCGACTTCGCGGCCACCGTGTTCTCGCGCACCCTCGCCGAGGACGTGCTGGGTGCAGACGGCAAGGTCGTCGCGACCCGCGGCACGCTCGTCACGAAGGAGGTGGCAGCCGCCATCGACGCGTCCGGCGCCGAGGTCGTGAAGGTTTCCTCGCCGATCACGTGCAAGGCAATCGCCGGCATGTGCGCGCGCTGCTACGGCATGGACCTCGCACGCCTGGAGCCGGTGAACGTGGGCATGGCCGTCGGCGTCATCGCCGCGCAGTCCATCGGCGAGCCGGGCACGCAGCTGACCATGCGCACCTTCCACCAGGGAGGTCTCGCGGGCGCGGACATCACCTCGGGTCTCCCGCGCATCGAGGAGCTCTTCGAGGCTCGCCCGCCGAAGGGCCGCGCGATGCTCGCCCTCGAGGAGGGGACCATCACCGCCCTCGAGAAGGACTCGACCGGTGCCACGACCATCCGCCTCGTCTCACCGAAGCGCAAGACGCCGCGCGAGTACAGCATTCCCGCCAACTCTGCCGTCCTCGTGAAGGAGGGCGACGAGGTGGAGCTGGGCCAGCAGCTCTCCGAGGGCAACCTCGACCTGCACGAGCTCATGGAGCTCAAGGGCGCCAACGCGGTCATCCGCTACCTCACCAACGAGGTCCAGCGCGTGTACCTCGCGGAGGGCACCACGATCAACAACAAGCACATCGAGGTGATCACGCGCCAGATGTTCTCGCGCGTCACCATCAAGGATCCGGGAGATGCGGAGTTCGTCGTCGGTGAGGTGATTCCGAAGGGGCTCTTCCTCCGCACGAACCGCATGCTCAAAGCTGCCGGCAAGACGCTCGGCAAGTCTTCCCAGGAGCTCATGGGCATCACGAAGGTGTCGCTCACCACTGAGAGCTTCCTCTCCGCGGCGTCCTTCCAGGACACGTCGCGCGTGCTCGTGCGCGCCGCCGTCGAGCACCGCCTCGACCCGCTCGTGGGCCTCAAGGAGAACGTCATCATCGGCCGCCTCATCCCGGCGTCCTACACCCCGGACGACCTCGAGCTCTCGGGCGCGACCGCCGCTGACTACGAGGTGGATGAGGACGAGGCGAGCTCGCTCTCCCCGGAGCAGCCCGTGGTGGCTACCGCCGCTGATGAGGCTGCCATGGAGGGTGCCGGCTTCTCCGAGGCTGAAGATGAGGACGAAACGGCTGCAGAGGACCTCGAGGAGGGCCAGGAAGACTAGAATTGCATTCAACCAACCTACCCGCTAAGCTACCCCAGCTATGGAATCAGCAACCCGTCCCTACGAGATTTCCTTCCTCGTCCGCAGCGAGGGGGACGTCCCCGCCGTCGCCGCGCTCCTCGCCGAGCACGGCGCTCAGGTGACCGACGAGGGTCAGGTCCGCAAGCTCGCGCTCGCGTACCCGGTGAAGAAGGTAACCGAAGGCTACTTCGGCTACCTGGTTGCCACGATGGACGCCGAGTCTGCCAAGAAGCTCGAGAACTCGGCCCGCACCACACCCCAGGTGCTCCGCCTGCTCGTCCTCACCAGCAAGCCCGCCAAGGCTCCGAAGCCGGCAGCGGTGAAGCGCGCCGCCCGTCGCGAGCAGCGCGCCGCAGCTCCCGCGGCGGTCTCCAACGAGGATCTCGCCAAGGAGCTCGAGAAGCTCACGGCGGGGACCTAGTCCCTGTTCCCCCTGGGGAGCGGGTGCTAGGATACGCCCGTACCAACCGGTCCCACTCTCACACCCATGAACCTCAACCGCGTCATCATTGCAGGCCGCCTCACCGCGGATCCCCAGCTCCGCTCCACCACCTCCGGGCAGTCCGTAGGCACGTTCGGCGTGGCTACCAGCCGCACCTGGACGGACAAGAACAGCCAGAAGCAGGAGCAGACCGAGTTCCACAACGTGGTGGTTTGGGGTCGCCAGGCTGAGCTCTGCGCCCAGTTCCTGAAGAAGGGCGGCCTGGTGCTCATCGAGGGGCGCCTCCAGACTCGCGCCTGGGAGGACCAGCAGGGGGGCAAGCGCAAGACCACGGAAATCATCGCCGAGGCGGTCCAGTTCGGCCCCCGCCAGGACGGCGGCGCGGGCGGCTCGTGGTCCGGCGGCGCCAAGCCGGCGGCCGCAGCCACCGCCACCGCAGCGGCACCGTTCAGCGACCCCAACGACATCCCGATCATCAACCTGGACGAGGACGAGGCCATGACCTCGGAAATCCCGTTCTAACGTTGCATTTCTGAGACCCCTCAGTTAGACTCCCTCGGCAATGGCTAAACCCATCATGACCGTCGTGACCATCCAGGCAGATGCCGGGAAGGCAAACCCCGCACCGCCCTGGGGTACCGTTTTTGGTCCTAAGGGCATCAACATCGCCGAGCTGTGCAAGCAGTACAACGAGGCGACCAAGGACAAGATGGGGCAGATCATCCCGGCTGTCGTGACCATCTACGAGGACCGCAGCTTCGACTTCGTCCTCAAGAGCGCCCCCGCCTCTGACATGCTCCGCAAGGCAGCTGGGGTGGAAAAGGGCTCGGGCGAGCCCCACAAGAAGAAGGTGGGCAAGGTTTCCAAGGAGGCGATCAACAAGATTGCCGAGGACAAGATGGCCGACCTCAACGCGTACGACGTTGACCAGGCTGCCCGCATCGTTGCCGGCACCGCCCGCTCCATGGGCATCACGGTAGAGGAGTAGCAGCAGCTCCGGGAGAGCCCCCAGTAGGGGGTTTTCTTCTGCCCGCCTAGACTTGCCAAATAGCATGGAAGTGGTATAATGTTACCAGTTAAGAAATCGGGGTACGCCCCAGAAAATCTAGGAGCATTTAAAAAATGAAAATCGGAATCGTACTGTTCATCGCAATTGTCATTGGCTTCTTCGCCTACTCGTTCTACGTGTCAGCACCGGCAAACCTTCAGGCTTCGCTCGAAGGCACGACCGAAACGGCAATCTTCCAGATGCTCGGCATCCCGGAAGACCACCGCGGCGCGTTCAATACGACGGTCGAGGTGACGACGACCAAAGACGTTACCGAGGTGAAGGTTTGCTTTCAGCTCAACCAGATGAAGCAGTATCAGGTTCCCGCGAAGTATCGCGCGATTGTTCACAGAATCTGCGACCTGGATCGTATCGGCGAGGTCAACCCCTCCGCCACGAAACAGTTCGGATCTGCGAACACCGCCGCGATTAAGATTGCGGATGTCCTGAAACCCTACTTCAAGTAACCGCCCCTCGTACCGAGGGCATGGGAACCGGCCAACTGGCCGGTTCTTTTCTATTTCCGCTTCTCCCGAAGACTCGGTACCATTGGCGTACATGTCCCGCACCCCCACCATTGGCCTCGAGGTCCACGTCGGCCTCAAGACGGACCGCAAGATGTTCTGCTCCTGCCCGAACGATCCGGGTGCCGCGCCGAACGTGAACACCTGTGCCATCTGCCTCGGCCACCCGGGCACGCTGCCGGTCCCGAACCGCAGGGCCATCGAGCACGTCATCCGCGTGGGGCTCGCGCTCGGCGGCACCATTCCGGCCGAGACGAAGTTCGACCGGAAGAACTACTTCTACCCGGACCTCCCCAAGGGGTACCAGATCTCCCAGTACGACCAGCCGCTCGTTTCGGGTGGCGAGCTGCAGGGGGTCCGCATCACGCGCGTCCACCTCGAGGAGGACGTGGCGCGCTCGCTGCACGGCGCGGACACGTTCGCAGCCGGCGAGAGCACGCTGATCGACTTCAACCGCGCGAGCCTGCCGCTCATGGAGCTCGTCACTGAGCCGGACTTTCGGTCCGCAGAGCAGGTGGGGGAGTTCGCCCGCGAGCTCCAGCTCATTCTCCGCTACCTCGGCGCTTCAGACGCGGACATGGAGAAGGGGCAGATGCGCATCGAGGCGAACGTGAGCCTCGACATGGGCACCAAGACGGAGCTCAAGAACATCAACTCGTTCCGCGCCGTCCAGGATGCGGTGGCGTACGAGATCGTCCGCCAGGGCGAGGCGCTCGATCGGGGAGAGGTTATCTCGCAGGAAACCCGTGGCTGGGACGAGGTGCGCCGCGTCACGGTGTCGCAGCGCAGCAAGGAGAACGCACACGACTACCGCTACTTCCCCGAGCCCGACATCCCGGCTTTCACCACAGCCCCGTTTGACCCGGACGGCCTGCGCGCCGGGCTGCCCGAGCTCCCGGCCGCCAAGCGCTCCCGGCTGCAGCACGAGTACCACCTCAGCGAAGCCCAGGCGAACCTCATTGCGGGAGACGAGGCGCTGGCAGGGTACTTCGAGTCCGCAGTCTCAGAGCTGCTCGGAGAGGACGCGGGCGCACCCGTCGCGTCCCTGTACAACTACCTGACCTCGGACCTCAAGGGCCTGGCGGTCGAGATGAAGCGTGAGGTCACCGAGCTCGTGCAGCCCGCGCACCTCGCCCACATCGTGGCGCTCGCGTCCACGGGCGAGCTCACCAGCCGCCAGGCCAAGGACCTCCTCCGCCGCGTCGCGGAGACGGGAGACGACCCCGACGAGGTCATGGCCGCCGAGGGCTTCGGCAGCGTGGACGACGGCGCGCTCGAGCTCACCGTGAAGAGCGTCATCGACGCGAACCCCCAGGCCGTCTCGGACTACCAGAAGGGGAAGACCAACAGCGCGCAGTTCCTGTTCGGCGTGGCCATGCGCGAGCTCCGCGGCCAGGCGGACCCGGCAAAGCTGCGCGCCGCGATTGAGGCCGAGCTAGTGGGGCGAGGCTAGGAACTGCTTGGACAGCTTGATTGCCTCGTCCAGGCTCTTGATCCAGGTTATGTCCGGGTGCCTGCGCCACCAGGTGCGCTGCCGGCGCGCGTACTGGCAGATGGCGTCCGTGAGCTGCTTCACGTACTCGTCGCGACCCAGCCTGCCCTGCAGGTGGCGCGCCGTGTAGCGGTACTCGAGGCCGAGGTCCTCCATGCGCTCCCAGGACATGCCGCGGTCGTGGAGGAGCGTCACCTCGCGCACGAGGCCCTGCTGGATGCGCTCCTCGAGGCGCTTCCTGATCGTGGTGCGGAGCTCCTTGGGATCTGACTCCACGCCGAGCCAGAGCACGTCGAAGGGCTCCTTGGGCGCGGGTGCCAGCGTGGGCACCGGCTTGCCCGTGACGCGCACGATCTCGATCGCGCGAATGAGGCGCCGGCGGTTCTTCGGGTCTATGGTCTTCGCGCGCTCGGGGTCAATCTGCTGGAGCACGGCGAAGAGCTCCTCAGCTGACTTGGGCTCCAGCTCTGCGCGCAGCTCTGCCTGCGGGGGGACCGCCGGAATAGGGGAGCGGCGCAGGAGCGCGTCCACGTACTGCCCCGTGCCGCCGCACACAATCGGGACGTGGCTGCGCACGATCGTGTCACGGATTGCGTCCTCCGCCATGGGCACGTACTGCGCCACGCTGAACTGCTCCAGCGGCGACGCGATGTCGAGCATGTGGTGGGGGATGCCGAGCATCTCGCGCTTGGAGATCTTGCCGGTTCCGAGGTTGAGCCCGCGGTACACCTGGCGCGAGTCCGCCGAGATGACCTCCCCGCGAATAGCCTGCGCCAGCTCGACGGCCATCTTCGACTTGCCGCTCGCGGTTGGCCCGATGATGGCGATGACGGGGAGGAGCATTAGCTTCGCGTGGTGACGAGCGTGGCGAGCTTCGCGATGAGCTCGGCGGTGGGCAGGGTCTCCTGCTCGCCGGTGCGGTTGTTGCGGACGCTGACGGTGCCGTCCGCCTCTTCCTTCTCTCCCACCACAATGGTGTACGGCACCTTGTCCACCTCGGCCGCGCGGATGCGCTTGCCGAGCGTCTCGTCCGCGTCGGGGACCTCGACGCGGAGACCCACGCTGCGCCCGACGTCCGCGACCTTCTGCGCGTACTCCGCGAACTTTGCCGAGACGGGGAGGACGCGCAGCTGCACCGGCGAGAGCCACAGCGGGAACGCGCCCGAGACGTGCTCGATGAGCACGGTGGCGAAGCGCTCGATGGACCCCATGATGGCCGCGTGGATCATCACGATGCGCTCCGGCTCGCCGCTCTCGCCCACGCAGGTGAGGTCGAAGCGCTCCGGCTGGTTGAAGTCGAACTGGATGGTGGCCACCTGGTGCTCCCGCCCGATGGCGTCCTTGGCCATGAAGTCGAGCTTGGGCCCGTAGAAGGCGGCCTCTCCGGCGCCCGCCAGGGTGATGGCGCCGCGCTCACGCGCGAGCTCCGCGAGGGTGTTCTCCGCGGCCTCCCACTGGCTGGGCTCGCCCAGGTACCTCTCGGGGGTCGCGGGGTCGTGGGTGGAGAGGCGCACGCGCAGCTCGAAGCCGAAGGTGCCGTAGAACTCTTCGATGATGTCCCAGATCTTGTTTGCCTCCTCCTTGCTCTGGCTCATGCGGCAGAACACGTGCGCGTCGTCCTGGGTGATGGAGCGGACGCGGCTGAGGCCGCCCAGCTCTCCGGTCTGCTCGTCGCGGTACACCATGGTGGTGTTCGCGTACCGCTGCGGGAGCTCGCGGTAGCTCCACATCTTGCGCGCGTAGATCTGGGCGTGGTGCGGGCAGTTCATCGGCTTCATGGCGAACTCGTGCCCCTCGCGGGTCTTGATGCGGAACAGCTCGTCGCTGAACTTGGTCCAGTGGCCGCTTTTCTCGTACAGGTCCTTCTTGGTGATGTGCGGAATCTCCACGCGCTCGTACCCGCGCCTGGCGCGGAGCTCCCAGACGAACTGGTCCAGGAGGGTGCGCAGCCAGGTGCCCTTCGGGGTCCACAGGGGCAGGCCGGGTCCCACGAGCTCGGAGAACACGAAGAGGTCCAGCTGCTTGCCGAGGACGCGGTGGTCCCGCTTGGCGGCTTCCTCGAGCACCTGCAGGTGCGCCTCGAGCTCAGCTCTGGATGCGAAGGCGTACCCGTACACGCGGGTGAGCATCGGCCTGGACTCGTCTCCACGCCAGTACGCGCCGGCGACGCGCGAGAGCTTGAAGGAGTCTGCGGGGATGCTGCCCATGTCCTCCACGTGTCCGCCGCGGCAGAGGTCCGTGAAGCTGCCCGAGGTGTACAGGGTCACCGGTTCGCCCTTCGCCTCGATCTCGGCGATGAGCTCGAGCTTGTACTCGTTCCCGGCGAAGCGCTCGCTCGCGTCAGCGGCTGAGATCTCCTCGCGGGTGAACCCCGCCCAGGAGGGGAGCAGCTCGCGCATCTTGGCCTCGATCTTCTCGAGGTCCGCGTCGCTGACCTTCACCGGCACGTCGGCGTCGTAGTAGAAGCCGCCTTCGATGGCGGGGCCAATGGTCAGCTTGGTGCCGGGGTACAGCTCGAGGAGAGCGGCGCCGAGCAGGTGGGCCAGCGAGTGGCGCGCGTGCTCCAGGTTGTGGGGTTCGGGCATGGGGGTAGTGGTAAAAGTATGGTGGCTACAGGGGCGTAAGAAAACCCCTCGGGTTTCCCGAGGGGTTTTCCGTGTGCGATGGCGCTACGCGGAAAGCCGCCCCGGGAGGGCGCTGGTCGTCGTAGTCGTGGTGCGGTTTTCCATCGGTAGGGGAATGGTAGCTTGCTCCCCGGTCCATTCCAAGCTTCAGAATGCCCCGGAAAGTCGCTATGATGCCCCCATGCTCGACGCAGCACTGATTCGCACCTCCCCGGACCTCGTCCGGGAGAAGGTCGCCACCAAGAACGTCGATCCGGCGCTCGTGGACCGCTTCCTGGAGCTGGACGGCGCGTGGCGCGCCGCGACCGCCGAGGTGGAGGGGCTGCGCTCCAAGCAGAAGGAGCTCTCCGCCGCCCGCGACATCGAAGGTGGCAAGAAGGTGCGCGACGAGGTGCAGAAGGTAGAGGAGCGGTTGCGCGAGCTCGAGGCAGAGCGCGAGGTGGTCTGGCGCCAGATTCCCAACCTGCCGTCCGATGACACCCCGGTCGGCAGAGGCGAGGAGGACAACCAGGTGGTTCGCACCTGGGGCGAGGTGCCGGTCTTCGCTTTCGAGGTGAAGGACCACATTGAGCTGGGTGAGGCGCTCGGCATGATCAACGTCGAGAAGGCGGCTGAAGTTTCCGGCGCGCGCTTCGCGTACCTGATGGGTGACGCCGTGCGCCTCGAGTTTGCGCTCGTGCAGTTCGTCCTCTCTGAGCTCGCCAACCCCGACGTCCTCCGCGGGATCGCGGACTCCGTAGCCCCGGGCTACTCGGCGAAGCCCTTCGTTCCGGTCGTGCCGCCGATCATGATTCGCCCGCAGGTGTTCGACGAGATGGCGCGCCTCGAGCCGCGCGACGAGCGGTACTACATCCCGAGCGACGACCTGTACCTCGTCGGCAGCGCGGAGCACACGCTCGGTCCCCTGCACCGCGGCGAGACGATTCCCGAGGCAGAACTGCCGGTTCGCTACCTGGGTTTCTCGACGTCCTTCCGCCGCGAGGCTGGCAGCTACGGCAAGGACACGCGCGGCATCCTGCGCGTGCACCAGTTCGACAAGCTCGAGCTGGAGAGCTTCACCGCTCCCGAGGACGGCATCCGCGAGCAGGACTTCATGGTCGCCATCCAGGAGCACCTCATGAGGAAGCTGCGGCTCCCGCACCGCATCGTCATGTGCTGCACCGGAGACCAGGGAGACCCGGACGCGCGCCACCTCGACGTCGAGGCGTGGGTTCCCTCCCAGGGCACGTACCGCGAGACGCACTCGGCGGACTACATGGCGGACTTCCAGACGCGCCGCCTCAAGACGAAGGTGAAGCGCGCGGACGGCACGACGGTGCTCGCGCACACGAACGACGCCACGGCGTTCGCGATTGGCAGGACGCTGATTGCCATCATGGAGAACAACCAGCAGGAGGATGGATCGATCGTGGTGCCCGAGGCTCTGCAGGCGTGGGTGGGCAAGCAGGTCATCACCCGCAGCTAGCGCGACGTGGCCCGGTACGACACCTCCTGGCAGAACAGCGCGAAGAAGAAGCGGGTGGCGCGCGTCCGCTGGGCGCGCGTGCTCGCCGCGCCCGCCGCGGCGCTCGGGCTGCTGCTGGTCGGGTGGGCGCTGATCCACTCGCCGCTCCTGCGCGTCCGTGAGGTCGTGGTGGCAAACGCCGCCCGCGTCGAGAAAGAGGCAGTCTCGGACGCCGCGAAAGCCGCCCGCACCGGTTTCATTCGCCGCGCCATTTCCCCGGCGAACCTCCTGGGGTGGCCGGGTGCGCTCCCGCCCGAAGCCGTGGCGCTCGTGCCGGGCGCCGAGGCAATCGAGGTGGATCGGAGCTTCTTCACGGGCACCGTGACGCTGGTCGTGCGGGAGCGCGAGCCGGTGGGCATCTGGTGCTTCGAGGGAGACCCGTCCGCTCCCGTCTGCCAGTGGTTCGACGAGCGCGGCGTCGTGTACAGCCGCACCACGCCGGGCGAGGGGAGCCTCATTGCCGTGGCGCACGACCTCGACCAGGCGCGCGCGGGGTCAGGTCGCCGCGTGCTGCAGGACGAGCAGCTCGCGCACTTCCTCGCAATCCTCGCGATTCTCAGGGAGCGCGGCATCTCGCCGCGCGTGATGGAGGTGCGCTCCGGCAGCCGGGCGGAGCTCTCCATGACGACGTACGGCGGTCCGCGCCTCATATTCACGCTGCGCACGCCGCCGGACCAGGTAGAGCCGGTTCTCGATGACTTCATCAAGCGCGGCGCGCTGGGCGGCCTGACGTACATCGATTTCAGGTCTGCGAAGCGCGCGTTCTACCAGTAGCAAAAAGCCCGCCGGTACAGCCGGCGGGCTTCTCTGTGTTCACCTGACGCTACGGGCTAGTAGCTGACCCCGCGCTTCTTCTGCTTTCTACCCTTCTTCTTGTTGAAGGACTTCCGCTCACGCTTGTTGCTCGAACCCATGCCGATGAAATACTGACCGTTCATTTTTAAGTAGCTCCTGAATTTGAAATTTGTCGCCGGGGCGACAGCCCGCCGAAGATACGGCACCCGCGATTTTCGCGCAAGACCCCGGCACGCAGAGAGGGCCACCGATTGTTCGGTGGCCCTCTCTGGGCGGCGTCCTGGTAAGCGGGATTCTGTCGCCAGTGGCGGACAGCAATCTATCTGGGATCGCGGTCACCCGCGACCTCTAGCGGCACTCCAGCACGAGGCTGGCTCGGCCTTGCACCCGGTAAGGGTTTAGCCGTTTCACCCCGGCGGTCTCCCGCCGGACTACCCCCGAGGGGGTCCGGTCCATTTCTGGACGCGGCGTCTCTGCTCGCACCTCTCGCGTTGCCGCGGCGGGCCGTTAGCCCGTACCTTTTTGACTTAGAAACTAAGTGGGTGTCCCGACTTTCCTCTGGGCAAGCCCAGCTGCTGTCTCGGACGCCGCAGGGGCAGTGTGCCAGCTAGTTATCCGTATCGCCAGCCTTGTCGTCCCGGAGCGCGTGGTTGCTGAGCCCGGTCGCGCGGAGGAGGTATATGGCGAGCGCCATGACGACCGCCGAGACCGTGGCGAGCTGCCACATGCCCAGTCCCGCGAGGATGCCGACCGCTGCCGTCGCCCAGATGAGCGCCGCGCTCGTGAGGCCGAGGACGTGGTGATTGTTCTTGAGGATGATGCCTCCGCCGATGAAGCCGATGCCCACGATGATGTTGGCGATAATGTTGAAGAGCGCGCCGCTGTCACGGAGGATCGGCTCGGCGTACCCGCCGCCGGCTACGAAGGTAAAGGGGACCGCGAGCGCGATCAGGGTGAAGAGGCAGGCGCCTCCCGCCACGAGCATCGACGTCTTCACGCCGGCGTCCTTGTGGATGATTTCTCGCTCCAGGCCCATCACGATGCCCAGCGCGAGGGCCACGAAGAACCGGGCGAGCATTTGCGAGAGGGGGAGCATTTCCATAGACTGCATTGTACCAGAGCCATGCGCACCTACGTAAACGAAGCCCCGAAGAAGGTCGGCGAGACGGTCACCCTGATGGGCTGGGTGGACTCCCGCCGCGACCACGGCAAGGTCACCTTCATCGACCTCCGCGACGTGAGCGGAACGGTGCAGGCGGTCGTGACCCCCGAGATCCCCGGTGCCGATGACCTGCGTGCCGAGTGCGCGGTCGAGGTGGAGGGTCTCGTGAAAGCCCGCCCCGAGAAGCTCGTCAACGACAAGATGCCCGACGGGCTCGGCACGATTGAGATCGAGGTTCGGGGTGCGAAGCTCCTGGGCGCCGCCGAGGTGCTCCCGATCGCCGTCACGACCGACGGCACGGAGATCGGCGAGGAGGTTCGCATGAAGTACCGATACCTCGACCTGCGCCGCCCGCGGCTGCAGCGCAACCTGCGCGTGCGGCACCGCGTCATTGCCGCCATTCGCCGCTACCTCGACGAGCGCGGCTTCGTGGAGGTCGAGACCCCGAACCTCACGAACCCGACGCCCGAGGGCGCCCGCGACTACCTCGTGCCGAGCCGGCTGCAGCCGGGCTCCTTCTACGCGCTCCCGCAGTCTCCCCAGCAGTTCAAGCAGCTGCTGATGGTCGCGGGCGTCGAGAAGTACTTCCAGATTGCGCGCTGCTTCCGCGACGAGGACACGCGCGGTGACCGCCAGGCTGAGTTCACGCAGCTGGACCTCGAGATGAGTTTCGTGGAGCAGGAGGACGTGATTGCGCTCAACGAGGCGCTCCTCATCGACCTCGTGGAGAAGAACTTCCCGGAGAAGAAAATTCAGGAGATTCCGTTCCCGCGCATCACGTACGCCGATGCCGTGGCGCAGTACGGCTCGGACCGCCCGGACCTCAGGAAAGACACCTCCGACCCGAACCTGCTCGCGTTCTGCTGGGTCATCGACTTCCCGTTCTTCGAGAAGAACAGGGAGGGTGGGTGGACCTTCACGCACAACCCGTTCTCGGCGGCGCAGCCGCAGCACGAGCAGAACCTGATGAACGGCTCCGACGTTGCGGACATTCTCGCCGCACAGTACGACATCGTGCTCAACGGGTACGAGATTGGCGGCGGCAGCATCCGCAACCACAAGCCGGAGGCGCTCCGCGCGGCTCTGAAGATCATGGGCTACGACGAGGAGCGCACCGAGCGCGGCTTCGGCCACATGCTCGAGGCGCTCAGCTACGGCGCACCCCCGCACGGCGGCATCGCCTGGGGTCTGGATCGCCTCGTGATGCTCCTGCTGGGCGAGCCGAACATCCGCGAGGTCATGGCGTTCCCGAAGACGGGGGACGGCCGCGACCTGATGGCGGGCGCCCCGGTGCCGGTCTCGAAGGAGCAGCTCGACGAGCTGCGGATCAAGATCATCGAGAAGTAGCTGGCGCAACCTTACCCACCCTGTACAATCTCAACCCTATGACTACGAAACCTCAGCGCACGCTCATTCTCCTCAAGCCCGACGCGCTCCAGCGCGGCATCGTCGGCGAAATCCTCACCCGCTTCGAGCGGGTGGGTGCCGCCATGGTCGGCATGAAGCTCCTCGTTTCGGACAAGGACACCGCCATGCAGCACTACACCGAGGACGTTGCGATTCGTCGCGGCGAGCACATCCGCGAGCTCATGGTGAAGATGCTCACCTCCGATCCGGTCGTGGCCGTCGTCCTCGAGGGCGTGGACATGGTGGAGCTCGCCCGCAAGATGGTCGGCGCGACCGAGCCGAAGAGCGCGGCGCCCGGCACGATTCGCGGAGACTACTCGCACGTCTCGTACGCGCAGTCCGATGCCAGCGGCAAGGGAATCTTCAACCTCATCCACGCGTCCGGCTCCGCGGAAGAAGCGGAGGCTGAAATCGCGGTCTGGTTCAAGCCGGAAGAGCTCGTCGAGTTCAAGCCGGGGTACGCGAACTACACGATCCACCAGTACTACGAGTAATGGAGCTCGACCCGCGCCTCCACTTCGTCGTCACCACGGCCATTGTGGTGAGGGACGGGAAGTTTCTCATCGCCAAGCGCTCCGAGTCTGAGAAGGCGTTCCCGGGCAAGTGGACGGTGCCGGGCGGCAAGCTCGTGCTCACCGAGTACCAGGACCTGCCCCGCACCTCGGACACGCACCCGCAGTGGTACAACGTCGTGGAGTGGGCGCTCCGCAAGGAGGTGCGCGAGGAGGTTGGCCTCGAGATTGGCACGCCGAAGTACCTGTGCGATTTGGTCTTCGTGCGCCCGGACGGCTACCCGGTGGTGACGCTGTCCTACTGGGCTGAGTACGAGAGTGGGGAGGTGCAGCTCTGCAAAGACCTCACGGAGTACGCCTGGGTCACCGCCGAAGAGGCGAAGGGCTACGACATGATCGAGGGCATCGCCGAGGAGATTGCCGACGTGGCAAAGCTGATTGCGTGAACGAGAAGAAAAGGGCGACCGCAGCGGTCGCCCTTTTCGTTACTCCTTGAAGCTCTCGCGCATCACCGCGCCAATCTTCTCGAAGTCTCCCCCGAGAATCTTTTCGAGGTTGCTCCACTTCTTGCCGATGCGGTGGTCCGTGATGCGGTCATCGGGGAAGTTGTACGTGCGGATTTTCTCGGAGCGATCTCCGGTGCCCACCTTGGACTTGCGCTCCGCGCCGATTGCCGCCGCCTCTTTTGCAATTTGCTCCTCGTAGAGCTTCGCGCGGAGGACGTCCATGGCGCGCTCGCGGTTGGCAGCCTGGCTGCGCTCGACGCGCGATGCCACGACGGTGCCGCTGGGCTTGTGGAGAATGCGCACGGCCGTCTCCACCTTGTTCACGTTCTGCCCGCCGGGTCCGCCCGCGCGCGAGAAGGTGACCTCGAGGTCGCGGTCGTTGATGACCACCTCCTGCGGTGGCACGACCGGCATGACCGCCACGGTCGCGGTGGAGGTGTGGATGCGGCCGGAGCGCTCCGTCTTGGGGACGCGCTGCACGCGGTGCACGCCGCTCTCGTGCTGGAGCGAGTCCCACGCACCCTCGCCGCTGATCTCAATGACGATGCTCTTGTACCCGCCGAGGTCGTTCTCCGAGGCATCGACGACGGTGAAGCGCCAGTTTTTTGCCACCGCGTACTGGCGGTACATCTCGGTGAGGTTCGCCGCGAAGAGGGCGGCCTCGTCGCCACCCACGCCCGCCCGGATTTCCATGATCAGCTTCTTTCCCATAGGGCTACATCGTACGGGGAGCCTGGCTCCTGGACAAGCTTTACAGGAGAAAATCGTGTACAATAGGTAATCATGTCCAAGCGAATTCTCGTTGTGGATGACGAGCCGGACTTCCGGGAGATATTTTCTACCCATTTGAGAATGAAGGGCTTTGACGTGGATACCGCGGACGGGGCTGAGAACGCGCTAGCGAAGATCAGAGCTTCTGCCCCCGACCTGGTGCTCATGGACGTGCAAATGCCTCCCGGGAAGACCGGCATCGAGGCATTTTTTGAGCTCAAAAACGATCCGCAGACCGCGAACGTCCCCGTAATGTTTCTCACTAACCTCGGCGCCACCGAGGTGGAGGCCCAGCAGATCAACGTGCAGTACGCGCAGGAGCTCGGGGCGGTCGGCGTGCTCAAGAAGACGGACGACCTCAAGAGCCTGAGTGAGGCAATAGCTAAGCAGTTCGGCGGGGGAGTCGCACCGGCTACCTCAGTGGAGGTACCCCCAGCGCCGTAGCAGCTTTTCGTCTCGTTCAATAAAGGAGCGTCCGATGTCATCCCGGTAGAACATCTTCGGGATGACAATTTTCTCCACGAGCCTGTACGCCCGCCGGCGCGCCTCCTCAACAGTCTTGCCCATCTCGGTCACGTACAGGACGTAGCCGCACCAGTCTGAGATGTACAGGCGGTCCTTCTTGCGGCCGGGGCGCGCGGATACCTCCTCGAAGTGGATGTGCGCCATGTCGCTGTCCTTCATGTCCTCGCGGAAGTAGATGCTCACGCCGTCCGATGAGACGCCGCGCAGCTTGCGCGTGTAGGGGAACGGCGGCACCGCCACGAGAACCACGACCCCGAAGCCCTTTCGCCATTTCAGCTTGTACTGCTCGCCCAGCGCGACCGCGCGGAGGAACTCGGACCACGGGGAGCTATTGAACTCGGTGTGCAGCTGGACGATGGGGGAGCCGAAGCGCGGCGTCGCCTCGAGCGGGTACGCCCCGGTCTCGTTGACGATGCAGTTGATGTCGATGTCGCCACGGAAATCGATTGCCTGGAGGTAGGGCTTGAGCTTCGCGAGCGTCTCCCCGAACAGCTTGTTACTCTCGTCATCGTCGTACCAGGCGAGGGTGCCCATTTCGCTCGTGGTGGGGCCGATGTTGCCGGGAAAGAAGCGCTTGTACTCGACGTTCATCTCGATGGGGCCGACCCAGTCCGTGCCGTTGAAGTAGCGGGCCACGCCGATTTCCACACCCTCAATCTTCTCCTGCAGGTCGAGCGGCTCAGCCTGCTTCCTGCTGTTTAGAGCGTAACCCTCGAGCGTGCTGATCACGTCACGGCCGTCCGGCAGCTGCCCGACGTAGTTGAGGCTCCTCGGCGCCTTCGCGTTCTGCTTGATGACCCACGCTCGCGGGTTACGCCTCACGAAGGCGATGGCGTCCTCAATTTTTTGGAAGGTCTTGTAGGGGACGGTCTTGATGCCGTGCTGTTTGAAAATTTCCTGGGCGTGCGCGCGATCTACCTCGAGCTTGTCGCCGAGGGCAGATCCTCCAAAGACCGCGTACCCCTGCTTGCGTAGCCGATCCTGGACGGATCCAAAGCCAATGCCGTCGAACACGATGAGGCCGGCTTTGCCGACCCACTCGAGCTCTCGCTTCCAGTCCTCCGTTTGCTCGAGCAGCCCGATGAAGTTGCTCCGCCGCTCCTTGTCCTGGACAAAGATTTTCACATCGTGACCCTCCTGCTTCAGCAGGTAGGCGATGTTGCCGGAGACGAGCTCGTCCGAGACGAACAGGATTCGCACACCCCCATGATACAATGAAAACCATCAGGGGTCTCAGGCCCACCTTGCAAAATGCACTGGCTCCCCATCGCCCTCATCCCGTCCGCGCTCTTCGCGGTCTGTAACTACTTGGATAAGTACCTGATCGAGGAGTACTTCAAGGAGCAGGGGAACGGGGCGCTCATTATCTTCTCCTCGCTCATTGGGGTCGTCGTGCTCCCGTTCATCGTGCTCTTCATAGGGAGTTCGTTCCTCATCGCGCCCCTGCTGGCCCTGGCCATGGTGGGCAACGGCGTGCTGTACGTGCTCGCACTCCTGCCCTACCTCTCGGCGCTGCATGACGATGAGGCTTCGGTGGTGGTGCCGCTCTGGCAGCTCATCCCCGTCTTCGGGTACCTGCTCGGGTACCTCACGCTCGGCGAGTCCCTGAGCGCCACGCAGCTCATAGCTGGAGCCATCATCGTCGCGGGCGCGTTCACGCTCTCACTCGGCGTGCGCCCGGGTGAGTTCCACGTGAAGTGGAAGACATTCGCGCTCATGGCTTTCTCCTCGCTCCTCATGGCACTCAACGGGGTGCTCTTCAAGCTCTTTGCCCTGGACGCCTCGTACGGCGTGACGCTTTTCTGGGACAGCGTGGGACTCATCGTCATCGGCGTCGCGTACCTCGTGTTCTCCCCGTCCTCACGGCACAGCTTCATCGAAGTGTTCCGACAGAACAGCCGCGGGGTGCTCACGCTCAACGGCGCCAACGAGGTCATCAACATTGTTGCCATGTTCATCCTGAACTACGCCCTGCTCCTCGCGCCGGTGACCTTCGTGTTCCTCGCGAACGCGTCCCAGCCGTTGTGGGTGCTCCTCTTCGGCGTGATTCTCACGCTGCTCTTCCCGCACGTCATTGCCGAGAACCTCGATCGCAGGACCATCGCGCAGAAACTGTTCGCGATCCTGCTCTTGGGCATTGGCGTGTTTCTCATGGATGCTGCCGCCTGACCTCGGTGCTACAATGGCCGCATGATCGGCAGGCGCCCCTGGTTCTTTGCACTTCTGGCGGTAGCGGTGGTAGCCGCGGGTTCGCTGACGTGGGGGTACCAGCGCACGTACGTGCGCGGAGACTACCGCATCTCTCTCGAGGTGCCGTGCGATGGCGAAGCCAGCTGCTTCGCGCCGTACGAGGAGGGCGGAGACCCGTTCGCCGTTCTCATCACATCCGCATCCTCGCTCCGAGCTCGCTGTGGTACCGACGTCGCGTCCTGCACCCCGACGTGCGACTCGCTCGGCCCCTCCTGCTCTTACCTGCACTGCGGCACCGACGAGGGCGCCCAGTACGGAGACTGCCTCGGAGCGGAGGAGCCGGAACCCGCGGAGGGCGAAGCGGCGGGGGAGGGGGTGACCGAGGAAGTCACGGAAGGAACCGGGGAAGAGGCTCCTTCCGAGGTCGCCAATCCTGAACTGGCATCATGATCTGCCCCGGATTTGAAACCCCCGCGTACCTCTTCTTTGCCCAGGACGTACCGGCACTCCTGTACTACTCGCACCTGCCCGCGGCGTTCATGGCGCTCCTGGTCGGCTTTTTCGTTTTCACGCAGGACACGTCCTCGCGCGCGAGCCAGCTGCTCCTCGGCATTGCCGGCAGCTTCGTGGCGTGGATCGCCCTCAACCTCATTGCCTGGACCAACAACTCCAGCGACCTGATTTTCTTCACGTGGTCCTTCTTTGGCGTGCTGTTCACCACCATCGCGCTGCTCTCTTTCTACCTCGCGTACGTCTTCGTCCGGCAGGAGGACCTCCCGTCCTGGGCTAAGTGGATTCTGCTTGGCCTCGGCCTGCCCGTCCTGGCTCTCGCGCCGTCTGCTCTCAACCTCTCGCAGTTCGACCTGACCGGGTGCAGCGTGTACGCAGAGGGCTTCGCGTACACGACCTACTACTACGGCCTCGGCCTGGCGTCCTTCATCGCCACCTTCGCCCTCGCGGTTCACCAGGCGCGGCAGCTCGCGGGCCGGGACCGCCGCAAGGTCGCGCTCTTCACGTTCGGTATCGAGGCGTTCCTCCTCATGTTCTTCATGTCGAGCTACATCGCGAGCTACCTGTACGAGCACGGCATCGTCTCGGACTACTCGCTGGAGCAGTACGGGCTCTTCGGCATGGCCATTTTCATGGCATTCCTCGCGTACCTTATCGTCCAGTACCGTGCGTTCAACGCGAAGCTGCTCGCGACGTCTGCACTGGTGTGGGCCCTGTGCATCCTCATTGCCTCGCAGTTCCTCTTCGTGAAGGAGCCTACGAACTTCGTGCTCGTGGGCATCACGCTGGCGCTCGCCATCGTCTTCGGCAACGTGCTCGTCCGCAGCGTCCGCCGCGAGGTGGAGCAGCGCGAGAAGCTGCAGGTGCTCACCGAGCAGCTTCAGAAGGCAAACACGCAGCTGCAGGACCTCAGCCGCTTCAAGACGCAGCTCCTCAGCCTCGCCTCGCACCAGATCAAGGCGCCCCTCGCCGCCATCAAGGGGTACATCTCGCTCATGCTCGAGGGCGGGTACGGCGCCGTGCCCGAGAACCTCCAGAAGCCGCTGAACGCGATGCAGCACTCGGCGAACGGCCTCGTGGACCTCGTCACGTCGCTCCTCGACCTCAGGAAGATTGACGAGGGGAAAATGGAGTACGCCTTCGAGCGCACCGACCTCGCGGAAATGGTGCGCGACGTGGTCGAGGAGCTGGGCATGCTCGCGCGGGAGAAGAAACTCGCCCTCACGCTCTCGGGAGCCGACGCCCCGATCTTCGTGCGGGCGGACCGCACCAAGCTCCGCCAGGTCGCGCAGAACCTCGTGGACAACGCCATCAAGTACACGCCGAGCGGCTCGGTGAGCGTGGCCGTAACCCGCGAGGGGCGCTTCGTGACGTGCACGGTCTCAGACTCGGGTCTCGGCATGGCGCCCGCGCTCCTGCCGCGCCTCTTCGATGAGTTCACCCGCGACCAGCGCGTGCAGCACACGATTCGCGGCACCGGCCTCGGCCTCTACATTGCGAAGCGCATCATCGAGGCGCACGGCGGGGACATCAGGGCGGACAGCACCGGCGAGGGGCAGGGTTCCAGGTTCTGGTTCACGCTCCCAACCGCGCCATGAAGCTCATCCCGACCAGCCACCGGGGCCTCCGGTCCCGGCACGACACCGCCGTCTTCGAGCGGCACGCGCTCGCGAACGGCGTCACCGTCTGGCTGCAGCGTTCCCCGGTGCTCCTGACGGAAGAGGGCGTGCTCGTGGCGTACTTCAGGAACGTCGGCAACGTGCTCGACCCTAAGGGCAAGGAGGGACTCGCGCACTTCCTGGAGCACATGCCGTTCAAGGGGACGGAGCGGTACCCCAGCACCGAGGACATCGAGGCGGCCATCCGTAACGTGGGCGGCGGCAAGAACGCCACGACCTCCCGCTACTGGACGAGCTACTTCACCGCCGCGCCGGCTTCCGACTTTCCCGTGGCGCTCGACGTGCTCTCCCAGATCCTCACGCGCCCGCTCATGCGCGCGGAGGACCTCGAGGTGGAGCGAGGCGTCATCCAGAGCGAGCGTCGCCGCAAGTTCGAGCACGGCGCGACCCTGGCCGCGCACGACGTCGACGAGCTGCTCTTCGGGGACCACCCGGCCTTCTCGTGGGGGATAGGCAGCGAAGCATCGATTGACGCCATCACGCTCGAGGACGTGCTCGCGTTCTGGGACGCGCACTACCACGCGGGCAACATGCACCTGGTCGTCGGGGGAACGTTCTCGGAGGTTCCGGACGTCCTCGCCCGCCTCCAGGAGGCGTTCGGGGGCGTGCCCGCGAAACCCGCACTGGAGCTCCAGCTTCCCGCCATGCCCGTGCCCGCGACCTTGCGGCACCGCCTCACCAACCCCCGGTACAGCCGGGACCGCTTCTTCGTCGAGTGGGTCCTCTCCGAGAACGTTCCCGATGCAGACCGGGATGCGCTGGGCCTCCTGACCTCTGCCTTCAGCAGCGGCATGGACTCGCCGCTCGCGGTCGAGCTCCGCGACAAGCGCGGCCTCGTGTACGAGAGCGGGCTCATGGGGGCGTCTTTCGTGCGCAACATCGGGGGCATGATCTCGCTCGAGCTCCCGGTCACGGGAGCGCAGTACGACGAGGTGCAGCCGGTGGCCATGGAGCTGTTCCGCAACCTGCCCGACGAGCGCCTGTCCACCACGCTGGATCGCTGGCAGCTGGGGCGCCTCACGGGCTTCCACTACCCGACGCAGCTGTGCCTGCGCCTCGGGGGTGACCTCGTGCGCTACGGCGAGCCGCGCTCCATCCACCAGGACCAGGCGGAGGCCGACGACACGGACCTGGAGCTCGTCCACAAGTGGAGGGACTACGTCTCCAGGACCCCGCCCGTGGTGGTGGAGACCACGTCGCACGAATGAGAGAACCCGGCAATTGCCGGGTTCTCTCACCAACAGCCCAGGAGACTTACTCCTCGGTCTTCTTGGCGCGTGCCTTCTTTTCCTTCTTCTCAGCCGGTGCCGCAGCCTGGCGGGAGCGGAAGCGCTCCACGCGGCCTGCCGTGTCGATGAGCTTCTGCTCACCGGTGAAGTACGGGTGGCACTTCGAGCAGATTTCGACGTTGTACGACTCCTGGGTTCCGCCCACGACGAAGGTGGCGCCGCAGCCGCAGGTGACGGTCGCCGAGGGGTGGTACGTGGGGTGGATTTCTGCCTTCATAACGGGCGGATACTAACAGTGGTCTCTAGGTTTGACAAGGCTTTATCGCCACGTATACTCCGTTCTGCACTCTGCCTGCAAGTGAATCCGGCCCCTGGCTGGCACGGACTGGCGGAGCGGTCCTTGAAAGTGCGACATAAGATAGTAATCCACCGGAGCACACTGATAGTGCTCCAAACAAAAAAGCTTAGTAGTTGTCTCAATAGCGTCTGACTCCCTGTAACGGGGCGTACGGCGTTAAACAAAAACAACTACTCAAAATAAACCTGTTTATTTGAGTGACCCAACGGAGGATGAGCTCTACGCGTACGAACCTCGACCGCGCAAGCGGAGACAAGTACCACGCGATACCTTATTTTTCTTTTATGAGGATTTGATCCTGGTCCAGGATGAACGCTGGCGGCGTGGATAAGGCATGCAAGTCGAACGGACTGGTTTCCAAACTTTTTGCCGACTGAGAGTGAAGTAGCAATACCGATCTCGATGTCAGTGATGTGTGAGGTTTTCAGTTAGTGGCGAACGAGTTAGTAACACCTTGGTATGTACCCCAGAGTCGGGCATAGCTCGCCGAAAGGCGAAGTAATTCCCGATGGTCTCGCGAGAGTAAAGATTTTTCGCTCTGGGATCAGCCTAGGCCCGATCAGCTTGTTGGTGAGGTAATGGCTCACCAAGGCGACGACCGGTAGGGGAGGTGAGAGCCTGAACCCCAACGACGGGACTGAGACACGGCCCGTACTCCTACGGGAGGCAGCAGTCGAGAATATTCCACAATGGACGCAAGTCTGATGGAGCGACGCCGCGTGCAGGATGACGGTCTTCGGATTGTAAACTGCGGTAGCTAGGGAAGAACTTTTGTGACGGTACCTAGCGGAAAGAGGCGGGTAACTACGTGCCAGCACCAGCGGTAATACGTAGGCCTCGAGCGTTATCCGGATTTATTGGGCGTAAAGAGCATGTAGGAGGCTTCGCAAGTCTTTGGTTAAAGACCACCGCCTAACGGTGGGAATGCCGAGGAAACTGCAAAGCTGGAGGAGGTTAGAGGTGCATGGAACGCGCGGTGTAGGGGTGAAATCCGTTGATATCGCGCGGAACACCAAAGGCGAAGGCAGTGCACTGGGACCTTCCTGACTCTGAGATGCGAAAGCGTGGGGAGCAAAAAGGATTAGATACCCTTGTAGTCCACGCCCTAAACGATGCCTGCTAGCTGTTTCGAGTATCGACCCTCGGAGTGGCGTAGCTAACGCGTTAAGCAGGCCGCCTGGGAAGTACGAGCGCAAGCTTAAAACTCAAAGGAATAGACGGGGACTCGCACAAGCGGTGGATCATGTGGTTTAATTCGACTCTAACCGAAAAACCTCACCCAGGTTTGAAATTCTAGTTGCAAGCTTTCCGAAAGGTTTGCCCTCCGCAAGGACAGCTAGGACAGGTGCTGCACGGTTGTCGTCAGCTCGTGCCTTGAGGTGTTCCCTTAAGTGGGTTAACGAGCGCAACCCCTGTTCCGTGTTACAAGTGTCACGGGAGACTGCCCCGCCCAAAGGTCGGGACCGGCGTACGTAAAAAACGCCCGGTCGTGATCTGTGGGCGGGGAGGAAGGAGGGGATGATGTCAAATCAGCGTGGCCCTTCGACGCCTGGGGCTACACACATGATACAATGGTACGGACAAAGGGACGCCAACCCGCGAGGGGGAGCAAATCCCAAAACCGTGCCCCAGTTCGGATTGCAGGCTGCAACTCGCCTGCATGAAGCCGGAATCGCTAGTAATCGCGGATCAGCATGCCGCGGTGAATACGTTCTCGAGTCTTGTACTCACTGCCCGTCACGTCAAGGAAGCCGGGAGCGGGTGAAGTTCGCGTAGCGAATCAGCCTGAGTTCGGTAACATGGACGAAGTCGTAACAAGGCACGCGTAGCGGAAGCTGTGCGTGAATCAATTCAACTTACTCTCACAACACCTCCTGAATCTTGTAATGAGACCAGGCGTGAGAGAGGTCGGTCACTCCAGAGCACTTCAGTGTGCAACACCAATGGGGGTTCAATAGGCCCCTGCGGACTGTCTGGTGTGGATCGCTACAGTCGTAGCACCTATTGAGGCAACTACTAAGCTTTTTTACTGGATTGCTATCGGGAAACGCCGTAAAATGTGGTACCCTTTGCCACGAATGGTCGAATCCCCGAACCTTGCACTCATCGTTGAGGACCAGAAATTTCTGTCCTCAATTTTGAAAGCCCGCCTCGAGCGGGAGGGTGTTGAAGTGGCCCAAGCTTTTGACGGAGAGGAAGCGATTCGCGTCCTCACCACCACCAAGCCGGGCGTCGTGGTCCTGGATCTCGTCATGCCGAAAACTTCGGGATTCGAGGTGCTGGAAGCCATCGCGCTCAACCCCCAGCTGAAGGCCATGCCCGTCCTGGTGCTGAGCAACCTCGCCCAGGACGAGGACATCGCCAAGGTGAAGCAGCTCGGCGCGAAGGAGTACTTCGTGAAAGTGCAAAACCCCGTCGAGACGCTCGTCGCACGCATCAAGAACTACCTGCCCACGCAGGCGCAGGCACCCCAACCCGTACCCCTACCCCAATGATCTCAGAAGACCTCCGCTCGCAGATCGTAACCGGCGCCAAAGTGCGCGTCTTTGAGGGCAAGGCGAAGAGCCCCTTCACGGGCCTCGTCATCGCCACCAAGCACGGGAAGGAGGCGGGCGGCACCTTCACGGTGCGCTCCATCGTGGGTGGCGTCGGCGTCGAGAAGGTGCTCCCGTTCAACTCTCCGAACATCACGAAGGTTGAGGTCGTCAACGCGCCCAAGAACGTGCACAAGTCCAAGCTGTACTACGTGCGAGACATGAGCGGATCCACCATCCGCAAGCGCCTCGGGGCATCGCTCTCGTAGCCATTGCACCGCTGACAAAGGGCTCGTACACTGTGCGAGCCCTTTGCGCAGGTGGTGAAACTGGTAGACACGCCATCTTGAGGGGGTGGTCCCGATTTCGGGGTGGAGGTTCAAGTCCTCTCCTGCGCACCAGACCGGAAGAGGCAGCCCAGCGGCTGCCTCTTCCTACGCCCGTGGTACTTGCAAAAATAATGAAAAGTGGTATAATGGGGGCAAGTGCGAGAGCACCGAAAGTTTAAAAACTAAATAAATCTTTGGGAGAAGAAAAAAAGTGATCAAAAACTTTATTTTTACGGTTGCCATCGGCATGGCAATCACGGCAATCAACGTCTTCGGACAATCGGACCCGTTTACGGGATGGAACTGCACTTCGGTAGCGACCAACGGCGGGTACTGCACCCGCACGCTCGCCGCCAACGACATCGGCTGGAACTTCGCCGGCACGCTCTTCAACGACAACCGTCTCTGGACGCGATTCGTTGACGACAACCCGGACAAGGTGAAGGTCTTTGAGCGCAACGGCAAGACCATTCTGCAGTGGCGCGAGGGTGAAGAAATTCGCATCCGCCGCACGGATCTGGCTGCCATAGCAAACGGAACGGCGACGATGCCCGCGGCACCGGCAACGGTCGGCGTGGAAATTGTCGCAGCAGAGTCGTGGTGGCAATCGCCGTGGTCTCTCGTTTACTACCTCGTCGGTCTTCTGACCCTGAGCGCGCTGGCGATCCTCGCCATGCTCGCCCTGGCAGCACTCGAGCGGTTCCGGCGCAGCAGCGCGAACAGACCTGCGGACATCGGACCGGGATTCCGTCCCACCGATGCGCGCACCATGTTCAACATGCCGCCCCGGACGCGCGAGGTCGTGAACCACTACGGTTCCACCCTGATGCCCGGCGGGTTCGACGTGATCTACCAGGTCACCGTCGAAAACGGCACGTTCCCGACGCGATACAGCGACGGGCGCGACCGGACCGCGTTCGCAAACGGTGACAACCTGCTCTTCGGGGTCAAACTCGACGAGCAGGGGAACATCGAGCAGGTCGTCCCGGCATGGCAGATGTGCTTCAACCCGCTCGCGCGCCTCACGGCGGAATCGGCTCAGCAGCTGCTGCAGTCCAACCCGACGTTCGCCAACCCGACGGTGCTGCACACCCGCAAGGGCAAGACGGCACCGGCGTGGGAAGCGGTTGAAGCCTTCTGGCGCAACACCGTCCAGGTCGTTGCACAGCCGGCAACCGAGGAAGTCGCAGCGGATCAGACCGCAGCGGCGAACCCGGTGGCAGCCGACTCTCTCAATTCGGTGGTGAACCTGACGGAGCAGGGGCTCATGCTGAAGGGCAGAATCAATTTGCCCGACGGAATGACCCTGGACACGGGTGACCAGTTCGTCAGCATGACGGGACTCGGCACCCTCCAGAAGGACGGCACCACCATCACCGTCTCGGCTCACAGCATCACGGATCCGGTCCACGAGACCCCCGGCGGTGAGACCGAAGACAAGACGAACGCAGCCAATGCGTCCTAACAGGAAAGTTTGGCAAAAGAAATTGGGACCCTCCGGGGTCCCGTTTTTTACTTCTGCACCATGCGCACGTCCATGCGGGCGTACGCCAGCTGGATGTCCTCCTCCTGGCGGATGGCGTCCAGGATGCCCTCGCTGATTTCGCTCGCCACGCGGTTCGCCGCGCGCACCTTCACGTCGTAGCGGATCTCCATGAGCACGCCATTGTCCGTGAGCTTCACGCGGGTGTGCGCCCTCGAGTCCGCACCGGACACGCTGCTCGCGACCTCCTCGGCAATTTCGCGGGCGCGCTTCACGTTGCTGTCGTACGTGACCGTGAGCTCCACCTCGCCGAGCACCGTGTCCTCGCCGTCGCCGTAGCGGGTGACGGGCAGCTCGAAGATGACGTTGTTCGGGACGAGAATCGTGCGCCCGGAGACGTCCTCGGCTCCGTACCTGCCGACCTCCGCGAGCGAGATGTGCGTGAGGGTCACGTCCAAGACGTCGCCGCGGGCGATGGTGCCGATCACGATGCGGTCTCCGATGCCGAACGGGCGCTTCACGAGGATGGTGAACCAGGCTGCGACGGACGCGGCGGGTCGCTGCAGGGCGAAACCGGCTGCCGCGGCCATGACGCCGAGCGAGACGCCGAGTCCGGTCCAGGAGCCGCTGTAGCTGAAGGCTCCCACGAGAATGACGAGAGCAATGAAGATGTAGCGAAAGATGCGAATTGCCTGGCGCACGTGCACGGCGCTCCGGCGCTTGCTGGACTGGGCGCCAGCCGTGCGTTCCACCAGCGACAGGACCAGGTTGCCCAGCACGAGCACGAAGATGAGCGGCATCACGACCGCGGTGATCCTGAGCAGGGACTCGACGGGGATGCGGTCCAGGTAGCTCGTGAAGCTCTCCATGCGGCCTAGTGTACCACCGCTGGGGCACTGCTACACTCTCCGCGTGCACCGCATCGGCATAGACGAGGTGGGCCGCGGGCCGCTCGCGGGTCCCGTGGTGGTCGCCGCGGTTGCCGTTCCGCGCGGCTTCCGCCTCCCGAAAGACCTGGGCCCGCTCCGCGACTCGAAGAGGCTCACGAAGCTCGCGCGAGAGCGCTGGGCGCGGTGGATCCGCGCCAACCTGCCCCACGCCATCTCGCGCAGCTCTGCCGCCACGATCGACGCGCGGGGGATTGCCCGCTGCGCGAACGCGTGCGCGCTGCGCGCGTACCGCAAGCTCGCGGATGAGGTGGGGGAGGCACCGGTGCGCCTGGACGGCGGTCTGTACCTGGGATCCAGGGCCAAGCAGCTCGCCGATTTCCCGCGCGCCTCGACCTTCCCGCGCGCCGATGAGGACCACGCCGAGGTGGCGCTCGCGTCCATCATTGCCAAGGTGACGCGAGACCGAATCCTCGCCCGCTACGACCGCGAGCACCCCGGGTACGGGTTCTCGGAGCACGCCGGGTACGGGACGAAGGCGCACTACGCAGCCCTGAAAAAGCTGGGCCCGAGCCCGGTTCACCGGTTGACCTTTCTGGGGTCCCTCGGTACTATGGGCCGGTAATTCACTGCCATGGGAGGAGTACCAGTCAAACACCACACGAAGGGCAAGGTTGGCCGCCGGCGTTCTCACCACGCCCTGAAGCCGACGAACCTGCTCGCCTGCACCGAGTGCAAGGCGCCGGTTCTGGCGCACCGCGTGTGCGGCAACTGCGGCACGCTCCAGACCCGCTCCACCCGCGCCGCTGCACCTCAGGTGAAGCACGAGAAGGTGGCAAAGGCTGCGCCCGCTGCTGCCCCCGTAGAGGAGGCGAGCGAGGCTCCGGCCGAAGAGGTTGAGGCAGCTGAGCCCGAGGCCGCAGGGGAAGAGGCAGCAGCTCCTGAGGCCGAGGAGGCCGCCGGCGCAGAGGATTCTGCCGAGCCCGAGGCCGAGAAGGAAGGCGAGGAGCGCACGTAGCGCCCGCCGCTCCGCGGAGCACAGACCAGCACCTTCCCTCAACTCATGGCAACCCGACACCTCATCCGCAGTGTCATCCTCCAGTCCCTCTACGAGTGGGACTTCTACGGCCGCTCCGGCGATCTCGCGAAGATTCTGGATCGCAACCTCGAGGAGTTCGCGCCGGGCATCGATGAGCCCGAGTTCGCGTGGAAGATTCTCCAGCGCATCGTCGAGCACCTCGCCGAGCTGGACCAGATGATCACCGAGCTCGCACCCGAGTGGCCGCTGGACAAGATTGCGATCATAGACCGCAACATTCTGCGCATCGGGCTCTCCGAGCTGCTGTACGCGGACCACAACGAGGTGCCCCCGAAGGTTGCCATTAACGAGTCCATCGAGATGGCGAAGGGCTTCGGCGGCCAGAGCTCGCCCCGCTTCATCAACGGCGTCCTCGGCACGGTGTACCGGGACCGCATCGCGCCCCACGAGGCAGCACCCGCCGCCGCAGACACCCACCAGTCCGCCTAGCGCATGGCGGACTCTGCGAGCCTCGACAAACTCGAAGCGGCGCTGGGCGTCTCCTTCAGGGACCGCGCGCTCCTCAGGGAGGCCCTCACGCACCGCTCGTACCTCAACGAGAACCCCACGTGGTCCGCGCGCCACAACGAGCGCCTCGAGTACCTCGGCGACGCCGTCCTCGAGCTCGCCATCTCCGAGGCCCTGTACCGCGACCACCCGGACGCGGACGAGGGCGAGCTGACCGCCGTGCGCGCCGCGCTGGTGAACTACCAGTCCCTCGCGAGGCTCGCCGAGCAGCTCGGGCTCGGCTCGCACATCCGCATGAGCCGCGGCGAGGCGCGGGACAAGGGCCGCGCGCGGGAGGTCATCATGGCCAACGCCATGGAGGCGGTCATCGGCGCGATGTACCTCGATGCCGGCATCGAGCCGGTAGCCGAGCTCGCCGGGGTACACCTCGTCTCGCGCGCTGGAGACATTCTCGCCACGAAGTCGTACAAGGATCCCAAGAGCGCGCTCCAGGAGATCGTGCAGGAGCGAGACCGCGTCACACCGACGTACCGGGTCATCAGTGAGGAGGGACCCGCCCACCAGCGCACCTTCACGGTAGGCGTGTACGTGGGCCCCAAGCAGGTTGCCGAGGGCACGGGCCCGAGCAAGCAGGAGGCAGAGGTCGAGGCGGCGTCGCGCGCGCTAGCCGCGCACCAGGGCTGATGCCGCACCTGCTGCGCCGCATCGAGCTGTCCGGCTTCAAGTCCTTCGCGAGCAGGACGGTCATCGACCTGCCGCGCGGCATCACGGCCATCGTCGGCCCCAACGGCTCGGGCAAGAGCAACGTGGTGGACGCCGTCCGCTGGCTCCTCGGCGAGCGCGACGCCAAGCACCTCCGCGGCGGCACCGTGGACGACCTGATCTTCGCGGGCACGCCCAAGCGCGCGCGCGTGGGGCAGGCGAGCGCCAGCTTCACCTTCGACAACTCGTCCGGCGTCCTCGCCGTCGACGCACCCGAGGTCGTCCTCAGCCGCCAGGTGAGCCGGGACGGCACGAGCCGCTACTTCATCAACAAGCAGGAGGTGCTCCTCCGCGACCTCGTGGACGTCATGGCCAGGGCACGCCTCGGCGCGAGGGGGCTGACCGTCGTGAGCCAGGGCAACAGCGACGTCTTCGTGCAGGCACCGCCGGCGAAGCGCCGCGAGATGGTGGAGGAGCTCCTCGGGCTGCGCGAGTTCCAGCTCAAGAAGCGCGACGCGGAGCGCCGGCTGAAAGCTGCCGAGGCCAACCTCGCGCAGGTGCACGCGCTCACCGCCGAGCTCGAGCCGCAGCTGCGCATGCTCCGCCGGCAGGTCGGCCGCTTCGAGCGCCGCGATGGCATCGCCGCCGAGCTCCGCGCCGCCGAGGACGAGCTGTACGGCTCGCAGCTGTCCGCAGCCAGGCGCGAGCTCTCCTCCGCCACCGCCGAGCTCGCGGACCTCGAGGCGCAGCGCCCGGGCTTGGAGCGCGCGCGCGACGGGGCCATTGCCGCGCGCCAAGAGGTGGAAGATCGATCGCCGGTAGAGCGCGAGGAGCTGGCCCGCGTGCAGTCCGAGCTCGTCCGCGCGCTCTCCGCGGAGAGCGAGGTGCAGAAGCTCGCGGGCCGCACGGAAGCCCGCCTCGAGATGCTCGTGGCGCGCGCGGCAGCCCCCGAAGAGCTGGACCGCGCCGCCCTCTTCGACCTGCTCCGCGCGGCGCAGGACGAGATAGACAGCCTCGTCGCGTCGCGGGACTCGAGCTCCGTGTTCGATCGCCTGCGCGGCTTGGCTGAGCGCATCAGAGTCGCGTTCACCGGAAAAGCCGCGGGCGAAGACCCCGAGGCGGCCGGGCTGCGCGAGGAGCTCGTGGGGCACCGCGCGAAGCTAGCCGATCTCGCGGAGCAGGCCCGCGCGCTGCGCACCAGGGCCGACGAGCTCGAGGCGAGCCAGGCCACGTTCTACGAGGCGTTCCGCGCCGCATCGCTGGCGCTCGACCAGGCGCACCTCGCGCTCGAGTCCTGGCGCGGCAAGGTAGCCGCTGCGGAGTCCAGGCGCGAGCGCGCCGAGCTCGCCCGCGCGAACGTGCTCCAGGCGCTGGAGCACGCCACCCGTGACGAGGCGTCCCTGCCGGATGTGGCGCACGCCCTCTCGCACGAGGACGTCACGCGGCTCGAGCGGCAGGTGTTCCGCCTCCGCGGCGAGCTCGCGGCAATCGGCGACGTCGACGAGCAGATGATCGCGGACGCGCGCTCCACGGAGGAGCGGTACCAGCAGCTCACGGCGGAAGCCGCCGAGCTCGAGTCCGCACGTGCGGACCTGGTCGAGCTCGCAGCCGACCTGGACCGCCGCATCACCCGCGAATTCTCCGACGCCATCTCGTCCATCTCCGATGAGTTCAGCAAGCTGTTCGCCTCGATGTTCGGCGGGGGAGCGGCGCGCCTCGTGCCCGTCTCCGCGAAGGGCACCAGCGATGACGGGGACGAGGAGGCGGACGCGACCGGCATCGAGATCGAGGTGCAGCTCCCGAAGAAGCGCGCGAGCAGCCTCGAGGTGCTCTCCGGCGGGGAGCGCAGCCTCGTGGGTCTCGCCGCGCTGTTCGCGCTCGTGTCCGTATCGCCGCCGCCGTTTCTGGTGCTCGACGAGGTGGACGCCCCACTCGACGAGCGGAACGCGCGCCGGTTCGGCGAGCTGCTGCGCAGCTTCGCGCACGAGACGCAGTTCGTGATCGTGACGCACAACCGCGCGACGATGGAGGCAGCCGACGTGCTCTACGGGGTGACGCTCGAGGCGGACGGGGGATCGAAGGTGGTGAGCCTCAAGATTGCGTAGCGCTTGACGAGCCTGCCCTGGCTGCGCCTTAATGAGCGCAGTGCTTCGGCATTAAAACTAAAAACAGGGAGGAGACGTATGAACAAGATACTTCTCGTGATTGCCGTGGCGCTCTGCGCCGCGTGTGGCGTGAGCCACGAGCCGCCTGCTCAGGCGCACTACCTCGTGGAGACGGAGCCGGCGGTGGTCATGCCCGATCCGGAAACCTTCTACGAGCTTTTACCCGTCACCGATCTCCCGGAGAACGACTTCGTCATTCTCTGCGGCGATTACTTCCAGGAGGCGACCGATGGAAGGAACACGCTCGTCGGGTTCATCTACGCCCTCAGTCCTTCGCAGACCGGGCAGCTGGTGTTCCTGCCGCGCTCGATGCGCCTCGTCCGCGACGACTCGCTCGCCGTTCCGCGGGCTCGGATAGACATGCTCAGCTCTCCCATGGTGGAGGTAAAAATGAGCAAGCAGTCGTACGATGCCGCGCCCTGCCTGAGGAAGACCGTGCTCGAGTCTCCCAAGGGCAAGCCCATCCCCCCGAAAGCCCCGGATCTCGAGGCTATCAAGAAACTCGCCCAGGACGCCTAGATTTCCTAGGCTTCTGACACCGGAAGCCCTTGCAATAGCAGGGGCTTTCTTGTACTGTTGCCCGGCAAACATGCTGTCCATCAAGCTCCAGCGCATCGGACGTCGGCACCAGCCCAGCTACCGGGTCGTGGTCGCCGAGTCTCGCTCCAAGCTCATCGCTCCTCCCGTTGAGGACCTCGGCTCGTACAACCCCTTCACGAAGGCTTTCGCCGTGAAGGGTGACCGCGTCACGTACTGGATCAGCAAGGGCGCACAGGCGACCGATTCGGTTCACAACCTGCTCGCCAAGAACGGCATCGTCTCGGAGAAGCCCCGCAAGCTCGCCATGCCGCCGAAGGACCTCGAGAAGATTGCTGCAGCCGAAGCTGCAGCAGCCGAGAAGGCCGCAGCGGCAGCTGCGCGCGCAGCAGAGGCAGAGGCTGCAGCCGCAGCTCCTGCGGAAGAGGCTGCCGAGGCTCCCGTAGAGGAGGCAGCCGCAGAGGATCCTGCCGAAGCCCCCGCCGAGGAACAGGCGGCAGCTGCCGAGGAGCCCACGGAAGAGGCTCCCGCAGAGGAGGAAAAGACCGAGGCCTAGAGCCTCGGCTTTTTTAACCTCCTTCTGCTACACTGTCCGCGCAGCGGCAGCAGCCGCAAAGGTCCTCACAGAAAGAACAGACAGATTTGCAATGAACAATCACGCAGACGTTGCCTTCCTGGAGTTCGTGGTGCAGTCCCTCGTGGATCACCCGGACGAGGTGAAGGTAGAGAGAAAGGTGGATGAGCGGGGAGTCCTGCTCACGCTCCACGTGAACCAGCAGGACATGGGGTACATCGTCGGCCGCGGCGGCACGACCGCGAAGGCGATTCGCACGCTCCTGCGCATCGTGGGCATTCGCAACAACGCGCGGGTAAACCTCAAGGTTGAAGAGCCGGAGGGATCGAACCGCCGCCGCACGTTCAGCGAGCCCTCGGAGAGCTAGCGCGTTACTGAAAAGGTAAAGGCGGGTAGGTGCCCGCCTTTACCTTTTCTTAATGTCCGGGTGCTAGCATCATCACTGATGCAGTACTGGCAGGGCCTTAGCGTGAGCGCCGTCGCCTTCCTCCTGGGTGCGTTCATCCTGGCGCGCTGGCAGCGGGGGACCCGCCTGTTCGGACTCGTCGCGATCTCCTCTGGCGCGTACGTCCTGTCACTGACTCTGCTGCTTGCGACGCACCGCATGGTCTTCAGTCCGGCGGTCATTGCCAGCGGCGCGGCGCTCCTCGGGTTCGCGACACTGTTCGCCGTCAGCTACCTGCGTGGGCTGACCTGGCGCCACGCCCTCGCCGTGCTCCCGCTCCTCGCCGTGGCCGTGCTCGCGCCCACCGACCTCTTCGTCGCGGGCAGCTACGTGGACGAAGCTTCCGGGCGCCTCATGCCCGTTCACGGAGTGGGCGCGCCAGCCATGGTGGCGCTGGTCTTCGGGTACTGCGTGGCAATATGGTCTTCTCTCTGGCGCGCGATTGGCCGCGCCAAGCGCGCCACGAGGGTGCAGGCGCGCATCGTCTTCCTGGCGTTCTCACTGCTCATCCTCAGCGTCCTCATCTGCAACGTGGCGCTCCCCGTCATCGGCTTGCCCGCGCTCAACATGGTCACGGGCTTCGCCCTGCTCACGTTCCTCGGCCTCGTCGCCTACGCGCTCACCGCCGAGAACCTCTTTGACGTCCAGATGATCATGTACCGGAGCCTCAGCTACGGCTTCGTGCCAGTCTCGACGCTCCTCGCGGGCATCGCGGGGGTTGCCACCCTCAACTTCGCCGGGGCCGCTCCCAGCGCCGCTTCTGCCGTGGCTGCCGCGCTCGCCGGCGGGGTGCTGGGCGCCGCTTTCTCCCAGGCCGCGCTCCCGTCCAGCCGCACGTACTTCAAGAAGGTCCTGCACCCAGACCTGGTTTCCCCGGACCGCGTGCGCGAGCTCGTGGCCGACACGGTGGAGCCGCTCCGCGGCCTCGCCGAGCTCCACGCGGGCACCCGCTCCCTGCTCGTCCACCTGTTCCGCCCCGAGCGCATCGAACTCCGCGCGGATCACGCCTCCGCGGCCAGAACGTGGACGCGCGCCGACGAGATGCACATCGAGGTCCCGGGTGCGGGTTCGTACGTGCTCCACGTCCGCAGGTCTGGCGAGCCGTACACGCGGGCGGACGCGCAGCTCGCCGAGGCGATCCTGCCACACCTCACCGCCGCCACGCAGCGCGCCCTCGAGCACGACCTGGTGGCAGGGCGCGCGAGGGAGCTGGCGCGCGAGGTCGCATCGCAGAGCGGGGAGATCCGCACCTTGCGGGAGGGGGAGCGGCGCCTGGTCGCCGACATCGCGCACGGACTCCAGACGCCGCTCGCGATTCTGCGCGCCGAGGTGGAGTCCACCTCTGACGTTCCCGAGGGGGTGCGGCGCCGCGTGACGCGCGCCGTTGACGACCTCGCCGAGCGGGTGCGGAGCCTGATCACGTACGCGCGGGCCGGCGTCCCCCTGCACGCGGAGCACCGCGAGCCCGTTCGCCTGGACCTGCTCCTCAGGAACTTGAGCGGCTACGTCAGCACCGTTGCCGCGGAGCGCGGGGTGGAGCTCGTGGTGGAGCAGATGGACGGCGCGGTGGTGGACGGCAGGCGGGCGGACTTGGAGACCATGCTCACGAACGTCCTCAGCAACGCGCTCGAGCACGCGGAGCGCGGGCAGGCTCCTCACAGAGTTTTCATCTCGCTCTCGCGCACCCTTGAGGGCTCGTACCTTACCGTTGCTGATACCGGGCCGGGCATGTCTGACCGTGACCGCGCCCGGGCGTTCGAGCCGCTGTACCGCGGGCGCACCACGCGCGCCGGATCTGGCATGGGTCTCGGTTTGGCAATTGCCAAGCAGGTTGCCACCGCGCACGGCGGCACGATCTCGCTCGGCACGGCGCCGGGCGGGGGACTGCTCGTAGAGATACTCCTGCCCGCACCCAACCACCAGCCACTCACACCATGACCCGAACGTACGCAACGTCACCCAGCGATTTGATGCTCAACCACGCCCCGCAGCCGTACCGCATCGCGGTGCGAGACCTTCCGGCCGAGGAGCGCCCCCGGGAGAAGCTCATCGGGCGCGGACCGGAGACGCTCTCGATGGCGGAGCTGCTCGCCGTCATCTTCGGCGTGGGCACCCGCACGGAGGAGGTGCTCGCCATGAGCCACCGCCTGCTGCGCGAGTACGGCGAGCGCGCCGTAGCAGAGCAGCGTGACGCGCGCGTGCTCGCCGCAGCGGTGGGCGTGCCGCTGGGCAAGGCCGCGCAGCTCGTCGCCTGCTTCGAGATTGGCCGGCGGCTGTTCCAGGAGCCGGTGCGCGGGAGGCAGCAGGTGTTCCTCCGGACGGTGGAGCAGGTGGTGCAGTACGTCACCGAGATGCGCGACCTGCCCAAGGAGCAGCTGCGTGGCCTCTACCTGAACGCGCACTACGGCATCATCCACGAGGAGGTCATCTCCGTCGGGACGCTCACGGGCAGCCTCATCCACCCGCGCGAGGTGTTCCAGCCCGCGCTCGCGTACGGAGCTTCGGGCGTCATTCTCGTGCACAACCACCCCTCCGGCGTCGCCGTGCCGAGCGACGCGGACGTGTCCGTCACGGAGCAGCTCGTCGCCGCGGGCAAAATTCTCGGCGTGTCGCTGCTCGATCACGTCGTCGTGACGAAAACCTCATTCACCAGCATTCCAGCACCATACGATGAACAATCAAAACAGGGAGTACACCCTGCCGGCTAGCGCCGCGCAGACCGCCGACGGCTTCTTTGCACACTCGCTCTTCGTGCGGGACCACGCGTCGCCGCTCTCAGAGCAGCGGCTCCGGGAGCACCTCGACGCCGTCCGGGCCCGCCTCGTGGATCGCCTCGGCAGCCTCGTGGCCCGCCGCGCCGCGCCGACCAGGCGCGAGGAGCGGGAGCTCCGCTTCATGCTCGACGAGCTCGTCGAGGCGCTCCACCGGCTCCAGGCGTTCGGTGGAGGGGAGTAGCCATCCCGTGCTACCCTTACGCCATGCCACAGGCGCACCGTGAAGCCCGGTTCCTGATTGCGGCGGTCGTCGCGGCCGGTATTCTCGCCGCCTTCGTCGCACTCCCGTACCTCAACACGATCACCCTGGCGGTGGTCATTGGCATTATCTTCACGCCCGTGTACCACTGGTTCAAGCGGTACGTTCGCCGCGAGGGCCTCGCCGCGCTCGCCACGCTGACGCTGGCCGTCGTGGTGGTGGTCACGCCGCTCGCCTTCTTCACGTACCAGGCCGCGGGGGAAGCTGCCGGCCTGTACAACCGCGTGACCGCGGACCACACGGTGGGAGAGCTCGCCGCGTCGTCCGTTCCGCTCGCGGCCATCGCCAGGTACCTGCCGCCCTCCCTGCAGGATGCGATTCCCGCGAGCATTGACCTGAACCCCATCCTCCGGTCTGCCGGCGCGTGGATCGTCGACCGCATCGGATCCTTCTTCGGCGTGGTCACGAGCTTCACGCTGCACATATTCCTCCTGCTCGTCGGCATCTACTACGTCATCAAGGACGGCGGCCGCTTCGCCGACTACCTCATCAAGCTCGCGCCCATCGAGCCCGAGTACGAGGAGACGCTCTTCAAGAAGGTGCACGCCAGCGTGATTTCCGTGGTGCGCGGCTCGCTCATGCTCGCGGTCATACAGGGCGTGGTGGCCGGCCTCGGCTTCTTCGCGCTGGGCGTGCCGAACTCGGCGCTGTGGGGCGCCGCGACTGCCGTGGCGTCGCTCGTGCCCATCGTGGGCACCTCGCTCGTCATCGTCCCCGCCATTTTGTACCTGCTCGCGACGGGCTCGGTTCTGAACGCCGGCCTGCTCACGCTCTGGGGGCTCCTCATCGTCGGCACCGTGGACAACGTGCTGCGCGGCCAGCTCATGAAGAAGGGGATGGACATTCACCCGTTCCTCATCCTGCTCTCCGTCCTGGGCGGCCTCGAGTTCTTCGGCCCCATCGGGTTCATTTCCGGCCCGCTCCTCCTGGCCATCCTCGTGGCTCTCCTGGACATCTACATGTCGTACCGGGACCGCTACGACCAGGCACTTGACGCCCCTGGTACACTGAAGCCATGAAGAACGTCACCATCTACACCACCAACACCTGCCACTTCTGCCACCTCGCCAAAGAGTTCTTCAAGGAGAAGGGGGTGACGTACACGGAGAAGAACGTCGAGAACGATCTCAACGCGCAGCGCGAGATGATCGAGAAGACGGGCCAGTTCGGCGTGCCGGTGATTGAGCTCGACGAGCCCGGGCAGCAGCCCGTCTTCCTCATCGGCTTCGACCGCGAGGGCCTCACGACCCACCTCGGCATCCCCGCGTAAATCGTGGGCACGCTCCCCAGGGCGCGCGCTCTCACCTGGACCGCGCACAGCCGCGACAAGATGCGCCAGTACCGCCTCTCCGAGGGGCGGGTTCGGCGCATCTTGCACTCGCCCCACCGCGTGGAAGAGGGCATCGCCGAGGGCACCGTCGCCATGATGCAGCAGAGCACGGGCAAGCACCCGTACGAGCTCTGGGTCATGGTCGTCGACAGCCCGAAGGAGCGGAAGGTCATTTCCGCGTGGCGCTACCCGGGCGTCACCAAGCCGCGGTCTCCGCTGCCGAGGGCCGTGCGCAGCGCCCTCGAGGACCTCATCGCCGAGGCCGGCCTCGCTTGACGTTCGCGCCGCCCACCACGGATAATTTGCGGGCAATGCTGCACAGCACGTACCGCTCCTGCCCGAAGCACCAGGCGATCGCCATCGCCTCCTTTGCCGTTCTCACGGTGCCCCGGGCAGGAGTTCTGTAGTTCACGTACGACGCACACAGAAACCCCCTGCCCAGCGCGGGGGGTTTCGTTTCGTGGACTGGGGTCGCGCGCCGCGCTGCCCAGTCCGGGAAACCGGCTGGTCACCACCTTTGACAACTAAACACAGGAGCACGCGATGAACGAAACGACAGACAACACGGCAGCTGCAACCGCGCAGCAGCCCACGACCGAGCAGATTGGCATTACCGAGGAAGAGGGAGACTTCGAATCTACGTTCGATGACCTCCACGACTCTGCCGCCAGTAACAAGAAGTTCCGCTTCAGCAGTGAGCGCAAAAAGCATTCCCGCCGCGGCGGGGACAGCTGGCACGCGCTCAGCAGGATGTAGCGGAACGGAGCCAAAAGAGGCGCGCCCCCGGCACGCCTTTTTTGTTACCCGGTGCCCTGCTACCATACCCCGGCTATGAAACTCAGCATTGGCATCGTGGGCCTCCCGAACGTCGGCAAGTCGACGCTCTTCAAGCATCTCACCGAGCAGGACATCGTCGTCGCCAACTACCCGTTCGCGACGATCGACCCGAACGTCGGCATCGTGTCCGTCCCCGACGAGCGCCTCGGTGCACTCGCGGCTGTCTCGAACTCCAAGAAGGTGGTGCCGGCAATCGTCGAGTTCTACGACATCGCGGGGCTCGTGAAGGGCGCGAGCGCGGGCGAGGGCCTCGGCAACCAGTTTCTGACCCACATCCGCGAGACCAACGCCATTGCCATGGTGCTGCGCGTGTTCTCGGACCCCAACGTCCTGCACGTCGAGGGAGACATCGACCCGGTGCGCGACCTGGAGGTCATCGAAACGGAGCTCCTCCTCAAGGACCTCGAGACGGTGGCGAAGCGGCTCGGCTCCCTCGAGAAGGAGGCGAAGACCAACCTGCCTGGCGCGCGCGAGCAGCTGGCGGTGCTCGAGAAGGTGCACGCCGCGCTCGAGGCGGGGAACTGGACCGCCGAGTTCGCCGACGAGGAGGTCGTCCGCAACCTGCAGCTCCTGACCGCGAAGCCGCGCCTCTTCGTCATCAACGGCAGGGAGGAGGACGTGCCCGCTGAGCTCACCGCCGCGCTCGACGCGCGCGGGGGAGAGCGCACCGTGCTCGACCTCTCCGGCGCCCCCGACCTCGGCGCGCTCATCCGCTCCGCCTACAGGCTGCTCGGCCTCGCGAGCTTCTTCACCACCGGAGAAGACGAGACGCGCGCCTGGACCATCCCGGGCGGCGCGAAGGCTCCCGAGGCTGCGGGCGCGATCCACTCCGACTTCGAGAAGAAGTTCATCCGCGCCGAGGTGGTCTCCGCCGCGGACCTGCTGGAGCAGGGGAGCTGGAGCAAGGCGAAGGCCAAGGGGCTGGTCCGCCTCGAGGGCAAGGACTACGTGGTGCAGGACGGGGACGTGCTGGTGGTCCGCCACGGGTAGTTGACTTTTCTCTTAAAATCAGGTAGTATGGGCACCAGATGAGTTGCAGTTCAACGTTATTAATGTAGAACTACTCCATCTGCTTGGCACGACTGCCCCCGCAAGGGGGCAGTCGTGTTTTTATGGTTCCCTGGGTACCGGTTTGGTACACTGGGAGCAGCTCGAAATCAGGAACGTTCGGTGCGGGTGCGATCGCGAGCACTCATCTACTCCAAGCAGACGGAGGTCCACCCGTCGCACTCGCACCGAGGGTTTCTGCGGAGAGAGGCGCCACTTTGGCGCCTCTCTTTGACTTAGCAGCAATTTATGACATAAGGTGGTCCTGCTCTTTAGTAATTTAATTTGCGAGGAAAACACTATGAAACATGCAGCGTCGCCGGCACTCGCCAGCGACACCACGGCCTCCGTGCACCCCCTGGTGCTCGAGGCGATTGCACGGGAGAACGGCACCCGCCGCTCTTACGGAAATGACGAGGTCAGCGAGCGGACCCGCAAGAAGCTCGAGCAACTCTTCAACCGCTTCGCCCACGTGCTGTTCGTCCCGAGCGGCACCGGAGCGAACGTCCTGTCCGTCGGCACGCTCCTGCAGCGCACCGACTCTCTCCTGATTGCCCGCACGGGGCACATGCACGTGGACGAGTGCGCGACCGTCGAGGCTAACCTCGGCAACCGCCTCGTTGCGATCGCCACCCCCGACGGCAAGCTCACCCCCGAGCTACTCGACCTCGGGCTCGGCGACCCCACCATGCTGAACCGCCCGAAGCCGAGCGTCGTGTCCGTGACGCAGCCAACCGAGCTCGGCACCGTTTACACGAACACCGAACTCAGGGCGATCTCCGCGTGGTGCGAAGACCACGGGTGCGCGCTGCACGTCGACGGCGCACGGTTCGCCAACGCGCTCGCGCACCTCGGCACCACACCCGAGCTCATGCTCGAGGGCGTGGACGTCAGCGCGCTGTCGCTCGGCTTCACCAAGAACGGGGGACTCAACGGCGACGTCGTGATGCTTCCGGGTCACGGGCGCACCGGGCACGATGAGGAGCGCATCAAGCGGACCCAGCTGCAGCTCATGCAGCTCCCCGCGAAAGCGTGGGCAATTGCCGCTGCGGTGGAGGCGCTGCTCGAGGACAACCTCTGGCTGGACCTCGCCGAGACCGCAAACCAGCGGGCGCGGGAGCTCAGGGCTGTCCTGTACGCGGGAGCCCGAGACCAGATCGGCGAGGTGCTGCCGGTCGAGACCAACGGCGTGTTCTTCACGGCATCGCCGAAGCTCGCCGCCGCCATTCGCAGCCACTACGACTGCTACTCGTGGCGCACGGAAGGTGAGCTCCGGCTCATGACTGCGCACGACACCCGAGCCGAGACCATTCAACACCTCGGCAGCATCGTGCGCGCGTGACGTGCGAACTCGCGCAACAAACTAGAGCAGCTGCATTCGTGCGGCTGCTTCTTTTTGCAAAAACTTTTTTACTCGCGACGTTATCCACAACGTTGCGCAACGTTCGTTTACTATACTTACTTACAAGAACGTACAACGTTCTCGTTAAGGTAAGTCGATTACTTAACGTCATTCATTTAGTACTTCACATGGCAGCAAAGAGAGCTCGCAAGGCAGCCAAGAAGACGACCAAGAAGGTTGTCCGCAAGGCGGCAAAGAAGACGACGCGCAAGGTAGCCAAGAAGGCCACCAAGAAGGTTGCTCGTAAGAAGGTTGCTAAGAAGGCCACCAAGAAGGTAGCCAAGAAAGCAGCAAAGAAGACGACCAAGAAGGCAGCACGCCGTCGCCGCTAGGCTTCACAGTACTCCACTTACACAAAACCCCCGAGAAATCGGGGGTTTTGTGTACTGCCCGGGGAAGCGGGCTTCTGGTAGCATAGGGGCATGCAGACGACCTTCCGCTACACGCACATTGACCACTCCGACGCCCTCGAGGAGCACGCCACCAGTAAGCTCGCCTCGGTGGCCCACCTCATTCCCGCCTACGAGAGAGACGGCGAGGCTCGCGCGGAGGTCGAGTTCGAGCGGACCACCGAGCACCACAAGAGCGGCGACATCTTCAAGGTGCGGGTCCGCCTCCACCTGCCGGTGGCCACGCTCGAGGCGGACGCGGTGGGGGACGACATCTACGCCACGGTGGATCGGGCGCGGGACACCCTCCACGGCAACGTCCAGCGCTTCAAGGAGCAGGACGTTGCGCGCCGCCACGCCGAGGAATAAGCTCACCCGGCTACCCAGCCGGAAACAACCAACCACGTGATTTCACTATTCAAGAACTTTTTTGACCGCCGCGCCCTGAGCGAGTACCAGAGGCGCCTCTCCGCCATCGCCGACTTTGAGCCCGAGCTCATGGAGCTCCCGGACGAGAAGCTCACCGAGTGGAGCCTCGCCCTCCAGGCGAAGATTCAGGGGGGTGAGCTGGACCTCGACGGGGCCATGCCCGAAGCCTTCGCCCTGGCCCGCGAGGCTGCGCGCCGCACCCTCGGCCAGCGCCCCTACGACGTCCAGCTGATCGGCGGGCAGGTGCTCCACCGGGGCGCCATTGCCGAGATGGGCACCGGAGAGGGCAAGACCCTCGCCGGCGTCGCCCCCGCGTACCTCAACGCCCTCACCGGCAAGGGCGTGCACATCGTCACCGTCAACGAGTACCTGGCCCGCCGTGACGCGGTCTGGATGGGGCAGGTGTACAAGCTGCTCGGGCTGAGCGTCGCCGTGCTCGTCCCGAACGCCGCCTTCCAGTACGACGCCGACTTCAAGGGAGAGGAGGAGGTGGACGAGGAGCGCGACGCGACTGGGGCCTTCAAGGTGAAGCAGGAGTTCCTCCGCCCGGTCTCGCGTCGTGAAGCCTACGCCGCTGACGTCACCTACGGCACGAACCACGAGTTCGGCTTCGACTACCTGCGGGACAACCTCACGTACGATCCGGCGCAGCAGGCCCAGCGCCCGCACTACTTCGCCATCATCGACGAGGCGGACAGCATCCTCATCGACGAGGCGAGGACGCCGCTCATCATCTCGGCTCCGGATCGCGAGAGCAGCGACCTGTACAAGTCCTTCGCGGTTCTCGCGCGCCGCCTCGAGGTGGAGCGCCACTACACCTTCGACGAGAAGCACCACTCCGTCACCGTGCTGCCGGAGGGCATAGAGGAGGTGGAGCGCAGCCTCGGCATCGCGAACCTGTACGCTCCCGAGAACATTCGCCTGGTCCGCTTCCTCGACGAGGCGCTCAAGGCCGAGTCCCTCTTCAGGAAGGACAAGGAGTACGTCGTCCGCGACGGCGAGATCATCATCGTGGACCAGTTCACGGGGCGCATGCTCCACGGGCGCCGCTACAACGGCGGGCTGCACCAGGCCATCGAGGCGAAGGAGGGCGTGAACGTCCGCGAGGAGAACCGCACGTACGCGAAGGTCTCCGTGCAGAACTACTTCCGCCTGTACGAGAAAATCTCCGGCATGACCGGCACCGCCGAGACCTCAGCGGAGGAGTTCCACAAGGTGTACCAGCTGCCGGTGGTGAGCATCCCGCCGCACCGCCCGCTCCGGCGCGTTGACATGCCCGACGTCATCTACAAGGACTCTGAGGCCAAGTACCGCGCCATCGTGAAGGCGGTGCGCGAGCGCCACGAGGCGGGCCAGCCGGTCCTCATCGGCACGACCTCCATTGAGAAGAACGAGGTGCTCGCCGACTACCTCAAGCGCGCCGGCGTCCCGCACCAGGTCCTCAACGCGAAGAACAACGAGAAGGAGGGCGGCATCATCGCCCAGGCCGGGCGCCCGGGCGGCGTCACCGTCGCGACCAACATGGCCGGCCGCGGCGTCGACATCATCCTCGGCGGCAACCCGCCGGCCAAGGAGGACGCGGACGCCGTCCGCGCCGCGGGTGGCCTGCACGTCATCGGCACCGAGCGCCACGAGGCGCGCCGCATCGACAACCAGCTCCGCGGGCGCGCCGGCCGCCAGGGCGACCCGGGCTCCTCGCAGTTCTTCCTCAGCCTCGACGACGACCTCATGCGCATCTTCGGCGGGGACCGCCTCAAGAGCATCATGGGGACCCTCATGGCGCAGCTCCCGGAGGACGAGCCCATCCAGATGAAGATGGTCTCCCGATCCATCGCCGAGGCCCAGGCCAAGGTGGAGGGGAACTACTTCGACACCCGCAAGCACCTGCTCGAGTACGACGACGTGCTCAACAAGCAGCGCACCGCCGTGTACAGGAAGCGCCAGCAGCTCCTCGAGGCTGTCACCCCGGAGCTCGTGGCCGCCGAGGTCTCCTCGGCAGCGCGCGAGTACCTGGACGGCGTCCTCGGCAAGAACGGCGTCGTGCCGGACGGCGGCGAGCCCCTCGAGGAGCTCCGGCAGCTGTTCGCCGAGGCGGGCATCACCGACGCGGCGCACCCGTGGCCCGGCGACCACCCGAGCGCCGGCGACCTCGCCGAGCTCCTCGAGCACCGCGCGAAGGATGCGGCCCTGGATCCGGACACGCGCCGCCGCCTGCTCTCCATCCTGGACCAGCTCTGGATGGCGCACCTCGAGGACCTCGAGGACCTCAACGACTCCGTGCGGCTCCGCGGCTACGCGCAGCGCGACCCGCTCATCGAGTACCGCCGCGAGGCGAGCGAGTTCTACGAGCGCCTCTGGGTCGCGTACGCCGAGTGGGTGTTCATGAACGCCGTGAAGGCGGCGCGCCCGGCAGACGGCACCCGGCCGGTCGCCACCCCGGTGATGCCGGCGCAGCCCGTAGCCGCGACGCCGCGCGACGCGCGCTTCGAGAACGTCGGGCGCAACGATCCCTGCCCGTGCGGCAGCGGGAAGAAGTTCAAGAAGTGCCACGGGAAGTAGGGGAGAGCTCGCGCGTGTTCGTGGCGCTCGAGGCGCCCGCCGAGCTGGTGGCCCTCGCGGTTGAGGCGCAGCGGCAGCTCGCGGGCGTTCCCGGCGTGGAGCTGGTCGACCCCGAGAACCTGCACCTGACCATCATCCCGCCCTGGGACGAGCGCAACGTTTCCGCGGTGCTCCGCGACTTCTCCGCCATCGCCCCCGGCCCCGTGGCACTCAGGGTGACGGGCATCGGGTACGGGCCGCACGGGATGATCCCGGGGCTCGCCTGGCTCACCTGCGACGTGACGCCCGAGGTCGAGCGGCTCTGGCTGCAGACCTGGCGGGCTCTCTGGAGCCAGGACCCCACGCGCGAGACGTTCCCGCACCTGACCATCGCGTACGTCCCCGAGGGGGTGACGCTCCCCGAGCTCGCGCTCCCGCGTGAGGCGTCCGCGCCGGCTGCCCGGGTCTCGCTCTTCGAGGCCCTCGGCGCCGCTCCCTGGTACCGCGTGATCGGCGGCCGCGACCTCTCGGCCTAGCTTTATGCTGGCTTAATCTTCGCCCGCTACCATTTGCACATGCGCATCCTGCTCGTCGAAGACGAACCGACCATCGCCGAGTTTCTGAAGCGGCACCTCGAGGAGAAGTGCTTCGTGGTCGACCACGCAGCCGATGGCGAGGTCGGCTCTTTCGCCGCCCGGACGAACGAGTACGACCTGGTGCTGCTGGATAACCTCTTGCCCAAGAAGTCCGGATTGGACGTGATCGGCGAGATTCGCTCGCGGGGCAGGCACGTCCCGATTCTGGTGATCAGCGTCAGGGGAGACATCGAGGCGAAGGTGGAGCTCCTGAACGCGGGCGCCGACGACTACCTCGCGAAGCCCTTCTCCTTTGACGAGCTCCTCGCGCGCATGGGTGCGCTGCTGCGCCGCCCGAACCACGTGGCGAAGACGGTGCAGCAGGTGGGAGACCTCACGCTGAACGAGGCGACGTACGAGGTGAAGCGGCAGAAGCGGGACATCGCGCTGACGCGCAAAGAGTTCGCCCTGCTCCGCTACCTCATGCGCAACGAGTCCATCGTGCTGAGCCGCGCGATGCTCCTCGAGCACGTCTGGGACATGGACACGGACCCGTTCTCCAACACGGTGGAGGCGCACATCGCGAGCCTGCGCAAAAAGGTGGACGCCCCGTTCTCGAGGAAACTCATCCAGACCGTGCAGGGCAGGGGCTACAAGATTACGGGCTAGTAATATCACAACACTATTTATTTTTATGTACAGATTCCAGCCTGATTTCTATGCTTCGGACGTGAAGAATACCACGCGCGCCCCAAAGGGCATGAAGCTTGCCCTCAGCGCTCCTGAGAAGAAGGAGTTCTTTAAGCTCGTCGCGAAGAAGCAGGATCGTTCAATGACTCCGGCTGAGCAGAAGCGATTCCTCGAGCTGGGTGCAAAAGATTTCTCCGCGCGCTTCCTGCAGGACATGAAGGCGCTATCTCGTGGATAGTCGGCAGACTGAATATTTCAGTGAGGCGGCGTTCCGGCTTTGGGTGGAAATACTCGAGAGACCGGGTCACTAACCCTGGCAGCATTAGTAGCTCCTCTCGAGGACTAGTGCCGGCTATCCAGCGAGTATCCCAGGGTGTCCTCGTCCGCGAACTCAATCTCGCCGCCCCGCGGGAGGCCGCGCCCCAGCTTGGTGACTTTTCTCGCGGCGCCACCCATGGCTGCCGTCACGGCTCCAGCCAGGTGCTCGCCAGCTACCGTGGCTGAGACCGCGAGGATGAGCTCGTCGAGCCCGCCCGCGTCCTGCGCCATCTTCGCGCGCCGCGCGAGAACCTGCTGCTGCTCTGGCGAGAGCGTCCCGCCGCGCGGCAGGGAGCCGATGACGAGGTAGCGCCCCGCGTACCGCCCCACCTTCTCCAGCGAGAGCAGGTCCGTCTCCTTTTCCACGACCATGACGGTTCGCGCGGAGCGGTTCGGGTCCGCGCAGATTTCGCAGCGGTCTCCCGAGACCTCGTGCGGGAACCCGCACTCCACGCAGCGCGAGACCCTGGACAGCTCGCCGAGTGCTCCGAGCAGTGCCTGCTGCTTCTCGCGCGGCAGCGAGCTCACGTGCAGCGCGAGGCGAATGGCCTGGCGCGGGCCAATGGAGGGGAGCTTCGCGAGGGACTCCGCGAGCGCGCGGAGCGAGGAGGGGAGGCGCATCAGAAGAAGTCCGAGGGAGCCTCGTGCGACTTGTCGAGGTCGCGGAAGCTCGCGCTCTCGGGGTTCCACATGAGCGGCACCGTCCTGGTGGGGCCGTTGCGGTGCTTGGCGATGACGATGTCCGCCTTGTTGCGCACGTCATCCGGAATCTCCTCGTCCTTCTTACCCTGGATCTTCATGTCGCGCTCCTTGCGGTATATGAACATGACCACGTCCGCGTCTTGCTCGATGGAGCCGGACTCGCGGAGGTCGTGGAGCTGCGGCGTGCGGTTCTCGCGCTGGTCCACGCCGCGGCTCAGCTGCGAGAGCGCGAGGACGGGAATCTCGAGCTCGCGCGCGATGAGCTTGAGCCCGCGGCTGATCTCCGTGACCTGCTGCACCATGTTGTCGCTCGAGCGGCGCGGGCTGATGAGCTGGAGGTAGTCCACGACGAGGAGGCCGAGGCCGTGCTGCATCTGGAGGCGGCGGGCCATGGCGCGCATCTGGAGGATCGTCGGCGCGGGGGTGTCGTCGATGTAGATGGGCGCGTTGGCGAGCTTCGCGAGACCCGCCTTGACCATGTCGAGCTCGTACTCGTCGCGGATGTTGCCGGTGCGGAGCTGCCAGAGGGAGGCGTCGCCCGCCGCGGCGACGAGGCGGTCCACGACCTCCTCGCGGCTCATCTCGAGGGAGAAGATGCCGACCGGCGTGCCGGCGAGCGCGGCGTGTCGTGCGATGTCCAGGGCGAGCGACGTCTTACCCATGGACGGGCGGGCGCCCAGGATGACGAGGTTGGACTTCTGGAGGCCCGAGAGCGCCCTGTTCATCTCGGAGAACCCGGTGGTGACGCCGCGCAGCTCGCCCTTGTGCTCGCGGAGGTACTCGATGCGCTCGAACGCGGAGGTGAGCTCCGAGCCGATCGGGACGAAGTTCTGTGTCACCGAGTGCTGCGCGATGTTCATGATGCGGCGCTCGATTTCCACCATGAGCTCGTCCACGTCCTCGGCGCCCTCGCCGAGCGCGTCCTCGGTGATCTGCGCGGACACGGAGAGGAGTGAGCGCAGCACCTTCTTCTGACGCACGATCTCCGCGTAGTGCGCGACGTGGCTCGCGGTCGCGACGTAGTTGGTGAGCTCGGCCAGGTACGTGGCGCCCCCGACGCTCTCGAGCTCCTTGCGGTCCTTGAGCACGCCGCTGACCGACACGACGTCGATGGGCTGGTTGCGGTTCAGGAGCTCCTCGATGGCCGAGAAGATGGTGGCGTGCGCGGGCACGTAGAAGTCCTCGGCGTTCACCACGTCGATGACCTTGTAGATTGCCTGCGGGTCGATGAGGAGCGAGCCGATGGTGGCGCGCTCGGCGTCGACGCTGTGCGGCACGACGCGGGCGTCACCGAGGTCGTGACGCTCTCTGGTTGGGGTTCTTGCCATTACGTGGTGGGGTAGATTCTCGGACCCGCGGGGGAGTCCTCTACCTCGTATCCTAGCTTCTGGATCTGGTCGCGGAAAGCGTCAGACTGGACAAACTGTTTATTGCTGCGGGCGTCCTCCCTCCGGGCCACGAGCTCCACGACCTCGGCCGGAATTTCGGGCTTCGGGGACAGGATGCCGAGCACCGCGTCCATGGCTCCCAGGGTGGCCGCGCGGCTCGCCGGCTCGAGCCTCGCCGCCTCGTGGGCGAGCGAGAGCGCGCGCGGCGACGCCAGGTCGTCCGCGAGCGCCTCCCAGAAGCGCGCCATGAGGTCCGCATCGGGGGAGCCGCCCGGCTCGCCGTCCCAGGACGCGACGAGCAGCGTGCGGCGCCCCGCGCGCGCAGCCGCGAGCGCGTCCCACGTGAAGTTGATGCGCGTGCTGTAGTGCACGGACAGCGCGAGGTACCGGAGGTCTAGCGGGGAGAAGCCGCGCTCCACGAGGTCGCGGATGAGGAACACGTTGCCGACGGACTTCGCCATCTTCTCGCCGTCCACGAGCATGTGCTCCGCGTGCACCCACGCGCGCGAAAACGGCGCGCCGTACGCGCCCTCGCTCTGCGCGATCTCGTTGGTGTGGTGGGGGAACAGGTGGTCTATGCCGCCCGTGTGCACGTCGACGGGGTGCCCGAGGAAGTGGTGCGCGAGCGCGGAGCACTCCAGGTGCCAGCCCGGGAACCCGTATCCCCACGGGGAGGACCAGCGCTGGATGTGGTGCTCGTACTTGCCGACCGCCTTCAGCCATATGGCGAAGTCCGCGGGGTTCCGCTTACTGGTCTCCGTCTCCACCTCCTCGCGCGCGCCCACGACGCGCTCCCCGGCGATCTGGCCGGTCAGCGCGCCGTACCCCGGGAACGTCGAGACCTCGAAGTAGACCGCCTCCGGCGTGTCGTACGCGTGCCCCTTCCCGATGAGCAGCTCGACGAGCTCGATCTGCTGCTCCACGTAGCGGCTCGCGCGCGGCTGCTCGTCGGGCCTGGTGAGGCGCAGCGCGTCCCAGTCCTGGAGGAAGACGTCCGTGTACTTCTGGATGATGGCCTCCACGTCGACGTTCTCCCTGCGGCTCGCCGCCTCGACCTTGTCCTCGCCCTCGTCGCCGTCCCCGACGAGGTGGCCGACGTCCGTGATGTTCATGACGAAGGTCACGTCGTACCCGAGGCCGCGCATGGTGCGCACGAGCAGGTCATCGAACAGGAACTTCCTGAAGTTCCCGATGTGCTGGAAGTTGTACACCGTGGGCCCGCACGCGTACATCGCGACGGGGGAACCCCGCCGCTCGATGGCCACCCTGCCGCGAGACAGGCTATCCCGGAGGCTCAGCGTCAGATCCATTTCTTTGCTTTGAAGAGCGCGATGAGCGCGATGACGGTGGCGAGCACCATGCCGCCGAGCACCCAGAACCCCTGCGGGTGCCCCATGAACGGGATGCCCTCGAGGCGGACGGCGAAGAGCGTCGCGAAGAGCGTGAGCGGGTACGTGATGAGGCTGACCACGGTGAGGACGCGGATGACCTGGCCGCTCCGCATGCTCATGAGCTGGTTGTTGGTCTGCTCGAAGTCCGCGACGGCGGTGCGGTAGTCATCGATCTGCTGGCTGATGCGCAGGAAGTCGCCGTGGATGTCCTCGATGTACGGCGCCGTGCCCTCGCCGAAGAAGCTCGCACCCACGCCCTGCAGCGAGGTGAGCACCTGCCCCATGGGGTTGAAGATGATCTTGTACTCGGAGATGTCCCGCTTGAGGTACGCGATGCGCACGAGCAGGTCCTGGTTGCTGCCCGTGAAGAGGTCCGAGCCGACCGCCTCCACCTTCTCCTGGATGTGGCGCAGCTGGCGCTGGTTGTACGCGAGGACGTGCGAGAGGATGCCGTACGTGATCTCGAGCCCGGGCGGCACGGGGAGCTGGCGCTCCTTGCCGGCGAGCCCCTGGTTCGCCGCGAACTCGAGCGCGTGCAGGTGCTCGTAGTGGACGGTGATGACGACGTCGCGGCGGATGATGAAGTCTATCTCCGCGCGGCGCGACACGAAGTTCTTGGCGTCGTATATGGGGAACTGCACCGCGAGGAACAGGTACGAGCCGAAGTTCTCCACGTGGGCGCGCGGGGAGGGGGAGGTGAGTTCCTTGAGGATCACCGGGTGTAGGTCCAGCTTCTGGCTGAGCTGCTTGAGCGCCGGGTGGTCCACGGTCGCGCCCTCCTCCAGCTGGATGTCGATCCAGGGTTGCAGGTCTTTTGAACGCGACGTCATGGGAGCAATTGTACCAAAAATTTCTGCCACTCTGTTCGCGCTACTCACAAATTGTGGTTGTCAATTTGTGTACACCCTGGTATAATAGTTCCACAGGTAAGAATCCTAGACTCCTGTGGACCTGAAATGCAGAAAGGCTCTACTGCGGGATCCCAGTAGGCCAGCGCGAGCTGGAATCCAACGGATTACGATGAGGGAATGTCGCCCCTCCAGGTCCACAGAAGTCTGTGATTCTCTAGATACCCTGTTTTTCTGACACGGAATGCGGTGACAACAGAAAAGTAAATTTCGCCTGAGGTCGTCGCTTGCTTTTCGAGAATGACCACATACTGGGCTCCCTGAATTTGCTTAACAAAAATGAAGTCACCTCTTTTGCCGTCTTTATTTTCGTAAATTGCGTTTGGCAATCTCACAATGAGGTGCGCACATTTCAAGATCACCTCAAATTCCTGCGCGGTTCGCTTGTCATACAGATGCTTGATTACTCGTGAGCTGAGGTAAACCTTCGCCGCTCCATCTGCAGTTTTTAGAACCGCGCCTACCTTTTTAGTGAGGCGCGCAATGAGCTGTTCTGTTACCGCAACCAGGGCGCCGGGGAGAGTACCCTTGACGTTACGAATAAAAAGGTTTTCAGCTGCTTTTTTGAACATTGACAGTGTGTCATTCTAGGCGTCGGACCACGCATTAGCAATCTTGACCCAAGACTGCTAACGGCGATAAAATGCCCGGGCAATGCGAGATCGTTCAGCTGAGATTCTCGAGGCGACCGTCCGGGAGTTCATCTCCTCGGGCGTTCCGGTCAGCTCGTCGCACCTGTACGAGCGCTACGACTTCGGAATCAAGCCGGCGACCATCCGCATTGAGCTGACGGACCTCACGGACCAGGGCTTCCTCGAACAGCCGCACCACGCGGCGGGCCGGGTGCCCAGCGACACCGGCTACGAGTTCTACGCGGCGCGCGCCCTCTCGGGGGCGCACCCGGCGAAGGCCGGCCACGGCATCACCGCAGCCATCCGCGAGAGCGCGTGGGACCACCTCGCCGACCTCATGGCCGAGCAGATGGGCGCGGTGGGCATCGTCGCGGACCTCACGGATGGGTACGCGTTCACGCGCGGCCTCCCGCAGCTGGTCGAGCGCCTGGACTGGGAGAGCCGCGACGAGCTCGCCGGCATCCTGCGCGACATCGAGGCCATCGACGAGCGCATCGGATCGTTCCGCTCCCGCCTCGGCGTGGACCCGCGCCTGTTCATCGGCAAGTCCAGCCCGTTCGGGCGCACGAGCGCCCTCGCCGCGGTTGCCGCGCAGTACTCGCTGCGCGGGCACCCGATAGCGATCATCGCGGTCGGGCCCAAGCGCATGGACTACGACCGCGCCGCGCAGCTGTTCGCCACCGTCGACCACCTCATCAACAAAGACTGAAGCCATGGAAGAAGAACACAACAACCAGGGAGAGCAGGGGGGCGCCGCCCCAGAGCTGAGCCCCGTTGAAAAGGAGCGGGACGAGTACCGGGACGGGTGGCAGCGCGCCAAAGCCGACCTCATCAACTACAAGCGGCAGGAGGCGGAGCGCGTGACCCACGCCATCTCGGTCGGGATGAGCAACCTCATCGAGGACATGCTCCTCGTCCTGGACAGCTTCACCCTCGCGCGCACGACGCTCGAGCCCGGGTCTCCCGCGGAGCAGGGCATGGCGATGATTCGCTCCCAGCTCCTCGAGGTGCTCAAGCGGTACGGGCTGGAGCCCATCCCCGCAGCGGAGCTCACGGACAAGCCGTTCGACCCCGCCACCTCGGAAGCCATCGGCACGATGCCCGCGGAGGGCAGGGAGGAGGGGACCGTCCTCTCCATCGCGCAGGACGGGTACCGCATGCACGGCAAAGTGCTCCGCCCCGCCCGCGTCTACGTATCAGGAAGCCAGCAGTAACCAACACCACACCAATGCCCAAAATTATCGGAATCGACCTCGGAACCACCAACTCGGCCATCGCCGTCACCGACGGCGGCGAGCCGCGCATCCTCGAGAACCACGAGGGCAACCGCACCACGCCGTCCATCGTCGCGGTGAACAAGGCGGGGGAGCGCCTCGTGGGGCTGCTCGCCAAGCGCCAGGCCATCACGAACCCGCAGAACACCATCTTCTCCGTGAAGCGCCTCATCGGGCGCCCCTTCGACGACCCGGAGGTGCAGCGCGACAAGACCTGGCTCCCGTACGAGATCCGGAAGGCACCCAACGGCGGCGTGGAGGTGAAGCTCGGCGAGGAGTGGCACACCCCTGAGGCGGTGTCGTCCTTCATCCTCGCGAAGCTCAAGGCGGACGCCGAGGCGAAGCTCGGCGAGAAGGTGACCGAGGCGGTCATCACGGTGCCGGCGTACTTCGACGACGCCCAGCGCCAGGCTACCAAGAACGCGGGTGAGATCGCCGGCCTCACCGTGCGCCGCATCATCAACGAGCCGACCGCAGCCGCGCTCGCGTACGGCCTGAACCGCAACAAGCACGAGAAGGTCGTGGTGTACGACTTCGGCGGCGGCACGTTCGACGTGTCCGTCCTCGACATTGCCGACGACACCGTGGAGGTGGTCGCGACCGGCGGCGACACGCACCTCGGCGGCGACGACTTCGACAACAAGATTCACGAGTACCTCATGGGTGAGTACAAGAAGCAGGAGGGCATCGACCTCTCCAAGGACCCGCTCGCGCTGCAGCGCATCAAGGAGGCGGCGGAGCGCGCCAAGCACGAGCTCTCCTCGAGCACCGAGACGGAGATCAACATCCCGTACATCACGAGCGACGCGTCAGGGCCCAAGCACTTCATGCTGAAGATGACCCGCGCCAAGCTCGAGGAGCTCACCCGTGAGCTCGTGGAGCGCTCCGTTGAGATCACCAGGGAGGTGGTTACGGCAGCCGCGCCGAAGGGCGCCGGCTTCCAGCTCTCGGACATCGCCGAGATCATCCTCGTGGGCGGCCAGACGCGCATGCCGAGCATCCAGGAGGCGGTGAAGAACCTCTTCGGCAAGGAGCCGCACCGCGGCATCAACCCGGACGAGGTCGTCTCGCTCGGCGCGGCCGTACAGGCGGGCATCCTGCAGGGCGACGTGAAGGACATCCTGCTCCTCGACGTCACCCCGCTGACGCTCTCCATCGAGACGATGGGTGGCGTCGCGACGCCGATGATCGAGAAGAACACGACCGTCCCGACGAACAAGACGCAGACCTTCTCCACCGCCGCGGACAACCAGCCTTCCGTCGAGGTGCACATCCTCCAGGGGGAGCGCCCCATGGCGGCGGACAACAAGACGCTCGCGCGCTTCATGCTGGACGGCATCCCGCCGGCGCCGCGCGGCGTGCCGCAGATTGAGGTCAGCTTCGACATCGACGCCAACGGCATTCTGAACGTCTCCGCCAAGGACAAGGCGAGCGGCAAGACGCAGTCCGTCCGCATCGAGGCATCCACCTCGCTCTCCAAGGAGGAGATCGAGAAGCTCAAGGCGGACGCGGAGGCGCACGCCGCCGAGGACGCCAAGCGCCGCGAGCTCGTGGATGCCAAGAACCACGCCGAGTCGCTCGCGTACTCCGCGGAGAAGGCGCTCGCCGACGCGGGGGACAAGGTCCCCGCGGACGTGAAGTCCGGCGTCGAGGAGAAGGTGAAGGCCGTGCGGGACGCGCTCGCCGGGGAGGACCTCGCCGCTATCAAATCCACCTCTGAGGCGCTAAACTCAGAGATGCAAAAGATCGGCGAAGCGGTCTACAAACAGAACGACAGTGCTGCTACTGAACCCGGAACACCTGAAGGCGACGCAGGACCCGCTGCTGCCTAGGGAGCACCTCGCGCCCACGTACGCGGCCATCGTCCGGCTGACCGCCGCCGCCGTCACGGGCATCGTGGGCCTGACCATCGGGTACGGCGTGAACGCGTACCTCGCCGGTGCCTGGCCCTTCTGGGGCACCGTGATCCCCATCGCGGCGTTCTGCTTCGCGGCGACCCTCACCACCGTCATCGTGGACGACACGCGGTGGCACCTGCTCTTCAGCGCGTTCTGGGGCGTGTGCGTCACGCTCGCGCTCCCGTGGCGCACCGCCTCCGAGGCCGCGCTCCTGGCGCTCATCGTCGCGGCCTTCGCCATGGGCGCGTACTGGGCGTACCGCACCACGAGCAGCACGTACACGACGCTCCACCTCTTCACCCTGACGCGCAAGTACACGTCCACGCTCGCGACGGGCGTCATCATCGCGCTCATCGTGCTGTACGGCGCGGCGGTCTCGCGCGGCTCCGCGCTCCTGCCGCAGGGCGTGCTCGCGAACCTCACGGACCAGGCGGTGCGCATCGTGCCGACGCTCATCCCGGGTGCACAGCCGTCCTCGCCGACCTCGACGCTCTCCGTGGGCGACCTCGCCATGGCGTCCGCCCGCGCGCAGCTCGAGGCGGACCCGCGCTTCCGCGCGCTCGGCCCCGAGGACCAGGCGCGCGTGCTGGCGGAGGCGGCCCGCGCGGCTGCTGACGGCGTCATCAAGCAGCTCGGCACCGGCGGCAGCGCGAGCTCCAGCGTCGGCCACGTGGCGCAGGGCGCCTTCTCCAACATCCTGCAGGGGTTCCAGGATCGCTACGGCTGGTACTTCACCATCGCGTGGCTGCTCGGCGCGTTCTTCATCGCGCGCTCCGCGGCGGTGCTCCTGACCATCGCGGTCGCCGTGCTGGTCTGGATGGTGGTCCTCGTCGCGGTCTCCGCCGGTCTCCTCCGCATAGAGGCCATCCCGTCCCTCCACGAGCGCGTCACACTCTGAGGCATGGCTAAGGACTACTACTCAGTACTGGGCGTCTCCCGCACCGCCTCCCAAGACGACATCAAAAAGGCGTACCGGAAGGCCGCGCACCAGCACCACCCCGACAAGGAGGGCGGCGACGAGGCGCGCTTCAAGGAGATCAACGAGGCGTACCAGGTGCTCGGCAACGCCGAGAAGCGCGCCCGCTACGACCGCACGGGTTCCGCCGAGGACATTCCCGGGTACGGGGGGTTCGGCGGCTTCGGCGCGGAGGGCTTCAACGTGAACATCGAGGACCTGGGAGACCTGTTCTCGTCTGTCTTCTCCGGCGGCTTCGGGGGAACCGCGCGCCGCGAGGAGCGCGGGCGCGATCTGCACGTCGAGGTGATGGTCACGCTCGAGGACGCGTTCCGCGGCGGCACGCACCAGTTCACGATTCCGGCGCTCGTGCAATGCGGGAAGTGCAAGGGTGAGGGTACCGCCGATGGGTCCAAGCTGCACACCTGCGCGAAGTGCGCGGGCAAGGGGCAGGTGACGCAGACCCGCCGCGTGCTTTTTGGGCAGTTCCAGCAGGTGGTCTCGTGCGACGCGTGCGACGGTACGGGCAAGGTTCCGGAGAAGCCCTGCCCGGACTGCTCCGGCGCCGGGCGCAAGAAGGGGGAGCGGCACGTCTCCGTGCAGTTCGAGCCTGGCATCGGGGACGGCCAGGTGCTCGCCGTCGCCGGCATGGGGGACGCGGGGCGCCGCGGGCAGCCGAGTGGGAACCTCGGCGTGCGCATCCGCGTGGCGCGGCACGCGGCGTTCTCACGCGACGGGGACGACCTCATCACGCGCGTGAAGGTGAGTCCGCTCCAGCTGCTGCGCCATGACCCGATTCCCGTGCCCGTGATTGATGGGGCGAAGGTGAACGTGGATCTGGGTAGTGGCGTGGATCTCGCCGAGCGGTACCGCGTGAAGGGACAGGGCATGCCGCGGTACCGGAGCCGTGGCAGGGGAGACCTGTACGTGGAGTTCCACGTGGTGACCGGGAAGAAGCCCAACAAAAAGGAGATGGAAGGACTGGGGGAGTTGTTCGAGTCCTAGTCCCGCAGCAGCCACTTTTATGGTCTAAAATTGAATTATGGAGCGAATCAAAACACCCACGTTTGAGTTGGCAGTTCTCATGCGTGGTGATGAGAAGGCAGAGCAATTAGCCCTGCTCCTTCCAGGGCGCCTTGATACGAAAGACTACGTGAGCTTTACAAGCCTTGCAGATGAGCTTGCCGAACGGGGATGGCTTGCTGTGGCTTTTGATCCGCCAGGCACGTGGGAGAGCGGTGGTGAGATAAGCGATTTCACGACAACTAACTACCTGCAGGCCGTACGCGAACTTGTAGAGTACTTTGGCAATCGACCCACTGTGTTGATCGGTCACAGCAGGGGAGGCGCCGTTGCCATGTTGCTCGGGCAATCTTTGCCTGCGGTAATTGGCATCGCGATGCTCATGCCAAGCTTCAATGATCCGACTCCGCCAGATGAGAATGCGGTACAGGCTGGCTTCAAGGTCTCACGCAGAGATTTGCCGCCTGGCTCGCAGAAGACGGACGCGCAGAAAGAATTCGCTTTGCCTGTGAGCTATTGGGAAGATGGCAAGAAGTATCATCCAGTAGAAGTTTTATTAGAAACAATGAAGCCTAAGCTGATTGTTTACGCCACTGAGGATGAATTCATGCAGGTCGAGGAAGCCAAGGAGGTATGCGACAAGCTACCTGAGCCAAAGAGGATTTATGAGGTAGAGGCGGTACATGACTATCGCTACCACCCCGCAGCAATCAAAGAAGTGAATGGGATCATCAAGGAATTTCTCACAAGCCTAGTTAGGAAATGCCAATGTGAGGAGCCGAATTGTGGAAAGTGTTTATCCATCAATTGTCAAGATCATGATTGCCTCGTTCATACAAGAGAGGCGAAGGCGCGCTGGCGAAGAAACTGGGAGATGGCTAGCCGGAAGGAGTTTCCACACCCTAAGAATTACTAGAAATAGGTTCCAAGTTCGTCTAGCTTGGCCAGCTCGGAAGGTCTGATGAATCAGACCATGACACGTAAGGGAAAATAAGGGTTTTTAAGCGACTGTTTCGAGACCACGACCCTCGACCGATTTGAGACTCGAACCCGACCATGACGGGTGAGTATCTCAGAGGGTCAGCAGTCATAAACACCCCGTCTAATGACCTAGATGGGTGAGATGTTTGAAGTCTGGTTGAAATACCTTGACTTTAGTTTTATATCGTCGCCTGACCTTTCGTTCGAGAGTATACTTAAGGTTAGTGCTTCATGAAGAGAGCACAATCTATGGACGTTCTAAAACCTTCCATTCAAATAAAACCTCTAAGGTTCTCCGAGAACCCAGCTGATTACGCTCTCTATCGGGCGGCTTTGGAGTGGGATTTGATCGATCCTATTGTTATCGAGAGTCCGGAAGATCTGAAATCCACGCGGTCATGGGCCGACAAGGTTCAACCTTATCAGCATCAAGTATCAAACCTCATAAGTTTTTGTCGCCGCTTGCCTGTAACGCTTCTCGCAGATGATGTTGGTCTAGGCAAGACCATTAGTGCAGGATTGGTTGCCAGTGAATTAATTTCTCGGGGTCGTCTGTCAAAAATCCTCATAGTTGCGCCAAAGATACTCGGTCCTCAATGGCAGGAAGAGTTGGAAACGAAATTCGGAATACCTTCAATCATTGCGACTGGAAAGGGTCTACTGGATGCAGAACCGCCTGGTGATATAGGTGCCGTCATAACTACCTATAATTCCGCGCGAATGTATCTGACTCGACTCCGAGATGCGGGGTTCGACATGTTGATACTCGACGAAGCCCACAAGCTCAGAAACTTGTATGGTACTGATACTGCGCCCCAAGTAGCTTTGCGTTTCAAAGAGATTTTGGCCGATCGAGTTTTTAAGTACGTTCTTCTTCTTACTGCTACCCCGATTCAAAATAGACTTTGGGATTTATATTCGCTTGTTGAACTTCTTACGGTTGCACGTGGCCACGAGAATCCGTTCGGCAATCCAGGCACGTTTTCAAGAAAGTTTATCGCCGACAATCGGACAGATGCGCGCAAGCTCAATACGGAAGCGCAAGAAGAGTTTCGTTCGATTATTTATGGCTACATGTCTCGAGTGCGACGTGGAGACGCAGATCTGCATTTCCCAGGAAGAGAAGTTCAACTTCACTCAGTAAATCCTTCCCCGGGTGAATTGGAGTTGATTAAGGTTGTTGCCACGTATATTGGAGATTTGGATAGGCTTACTCAGATAAATATCCTGAAGACTTTGGTCAGTAGCCCTGAGGCACTCACTATCATGCTTAAAGGGATGGCCGAACGGGGAACGGTAAAGAAGGAATTTGCCGTTGCAGTAAAGGAGGTTGCCAAGACGATCTCGCTCACATCAAAGTTGCAGGGCCTGGAAACGTTAGTCGACAAACTAAGGGCAGAAAAACCGACCCAGTGGCGCATGGTCGTTTTTACGACACGGATTGAGACACAAACTTCAATTCAGAATTTCTTGGAAGAACGAGGCATTAGTTGTGGACTCATAAACGGCACGACCGGCTCCACGAATAAAGATACTCTTGAGAAGTTCCGGAAAGATGACCCAGAAATCAACGTAATGATATCTACGGAAGCCGGAGCAGAAGGCGTCAACTTGCAGGTTGCAAATGTCTTGGTCAACTACGACTTGCCTTGGAATCCGATGATTGTTGAGCAACGTATTGGTCGCGTACAACGTCTCGGCTCGGTTCATGAAAAAGTGTGCATCTTCAATATCGTCCTCAAGGATACATTTGAGGACTATATCGTTGGTCGCTTGATGGAGAAATTGCAAATGGCTTCGCATGCTATCGGCGATATCGAGTCGTTGCTTGAGGCCTCGGGACTTGGAGAAGGTGAAGATAGTTCGGAAGTATTTGAGCAAAAGGTACTCAAGCTTGTTCTCGCCTCATTGCAGGGCAAAGACATTGGGGAAGCAGCCAAAAGAGCGGAGCGGAGCATTGAGAATGCAAAAATCCAACTGGAGAAGGAAGAGGAAAATATCAATTCCATGCTCGGGAGCATGGATGAATCCTATGACACAGGTCCCCAAAGTCCGATACTTCCAAAGGTTATCCGATCTATGGATGTTAAGGATTTCGTATTGTCTGGACTCAAGAGTTTGGGTGCAACACTGACACAAAAAACGCCTGAATTTTACCTCTCGGAACTCAACAAAAAGCAGGAGCTAATACGCTTCGACAATAATCTCAGCATTCCCGTCGCAGATGGTCCTTTACTTAGAAACGTTCTGTATGCGCCGGGCAGCCCAGCTTTTGAGAGATTGGTAAGTAAGGTAACGAACGTTGGTCTGCACCGTGTTGAGGACGCTGATGCTAATCCGAAAGACAAGCTTGAGGCAATAGTGAAAGAATGGGTGGATAAAACAGGAGCGTCTTATCTTGGCTCAAAGATAACAGGTGTTCGACGCACGTTCAGCGGCGCGGCACTAGTAAGGGTACGAGTGACTGTGGCTCATGATAGTTATGAACGCCTCGTTGAAATTCCCTGCTCCCACTCGGAGCATATAGGGGAATCAACAAAACTGGCCTTGGATCCTCTCGATAACACGATACTTAATGAGCCATCGCTTATCGGCATATCTCCCGAGTTGCTGATCGACAGAGCTCTCCTTGATGCTGGCGTGTCGGAATTCTGTCGCTTTTACAGAGAGCGATTGTCTCAGGAGTTGAAGAATGCTGGGTTGGATCCTGCAAAAAAGAAGAAGATAGAAGACGACTTTACTCCTCGTCTTGAGTGCGCGTTGGTTGGTCTGGAGGGATTCGTCCGGCGTCAGTTTGAAACGAATGCATCTTACCGATTTGGCGAGAGCGATGAAAATAGCAGTGCTCTAGAAGTATTGCCTTCTCTAGGGGAGACAGTTTCTGCTCCTAAGTTGGCAAAATGTGAGGAGACTGGGAAATCGGTGCCTGTTGATTGCCTCGATCGCTGCGATATTAGTCGTAAGAGAGTTCTGCGTTATCTGCTTGTGAAATCGGATACCAGCGACCGGAAAGCGTTGCAGAAATACATAGTCAAGTGCGAATACACTGGAAAGCATGTACTGAATGATGAAGTGGAGAAATCCGATGTTACTGGCCATATGGTTCTGGCCATGATGCTAAAAGAGTCTGCTCTTAGTGGCAAGAAGGGCGAACCCGATGCGTTTGGAAAATGCGATTTCACAGGCGCGGAACTCCTGTTGAGTGAGCTGGGCGTTAGCCAAGTATCAGGGAAAACGTATCGTCTGGACGAAGCGGGTACTTCTTCGGTGTCAGGGAAGACTGGACATCGCACAGAGTTTGTTAAGTGCGTGGAGACAAATTCTCTCATCTTGCCGGAAGAATCGGAAATATGCGAAGTAACTGGAAAGGTAGTTACTAAGGGACTGCTGGAAGAGTGTGAAATATCTGGCAAGAAGGTATTGCCTTCAAAGCTGGAAACAAGTTCTCTGAGCGGAAAGAAGGCGCTCAAAAAGTACTTCGTTTCCAGTAGCATCTCTGACGCAAGACTACTGAAGGAAGAAGCAATCAAATCTGCAGCTGGAAAGTTCTGCTTGCCTGTCGAGGCAAAGGAATGCGCATGGAGTCACAGACTTTGCCATATCGATGATTTGAAGTTTTGTTCTCTCACCAATCTAGCCTTTTACTTTCAGTTTATAAAAGAGAAAGATGCCCAATCTCGGCTAGAGGTTTTGTCTGATCTTTTGGATGAAGTCCAGAGGGGTCTTGAGATCGAGGTGACTGAGAATATGCGCACTAACCTTGCATTCGCTATAAAGCATAAGACCTGTGAAGTTGAATCAAACAAATCTAATCCGGACAAGAAAATCATCGCTATCTGCTTCTCTGGCAAGTCGTTCCTCGGATTGAGGACTAGACATTTTGGCGCGCTTTACTCGCTTGATGCGGAGACTGTCGTAGGCAAGATTGCCGAAGGCAGCAGAAACACTAACGGCTGGACGCCGAACTAAATATGACTCCAATATCCAAGACAACCTTTCTGTCTTTCCTCGAATGCCCTCGAAATGTGTGGCTACAGCTTCATCGTCCTGATGAGGTTGGGAAGTGTGTGCCTTCAGACTTCGAACTCCATCTGATGGAACAGGGCAATGAAGTAGAAGCCGAGGCTCGAAAGCTTTTCCCCGGTGCCGTACAGATAACTTCTACTGGAGACGACGCGATTGAAGATACGAGACGTCTGATGGCGGCAAAAAGTCCCACGATCTTCCAAGCCACCTTTCTCGTAGATGGGTTTATCGCAAAAAACGACATGCTTTCGTACGACGTGGAGCATGATTGCTGGAATCTCTACGAAGTAAAGGGTACCAACTCTGTAAAGGAGGACGGTGCAGGCAATCGTGACCATATAGACGATCTTGCTTTCCAGCTAAGAGTACTCCGGCGTGATGGCGTGAAAGTCGGCAAGTGTTTTCTCGTACACCTGAATAAAGAGTACATACGCAACGGCGATCTTGACCTCAATGCGTTGTTTGAAATGGAGGATGTAACCGAGAAAATAGAGGCACGGTTGCCAGATATAGAGGAGAGGATGAAGGTGGCGGGAGAATATCTGAATTCTGATCGGGAACCTGCGGGAGGGTGCGAATGCGTATACAAGGCACGTAAGAAGCACTGTACGAGTTTCCAGCTATCAAACCCGCATATACCCGATTATTCCGTTCACGATTTGTCTGGCGTAAGTAAGAAGAAACTCGACCTTTTCGTCGCGCGAGGCATCTTTGACCTGAACGATATTCCCGATGATTTTGAGCTGACAGAAAATCAAAAGAATCAAGTACTCGCGCACCAGCGGCAGAAGCCAATGATTGATACAAGGAGGATACAAGAGGAGCTTGGCACGCTTACATTCCCGCTCTATTTCTTCGACTACGAAGCATTCGGCCCAGCGATACCTGCATTCAGTGGATACGGTCCGTACAAACATATCCCGTTCCAGTTTTCTCTTCATGTACTTCGCACTTCCGATAGTCCCCTTGAGCACATAGAGTTTCTCCATGAGGATTTGTCCGATCCGTCAGAGCGAGTTACCGAACTACTCAAAGAGCACGTGCCGCCCGGGGGAACCGTCATCGCGTGGTATAAGCACTTTGAGAGGATGGTCTGCAAAGAAATTGGAGTGCGTTTGCCGCAACACGCTGCGTTTTTTGAGGAGTTCAACGGCCGCATTTACGATCTCATGGATGTGTTCCATGACCAGTACTACGTACACCCTGGCTTCAAGGGGAAGAGTTCTATAAAGAAAGTGCTACCGACACTTGCCGCTGATTTACGCTATGACCTTCTGAATATCAAAGAAGGCGGTCAGGCCGCCGATGCGTGGTGGCGCATGGTATCGCCAGCTACTTCTCCCGAGGAGAAAGAACAAATCGCCCATGACCTTAAGGTGTATTGCGGCTTCGATACGTATGCTATGTATGCCATTTGGCATCATCTACATGAAATGGTTGCTGACGGCACAGTGTCCGCTCGATCCCTGTACGCGCCTATTCACGAGAATGAGAGATCAAACACCAAGTAAGCCTATTGCTTTTAAAGCAGACACCTTCACAGAGGAGAGACTTTCTTTCCCGATTGTTCTTTATCCGGGGCATTATGGAGCGTGTTTTGCCTTCAAACAAAACACCGATATGACACGCAGCATTCCTGTGATTTTCACGACATCACTCTGAAGGCTATACTCCCCCCATGAACTCCAAAAAAGGTTTCTCGACACTTTCTGTGCTTCTCGTAATCGCGGGTATCGCGGTGCTCGCCGCGGCTGGGTACATCTTCGTGCAGTCCCAGGCCACCGATACAACCGCAAACAATCCTTCTCCGTCTCCGGCAGCTCAGGAGAACGCTGACGTGCGTGGCCCCCGCCCCACTGAATCCGAAGAGATCTCCGCCACCTGGCAGCTCACCGATGCCGGCGAGCGTGAGAACATTCCGTACACGAACGTCGCCGTCACGGTGAACGGCAAGGCGTACGACATGGGCAGCTTCGCGGGCAGCTGCAGCGAAATTGGCGAGAGCGGCGGCGTAGACGGCAAGGGTCTCCTCGCCGGTGAGCTGTTCGCGGTCCAGTGCTGGTTCGCCGGTGGCGGCGACGAGATTGGTGTCTTCGCACACGAGGACGGCGGCTTCGAGATTCTCGTCGGGCAGCTCGGGGAGCCCACCGAGGGCTCAGCTGGCTTCCGCGGCAACTTCACGGTCAAGCACTCCGTTCCGCTCTAAGCGCGACGGAAAAAAAGCCCGGCACTAGTTGCCGGGCTTTCTGCTGTACCCACCGGAGCTGCGCTGGGGTCCGCGCGGCGTGCGTCGGCGCGGGGGACGGCTGCTCGAGCCGGAGGGTGACGCCCCGGGGCCGCCGGAGGTCCTGCGCGCGCCACGGTTGCCGCGCCCGCCGGGGCCGCGGAACCCGCCACCTCGTGCCGGGCGGCGCGGCTCGTCGGAGTACGTGCGGGTTGGCGGCTCGATGCTGCCCGCCGCGCGGGGCATGGCCATCTTCATGAGGCGCTCGATCTCCTCGACGTCGCGCTTCTGGTCCGGCGCGGCGAACGAGATCGCGTGGCCGGATGCCCCCGCCCGCGCGGTGCGCCCGATGCGGTGCACGTAGTCCTCGGCGTCCATGGGGAGGTCGTAGTTGACGACGAGCTCGATGCCCTGGACGTCGATGCCGCGCGCGGCAATGTCGGTGGCGACCATGACGCGGTACTTGCCGCGCTTGAAGCCCTCGAGCGCCTCGCGGCGCTGCGCGAGCGAGCGGTTGCCGTGGATCTCGGTCGAGGAGTGGCCCGCCTTGCGGATGGCGAGCGCGAGCTTCTTCGCGCCGTGCTTGGTGCGCGTGAAGACGAGCGTCGTGCCCTTGTACTCGCCGAGCACCTTCGCGAGGAGTGCTTCCTTGTCCGGGCGGTGCACGAAGTACACCTCCTGGGAGACGTTCGTCGCCACGGTCCCGGGCGGCGCGATCTCGACGTGGGTCGGCATGCGCATCTGCGACTGCGCGATGGCGATGATGGGCTTGGGCATCGTCGCGGAGAAGAGGAGCGTCTGCTTGCTCGCGGGGATAGCCGCCAGGATGTCCTTGAGCTGCGGCAGGAAGCCCATGTCCAGCATGCGGTCCGCCTCGTCGAGGACGAGGATGTTGATCCGGTTCAGGTGCAGCCTCTTCTGCTTCATGAGGTCGTTGATGCGGCCCGGCGTGCCGATGATGAAGTGGGGGTTGGCGCGGAGTCCGGACACCTGGCGGTTCTGGCTCTCGCCGCCGACCACGAGGACGCTCTTGAGCCCGAGCGGCTGGGCGAGCGGGCGGAGCGCCTCCTGCACCTGCTGGGCCAGCTCGCGCGTGGGCAGCACGACGAGCGCGAGGTTGCCCCGCAGCGCGCCCGCAATCAGCGGGATGCCGAAGGCGAGCGTCTTGCCCGTGCCCGTCTGGGCGAGGCCGATGACGTCCTGACCCTGCATGGCGAGGGGAATGGACTTCTCCTGGATGGGGGTGGGCGTGGTGAACTTCAGCTTGTCGAGCACGCCGAGCACCTTCGGCGGGATGCCGAGGCCGTAGAACGAGGGGGAACCTTCCATGGGCGCACTGTACCACGGACGGAGCCCGCGTGCGTGGCGGCAGCTCCTTGTCACTACGCCCCGCTGTCAGTATTCTTTTCCCCGACCTGAGCCCCTATAGCTCAGTTGGTAGAGCAGCTCCCTTTTAAGGAGACGGTCCTAGGTTCGAGCCCTAGTGGGGGCACACCCTTTGCGTTTCTCAAGTCATGACATCACACCCAAAGACGTTCCTCGGCATCATCATCGCCCTGACGGTGCTCGCCGGCGTCTTCGTGTACCCCTGGTCTCCGCTCGCGCAGTACCGGCCGTGGCGCCTCGGCCTCGACCTGGTCGGCGGGTCGCACCTGACGTACCAGGTTGACCTCTCGAGCGTCGCCGAGGCGGACCGCCCGTCCGTCCTCTCGGGCCTGCGCGACGTCATCGAGCGGCGCGTGAACCTCTTCGGCGTCAGCGAGCCGCAGGTGTACGTCGCATCGAGCGGTGACACCAGCAACCTCGTCGTCGAGCTCGCGGGCATCCGCGACGTGGGGGAGGCCATCAAGCAGATCGGCGAGACCCCGCTCCTCGACTTCCGCGAGGTTGAGGTCACCGGCAGCTCGACGGAGGACGTGCGGTTCATCCCGACCCCCCTCACCGGGCGCTTCGTCACGGGCGCGCAGGTGGTGTTCGACCCGAACACGCGCGCGCCGCAGGTCGCCCTCTCCTTCAACAGCGAGGGCGCGAAGATTTTCGCCGACCTGACCGAGCGCAACATCGGCAACCCGATCGCCATCTTCCTGGACAACAACATGATCTCGAGCCCGGTGGTGAACGACAAGATCACCGACGGCAACGCGGTCATCACGGGCGTCTCGCTCGAGGAGGGCAAGCAGCTCTCGGAGCGCTTCAACGCCGGCGCGCTGCCCGCGCCCATCGAGCTCGCGAGCCAGCGCACCGTGGACCCGTCCCTCGGCACGAACTCGCTGAAGACCGCCGCCGTCGCCGGCATGGTCGGCACGCTCGCGGTCATGCTCTTCATGGTCGCGTACTACCGCGTCCGCGGCCTGTACGCGGCGCTCGCGCTCGTCATCTACGTCATCCTGACGCTCGCGCTCTTCAAGCTCATTCCGATCACCATGACGCTCGCGGGCCTCGCCGGCTTCATCCTGACCATCGGCATGGCCGTGGACGCCAACATCCTCATCTTCGAGCGCATCAGGGAGGAGGAGCGGGACGGCAAGTCGCGGCACGCGGCCATCGTGGAGGGCTTCCAGCGCGCGTGGCCGAGCATCCGTGACTCCAACGTGAGCTCCATCATCACGGCGGTCATCCTGTACTACTTCACGAGCGGCTTCGTGCGCGGCTTCGCCCTGACGCTCCTCTTCGGCGTCCTCGTGTCCATGTTCTCCGCGATCACCACGACGCGCCTCTTCCTCCTCGCCTTCGCACCCAAGTCGCGCCCCGCGCACCACGCACGCTAATGTTCAACATCGCAAAGCTCCGCAACCTGTACCTCGGCATCGCGGCCGTGCTCCTCATCGCCGCCATCTCGCTGATCGGCAAGTACGGCTTCGAGCTCGGCATCGACTTCACCGGTGGTGCGCTCTGGGAGGTCTCCGTCCCGTCCGCGACCCCCGAGCAGCTCGGGTCGGCGATCAGCGCGTCGACGGACACCACGGCGCACGTCAGCACGGACGCGACGAGCGGCCACTACCTCGTCCGCCTCGGCGACGCGTCGCCGGAGCTGTACCAGAACGTGCGCACCGTCGTGGGCGAGCAGTTCGGCGAGTACTCGGAGCACAGCTTCCAGTCCATCGGCCCGTCCGTGTCGGGCAAGCTGCGCACGGGCGCGCTCGCCGCGATCATCACGGTCATCACCCTGATCTCGCTCTACATCGTCTTCGCGTTCCGCGGCGCGACGGGCACCCTCGGCAGCTGGGCGTACGGCGTGTCGACGCTCGTCACGCTCTTTTACGACGTAGCCCTCCCGTCCGCGGTCATCGCCGTGCTCGGCCACTACGGGCAGGTCGAGCTCGACACGAACTTCGTCGTGGCGCTCCTGGTCATCATGGGCTTCTCGGTGCACGACACCATCGTGGTGTTCGACCGCGTCCGCGAGAACCTGCGCACGACGCGGGGGACACTCGGCGAGATCGTGAACGCGTCCGTGCGCCAGACCCTCGCCCGCTCGCTCAACACCTCGTTCACCCTGGTCCTGGTGCTCATCGCCCTCCTGGTCCTGGGGCCGCCCACCCTCTGGTACTTCATCCTGATCCTCCTGATCGGCACCGTCGGGGGAGCGTACTCGTCCATTTTCGTGGGCGCCCCCATCCTCCTGCTTTTCGGCCGAAAATCCGGGAAAAAGGGGTGAGCCGAGCCTTGACGTATCAGCCAAACTAAGTCATTATTATCCCACAAAACCGATGTCCATCAACAAACTCATCGAGAACGCGTGGTCCCACCTCCAGCCCCGCCAGCAGGACATCCTCGCTGGCCGCTTTGGCGTCGGCGAGTACGACGAGCAGCAGACCCTCGCGGCTCTCGGCGACCGGTACGGCATCACGCGCGAGCGCGTCCGGCAGATTGAGTCCGCCGCGCTCGCATCGCTGCGCGAGGGCCTCTCCGAGTACCCCGAGGCGAAGGCCCTCGTGGAGAAGGTGCGCAAGGTGGTGAAGGAGCACGGGGGAGTGGCGTCCGTCGACCAGGTCATCGCGGGCACCCGCGCCGACGCGAAGGACATCACGCCGAACTCCCTGCAGCTCATCATCCGCGCGATGAACAGCATCCACTACCACGCGGGTGACGACCGCTTCGTCGCCGCGTACGCGACCGACGCCGCGACCTTCAAGCAGGCCTCCGAGACCGTGTCGGCGTGGATCAAGCTCCTCGAGCAGAAGAAGGGCTCGGTCATCTCCGGTGACGCGTACCGCAAGCTGCTCTCGTCCTTCAGCAAGGACCGGGGCGTGCCGCTGCGCCACCTCGAGCACTTCGCGTCCCTCTCGAAGCAGATCGTCACGAACTCGTACGGCGAGACCGGCCTGTCCCACTGGACCGAGGTGAACCCGCGCACGGTCCGCGACCAGATCTACCTCATCCTGCGCAAGCACGACGCGCCGCTCCACTTCGAGGAGATCGCGACCGCCATCAACAAGAGCGGCATCTCGGCGCGCCCGGCGCTCTCTGCGACCGTGCACAACGAGCTCATCAAGGACGAGCGCTTCGTGCTCGTCGGCCGCGGCAAGTACGCGCTCGCCGAAGCTGGGTACGAGCCCGGCACCGCCCGCGACGTGGTGCACCGCATCCTGTCCCAGAAGGGCCCGCTCACCCCGCCCGAGGTCATCCAGGCGGTGCAGAAGGAGCGCCTCTTCAAGCCGAACACCATTCTCGTGAACCTGCAGAACCGCCAGCACTTTACGCGCAACCCGGACGGCACGTACCAGGTTCGCGAAGCCTAGGCAGCTCGCATGGACGTCATTCTCAGCCTCGTCGGTGGAGCGCTGCTTTTCGTGCTGTCCCTCTGGTGGATCGCGCTGCCCATCGCGCTCATCCCGCTGATTCTCTCGGCGCTCACGTTCTGGCGCCAGCAGCTGTACAAGGCCAAGTCCATGGAGTCCGTCCTCCTCGAGCTCCGCATCCCGCCGGACCTCCTGCGCAGCCCGCGGGCCATGGAGCAGGTCCTCATCGCCATGCACGGCCTGAGGAACGCGCCGAAGACCTGGCGCCAGTACCACATCGACGGGCAGGTGACGCGCTGGTTCTCGTTCGAGATCGTGAGCGAGGGCGGCATGCTCCGCTTCTACGTGCGCACGCCCGCCGCGCTGCGCAACCTCGTCGAGGCCTCGCTCTTCTCCTACTACCCGGAGGTCGAGATCATCACCGTCCCGGACTACGCCGCGGACATTCCCGACACCATCTACGAGATGGAGGCCAACGGCCTCGACGTGTGGGGCACCGAGATGACCGCCGCGAAGGACCCGGTCATCCCGTTCAAGACGTACGCCCACTTCGCCTCCGGCGAGAAGGACGGCATCGACCCGCTGTCTTCGCTGGTGGAGATCCTCGGTAAGATCAGGGCTGGCGAGTTCGCCGGCGTGCAGATCATCGCCGCGCCCGCGGACAGGAAGTGGAACTCCGGCGGGGGAGACCAGATCGCGAAGCTCAAGGAGTCGGGCATGCTCACCCCCGGGGAGTCTGCCTCCGTGAAGGAGATCGAGGAGAACGTGAGCAAGCCCGCCTTCAACACGCTCGTGCGCGTGCTCTACGTGGCGCCGAAGGAGGGCTTCAGCAGCGCGCTCGTCGCGAGCGGCGTCGGCAACGCGTACAACCAGCTCAGCGGCCCCAAGTACAACGCCTTCGCCCCGACGCAGGGGGTCGGGGGCAAGGGGGAGGCGCTCCGCTTCTCGAAGGCGCGCATGCTGTGGGCGTACCGCCGCCGCGCCATCCCCGAGTCCGAGTACATCGGCAAGGTGCTCACGAGCAACGGCAAGCTGCGCAACTTCTCCGAGCGCTGGGCGCCGATCAACGTCGAGGCGCTCGCCACGATGTTCCACCCGCTGACCTCGTCGGTGCTCACGGCCCCGCACATCGAGCGCCTCAGCTCGCGCCGCGTGTCGGCTCCCGCCGGGCTCCCGATCTACGGCGACGACGAAGCCATCAAGCGATTCCTGTAGCCCATGGAGACCATCTCAACCGCCTACACCGTCTTGCAGATCTTCGTCATCGCGATTGACGCGGTGCTCGTCGCGCTCTTCGCGTGGGTGCTCTCCAAGGCGCACGCCGCCAAGCCGGACATCATGGGTGCCCCCACCTCCACCACCGCGCAGACCGCGGCGACGAACCGGGCGAAGGCCGTGCAGGAGGCCTGGGCTGGCATCGAGGCCCAGGCTGCCCGCGGCGCCGAGGGGCAGCGCCTCGCCGTGATTGACGCGGACCGCCTCGCAGACCGCCTGCTCAAGGATGCCGGCTACGCGGGCGAGGGCGCGCTCGACCGCATGCGTCAGCTCCCGGCCGACCGTCTCGCGACGGCCTCCGACCTGATGGCCGCGCACCGCTTCCGCAACCGCCTGGTGCACGAGGTCGGCTTCACCCCGTCAGACCGCGACCTGGAGAGCGCGCTCGCGCAGTACCGCGCGTTCCTCTCCGAGGTCGGGTACCTCCCGTAGCAGATGGCAGAGAAGGGACAGAATCGCATCCAGCTCCACGCGGTGAAGTACTCGCCGCCGCCGGCCGATTTGCCGGTGTACGGCGCGAACTCCGGCGCGCAGATGACCGTGCTCGGGCGCAGCACGTACGTCGCCGCGCTCGACGAGCAGCGCTACGTGTACGGCATCCTCGAGGAGGATCGCGCCGCCGGCGTGCACGTGCTCGGCCGCGCCGGCATGGGCAAGACGAAGCTGCTAGAGTCCATGGCCCGCCAGGACATCGCGGCCCGGCGCACCTTCGCCGTGATCGACGCGACGGGGAACCTGGCCACGAGCATCCTGCCGCTCCTCGACGGGGAGGCGAAGTCGCAGACGGCGCTCATCGGCAACGGCTGGGACGCGAGCGTCTCGCTCCTGCCGCGCTCCGGTGACGAGCTCCGCTTCGCGGACACGCTCGCCACCGCGACCGCCGAGTACGCGGGCACGAGCTTCGACCCGCTGCTCCGCCGCGAGCTCGCGGCCGTCCTGTCCTCGCAGAAGTTCGCTACCGTTGCCGACCTCCTCCCCGCGCTTCCCGTGAAGCCCGTGATGGAGCCGGTGCGCGCGCTCCTCGAGGACCTGCTCGACCACCCGACCGCAAAGGCCGCGCTCTCCGGCACCCGCCCGATTGCCGGCAACGTCATCGCCGTGCTCTCGCCAGCGGACCTCGGCTTCTCGCGCGCCCGCGCCATCGCGCACCTGGTCAGCGACGCGGTGCTCTGGGCGCGCGAGCACGACGAGCTGCCCACGCCCTTCTACGTGGACGGCCTCGAGCTCCTGGGCGGCAGGGGAGGCGTGGCGCTCCTGCGCGACATGGCAGCCGCGAAGGTGCTGCCCGTCCTCGCGCACCGCGCCTACGCCGACGTGTCCGATGCGCTCCTGTCCGCCATGTCCGCAACGATTGGCACCGAGGTCGCGTTCCGGCTCTCCGGCGAGGACGGCTCGCGCGCGCGCAACGAGTTCGCGCAGACCTTTGACGTGCGCGACTTCCTCGTGCTCGCCACCCGGCAGTGCTACGTGAGGCTCCAGATCAGGGGAGAGATTCGCGAGCCGTTCTCGGCGGAGACGCTGCCGCTCGTGGCCCCGAGATAGCCTAGGCTCGCCCCAGGTAGTGCTCGAGGGTGTAGACCCAGTCCTCCTCTGGGCGGTCTGAGTTCCGCTTCTGCTCCAGGAGCCACTCGAGGTAGCCCGGATCGGTGCGCGCCACGTCCTCGACCTTCGCGCCGAAGTACTTCCCGAACTTGATCGTGCGAATGAGCGAGGGGAGGAGCGAAATCTTCTGCATCTCGGCGATTGCCGCGTCCCGCTCCATGCCCGCAGCCTCCATCTTGGAGAGCAGCCGCTCGAAGAGCGCCGCGAGCACCCTCACGTCGGTGGCCGCGTCGTGCGCGCCACCGTCCACCTCGATGCCCAGGTAGTACCTCAGGTACTGCAGCCCGTACTCGGGAATCACCGCGTCGGCGTCCAGGTGGCGCGCCACCTTGAGCGTGCAGATGCGGCGGGAGACCTCGATGCCCTCCGCCTCGAGCATGGCGGCATCAAAGGCGCAGTTGTGGCAGACCAGGATGCCGTCCTTCAGGAGGCCGGAAATCTTCTCGTGCGTGCCACTGCCCGCGAACGCCGGCAGCCCCTCGAGCATCTTCTCGGTGATGTGCGTGATGCTCATGGCCTTCACGGACATGGGTACCGGCGGCTTGAAGCGGGCCACCTCGAGCTCGCCGTCCACCTGGTACGCGACCTCGCAGAGGCGATCCTTCGCGGGGTCGTTGCCGGTGGTCTCGGTGTCCAGGAATACGAGCTTCATGGGTGGCAGTATAGCTGACTCTTTAGCAAGAACTGCACCGCGCCCTGGTATACTTGCTGCGTGGAACAGCCCGAGGACATCACGTACATCGGCAGGACGGACTTCCGCGGCGCGGAGCGCCTCTTCGGCATCAAGCGCCGGGACCGCCGCCAGCACATGTACATCATCGGAAAGTCCGGCACGGGTAAGTCGACGCTGATCGGCAACCTCATGGTGCAGGACATCGCCAACGGCGAGGGCATCGCCGTCGTCGACCCGCACGGCGAGCTCGCGGAGCACACCATGGCGCGCATCCCACTCTCCAGGCGCCAGGACGTCGTGTACTTCAACCCGTCGGACCTGGAGTACTCCATCGGCTTTAACGTCCTGGAGCTCTCCGACCCGACCGACGCGAAGGAGAAGAACCTCGTGGCCTCCGGCCTCATGAGCATCTTCGAGAAGCTCTGGGCGGGCACGTGGTCCTCGCGCATGGAGCACATCATGAACAACACCATCCTGGCGCTCCTCGACACGCCGGGCTCGACGCTCCTCGGCATCCCGCGCATGTTCGCGGACAACGCGTACCGGCAGCAGGTCCTCAACAACGTCACGGACCCGTCCGTGCTCTCGTTCTGGCTCAACGAGTACGAGACGTGGGACGACCGGTACCGCAAGGAGGCCATCGCGCCGATCCAGAACAAGGTCGGGCGCTTCCTCTCCACGCCGCTCATCCGCAACATCGTGGGGCAGAGCAAGAGCACGATCGACATCTACAAGATCATGAACGAGGGGAAGATCTTCATCATCAACCTCTCGAAGGGCATGATCGGCGAGGACAACTCGGCGCTGCTCGGCGCGATGCTCATCACGAAGATTCAGCTCTCCGCCATGCGCCGCGTGGAGATTCGCGACGAGGACCAGCGCGTGGACTTCTACCTGTACGTCGACGAGTTCCAGAACTTCGCCACGGACTCCTTCGCCACTATTCTCTCGGAGGCCCGCAAGTACCGCCTGAACCTCGTGGTCGCGCACCAGTACGTCGGCCAGCTCGTCACGGACACGTCCACGCGCGTGCGCGACGCCATCTTCGGCAACGTGGGCACCATGGTGGCGTTCCGCGTGGGCGCCGATGACGCCGAGTTCCTCGAGCGCGAGTTCAAGCCGGAGTTCACGACCCACGACCTGATCAACCTCCCGAACCGCCGCATCTTCCTGAAGCTCATGGTGGACGGCGTCTCCTCGCGGCCGTTCTCCGCGTCCACGCTCCCGCCCTTCAAGGCAACCGAGGCGAGCATTCCCGAGGAGGAGATCGTCTCGGCGAGCCGCAAGCTGTACGCGCGGCCGCGCTACGTCATCGAGGCCGAAATCAACCAGAGCAGCGGCCTGGGCGGCACCGAGCAGCTCCGCCAGAAGCAGATCAGCGGCGCCATGCGCCGCGAGGGCCCGCGCGTGCGGACGCCGCAGCGCGGGGGAGACACCGCCGACCTCGCCGCGCTCGGCTTCGACATGACCTCGCACCGCTCTCCCGCGCCGCGCGCACCGCGCCCGCACGACGGCAACTACCGCCCCTCGAGCTTCGCCCCGCAGCGGAAGCCGGTGGCTCCACCCCCGCAGAGGCCGCCGGCCAAGCCGGCGGCGCCCGTCCGCGGCACCGGCGGCGTCTCGCTGTCCGCGCTCTCCGGGGAGGGCGGGTCGCGCCCGTCCATCGCGCCGAGCAAGCCCGTCGACGTCGAGGCAATCAAGAAGTCCATCGAGCAGGCACTGAAGAAGAATGAAGGCGACAAAGACTAGGCCTAGGGTGCGCTTCTCGCTCCTCTCCGCCGCCCCCGAGGTGGCGGAGAGCTACGCGCGCTCGTCCATTCTCGGCCGCGCCCAGCGAGCCGGCCTCATCCAGGTGGACCTGGTGGCCCTCAGGGACTTCGCCGGTGACGCGCACCGCACCATCGACGACAAGCCCTTCGGCGGCGGGCCGGGCATGGTCCTGAAGGTGGAGCCGATCGTGCGAGCCGTGAGGAGCGTGCGCCCGCGCCCGGGCGCCACGAGCCGCGTCGTTCTGTTTTCGACGCGCGGCAAGCCGTTCACGCAGAAGGAGGCGAAGCGGCTCTCGAAGTACAGGCACCTCGTGCTCATCGCCGGGCGGTACGAGGGCGTGGACGAGCGCGTGGCTGAGCACGTCGCGGACGAGGAGATCTCCCTGGGTGACTTCGTGCTCACCGGGGGAGAGGTCCCGGCGCTCGCGGTGATAGACGCGGTGAGCCGCCTCGTACCCGGCGTGCTCGGCAAGTCCGAGTCCCTCGAGGAGGTGAACGGCAGCTTCCCCACGTACACGAGGCCCGCCTCGTTCTCCCCGGGCAGGGGCAAGGAGACGTGGGACGTTCCCGAGGTGCTCGCGTCCGGCGACCACGGGGCGGTGGCAGCGTGGCGTCGCGCCTCGAGGGGGACGCGGTAGGGCTCGCGGCGGCCGGCGTCGTTTCGGGAACGGCGCTCGCCGCGCTGGGCGCCCCCGCTCTCCTCGCCGCGCTCTCCGCGTCCGCCCCGCTCGCTCTCCTGAGGCGCCGCGCCTGGGTGCTCAGCGCCGCCCTGCTGCTGGCGTTCGCGTCTTTCGCCACCCGGGTCGGCGGTGGCCGCTCCGCGCCCGATCCGCTCGCGACTTTGCGGGCGGGCCTGCTGGCCCCGCTGCTGCGGAGCGTGCCCGGCGATTCGGGCGCGCTCGCCGCGGGCCTCACGCTCGGCGATGACGGGTACTTCAGCGCGGACGCCCGGCGCAGCTTCCGCGACAGCGCCACGACCCACCTCGTCGCCCTCTCGGGGTTCAACGTGGCGCTCATGGTCGGCGCGCTCCGGAGGGTTCTCGCGAGGCACCTGAGCCCGCGCCGCTTCGCGGTGCTCGCGTGCGCCGCCCTCCTGGCCTTCCTCTGCGTCACGGGCTTCCAGCCCTCCCTGCTGCGAGCCTCGCTCGCCGGCGGCGCGCTCCTGCTCGCCGGGGCGTGGGGGAGGCGCGCGGGGCACGCGCGCGTGGTGCTCCTGGTGGCCGCGGCGATGCTCGTCGCGGCGCCGTCCTTCGCCCTTCACCTCGGCTTCACGCTCTCCTTTGCCGCAGCGTGGGCGCTCGTTGCTACGGTGGGTGACGTGGAGAGGCTCCTCATCAGCGGCCGGGCGACGGCAAGGGACGTGATCGTCTCCGGCGTGATCCCGACGGCCGTCGCGCAGCTCGCCGTGCTGCCGGTGCTCCTCGCGGCGGTGGGCACGGTCCCGCTCGTGGGGTTCCTGGTGAACCCCGCCCTCGTTCCCGCGGTTCCCGCCCTCACCGCCGCGTCGTGGCTGCAGCTGCTCGCCTCGCACGTGTCGCCCGACGTCGCGACACTCGGCGGCGCGGTGACCGGCGCCGCGCTGAGCTTCGTCACGGGCGCCGCGGGCGCCGCCGCCAGCACCCCGCTCGCCGTTACGCTGCCCGTCCCGCCGCTCCTGGTCGTCGCCGGGTACGCCGCGTGGTTCCTCCTCGCCGTGCGCCGCAAGCCGCGCCTGTGGTGAGGCACGGCTTCCTGCTCCTCCTCGCACTCACCGGGTGCGCGTGCCTGCTCACGCTGCCGCGGCGCGACTCAGCCCGCGCGCTCTCGCTCATCGACGTGGGCCAGGGTGACGCCGCCTACATCCAGTCCGGCGGCGCCGGGCTGCTGGTCGACACGGGCGTCCCCGGGAGCTCCGCAGACCTCTCGGCACCCGGCCCGGTGAGCGCGCTCCTGGTTACGCACCTGGAGCGCGACCACGCGGGCGACGCGGCGAAGGTCATCGCGCGTGGCAACCTCGCCGCCGTTTTCTGGAACGGGCGCACCGATGCGCCGCTCCACGGCGATGTTGCGAGGGCAGCCGGTGCGGCTGGCGTGCCGCTCGTCGCGCTCGTGCCCGGTGACGTCCTCAGGGTGGGGGACGTGCGGCTCGAGGTCCTATCTCCCGGCCCCGGGTACCGGACGAGCGCGGACCACAACGACAGCTCTCTCGTCCTGCGCGCCGACTTTCCCGAGTTCTCGGCTCTCCTGACGGGGGACGCCCCCGCCGAGGTCGAGCGCCTCCTGCCGCCGGGTCCGGCGGACGTCGACGTCCTGAAGCTCGGCCACCACGGCTCCAAGACGGCCACCGGTGACCACCTCCTGGATCTCGCGACGCCCGCACTGGCCCTCGTGTCCGTCGGGGCGGGCAACCGCTACGGGCACCCCGCGCCCGAGGTGCTCGCGCGGCTCGAGGGGCGCGGCATCCCGCTCCTGCGCACGGACGAGCAGGGGACCATCACGGTGTTCTGGCGCGACGGCGAGCTGCGCGCCTCGACGTCGAGCGCGCGCTAGGGGTGCACGGTATACTGGGCTCGTGCCCAACCTCAAGACCATCTTCCGGCGCGCGCACTCCGCGGACCAGATGCTCGCGGCCATCATGGCGCTCCTCGTCGCCGGGGGACTGGTCATCCTCGCCTCCGCGTCCAGCAACCTCGGCGAGGTGAACTACGGTGACTCGTACTACTACCTCAAGCACCAGATCCTGTACGGCCTCACGCTGGGCATCGCCGGCTTCCTGATCGCGAGCCGCGTGCACTACACGTGGCTCAAGAAGGTAGCCTTCCCGCTGCTCATCGTCTCCGCGCTCTGCCTGCTGCTCGTCCCGTTCGTGGGCGTCACCGTGCAGGGGGCGACCCGCTGGCTGGCCATCGGCCCCATCACGTTCCAGCCGTCCGAGCTGCTCAAGATCACCTACATCCTGTACCTGGCCGCGTGGCTCTCCGGCGCGTCCCGCCGCCGCACGCAGGACGTGCGGACGGGGTTCCTGCCGTTCCTCATCGTCTCGGGGGGCATCGCGCTCCTGCTCATGCTGCAGCCGGCGACCTCGACGCTGATCATCCTGCTCGGGTCCGGCCTCATCCTGTACACGTTCGGCGGCGCGCCGTTCAAGTACTTCCTCATCTCGGTGCTGCTCGGCGTCGTCGCAATCGGGGCGCTCATCTCCATTACCGGGTACCAGCTGGACCGCATCAAGGGCTTCCTGAACCCCTCCGAGACGTCCCAGGCAGAGGGCTTCCACACCACGCAGGCGCTGATCGCGATCGGCTCGGGGGGCATCACGGGCGTCGGGTACGGCGAGTCCACGACGAAGGTCTCGTTCCTCCCCGAGCCCACCGATGACTCCATCTTCGCCGTCGCCGCCGAGGAGTTCGGGTTCATAGGCTCGAGCATCATCGTCGCGCTCTTCGGCTCGCTCGTGGTCCGCCTCTACATGCTCGCGTGGCGCACCAAGGACCAGTTCGGGCAGCTCCTGCTCGTCGGGTTCGGCACGGTCATCGGCGCGCAGGCGTTCGTCAACATGGCGGTCATCTCGGGCATGGGGCCGCTCACGGGCGTCCCGCTGCCGTTCATCAGCTACGGCGGCACGGCTCTCGCCGTCTTCATGACGATGATCGGCATCTCGAGCAACGTCTCGGCCAACAACTGATCCCGCGCCTGGTATACTCACGGCACTGCCATGGGCACCAGGCGCATTCTCATGACCGGCGGCGGGAGCGGGGGGCACGTGTACCCGCTGCTTGCCGTTGCCGAGGTGATTCGCTCCCAGGATTTGGGGAGGACCATTGAGTTGCACTACCTGGGGCCCCAGGACGCGTACCGGCCGCTCTTCGAGGCGCTGGACGTGCAGGTGCACGCGCTCTCGGGCGCGAAGCTGCGCCGCTACTTCTCGGTCCAGAACCTGCTCGACGTGCCGCGCTTCTTCCTCTCCCTGCTGCAAGCGTTCTGGCGCGTCTTCCTCCTGATGCCCGACGCCACGTACTCGAAGGGCGGCCCCGGAGCCCTCCCGGTGGTGTTCGCGTCCTGGTTCTTCCGCGTGCCCGTGCTCATCCACGAGTCCGACGTCGTGCCGGGCCTCACCAACCGCATCTCGGCGCGCTTCGCCCGCCGCATCGCGGTGAGCTTCGAGTCCGCCGTGCACCACTTCCCGCCGTCCAAGGTCGCCTGGAGCGGCCACCCGGAGCGCCGCAGCATCCGCGAGGCGGGTCTCACGCGCGAGGGCGCGAAGTCCAAGCTCGGGTTCCTCCCCGATGAGCCCCTCACCGTGGTCATCGGCGGGTCGCAGGGCTCCGTGCGCCTCAACGAGGCGGTCCTGGGCGCCATGGCTGCGCTCGTGCCGGTCACGCAGGTGCTGCACCAGGTCGGGCCCGGGAACGAGGCCGAGGCGGGCGCCATTGCGGAGGCCGGCATGCTCGCGGCTGCCGGGATGGTCGCGGCGCGCCACCCGTGGAAGGTCGTCCCGTACCTCGTCGACATCGGCACGGCGATCACCGCCGCGGACCTGGTGGTGTCACGGGCGGGGAGCGGCAGCATCTTCGAGATCGCGTCATTCGGGCGCCCCGCCATTCTCGTGCCCCTGCCCGAGTCCGCGAACGACCACCAGCGCCTCAACGCGCTCGCCTTCGCCGAGGCGGGCGGGGCGCTCGTCATCGAGGAGACGAACCTCGTGCCGGGCATCCTCGCGCGCCAGGTTTCCGACATTCTCGGCAACCTCTCCCGGCGGCAGGCCATGGAGACGGCGAGCCGCTCGTTCTCGAAGGACGGCGCGGCAGACCTCATCGCCGCGGAGCTCCTGCGCATCTAGTTGCTGTTCCTGGGAAAAGTGATATAACTTTTACCGGTGCCACGGACGTGGCAAATTTTATAACTGAGAGGTAGTAGAGATGAGAAACGAAATTCCCGACGCCCTGTCTCAGGACGAGAGCACGGGCTGCCTGCAGTACATCGTGGCGACGGTCATCGGAGTGGTGATCAGCCTCGTGGGCTTTTTCACCAACGAGCGCACGCTGGCGAACTTCGCCCTGGCGAGCCTCGCCGGCGCCACGACAGCCGTCGCGTGCCTGCTCATGTGGGCTTTCGCCAACAACGACGAGAAGCTCGGTCGGGAGCGCACGCGCGATGTGCTGCACTCCTGGCTCATCGTCTGGGTAATCATGCTCGTGCTCGTCGCGTGCTACTCCGCCCTGGCGTTTGCCATATGGCTGGCTTACCGGTGGATTTTTTAGGCAGTTTCCCAGGTGAGCGGTGCAACGAAGTCCGGGGCGAGAGCCTCGGATTTCTCCTTTTCTGGTGGTACAGTGACGTCCATGAGCGAGCAGATTCGCGTCCGCATGGCACCGTCCCCGACGGGGCACCTGCACGTCGGCACCGCACGGGCCGCGCTCTTCAACTACCTCTACGCCCGCCACTACGGCGCCACGTTCATCCTGCGCCTCGAGGACACGGACCAAGAGCGCAGCCGGGACGAGTTCGCCCGGGAGATCGTGGAGGGCCTCGAGTGGATGGGCATGCGCTGGGACGAGGGCCCGTACGTCGAGGGCGGCGAGTGGCGCTCGCGCGGCGACTTCGGCCCGTACCTCCAGAGCCAGCGCACCGAGACGTACCGCACGTACCTCGAGCGCCTGCTCGCGTCTGGGCACGCGTACTGGTGCTACTGCACCAAGGAGGAGCTCGAGGCGGAGCGCGCCCGGCAGCAGGAGGCGAAGCAGGCACCGCGGTACGCGGGCACCTGCCGCGAGCTCTCCGGCCCGCCCGAAGGCAAAATTGCACAGGTCGTCCGCTTCAAGACGCCAGGTGGGGACGTGACGTTCGCGGACGTCATCCGCGGCGAGATCAAGACCGACGCCGCGCTCCTCGATGACTTCGCGATTGCGAAGGGCCTCGATGTGCCCCTGTACAACTTCGCGGTGGTGGCGGACGACATAGAGATGCAGATCACGCACGTCATCCGCGGCGAGGATCACATCTCGAACACGCCGAAGCAGCTGCTCATTTTTGCGGCGCTCGGCGCCACCCCGCCGCGCTACGCGCACCTGCCACTCGTCCTCGCCGCGGACCGCACGAAGCTCTCCAAGCGCACGAGCGAGACGTCGCTGCTCGCGTACCGCGACCAGGGCTTCCTGCCCTCCGCGCTCGTGAACTTCTTCGCGCTCCTCGGCTGGCACCCCGCGGGGGACCGGGAGGTGCTCTCCCCGGACGAGCTCATTGCCGAGTTCACCATCGAGCGCGTGCAGAAGTCCGGCGCCGTCTTCGATGAGGCGAAGCTCAGGCACATCAACCGGGAGCACATCAAGCTGATGGACCCGCGCGACCTGGCACTGGCGCTCCGCCCCTTCTTTGCGGGTGCAAACCTCAGCGACGAGGTGCTGGAGCGGTTCGCCGCTGCGGAGCAGGGGAGGGCGGACACGCTCGCCGAGATGGCTGCGGGTGCCGCCTGGCTCACGTCGTACGAGCTGCCCGGTGCGGACGTCCTGGACCGCCAGGGAGGCGCCCGCGCGCACCTGGAAGCCGCCGCAGCTGCAGCCGCCAGCGGCCGCCTGGAGTCCTGGATTGCCCCGTACGCCGAGGAGCACGGGAAGAAGGAGGTGTACTGGCCGGTGCGCGTGGCCCTCTCCGGATCGGAGAAGTCTCCCGATCCCGTTTCCCTCGCGGCGGTGCTCGGCCCGGAGGAGTCTGCCGCGCGCCTGGCTGCCGCAGCCCAGAAGCTCCAGTAAGTGCGGGGCTCCTGACCCGTTGTAGCGGGTAGTGTATACTTACCCCCGTATGCAGTGGAGTTACGCCAAGCGCGCCGCTACCGTTTTTGGTCTCAGCGCCCTAGCGATTGGAATAGCTGCGTCCCCGCAGTACGTCCCAGCCCTCTTCGGGGCTCTTTCCGGTGCCACGGCCGCCCAGAGCGCGCTGGCGCAGAGCCTCACCAAGGAGCAGCTCGAGGCCCAGATCAACGATCGCAACAGCAAGCTCCGCGAGGTGCAGCTCAAGCTCGACGCCGCCCGCGGGCGGCTCAACACGACGAGCGGCCAGCGCAAGACGCTCCAGGGCGAGGTGAACCGCCTGGAGGCGCAGATCGACGAGCTGGAGCTGGGCATCCGAGAGGACGAGCTCATGGTCGAGCGCCTCGGCTTCGAGATTTCCGCGCTCAACAACGACGTCACGTCGCTGCGCTCCCGCATGAAGGACAAGCAGGGGACCATCGCCGCGCTCCTCGTGCAGGTGCAGAAGACGGAGGCGCAGTCCCCGCTCATCAAGCTGCTGAGCACCGACACCCTGAGCGACAGCGTGCTCACGGCGCACTCCATTGCCGCCCTCCAGGACCGCGTGCGGGTCGACCTCGCCGAGCTGCGCGACTTCCAGAACCAGGTGCTCGGCAAAATTGACTCATCGAGCGAGAAGCGCGCCGAGGCGGAGCAGCGCGCGCTCTCCCTGTCCACGAAGAAGGAGCTCGTCGCGGACCAGCAGGCGAGCCGCGCGCAGGTGCTCGCCCGCACGAAGAGCGAGGAGGCGGTCTACCAGGCCCAGGTCGCAGCCCTCGCGGCCGAGCAGAAGAAGATTGCCGCCGAGATGGAGGCGCTGGACGCGGCGCTCCGCGCGCAGATCAACAAGGCGAACCTCCCGACGAGCGGCAAGGGGACGCTCGTGATGCCGGTTGCCGGGCGCATCTCGCAGGGGTACGGCGCGACGAGCTTCGCGCAGACCGGGTACGCGGGAAAGTGGCACAACGGCATCGACATCGCCGCGCCGCTGGGCACGCCGATTTACGCTGCCGCGGACGGCACCGTGTCGGCAGCGGGCAACCAGGACGCGTACTGCCCGCGCGGCGCGTACGGGCGGTTCACCGTGATCAGCCACACCAACGGCCTGACGAGCCTGTACGCGCACCAGTCCAAGCAGCTGGTCGCGGCGGGCAGCACCGTCACCCGCGGGCAGCTGATCGGCTACGTGGGTGCCACCGGCTACGCGACCGGCCCCCACCTGCACTTCACCGTGTACTCCAGCCCGACCTTCAAGATGGGCGGGAGCCGCGTGTGCGGCCCCATGCCCCAGGGAGGCGACGTGAACCCGTTCAACTACCTCTAGCATGGAACCCGAAATCGTGGGTACCTTTCTCTCGGATCTGCGCGAGCAGCTGTCCGGCCTCCTGGGCCTGGCTGAGGATTTCATCGCCCTGATTGACCGTCTGGTGGTGCTCGCAGCTGACGCGATCCGGTCGCTCCTGTCTGCACTGGCTGGCATCATCGGAGCGTAAGGTTTGGGAAAAGGTGGATAGTGTGTATACTTGGATACGATTATGTCCAAGCCACTAGCCGTGCGCCTCAGGCCGGATAGCCTCACCGACTTCGTGGGCCAGGACCACCTCGTGGGGGAGGGGAAGCCGCTCCGCGTGGCCATCGAGCAGCAGAAGCTGTTCTCGTTCATCCTGTGGGGTCCTCCCGGCACCGGCAAGACGACGCTCGCGCGCATCTACGCGCGGGGCGTGGGCGCCTCGTTCGTGGAGCTCTCCGCGGTGTCCGCCGGGAAGGACGACGTGCGCGCCATCGTGGCGCGCGCCGGCAAGCAGCTGCAGCCGACGCTCCTGTTCCTCGATGAGATACACCGCTTCAACCGGGCGCAGCAGGACTTCCTCCTGCCGTACGTGGAGAGCGGCGCCCTGACGCTGGTCGGCGCGACCACCGAGAACCCGAGCTTCGAGGTTATCCCGGCGCTCCTGAGCCGCTCCAAGGTCTTCGTGCTCAACGAGCTCGATGCCGCCGCGCTCAACGCCATCGTGGATCGCACCGGGCTGTCGGCAGACGCGCGGGCCCGCGAGTGGCTCGTGGGCATGGCAAACGGGGACGCGCGCCGCATGCTCGGCATCATCGAGACGGCTGACTCGCTGTACGGCTCGCTGACGGTCGAGGCGCTGCAGGACGCGCTCCAGAGCCAGTCCATCCGCTACGACAAGGACGGCGAGGAGCACTACAACGTCATCAGCGCGTACATCAAGTCCATGCGAGCCGGCAACGTGGACGCAGCGCTGTACTACCTCGCGCGCATGGTGGAGGGAGGGGAGGATCCCAAGTTCATCGCGCGCCGCATGGTGGTCTTCGCGAGCGAGGACGTGGGCATGGCGCAGAGCACGGCGCTGGTCGTCGCAAACGAGGTGTTCCGCGCCTGCGAGACCATTGGCCTGCCCGAGTGCGCGATCAACCTCGCGCACGGCACTGCGTACCTCGCGAGCTGCCCCAAGAGCAAGCACTCGTACTGGGCGTACAACGAGGCTGCGGCGGACGTGCGGGCCAGCGGCAACCTGCCGGTGCCCATGAAGCTGAGAAACGCTCCGACCAAGCTCATGGAGAGTCTGGGGTACGGATCGGGCTACGAGAAGTACGAGGCGGGGGAGATGCTCCCCGAGAAGCTCTCCGGGAAGCGGTACTACCGGCCGGACGAGCGGGGCGGGAGCAAAGAGTTCCCGCTGGGCACGGATCCGGCTGCGCGGTAAGCAAAGAGCTACCCGTTCAGGGTAGCTCTCGTTTCACGACACAAGTCGGTCCTCAACTGACCAGAATAATCCGCTCTGTAAAGGTGCCGCGGGATTCAGCTTTGAGCTTCTTGATCTCCCAGATGGCGTCCCAGTTCATGCCGCGGTACTCCAGTATGGCTTCCAGAACCTCCAGGATGTCGGCGATCTCTCCGGTGTTTTCCGAAGACGTAAACTCGTCCGCCTCCTCGTGGAGCTTCTTCTTGAGCTCTGCCCAGTACTCGTCATCGGTTGCGATGTGAGTGACCGCCACAGCGCCGTCTTTGCGAATGATGTCGGGAATCTTATCCCGTACCAGTTTCTACGTTTTCATTTTGAACCTCCAGCGTTTTTTTGAAATCGTGCAATGCCATAAGTCCGCCGAGGATGAAGCAGGGCATTTTTAGCTTCTTCACCCACAGCCAGGTTCGAAACTGTGCCACCGTAGCCTTACCTCGCGCGTGGCGACGCTCTAGGGTTCTCCACGTCTTACGATACGCGATCAAGCTCGATCGTAGGTTCTCGAGCGCGACTAGAGACATAAGTAGGTTCAGTGGCCAGATTTCTGGCACGTATCCCGGTAGATCAGACTGTACAAAGTTTAGGATGTTCGCCGTGATGACCAGAGACAGGCACAGGCCTGTCACCGGATTCACTATTACTAGCTGCAATCGTTTGAGCACACCAACGTGCACCCGAGTAGTTTTAAACATTCAGGTTCTCCCAGATTGAAATTTGATAAGCACTTTGGCTTCACTGATTAGGACTATGCCAATTGGGGCCTTTTAAATCCATAGTCGTGACGCAAATTGTATATTGTGCGACATGCAAGGAGAAACAAGGTGTGGGGCTTGAAAACCCCACCGCTTCAGCCGATTACGTCCGGCCAGTCGTCCTCCCCTCGCTCGTCAGTCTCCTCGATCAGCTCTGCGGGCATTGCGCCGAGGAAAGCTTCGCCCTCGCCGATGCGGTTCCAGGTGTGCTCGATGAGCACGTTGACTGCTCCGATAATTGTGTCCGGGAAGTCACCGCTGCCGGCGCTGTCATACTCAAGCACCAGGTGCCTCTCGCCCACGCAGACCGCGATCACGCCGTCGGTGAGCAGCAGGTTCGCCACGAAAGACTGCAGCTCGAGCGGCAAGCTCAGGATGGATCCCCCGAACTCATCGACGCGCAGGCTCACCGTTGAACCCTCGCTTCCCTCTTCGGGCTCGAAGCCCTCGCTGAGTTTGAACATTGCCGGCTCATCCGTGATGAGGCAGGCAAACTGCAGCACGGGCGCAATCGCTCCCGAGGGTTCTAGCTCCCAGGTCGGCGCTACCGCCATTCCTAACTCCATTTTTTTCTTCTCCTATTCTGGCATTAAGTTTCCGCCACCAGGCTACCCTCCCCTCCCGGGCGTGACAAGCTAGCCCACTGGTGGTCTGACTGGACTCCCAAAGTGCGCAAAAGCGCGGACGCACCCTCAGGTGAATCCGCGCTTCGAGTTGTACCGCCTACTGGGCGATGGCCACCTGCTCGATGACCTTCTCCTCGAGAGGAGGCAGGCCGACACCCTTCCTGAGCACCGTGTAGCCCCAGTGACGCCAGTTGCTGTTCTTCTCCAGAATCATGTGCTTAGCAACTTTCTTCTGAAGCGAGCAGCTGTACAGGAGCTCCTCCCATGAGGTTACCGTCGTGGCGTCTACCAGACCGTAGCGGGTCGAGTACGCCTTGAAGGTAGCCATCTGGAACTGGAGGCAGCCGTAGCTGTAGCGCCCATTCACGTCGAGGACCTTGATCCTCTCGCGGTTGTTGGACTCCTTTTCGGCGAGGTGGTCGAGCCACGCATCCAGGTTCGTGTAAACCAGGGTCGTGCTCGCAGTCGTCGAAGCGGTGTTCGGGATGGTTCCCATTACCGTGCTCGAAGTGGTCGAGCTGGTAGCGGGCTTAGCAGTTGAGCCGTATGTAGCCGTCGCGGTTATTGCATTCAGGTTGGTGGTGAGTAAACCGCTCACCACCGCCCCTACTGCCGCACTCACGACAACGTTTTTGAGGTTGATACCCATTCAGCGGCAAAGTTGGCAATATCGAGATCTGTCGTTCGCTCCAACTTGCCTGAAACTGTGCCCCTCTTTCATTAGGCGCAGACTCAGACAAACCACGTGCTCTTGGGAACAAAAAACCTGCGCGCGGCAGATTTAACTGCCCGCAGTATACACCCGGCGGGGGCCCCCGGTCAAGCCCCTTTGTGGCAACAACTCGTGAAAAAGCTTGGAAATGCTAGCCCTTTTCGGCTATTTCGTGGTACTATCCACAGGCACTTTCATGGGCAAATCCTTCTCCCCCACCCCCGATCAGTTCCGCCAGGAAAACGGGTACGAAATTGACGGCGTCTGGTACCCCCGGGTGACGTCCATTGTCGGCATCAAGGCGAAGCCGGCGCTCTACCGCTTCTACGGAGAGCAGCCGAGCTTCTACGCCGGCCAGCAGGTCACCGAACGTTCGGCAGAAGAGGGCACGCGCATTCACGAGGCGGCGCAGGCAATCCTGCTCGGAGAAGAGCCGGAGGTGCCCAACGACATCGCCCCCGCGATTCAGGCGTTCCGCAAGTTCATCGAGCGGCAGCCCATCACCACGGAGGCAGCCCACATCGAGCGGCGCATCCACCACCCCGAGATGCGCTACGCCGGGACCATCGACATTCTCGGCACCATGAAGGGCCGCGTGGGCGTCATCGACATCAAGACGTCCCAGGCCATCTACCGGGACTACAACCTCCAGACCTCCGCGTACATGGAGGCGCTGCTCCCCGACTTCCCCGATCTCTCGACGCGCTGGATCCTCCGCCTGGACCAGCTCCAGTTCTGCCAGGACTGCAACTCGAGCCGCCGCGTGAAGGGCGGGCGCGAGAAGATTAAGAAGGACTACACATCGAAGGTGAAATCCTGCGGCATCCACATCTGGGGTCCGGTCACGGGCATCGCCCAGATCAAGGAGTTCCCAGACTGGAAGGACGACTACGCCGGCTTCCTGGCTGCCAAGCGCCTCTGGGAGTGGGAGAACGCGGAGCTGCTCGAGAGCATCGGCTACTGACGCTCCCCGCAGGCCTCAAAAACGAGCTTCGGCACTCCCCTCACCCCGGCGGCGTACCCAACGGCAGAGGCGCAGAAGGTTGCCAGGGCAAAGAGGGCTGCCAGGTAGTAGATGCTCAAGCGAAACCGGGGCCTAATTGACACTCCGCCAGCCTACAGTACAATTGCCAGGCACTACTGAGCGGGGCGTTAAGCCCCCTCGCACCACTTTTCTACTGCTATGGCACATACAATGTCAGGTGGATCAACCCGCAACGGGCGTGATTCACGTGCCAAGAGCCTCGGCGTGAAGATGCACGACGGCGCCATTGCTGCACCCGGCATGATCATCATCCGCCAGCGCGGCCTGAAGTACCTCCCGGGTGAGGGCGTCCGCCGCGGCGACGATGACACGCTGTACGCGATCACCGAGGGCGTCGTGCGCTACGGCACCGCACGCAAGAAGAAGTTCGATGGCAACACCCGCGTCGCCACTATTGTGGCTGTACGCGCGCAGTAAGCTTCGCCCTCACCCCCTCTTTCCAGGAGACCACCACCGCGTGGTCTCCTGTCGTTTTCAGCGGCTGCTTCGGTTCGAGCACGGCGTCCGGGCTCATGCCGTACTCGTCCGCAACCTGGCGGAGAATCTCGTCTGCCTTCACCGATCCGAAGGTGGTCCCGCTCGCGTCCGTGCGCAAAAAGAACGTGAGGGTCGCCCCGCTCACCTTCTCAGCAATCGCCCTGACCTTCTCGATGCGCGCCGCGGCATTGGCGGCTACCTGGTTCGCGTGAGACTGGTGCCCCGAGAGCGTGCCGCCCGTTGCCGGCACGGCTAGCTTGCGCGCGATGAGAAAGTTGCGCGCGTAGCCCTCCGCCACCTCCTTGATTTCGCCACGCCTGCCGACGCCGCGAACGTCAGCTACGAGCAGCACCTTCATGGCTAGCGGGAGAACTGCTGCCGCGCGACCTCGAGCGCCCTCTGGAGCTGGACGTCCGTCTTCGGGTCATCGTCTTCCTCCACGGCTTCATCCGGCGCGAGGCCGACGTTGTTGATCTGCTTGCCGTTGGGCGTGAGCCACTCGGCGACGGTCACCTTGATGGAGGCGCCGTTGCCACCCGGGAGGTCGCGCACCTCCTGCACGGTCCCCTTCCCGAACGTGGTTTGCCCCACGAGCGGCGCGCGGCGAATGTCGCGCAGGGCCCCCGCTAGGATCTCCGACGCCGATGCGGACCCCGCGTTCACGAGCACCACGACGGGCACGTTCTCGAGTGTGCTCGGGCCGCGGGCCGTGAAGTTCAGCACCTCGCCGGAGCGCTCTGCTTCTTTGACCACGACCGCATCACGCGGCACGAACCAGCCGGCGATGTCGACGGCCACCTCGAGGAAACCTCCCGGGTTGTTGCGCAGGTCCAGCACGATTGCCTGCGTGTCACTGGGGAGCTCGCGCACCGCTTCCGCGAACTTTGCGCCGGCGTCCGCGGTGAACTCGTAGAGCTGGATGTGGGCGACCTTCCCCTCCATGGAAACCTCGATGGCGGGGATCTCGATGCGCTGGCGCACCAGCTCAACCTTGCGCGGCTGCTCGTCCTTCTCGCCCATGACGGTGAGGGTCACCTTTGTCCCCTCCTTGCCCCTGATCTTACTGACCGCCTCGGTTATGGTGATCATGTCCGTTGAGGCTCCGTCAATTTCCAAGATGAACTCTCCCGCTTTGATGCCCGCGCGCTCTGCGGGCGTGTTCTTGAGCGGCGCGATGACGACGAGGCTCGCCTCGCGGAAGCCGAGCTCTATGCCCACGCCGCCGAATGCGCCCTGCACGGACTCAGAGAACCTCTGGTTCTCCTCGGGCGTGAAGAATTCGGAGTGCGGGTCACCCAGTGACTGCACGAGGCCGCGGATGGCGCCGTACACGCGGTTCTGCGTGGAGTCCTCCTCGGCCCTGTAGTGGGCAGCGTCGATGAGCCGCCACGCTTTCCAGAAGAGGCTGAAGTCTCCGGCATCAATGTCCGATGGGACCGTCGCGTTCGCGACGTTGCTCGCGGGCGCCCCGTCCGCGCTCCTCGCGCCGAAGGCGTAGCCGCCAAAGAAGCCCGCGCTAGCCACTATGACTGCGACGAGCAGTCCCCCGATGAGCTTCTTTCTATCCATGGTACGTGGCGCAAGCCTAGCAGAATTGGGGCCCGTTCGCTAGGATACGGGCGTGCTAGACCGCGAGCGCTACCTGTCCGAGCTCGCCGCCAGGCGACGGAAAAGCCGCGCCTACACCCGGCACCAGCTCATGGGACTCCTGATCGCGGAAGTGCTCGGAGACCGCGCGCACAAGTCGCTGTACATCAAGATGGCCAAAGAGGGAAACCCGGATTTTCTCATGAGCCTCGCCAAGGACGTCGCGGACCGTCCGGGCATAGACAACCGCGGCGCGTACTTCATGGCTGCCGCCCACGAGCGAGGCCTCATCCCCTTCACCGACCCAGACCATGCAACCGATCTACCAGCTAGCTGATCCCGCGCAGGGCAAGGTGCTCCGCACGCCCCCGCAGCCCTACGCGTTCGGGGACCACACCCCCGCCGAGACCCGCGCGCTCGTGGACCGCATGAAGCGCGCCATGCACGCGGCGCAGGGCATCGGCCTCTCCGCCAACCAGATTGGCCTGCCGTGGCAGGTGTTCGTCGGGCAGATTGCCTCCGCGCAGGGCAAGCCGAAGTTCTACGCCGTCTTCAACCCCAAGGTCACCTGGAAGAGCGACGACGTGAGCCCGTTCGAGGAGGGGTGCCTCAGCATCCCCGGCGTGTACGGCATGGTGGAGCGCAGCGAGAAGATCGTCCTCGAGGGCCAGGACAAGAACGGGAAGCCGCTGAAGATTAAAGCATGGGGGCTCCTCGCCCGCATGTTCCAGCACGAGGTGGACCACCTCTCCGGCGTCGTGTTCACCGACAAGGCAAAAAACGTGCGACCCATCATCGAGTGAAGTACGTCCTCTTTGCCACGCCGCGCTTCGGGGAGCTCGTGCTCCGCGGGCTGGCTGCGCGCGGCCTGCCTCCCGCTCTGGTCGTGACCAACCCGGACCGCCCGGCTGGGCGCAACCAGGTCATGACCTCGCCGCCGGCTAAAATCGCGGCTGATGAGCTGGGCATCCCGACCCTGCAGCCGGAGCTGCTCTCCGGCGCCCTCGACGCGCTGCGGGCTGCCGAGGCGGACGTGTTTCTCGTCGCCGCGTACGGGAAGATCCTGAAGCCGGACCTCCTCGCGATTCCACCCCGGGGCGTGATCGGCGTGCACCCGTCCCTCCTCCCCCGCCACCGCGGCCCCTCGCCGATGCAGCAGGCCATCCTGGATGGCGACACTGAGACCGGCGTCACGCTGTTCCTCGTCGACGAGGAGGTAGACCACGGACCGGTCATTGCGCTGGAGCGCGCTCCGCTGGGTTCCGCGGAGACGTACCTCGACCTCGAGGCTCGCCTGGCAGACCTAGGCGCTGGCCTGGCCTCCCGCACGCTCCCCTCCTGGGTTGCCGGAGAGATCGTTGCCGCCGAGCAGGAGCACCCGGCTGCGACGTTCACGCGCAAGTTCTCGAGCGAGGACGCGCACGTGAGCTGGGACGAGCTCGTCGAGGCACAGTCTGATCCCGGCGTGGCGGAGCGCGTCGCGCGCGTGGTGCGCGGCCTCAACCCCGAGCCCGGCGCGTGGACCGAGCGTGCCGGCGTGCGCGTGAAGCTCCTCTCCGCTGAGGTCGCGGGTGGCAGGCTCGCCGTCACGGAGCACCAGGTGGCGGGCAAGAAGCCGAGCCGGGAACCTTTTCCGATTCTCTGAACGCAAAAAGGGCCCCCGCGAGGAGGCCCCAGTTTTGAACAATGCGACGGCGCGTCAGCCGAGGAACGTGATTCCCGACCGCGGCAGGTAGCCCTTTGAGACGATGACTATCGCCCCGTTGCGAACGAGTCCCGAAGAAACCGTGCGGCTCTCCATCGTGCGCTCCCGGAAGTCGAAGGTGACCTCCTGGTAGCTCGAGTTGCTGCCCTGGTCGGGCACGGTGACGACGAATTTGGTCTGGCGTTTCTTGCCAGTCCGCTCTCGCAGCCAAGCCTTCAAGCTCTTGGAACACGCTTCGGACTTCATGCACCCCGTGAACATTTCTCCGAACCTCGCCGCGGATAACGCGCGCGACTGGTCCGTGAGCCTGCCAACGGGGAGCTCTCCATCCGGGCTCGAAACTTGGACGACCTCGAAATCTCCGAGGTTCGCCTTCATTCTCGCGGGTTGAGCTGGCACGTCTCGCCAGCTCCTGGTGCTCGTGCTCTCGTGCAACTGCCCGAGACGCTCTTCGCGTTGCTCATTCATGGAAACCAGCGACGTGCCGGCTCCAGAGTCGTAACTAGACATTTATTTTCTCTCCAAATTTTTAAGATGCGTTCCAGCAGGAAGTGCTGAGACCAACGTATTAAACGCTTTTAGAGCTTTTTCGTCAACAGATCCTCCTCAAACGCCAGCACGCCGTCCAGGTCTTTCGAGTAGCCGCTCACGTCTGGCAGCTCGACGCGGCGCACGAGCGCCGACACCACCTGGATGAGCTTTGCGGTGCGCTCCCGCTCCGCCGCCGTGGGCTCAATGGGCAGGTCCAGAACTTTGCCCTCTGCGTTCGGCTCCACGAACGAGAGCATCGCCTTTCCAACCGTCTTCCCCCTGAACCTCTCGGAGTTCTCGGCGAGCACCGTGTAAAAGAGCAGCTGCTGCCTGTTGCCGTGCCGCTTGAGCTCCCTGCCCTTCTCATCCCAGTCCTCGCTCGCCCTCCCGGTCTTGTAGTCGATGATCGTCAGGGTGCCGTCCTCTTCCTCGCAGATGACGTCCGCCTTTCCCGTGATGCGCGCCTCGCCGATCGCGACCCCGTCCCGCGAGAAGTTCACCTCGACGTGCGTCGCCCTCTTGAGTTCCTCGCCGCGCTGCGAGACGTACGCCCGGATGGCGCTCTCGCCGAGCTGCTGGTGCTGCTCGAGCTCCCTGCCCCTGAAGTCGTTCTCCCCGAGGGCCTCAGCGACGAGGAGCGACACGCGCTCGGGCTCCGGCAGGCTCTTCCCCGCGTGCACGTCCAGGACGATGCGCTCGAGCACCTGGTGCACCGCGCGCCCGAACCGCACGTACGGGTCTGCGTACTGCGGGAAGCGCAGCACGTGCCGCTCGAAGAAAGCCTGCGGCCCCGCTTCTGCCACGTTGAGGAAGTCGTTGAGCTGCGTCGCGGTCAGCTGGAAGTCTGCGACGAGGGGCTGGAACACCTCGCGCTCCTCCGCGCTCACGGGCGGCACGTCGCGCTCCCACCCCAGCTGCTCGGGAATCGGCGCAGGCTCCCCCGCGTCCGGGGGCTCCGGCAGGTGCTCCGTGGCGGGCAGCGGCTCTCCCCTCCCCGCGTCCGTCGGCGACACGCCGAACACGAGCTCGCGCTTGGCGCGGGTCACGGCGACGTACAGGGCGCGCGCGTGGTCATCGTCGTCGTCGCCAGCGGGCGAGATGGAGAGGTTCTCCGGGAAGCGGATCTTTCGCCCGCGCCCGGACTTGAGCCACGGGTCGGTGCTCGCGTGCAAAATGACCACCGTGTCGAACTCCATGCCCTTCGCCCGGTGCGTGGTCAGCAGGTGCACGGCGTTGCCGTCCGGCGTGACGTGCGTCTTGATGGGCTCCCCGTGCGCCCGGCGCACGTCCGCGAACTGGACGAAGTCGGCGACGCGCGCATCCCCGCCGCGCTGCGATGCGCGGAAAGCCAGCAGCACGCTCCTGAGGCTCGCCACGAGGCTGAGGAGCCCAGCCGGGTCGCGCTCCCTCGCCCCTGTGCCGAAGTAGTAGGAGTGGAAGGGGCTCACCCTCCCCTCGTCCGTGGGGCGGGTGCCGATGAGCTGGTCCAGCACGAGCTCCGCCGGGTCGTCCGCCGCGCGGGTCGCGACCTCCGCGAGGAGCTCGGCTGCCGCTCGGACCTGCGGCACGCCGCTCTCGAGGGCCAGGTGCAGCCACGGCTGCTTGGTCGCGTGCGCGCCCCGAGACAGCTGCCAGAGCTCGAGCCGCGGGATGCCCCAGAACGGGAAGCTCAGGGTGTGGTGCACGAGCACGTCGCTCCCCGCCGCCCTCCCGCTGCCGAGCGCCGCGACGAGCCGCGCGAGGTCAATCACCTCCCGCACGTGCGGGTCAGCCAGCGCGTCACGCTGGCGGTCGTAGCTCACGCGAATGCCGCGCGCGCCGAGGTGGGGCACCAGGCGCTCCAGGTTGTCGTGCCGGCGCCCGATGATCGCAATGTCTCCTGGCTCCGTGCCGCTCTGGATCCTCTTCTCAACGAGCGCGGCGAGCCGCGCACGCTCCTCATCGCGGGAGCCCGCCCGAACGGCGTAGATCTCAGCTCCGCCCGCCTCGCCTCCGGATTTGAGCTCCTTGCTCAGCCCCTCGATGCGCCCCTCGAGCCTGTTGCCGATGCCGCGCACCTGCGCGACAGCAAGGTCGAGGATGCCCTGCCTGGAGCGGTAGTTGGTGGCCATGGTCACCACCGTGGCCCGCGGGTACCGCTCGCGGAAGCCGAGGATGTGCTCGATGCCCGCCCCGTGGAAGCGGTAGATGGACTGGTCGTCATCCCCGACCACCATGAGGTTCGGGTTGCCCTCGTTCGCCGGGTGGTCCGCCAGGAGAGCCAGTAGCTCAGCCTGCGCGCCGTTGGTGTCCTGGTACTCGTCCACGAGGACGTACTGGAAGCGCTCTTGCAGGTCCGCGCGGAAGTCAGGGTTCTCCCTCAGCGTGCCGATGAGGTCGACGATGAGGTCGTCAAAGTCGCGGAGCCCGCGCTCCGCGGTGAGCGCCTGGTACGCGCGGTACGCTGCCGAGAGCGACTTCAGCTTCTCGTGCTGGCCCGTTGCCTTCAGGACCTGCGCGTCACCCGACTTCTCCATGTGCCTCTTCTTCCACGCGGTGATGGGCTCGGTGCTGCCGCCGGCCTCGGCGTCCATGACGGCCGCCTCGAGGCTGTTGGCGATTGCCACGTTGAGGCTGGGGTGCGACGCGAGCGGGAAGGGCTTCACGGGCAGGGCGCGCACGGCTGCGGCTGCCGCGGCGTAGCGCGGCAGGAGCTTCTTGCCGGTGCGCTCACTGAAGACGGCGAGCGCACCGTTAATCTGCGGGATGACCTCCCCGTTGCGCTCCAAAATTGCATCGAGCGTGTCCGGCCCGATGCCGGCCCGCTTGAGGTCCTGGAGGCACGAGCCGACGTCCCCGAGGTACGTGAACTCCTCCGACGGGTGGCCGGTTCGCAGCACGTCGCGGAGCGGGAGGGACCGCAGCACCTCGGCAATGATCTCGGCGCGCTCCACGTCCTCGGTGGTCTCGAGGTTCGCACCCGATGCGAAGAGCTCGGGGTACTCCCCCGCGATCTTCGCCGCGAACGAGTGGAACGTGCCAATCGTCACGCGGTACGCGTCGCGGCCGACGAGCTCGGCGAGGCGCCGGCGCATGGTGGACGCTGCGGAGTCGGTGAAGGTGAGGCACAGGATGCTCGTGGGTCCGGCATCGGTCTTCCTGAGAATCTGGGCCACGCGCAGGGCCAGGATCTCGGTCTTTCCCGATCCCGGTCCCGCCACGACGAGCACCGCGCCCTCGACGGTGCCCACCGCGAGGCGCTGCTGGTCGTTGAGCTTGGCGTAGCGCTCCTCGAAGCTTGGCACGGGCTAACTGTACCGCACGCGCCCCTCCGCTACGTGGACATTCTTGCAATGTATGGCATGATGCTGAAACCGCATTTTGAAAGAGGAGAGGAAAGCAAATGGAGACCATGTCGTCTATGAAAAAGTCACTCCGCAGCGCCTTCGGCTTGCGGACGCGGCTCCGGCGCGAGCTGGATGCCATTTTGGATGCCTGCGGCATCCCGCAGGAGCGGGCGCACCTTTCGCACGATGGCAAGGAGCGCCGTGCCGTCACGGTGTGGGCGCCGGGTGGGGTCAACCCCCTCGGCACGATCACGCTCAACCTGCAGCGAGCGCCCGGGGCGACGAGCCACGAGACGTTCGTGACGCTCTCGATGAACCACGCCCAGGACCAGGAGCACTACAACCTGGAACTGGACCGGCACACCGTGCACGTCCGCGTGCGGGCAATGGCGTTCCCGCCCTGAGGAAAAGAAAAACTGAGGGCCGCGAGAGCGGCCCTCTCGCTACCCTCGGTGGCGCCAGTACAGGTACGCGAGCCCCGCGATGAGCCCGAGGAGCACGCCCACCTGCACAAGAGACTCGATGCTCGAGGACTGCTCAATGAACGCCTTCGCGGCACCCGTCCCCACGTACCCCACGTACAGGTACACGAAGTCGCGCATGACCGTGCCGACGTACGTGGCGAACGCGTAGAGGCGCAGGTTCACCTTGAGCACGCCGCAGCCCACCGAGATGAGCGAGCTCGGCACGATTGGGAGTGCCCTGAAGACGGTGAGGAGCACGTAGTCCCTCCAGCCGTTGCCGAGTCGCTTGCCGAACGACTCAATCTGGGCGTGCGTGACGCCGAAGAACTTGGCGAAGCGCCCCGAGAGCAGGTCCTCCGCGCGGTCCGCGACCTTGTACACGAGGAGCGCGCCGAGAAGCTTCCCGAGCGAGCCGAGGAGGGCGAGCGTGATGAGACCGCCGATCGCGTACCCCTGCACGTCCGCGAGCGAGCCGGAGACCACCATGACCGCCGGTGACGGCACCGGCGCGACCACCTCTTCGACGAACGATGCCACGATGGCAAAAACCTCCAGGGGTACCCTGTCCGCGTACGAGATGAGCAGAGCCTCGAGCTCGCTGAAGATGGACATCAGTACACACACTGTACAGGAACGCCCGCCGCGGTGCGTTGACTAAACTCTAAATTGTGTTTACGTTACGTACAGAGACTGAACAACACGAGGAAAACTGAATATGACCATGCAACTGCCCATGGACGTCAGCCAAATGGCTGCGTTCTCGAGGCTCCACCACAACCTGAGGACAGGCGCGAGCCTGAGCGAGAGCCCCTTCGAGGAGTACCAGCGCGGCGACAACTTCACCGTCTGGCTCTACAAAACGGACCCGCGTATCGAGTACGTCGAGCTGACCGGCGCGAGCAAGCCGCACTGCCACGAACGCCAGAACAGCGCGTTCTGGTTTCTGACACCGGCGACGCTGGTGCTCGGCGGGTCCGGCGTCAAGGGTCCGCGCGCCACCGTGGTCGCGTACCTGACGCGGTACGCCGCGGAGATCGGCACCCCCTACCTGGTGCCGCCCTACGTCTTTCACGCCGTGGAGCCGCTCCCCGACCAGATTCGCGCGCGCTTCTTCATCTTCAACTCGGCGCACCGCCCGAGGACGAGCTCCGAGTACACGGACGACTCGATCTTCCCGGACCACTGCGTGTACCGCTGACTTAAACCGAAAGCCTGGCTCCCCGCCAGGCTTTTCGCTACTTCACGTGCTGCTGCGCGTACGCCCAGTCTCCGTGCACCTTCTTGCCGGGGTTGAAGATGCCCCGCGGGTCGAAGATGTCCTTCGTCCTCTCGAAGAGGCGCGTGACCTCGGGGCCGAACTGCTGCTCCACGAAGCGCGTGCGGATGAGGCCGTCGTTGTGCTCGCCGCTGGTGGACCCGCCGAACGCGAGGGTGAGGTCTATGGCCTCGTCCTGCAGCTGGTACATGGCTCTGCGCGCCTCGGGATCGTGGAGGTTGATGAGCGGAATGATGTGGAAGTTGCCGTCCCCGACGTGCCCGGCGATGGTGTACGTCATCAGGTGCGCGTACTTCTCCATGAGCTTCTCGAGCTGCGGCATGAACTCGGAGAGCTTCTCCGGCGCGACGATGAGGTCGTCGATGAAGGGCGCGGTCTGCCGGTCCTTCACGCGCTCGCGCAGGAGCGAGAAGCTCTCGCGCCGAATCGCCCAGTACTTGTTAGCCTCCCCGCTCCTGCCGGCAGCCTTGTGCGCGATGCCGCGCTCCGTGAGCATGGCGCGCAGCCCCGCCGTCCGGCTGGCGAGCTCTGCCGGGTCATCGGACGTGAGCTCCGCGAGGATGGTTAGGCGGGGCATGCCGTGGCGCACCGCGTAGAGCAGCTCCGGGATGAAGCGCAGGCCGAGCGTGAGCATGCCCACGCCCAGGTGGCGCGCGAGCACCGGCACGAAGCGGATCGCGAGCCGGAGCGTGTGGTGGTCGAAGGACTCGAGGCTCTCGGGCCTGAAGGCGAGTATGTCCTTCACGAGCGGCGCGATGTGCGACTCGCTCTCGAGGAACGCGACGGTGAGCTCGGAGTGCGCCTTGGGCTTCTCGAGGCGCAGGGTGACGTCCGTGATGAGGCAGAGCGTCCCCTGCGATCCGGTCACCAGCTGCGTGACGTCGAAGGTCTTCGCCTCAGGGTTCCACACATCCCATAGTGCGTACCCGGAAGAGTTCTTGGTGACCTTCGGCCGCGCCCCCCGGATGGTGGCCTGGTGCTTCATGACGAGCTCGTGGAGCCCGCGGTACACCTCGCCCTCGCGGTTCTGGAGCGCGAGCTTCTCCCCGAGCTCAGCCTCGCCGAGCTTGCGGAAGGTCACCTGGGAGCCGTCATCCAGCACTGCGTCGATGCTCTCCACGTAGCGGTTCGTCTTGCCGTACCCGAGGTTCTTCTCTCCGCCGGCGTTGTTCGCCACCATGCCGCCGATGGCGCAGATGTTCTTCGAGGCGGGGTAGCTTGGGAAGAAGTACCCCGCCTTCGCGGCGCGCGCTTCGAGCTCGCGGTAGTAGGTGCCGGGCCCGGCAGACGCGGTGCTCCCCCCGGAGTACCCGATGTGGTTCAGCTTGGCGCAGTCCACCTGGATGGACTCCGTGAGCGACCCCCCGCTCATGCAGGTGCCGCCGGCTCGCGCGGTGAGGGAGACCTCCTCGCCCGCCTCAGCCCGCAGGTGCACCGCCCTCACGGCGTTCGCCAGGTCGGTCGCGTCCTCGGGGATGAACACGGCTGCGGGGACCACCCTGAAGATGGACGCGTCCGTGCTCCGCGCCGCGCGCGAGCTCTCATCCTCGAGCACCTTGCCGCGGACCGCTGACCTCAGGAAACCCAAATCCATGCGGCTATCGTATCACGCGAAGCACGCGCGCAGCCTCTTCAGGTTCTCCTCGTCTGGCCCGAGGTCATCGATGCCGGGCACCTCGAGCACCCACGCCGCGTGGCTGAACGCGCCGCTGCCCGCGAGCGCGCGGAAGCCGTCCGTGCCGATGTGCCCGTCCCCGATGTTCTCGTGCTTGTCGTTGTGGCTCCCCGCCAGCGTCTTCGAGTCGTTGGCGTGCACCGCGTACGTCCGCGCGAAGCCGACCGTGCTGTTCCAGCGTTCCAGGAACGCCCCGAGCGTGCCGGGGTCCGCGTAGTCGTCGATGATGCCGGACTCGAAGGCGTGGGCCGTGTCCAGGCAGCAGCCCGTGCGCTCCGGGTCCCCCACCTCGGCGAGCATGGCTGCAATCTCCTCGGGGTTGCCCCCGAGCTTCGTGCCGCCGGCCGCGGTGTTCTCGATCAGCAGGCGCGCCTTGCCCGGGACCGACTCGAGCACCCTGCGCATGCCCGCCGCCGTGAGCCTGATGCCATCTTCCGGCAGCTGCGCGCCGTACGAGCCCGGGTGGAAGACGAGCCCGTCCGCGCCGAGAGCCTCGGCAATCGCCATGTGCGCGGCGAGGTTCTTCTCGGATCGCGCGCGCAGCGCCGGCGTGTCCGAGCTCAGGTTCACCAGGTACGCCGCGTGGAGGTACACGGCGCCGATGCCGGTCTTCTCCCGCGCCTCCCGGAAGGCTGCCACGTCCTCGTCCCCCGGCAGGTTGGCCACGTACGAGCGCGGGGAGGCGCCAAAGATCTGAATCGCCTCCGCCCCCATGTCCTTGCCACGGTACAGGGCGCGGTACGCGCCACCCGCCGCCGACACGTGCATTCCCAGGAGCGGCCGCATGCTACTTCTCGGCGTGGTGCTTCTTGCCAGCCACGAAGCCCTCGACCGCCTTCAGGATTTCGAGCGGCACCGTGAAGATAATCGTGTTGGACTGGTCCGACGACACGTCGTTGATGGACTGGAGCGTGCGCAGGTGGAGCGCGCCGTCCACGCCCGAGAGGATGCGCGCTGCCTCCGCCATGTTCTGGGCGGCCGCGAGCTCACCCTCGGAGTTGATGATGACCGCGCGCTTCTCGCGCTCCGCCTCGGCCTGCTTGGCGATGGTGCGCTCCATGTCCCCCGGCAGGCTGATGTCCTTAAGTTCCACGTTGCTCACCTTGAGGCCCCACGCGTCCGTCTCGCGGTCCACGATGTCCCTGATGCGCTCCGCAATCTTCTCGCGGTTGGCGAGCAGCTCGTCGAGCGTCGCCTCTCCCACCACGTTGCGCATGGTGGTCTGCGCGTACTGCGAGATGGCGTAGAAGAAGTTCTCCACCTCCAAAATGGCACGCTCCGCCGAGCTCACGCGGTAGTAGATGACCGCGTTCACGGTCACCGAGACGTTGTCGCGCGTGATCGCGCGCTGGTCCGGCACGTCGACCGCCTTCACGCGCATGTCCACCTTCCGGTAGCTCTGGAACACCGGGACCACGAGGCGCCACCCCGGCGCCATGGTCCCCGTGAAGCGGCCCATGGTGAACTTCAGGCCCACCTCGTACTGGTTGATCTGCTTGAGGCTCGCGAAGAGCACCAGGAGCAGGAAAATAACAGTGAAGAACGTCATGCGCCGAGTATAGCACCGGTCAGGTATACTGTGCGCATGACCAAAAAAGTGATTTTCGTTGCCATCCTTGCCCTCATCGTGGCAGCCGCGTTCTTCATTGCCGACATGGAGCAGACGAAGGCTCCCGAAGTGGCCACCACCGAGCAGCCCAGCGGCACGCCACAGCAGGCGAACTCCCCCGCCGCGCCCGGCGTCGACGGCACGCGCTGGGAGTGGCGGCAGACGGTGAACGCCGACGGCACGGTGACCAAGCCCGCCGATCCCTCGAAGTTCGTCATCACATTCAGCGGCGACACGTTCTCCAGCACCACGGACTGCAACTCCATGCGCGGCCTGCTCGCGGTGGACGGCGAGGTCATGAGCATGGGGCAGATCGCGAGCACGAAGATGTTCTGCGAGGGAAGCCTGGAGGTTGAGTACGCCCAGGACCTCCAGCTCGTGGGCTCCCACCAGATCTCCGGCGACACCCTGACCCTCATCCAGCTGAAGGACGCGGGCACGATGACCTTCGCACGGGTGAACGGCTAGCATGATCTCCAAAGATTTCCTCAGGCAGCTCCTCGCCAAGGAGTACGCGACCACGCTCCGCGTCCTGCGCGCCTTCCCCGCGGACCAGGCGAGCTTCACCCCGCACGAGCGATCCAACACGGCTCTGCGCCTCGCGCAGACGTTCGTGTTCGAGATGCTCCTCCTGAACCGCGACGCGTTCGGCAAGCCGCTCGCCGCTGACGCGTTCTCCGCGTACAACCCCCCGGACCTCGAAGCCGCAATAGCGGACTTCGAGCGCGAGTCTGCCGGCACGCTCGCCAACCTCGACGCCCTCCCGGAGCAGGACCTCCGGCGAGAGGTGCAGTTCGCGGGCAGGACGTTCTGGGTTGGCGAGTACATTCTCATGATGCTGTTCGACCAGATTCACCACCGCGGCCAGCTCACCGTCTACGTGCGCATGGCTGGGGGCAAGGTTCCCTCTATCTACGGCCCCTCCGCCGACGACCCCTCGACGAACCTCTAGCCGTTGCAAGAGCCCCTCTGCCGTGCCAGCATCACGGCAGCTTTTACTATTTCTATTCGAGGTGATGTATGAAAAAGAAAACTATCGGGGGCGGCACCGTCGTTGCCGCCATGATCTGCCCTGGTCCGTACCAGACGACGTCCGTTCCCTTCGACAAGGTAACCGCCATTCGCGGGTTCGGGTTCAGGGGCGACCGGCACGCGGGCACCAGAATTTCGGATGTCCGCGAGCTGGGGCAGTGCGGCATTCCGAAGGGGCACGAGGTATCCAACATGAGGGAGTTTTCGGCTGTCTCCGTTGAGGAACTCCGCGAAATTCAGGAGAGGCTGGGGCTGCCCGAAGCAGTGCCGCTCGGCTGCCTGGGCGAGAACTTGGTCATTTCCGGGATTCCGAACCTGACCCAGCTTCCCTGCGGCAGCCTGCTCACCTTCGCAGACGAGCGCGGCGTGCGGCGCACGACGGTGCTCGCGGTGTGGGGTGCCAACAACCCCTGCCGCATACCGGGAGAGAACGTGCAGGTTCACTTCCCCGACGTTCCGAAAGTTGCCGCACGCTTCCCGAAAGCGGCAATGGGGCGGCGCGGCATCGTCGGGTTCGTGTTCTGCTCGGGGTTCATCAAGCGCGGCGACCAGGTGACGGTCCTGCTGCCGTGAACGAGGGGGAAGGCTCAGCACCTTCCCCCTAAATTTTTGTGAGCGGACAGCTCTCGTGGTCGTGCCTCCGCGCGGGGCAGTGGTCGCGCCCGTAGCTCACGAGCCGGTAGCCGAGCTTGAGCCAGGAGGACTTCGGGAAAAACTCCATGAGGTCGCGCTCCACCTTCACCGGATCTGTCTCGTCGCTGAACCCGTACCGCTTCGCGAACCGGAGCACGTGCGTGTCCACGGGAATGCCCACGACGATTCCGAACGCGTTCTGCAGGACGATGTTCGCCGTCTTTCTCGCCACGCCGGGCAGCCTGGTCAGCTCCTCCATGGTGCGCGGCACCTCTCCCCCGAACTCGTCCATGACGACGTTCGCCGCCCGCTTGAGGTTCTTCGCCTTCGCACGGTAGAAGCCGCTCGAGAAGATGAGCCGCTCGATTTCTCCCACGTCGGCATCGGCGTACTGCTTGACCGTCCTGAACCTCTTGAAGAGCTTCTTCGTGACCTCGTTGATCTGCCGGTCCGTGGACTGCGCGGACAGCATGACGGCCACGGTGAGCTCCCACGGGTTGCCGTGATCCAGGAAGACCTTGCCCTCGGGGTACAGGCGGCTCAAGACCCGGACCGCCTTGCGCGCCCGAGCTCTCAGTTCGTCCCTAGCTTTTGGCGTGAGCCTCCGCTTCACTTCGCAGCCTTCTTCGCGGTCCGCTTCTTCGGCCTGAGAATACCCAGGACGCCCTCCGCGCCACCGGTGAGCTTCTCTCCCACGGACTTCACGGCTCCGGCTACCGCCTTCACCTCAGAGCGGACGGTGCGGGCCAGCGCGAACAGCTCGAACACCGTCTTGATCAGCAGCGCGAGGGCGATGACCATGCCCAGCCCCACGAGCGCCGCGAGGACCAGGACGATGGTGACGAGCACGCTGATTACCTCGGAGTCCATTTACTTGGATTCACGGATCATGCGCTCGACCTCCTCGCGCGAGACGAGGTTGCGCGCCCTGATGGCCTTCTCCACCTCCTCGCGAATGACCTCTTCCATCATGCCCTTGCTCTCCTTGGCCTTCTCGAGGAGGTCCTTGATCTGGTCCGGGCTCATGCCCTTGAGCATCTCCTGGGCGCCCTTCAGCTGTCCGAAGATGCTCATGCGACCGGCGCCGCGTCCGGTGCGACCTCGTCCTCGGGGTTGCTCTCGCGGTCGGCGATGAGCTGCTCGAGGAGGGCTACCTGCTCACCCTTCTGGGTGGCGAGCTGGTCCCAGAACGCGAGGAGCTCCTCGTCCCCCTCCGCGTCCTCCCGGTAGTCGTTGAGGATGCGCCAGAGGCTCTTGTGCTCCTGCACGGCTTGCATCATGAGGTTATACACGTTGTTGTCGTACATGCGTGCATAGTACCATACCGTGGCTCACCAAAATCAACTTCCATGCTCAAAGAATTCAAGGAGTTCGCCATGCAGGGCAACGTGCTCGACCTGGCCATCGGCGTCATCATCGGTGCCGCGTTCGGCAAGATCGTGACCTCGCTCGTGAATGACATCATCATGCCGCTCATCGGCATCATCCTGGGCGGCTACGACTTCAAGACCATGTCGCTCTCGATCGGCGAGTCCACGCTCATGTACGGCGCGTTCATTCAGAACATTGTCGACTTCGTCATCGTAGCCTTCGTCATCTTCATCTCAATCCGCACGATCAACCGCGTCTCCAAGCGGCAGGTCGCGACGGTCGAGAAGAAAGCTGAGTAACTGCGGTCACAAAAAAAAGAGCCAGCACGTCGCTGGCTCTTTTTTTTACGTTCCCTTTACTCGAACGACACCGAGCTGAGGATCGCGTCGAAGTCCCCCAGCAGGCGATCAGCCGCCTCCATCCAGGTGACCGCGAACACGTAGGCGCGCGTCCCCTTCGTGACGACGACAGTCTTGCCCTCGTAGAGGCCGGACCAGCTGAACGTCACGCCCCGCTGCCCGCTGACCGTGGTTGCCGTTGAAGAGGTGTTGGCAACGGTCCAGTTGGTGTCCCGCTGCACCCAGTCCTCAGCGGGCAGCTCGTCCGGGTTCTCGTACACGTCCACCGTGATGCTGGTCGGTCCCTCGCGACCCTCCGCGCCCTCGCCATCGAGGAGGGCGACGTTCTCCGGCGTGTTCTCGACGAGCACGATGGACAGCGGGTTCACCGTGCCCTCGCGCTCAATCTCTTTCATGTAGAGGCCCTCCTCGGGGGTGGCGAACGCGATGCCCCCGAGCTCGCTGCGGTACCCGGTGGGCACCCCAGCATCGGGCTCCGGCCGCGTGCGGCTGAGCCCGAGGTGCAGGAGCCCGAGGCCGATGACCGTGACGATGAGTCCGAGGAGAATCTTGGAGGTGGTCTTCATGGGATTTGCTTTGGCACATCTTACCACGACCTTGCCCAGAGGCCTCAATTTCCGTACCTTGAACGCTCATGCCCAAAGCAGCAGCACCCACGGGAGAAGTCGTCCTCCGCTTCGACGGGGTCTCCTTCGAGTACAGCAACCAGAAGCCCATCCTCGATGACGTCTCCTTTTCGGTGCGCCGCGGAGCGAAGATCACGCTCATGGGACAAAACGGTGCCGGCAAGAGCACCATCTTCCAGCTCATCACGCGTGACCTGAAGCCGGAGGGCAAGGTGGTCACGGACAAGGATGCGAGCATCGCCATTGCGCGGCAGGTCATCCCCCGCGCCGAGCTCGCCCTGTCCGTGCGTGACTTCTTCGGCGCCGTCTTCTCTGACGTCCCCCGCGATTTGGACAAGCGCATCGCCCGCGTGCTCGACGCGGTCAACCTCGAGGCGAACCTGGACCGCGCGGTCTCCGAGTTCTCCGGTGGCCAGCAGGCGCGCCTCCTCCTCGCGCAAGCGCTCATCCAAGATCCGGACATTCTGCTGCTCGACGAGCCGACGAACAACCTCGACAAGGCGGGCATCGAGCACCTCGTCGCGTTCCTACTCGAGACTGATGCCACCGTGCTCGTCATTAGCCACGACGCGGACTTCCTCAACAGTTTCTCGACGGGCGTCCTGTACCTGGACCTGCACACCCGCAAGGTGGAGCAGTACACCGGCAACTACTTCTCCGTGGTGAAGGAAATCGCCGCGCGCCTCGAGCGCGAGCGGCAGAAGAACGTGCGCATTGCCAAGGAGATTGCCCACCGCAAGGAGCAGGCCAACTTCTTCGCGCAGAAGGGCGGCCACATGCGCGACGTGGCCAAGAAGATGCGCGACAAGATCGACGAGCTCGAGGACGACGTCGTCGAGGTGCGCAGGGAGGACAAGACCATCCGCCCGTTCACCATTCCGGAGCAACCCGACCTGGGCCGCATCCTGGTCGAGATCACGAGCCTCGACGTCATGCGCAAGACGGGCCCCGCCGCGCGCCCCGTGAAGCTCGAGATGCGCAAGAATGAGCACCTGCACCTGACCGGCCCCAACGGCACCGGCAAGTCCACGCTCCTGCGCGCAATCGTCGCCGGCAAAGCCGCGGGCGTGAAGGTGCAGGACGGCCTCAAGGTCGGCTACTACAGCCAGGACTTCAGCAACCTGGACCACGACAAGGTGGTGTACGAGGTGCTCCGCGACGAGATTCAGGGCGGCACGGACCAGGAGCTGCGCAGCCACGCGGCGGGCTTCCTCATAGACGCGGAGATCATCCGCACCAGGGTCGGCGCCCTCTCCGAAGGACAGAAGGGCCTCGTGGCCTTCGCGCGCCTCGCCCTGACCAAGCCGGGCCTCCTCATCCTCGATGAGCCGACCAACCACATCAACTTCCGGCACATTCCCGTGATCGCGAAGGCGCTCGACAGGTACGCCGGCGCGATGATCCTGGTGTCCCACGTTCCCGAGTTCGTGAAGCAGATTCGCATCGACCACACGATTGATCTGGGAAAAATCTGATTTGACGTTTCCGCTACTTGCCTGTTTGGTTACAGCAGCAACGGCATGGTGTAGGTGACCCTGAGAGGGTGCTCACCGCCAGGGTTCGATTCCCTGCCCGGACCGAGTCTCTCGGGATGGTGGTGCTAGAAGAGGCGGCCCAGAGCCGCCCTTTTTGTGCCGTATACTTGCAGCATGACCCTCAAAGCTGGCGACACTGCACCGACGTTCACCCTCCCGGACCAGGACGGCAACCCGCGCTCCCTCTCCGATTACCGCGGCAAGTGGGTGCTGCTCTACTTCTACCCGAAGGATGACACGCCCGGCTGCACCACCGAGGCGTGCACACTCCGGGATGCGCAGGCGGACTACGAGAAGCTCGGCATCCAGGTCCTGGGCGTCAGCGCGGACTCCGTGGCGCGCCACGCCAAGTTCCGGGACAAGTACGACCTCCCCTTCCCCCTGCTCTCGGACACCGAGCGCACCGTCCTGGAGGCGTACGGGGCTTGGCGCGAGAAGAAATTCATGGGCCGGACCTACATGGGCATCGCCCGGATATCCTTCCTGATCGACCCAGCGGGCAAGATTTTCAAGGCGTACGAGGCCGTGAAGCCGCCCGCCCACGCGGGGGAGGTTTTGGCGGACACCCGGGCAGCGGCGGGCTAGTTCCCGGCCAGCGGTTGCTGGTATACTTCCCGCATGTCCAACATCTCTCAGGAATTCGTTTCCGGCGAGCGCCGCCCGTACAAGCTCGCTCTCGGCAAGATCAACGCTAGCTCCCTCTCCGGATTCATCGCCGGCGCGATCGTCGCGTCGATCATTTTCCTCACCGGAATTCTCCTCTCCATCTACTTCTTCCAGTAGTGGCTGAGCGGAAGCTCTGGTTCAAGGCCAAGCGGTACGGCTGGGGTTGGCACCCAGCCTCGTGGCAGGGCTGGCTGTGTGTGGCTGCGTACGTCGCAGCCATTTGCACGTCCTCGTGGCTCATGGCTGTGCACGGCGCGTCTGATGACATCGTGCTGGGGCTCTCGTTCCTGGCTGCAATTTGCGCCACGGCGGCGCTGATTGCCATTTGCTGGGCGCGCGGAGAGGCTCCCCGCTGGCGCTGGGGCAAGAGAGCCTAGTACAGCTCGATTCCCAGGGCCGCCATGATCTGTGCCCTGAAGAGCAGCGTCACGAGCATCGCGATCAGGAACGGGATGCCGAGCGTGGTGAGCTGCTCTTTGAAGACTGCCGTGCGCACCACCGAGACCACCACGAGCGCCACGCCCGCGAGCGGCAGGAGCACCACTACCCCCGGCCACCCAATGACGAACATTGCCAGCGTGGCGAGCACGATTTCTCCCTCGTCGAAGAAGCGATCCGTCCTTGCCCTGAGCACCCGCAGGAACACGTACCAGGCGACTGCCAGAATGGTAGCCAGGATGAGCCCCATCCAGAACTGCTGGGTCACGTAGCCCACGAAGTACGAGATGGGCTGGTGCGGCGGGAGGAACAGCTGCGTGAAGCTCTCCTGCGTCCATAGCCAGTACTGGGCTGCCGTCTGGTACGCGGCGATGGAGGCCCTGGCCAGGAAGCCGAAGGCGAGGAGCACGACACCCGCGAAGTGCATCTCCTTGCCAGGCCTCAGGTACGCGTACGCCGCGACCATGCCCAGCGCCATGACCCACAGGACGTACGTGGGCCCATCCGCGAGGAGCCAGTTGGTGACGGGGTTGGTGAAGAAGGTCGCGTACATGTGCACCCATTTTACAACAAAAACGGACCCAGCAAGCTGGGTCCGAGTCTAGGGTTATGCGGCGGGCTACCTGGTCACGGAGACCAGTTCCGGCGCGACGTTTTCCATGTTCTTCTTTGCGTCTGCTTGGGCGACCACCTGCTCGAAGACAGAGGAGATGCTCTCGTCGTAGTCGAACGTCCACCAGCTCAGGGCGTTCTGGTCAAAGAACGCGCACTGATCTGGGGAGGGCTCGTCTAGGATGACGTACACGTCCTGGAACCTTTTGCCAAAGCGCAGAGCCTCGGCGTGCGTCCGAGCACGAATGTCGAACTGCACGATTCCCTGACGCGCCATCTTCCTCATCCCGCCGCCCGTGTCGTCCACGTTGCGGATGGGATTCGTTTTCAGACCCGGGATGAATACGCGAGAGCCGAATGGTACCAGCTGCGGTGCAGCTGCCACTCCATTAGGTTTTCGTGCATCGGTGCCTGTCGCGGTCTTCTTTCCGCCCGACCACTTCTCACAACAGATAGAGCATGTGCAGTAGCTGGTGAGCTTGGCGCGGACTTTGTAGACCTTCGGTGCAGGGAGCTGTGCTTCCTGCGCGGTTGCCTGAGAGACAAAAAGAAAATTAATGAAAATTATTACGAATAAGAAAGTTTTGTATTGGAACAAAAATGCTTTCCTCCTTTGTTAAAGTTCTAACTGCTAAATAGCTCACGCATTGTAATACACAGTTGTGAATAAGTCAAGCTTGACGTAGAAACGCTAGTAAAACATGGCTTTTCCACGCATTCGCCGGTGATTTTTGATGGCAAACCGGTGGGCCTCGTCCCTCACCCGGATCAGAGTTTCCACGCTCACGGTGTGGGGCACGACCCCGATGACGTCGTTCCTCTTGCGCTCAGTCCCCTTGGCTATGCCCACCACCGGAACCTTGACCCCCGCCTCGCGCAGGACGGCCTTCACCGCGTGCACCTGCCCCGCTCCCCCGTCGATGAGGAAGGCGTCGGGCAGAGGCCACTCGGGGTGCTTGAGCCTGCGGGTGATGACCTCGGCGAGCGACGCGTAGTCGTCCGGCTGGCTCACGCTCTTGATCTTGAAGAGGCGGTACGAGGCTTTCTCGGGCTCGCCGTTCACGAAGACCACCATGGACCCCACGGACTGGTTGCCCATGGTGTTGCTGATGTCGTACCCCTCCACCCGCACCGTGCGCTCGCGGTCCCGCTGCACCTCCTCGCGCGTGATGATGGAGGTGTCGTTCACGTGCTCCAGGGCAAATAGCGTGCGCTTAATCTTCTCAGCCTTCTCGAACTCGAGGCTTTTAGCCGCCGAGCTCATGCTGCGCCGGAGCTGCGCGATCACCTGCTTCTGCTTTCCGGCGAGAATGAGCTCGAGCTTCCGCACCGCCGCGCGGTACATGCGCTTGTCCACGAGCCCCGCGCAGGTGCCGGGGCAGAGGCCGATCTGGTAATCGAAGCAGGGCCGGTCTCCTGGCTTGCCCGGCGCGTGGGTCGCGTACGGGATGATGCGGCGCAGGATGCGCATGCCCTCCCTTATCGGCCGGTCCGCCAGAAACGGCCCGTACCGCTTTCCCTGGATGGGCGTCCTGGCTCGCACCAGCTGGATGCGGGGAAAGTCCTCATCCGTGAACTCCACGTACGTGAAGCTCTTGTCGTCCTTCTGCTCGATGTTGTAGAACGGCAGGAACTCCTTGATGCGAGCTGCCTCGACGATGAGAGCCTCGAGCGCGGACCCCGCGTCCTCGTGGTCAACCCGGACCACCTCCCGCACGAGCGCGCTGATTCGCGCGTCCTGGGGGCGCGTGAAGTAGCTCGAGACGCGCCGCTTGAGGTTGACCGCCTTCCCGACGTAGATAATGGTCCCCTTCGCGTTGCGCATGAGGTACACGCCCGGCGTCGAGGGTAGGTCCTCGTACAGGTGCGCCTTCGGGTTCCTCTCCATGCTACGAGTGTGAGTCCAGGACCTTGCGCAGGTACGGTGCCGTGGCAGATCCCTTGACCTTGCTGATGTGTTCGGGCGTTCCGGCACCCATGAGCTTGCCGCCGCGCACGCCCCCGTCCGGGCCCAGGTCCACGACCCAGTCCGCAGACTTGATGACGTCCAGGTTGTGCTCGATGACCACCACCGTGTTGCCCCGCTCCACGAGGCGCTGCAGGACGTCGATGAGCTGCCGGACGTCATCAAAGTGGAGACCCGTGGTCGGCTCGTCGAAGAGGTACAGCGTCCGACGCGTGTCGCGCTTGCCGAGCTCCGCGGCGAGCTTGATACGCTGCGCCTCACCCCCCGAGAGCGTCGTGGCGGACTGACCCAGCTCGAGGTAGCCGAGGCCGACGTCGTTGAGAATGGAGAGCCGATCGTGCAGCCACGGAATGTCCTTGAAGAACACGACCGCCTCCTCGATGGTGGTCCTCAGCACGTCGTAGATGTTCTTGCCGCGGTACTTCACCTCGAGCGTCTCGCGCTCGAAGCGCTTGCCCTTGCAGACCTCGCACGTGACGTAGACGGTGGGCAGGAAGTGCATCTCGATGGCGATGGTGCCGTGCCCCTCGCAGTTCTCGCAGCGGCCACCCTTCACGTTGAAACTGAAGCGTCCCGGCTTGTACCCGCGCACGCGGGCATCATCGGTTGAGGCGAAGAGGTCGCGGATGTACGTCCACGCGCCCACGTAGGTGGCCGGGTTCGAGCGCGGCGTGCGCCCGATGGCAGCCTGGTCCACGGACACGACGCGGTTCACGTTCTCCGCGCCGAAGATCGCCCCGGCGGCGCCCTCGCGGTAGCTGGCACCGTTGAACTTGTTCGCCAGGTGCTTGTAGAGCACGTCGTACACGAGCGTGCTCTTGCCCGATCCCGAGACGCCGGTCACGACCGTGAACCTGGAAACCGGGACCTCGACGGTGATGCCGTCCAGGTTGTTCTCTGTGGCGTTCTTGATCGTGATGAACTTTCCGCTCGGCTTCACCGGGCGGCGCGCGTTCGGGAGTTCGACCCGCCTGGTGCCGCGCAGGTACTGGAGCGTCAGCGAGTCCTGCTTCTTGTCTTTCAGCAGGTCGGGCATGGGGCCGATTGCCGTGATCTCACCCCCGTGCACGCCCGCGCCGGGTCCTATGTCCACGAGGAAATCGGCGGCGTGGATCGTGTCCTCGTCGTGCTCCACGACCAGCACCGTGTTGCCGAGGTCGCGCAGCTCCAGGAGCGTCGCGATCAGCTTCTCGTTGTCGCGCTGGTGCAGGCCAATGGTCGGCTCATCGAGGATGTAGAGCGTGCCGACGAGGCGCGACCCGATCTGGCTCGCGAGGCGGATGCGCTGGGCCTCGCCGCCGGAGAGCGTTCCCGCCTTGCGATCCAGCGTCAGGTACCCGAGCCCGACGTCGTCCATGAACTGGAGGCGCGACGTAATCTCGCGGAGCGGCACCTCCGCAATCTGGAAACGCCCGCTGCCCGCTTCCTTCTGCTTCGCGGACTCTTTCTGGAGCTTGTCGCGGAGCTCGCGGAAGAACTTCAGTGATGACTCGACGGAGTCCTCGGTGACGCCCACGACGTTGCGCCCATCGATGAGCACGGAGAGCGCCTCGCGCTTCAGGCGCTTGCCCGCGCACATCGGGCACGGCTTCTCCGAGTAGGCAGACTCGGTGCCCAGGCCATGGCACTCCTCGCATGCCCCGTACGGGCTGTTGAAGGAGAAGAGGCGGGGCTCGATCTCGGGGAAGGAGAAGCCGTCATTGGGACAGGTGAACTGCGCGGAGAGCGAGGTCTCCTCGTCCGTGATGATGGTGACGACGTCGTTGCCGTACTTGAGCGCGGATTCGATGGCTTCGGCGAGGCGCAGGCGGTTGTCCTTGTCCTCGAAGTTCAGGAGGCCGGGAATGCGGTCCACCACGAGGTCGATGTCGTGCGTGCCGTACCGGGAGAGCTGGATGCGGTTCCTGAGGCTCTGGAGCTTGCCGTCCACGCGCACCTCGGAGAACCCGGCGTTCAGGAAGTCGTAGAGCATCTGGTAGTGCTCCCCCTTCCTCCCGCGCACCACGGGCGCGAGCACCAGAATGTTCGTACCCTTCTCGTTGCGCCTCGCGATGTCCACGGCGATGTCCACGATCTGCTCCCGCGTGAGCTTCTTGATCTGCGTCCCGCACTCGGGGCAGTGCGGGACCCCGAGGCGCGCGAAGAGGACGCGCAGGTAGTCGTAAATCTCGGTGATGGTGGCCACCGTGGACCGCGGGTTGCCGGAGTGGCTCTTCTGGTCGATTGAGATGGCCGGCGAGAGGCCGTCAATCTCATCGACGTCCGGCTTGTCCAGCCTCCCGAGGAACTGGCGCGCGTACGCGGAGAGCGACTCGATGTACCTGCGCTGCCCCTCGGCGAAGATGGTGTCGAACGCGAGGGATGACTTCCCAGAGCCGGAAAGCCCCGTGAACACGACGAGCTTGTCGCGCGGGATCTCGAAGGACACGTTCTTGAGGTTGTGCTCTCGGGCGCCAGAAACGGCGATGCGGTTCTTCTGCATCGGGGGTAGTGGGCCGAGTATAGCTCATTTGCGAGCGGCTGGGTACCCAAAAGAGCTTGAAAACAGGGGGCTTCTAGCCCGTTGACAGACTGCACCCGGGAGAGTAGTATCTCGGTACGCTTTTAATTTATTAGGAGCGTCAGAGACACCGCCGCAAGGCGGTGTCTTCTGTTTTTAGTTTTCTGATTTCTGGAATAGGAGCTGACTGATGCAAAGAAAAGTCCGACTTGCCGGTGGGATCACGGCTGTGAACCCCAGAACCCTGCTGCTCGCCGACGCCCGTGAAGAGCTCGGCGCCAAGTGCCAGTTCATAGATGAGCGTGAGCTCGCCGTCATGGAGAGCGACCTCTCCGAGAACCACCTCGCCCGCGCAGACCTCATTGCCCGGCTCAAGGTGAGCGAGGGTGCAGCCCTGCTCGTAACCCTCCCAGCTGAGGGTGCCATCGAGTTCGTTCGCGCGCTGCACGTGCGGCCGAGCGGTTCCACCCGCGTCCCGCTGTACCGCGTCACCAAAAACACGTTCGTCCTGGTGCGCCGCACCTGAGTTCATTCCGACGCCCGCACCCCGTGCGGGCGTTGCCCTACCTCGTCAGGGAAATGGTAGCTCCCAGCTCTGCTCCGGGCGCGAAGATGGTGACCTGCCCCGTGCTGCTCGCCCTGCTGATCACGTACCCGGTGTCGTACTGCCCCATGGAGAGGAAGTGCGCGCCGGCGAGCTGCGGGTCAAACGGCATCGCGGTCAGGAAGGTCGGAATCAGGCACGGCGCGATGTCGTACCCCCCGCTGGACCTCATCTGCGTCGGCGTCTCCGGAATGGGGCCCGAGGTGCACGTGAACGTGTTGCTCCCCGACTCGGCGATGCTCTGGCGCACGGAGTTCATGATGGCCTGCAGGTGCAGATTGCGCTGCGTGTTGCGCGCGCCGGCCACCTGGCCGAACGGGTTGATGGCAATGAGCACGACCCCTCCCAGGATGGCCAGGAGCGCCATGCCGACGACAATCTCCGCAACGGTTACTCCCCTCCTCATGCCCTGAGTGTACATCAGCGGACCTCTTCCCAGGAGAGGAGCTCGTACTGGTCTGACGCCAGCGGGAAGCCGGGCGGCGGCCCGTACAGCAAATTCGCGTCGTAGGTCAGGTTGCGGGTCTGGTACCCGGTGCCGTCCGTGTACGCGAACCCGTACCGGCCGTTGGTCACGAGCGTGCCGTAGCTCGTGAGCGTGGTGCGCACGTGGTTGGGCGAGCAGCGGTTGCTCCCGCCGCCGGGCCCCTGGTAGTAGTAGCGCCCCACGCGGCCGTTCTGGGCTACGAGCGCGGCATCAATGCGCAGGTCGTTCTCGCTGAAGAGCCCCACGTTGACGTTGTTCTGCGCGATGAGGGCCACCGCCGCAGACCCATCGTAGGCGCCGTACGTCAGGTCCGCGTTCACCGTGATGCTGGTGTACGTCGAGCTGTTCACGGGGAACCGCCCGGAGCCCACGGTGATGTGCCGGTTGCTCACCGTCCCGCTGACCCAGATGTGGTCCTCCACGAAGAAGATGCCGTTCGCGGGCAGCGCGCCATCGTCGGTCACCTGCGTCCGGTTGTTGACGCTCCACGTCCCCCAGCCCGCCTGGGAGGCCGAGTTGCTGCACCCGCTCGGCGCGCTGCGAAGGGACGTCACCCGGTACAGGTCGTACGTGCCGTTCGCATTGAACACGAGCTCGTACCCGGAAGAGCCAGAGTTGGCGACGTAAACGCCGCTCGCCTGGGCGTCCGTGCGGAGCTGCGAGAGGTCCTGGGTGATTCCCGCGAAGTCTATGGCGGGGAGGGGGAACTGCCTGCCCCCGCCGAACACGTCCGCCCGGTCTGGCAGCGCCCCGGGCGGGAGCGGATCCGTGGACCCGAGGTGCGTGTGCACGCCGTACTCCACGCCGCCGGAGTGGTCTGGATCATCGTACGTCGCCTGCGCGCTCTGCACGGTGTTGTGCGCGTAGCCGTCGAAACGAATGCCACCGTTGCTGAACACCTCGCCGAAGATCTCCGTCCCCTCTCCGAAGCGCATGGCAGAGTTTGCCGCCACGGCGTACCGCGCGAGGGACGGCTTGCCGAGGAGCACCTCAATCGTCTTCTCGGTCGTGCTGTCCCCGAGCACGGAACCGGTGCTGCGGATGCGCACCATGGACGTGCCGGCCACCGGCTCAATCTCGAGCTCGAAAGATCCGAGGTGCCGCCCGTCCCTCGCGTAGTACTGGTGGACGTACGGACCGGGTGCGCCCGTGCCGTCCTGGAAGTCTTCCGGGGCGTGCGCCAGGTGCCAGCGGTAGTACTCGATGCCAGCCTCGGCAATGGAGAACGACAGGTTCCGGTTGAGGCTCCTCGTGGAGAGCTGCAGGAACGAGACGGCGAGGAACGTGAAACCAGTGATGAGCACCACGACCACCGCGGAGAGCACGATGACCTGGAGCGAGACCTGACCCTGCTTGCGGCTAATCATCTCTGAGGTTTCTGATGCTGATGAGCTGGCTGACGTACGCCGGCCGGGGCGCCTCGCGCGGGCGCACGTCCACGTAGAGCGTCACGCGGACCAGTCGCACGGCGCTGGCCAGGGTACTCGTCGGGGCCAGCGGATCTTCCACACCGGTGTAGTCATCGCCGTAGTACGTGAACACGTTGGAGGAGGTCGTCCGGGTGAGGTTGCTCACGAGCGTGGAGACCGTCTCCGATGACGAGGAGTACGCGAGCGGCGTGCCGGATGGCTTCGTGACACCCCGGTCCAGCGTCGTGGTGCCCACGGTGTAGCGGATGCGCTCGAAGAGGCCGTCGCTGTCCACGTCGCTGTAGAAGATGAGAGTGCTCGTCGTCGCGGCCTCCACGGGGTACGCACCCTGGTTGCTGGGCGCCGCCGAGCGAATCTCGGTGACCATCTGCTCCATGGCGCGGTCGATGTCCTGGCGAGACTGGAGCTTCTGGCTGACGAGGTTACTGAGCGTGTCCACGTTGGTGCGCAGCGTCGCCACCACGAAGATCAGCACCGTGAACACCGCCGCTGAGATCAGCACCTCGATGACGGAGAATCCGGACCTCTGGCTCATGATGGGCTCATGGTAACGGTCACGGACTGCCACCCGCTACCGACCGTCGTCGTCGCGGACGCGGCGGAGTACCCCCCGGCGGCCGCGTCCACGGTGTACGACCCAGCCGCCAGGTTCTGGAACAGGCGCTGGCCCGGCGGCACGCAGGGACCAGCAAACGTCAGGCGCACCTCGCTGACCGCTGGCGTCGTGAGCTCGTCCGCAGTTTCCAGGTACGCGCGGTACCGCACGTACCGCTTCCCCGCCGCAGATCCCGCGACCGCTGCGGGAGAGGTGAAGTACGATGATCCGCTCCCGTCCGGACCCACGAAGCTCCAGCTGCCGCCATCGTCGCTGCCCGCGACCTGGAAGCGCACGGAGCCGGAGGCATCCCAGTCGAAGAACGTGGCACCCGCCGGCGTCCCCCCGAGGTCGAGGGTCGCGGACTCGAGCGTCGCGACCGAAGAGGTCGCGTAGGGACCCCCAGCGGGGCTCATGCGGATCTCGCCGCTCGATGTTTCGGTGCCCGAGAGCGATGAGTACGAAGCCGGGTTGGACCAGTCAGACTCGGCGTGGACGGCGGCGCCAGCTGCCCCGGCAGGGTCTGACGCGCCCGGCCCGTTCAGCGTGAAGCTCGCGGCAACCGGGCTACCCGTCACGGCATCGACGGCGGTAACCAGCAGGGACGGCGCCCCTGACGGCGCGAGCACGAAGCGGAACGGCTGGTCCTCATCGGGGGCCAGCGCGAAGGGCGAGAGCGGGACCGTCCCGGCTAGGTCCATGGATCCGGTGTACGTGGCGGTGTACGCGTCCCACTCGACGCCGGAGACGGTCGTCTCCCCTCCCGCGGCTGTCGAGCCGCTGAAGGTGTACTTGAGAACGTCCGGGGCGGTGCCCACGAGCTTGGTGCCCGCCAGCGTGAACGGCTGGCTCGCCACCGCCTCGCAGCGGTACCCCGAGCTCGCCACCTCAACGCTGCCCACCCGGTCAATCGCGAAGCTCAGCACCGTCACGGCTTGGGAGCCCACCGTCGCGTGCGGCTTCACGGGGTTCGGGTTGCCGGGCGCGCCAACCGGGTAGGTGCCCTCGCTCGAGTACCCAGCCTTGGTCACCGTGACGTGGTACGCCTGGGTGCTGGTCGGGACGTCCACCAGCTGCAGCAGGCCGTTGGTGCCGGTGATGTCACTGAAGTTAATTGCCGGCGAAACGGCCGAGTTGGTAATCGTGACCTCCGCAGACGGCACCGGCTGCCCGTTGGCATCGAACACCGAGATGAAGAGCGAGCCGTTCTGCGAGGCGCTCTCCAGTCCCTGCGGGGCCACGGTGGTGGTAATCGATACCGGCGTGAAGCGGGGGCACGTGGGGCAGGTCACGCTGAACTCGACGAGCTTGTAGTCAGCCGGCGCGGTGTCCCCGGGGCTGCCACCCGCGGTTCCGTCGAACGGGTCATCCACGTTGCGCACCGCCGTCTGCACGATGAACTCGGCGCCGTCCCAGGAGACCTGCTCCGACTGTTCCAGGATGCCCGAGGGGATGCCGCCGATGACACCCACCTGCTCGTAGCTCAGGTTCCTCACGAGCTCCACCTTCTGGTTCAGGACGTTGGAGGCCGCGCGGCGCAGCTCGTAGTTCACGGCCGTATCGACGATGGAGAAGTAGACGAGGAAGATGCCGCCGAACAGGACGGCAATGATGCCGATTGCCAGAATGAGATCGATGAGGCTGAAGCCACGTCTGCTCATGCCGCTACCCTATTCCCTGCGACAGCGAGTAGATCGGCAGGATGATGGAGAGCGCCACGAATCCCACGAGGAGCCCCATGCCCACCAGCAGGATGGGCTCCAGGAGCGAGGTCAGCGTCTTGAGCGCCTCCTCGGTCTCCTCGGTGTAGTGCCCCGAGAGGTAGATCAGGTTGTCCTCGAGGTTGCCCGTCCCCTCGCCGATCGTGACGATGCCGCTCATGAGGGGCGGGAACTGCTTCGGGTGCTTCTCGAGGTACGTGCCGAGGGTCTCACCGCGCCTGATGGCGTCCGCGGCGCCCACGATGATGTCCCGGTACACCAGGTTGGTGAACGTACTGCTGGTGATGGTGATGCCCTCCACGATGTGCACGCCGCTCTTGAGCAGCAGCCCGAGGACGCGGCTGAAGTTCGCCACGTTGACGTTCACCATGAGGTGGCCGAGGACCGGCACCGCGAGCAGGGAGCGGTGCAGCGCCTTGCGCAGGAAGCGCACGCGCGTGAAGAGTACCCTGCCCCCGATAGCCGCCGCCGCAGTGCCGAGCACGGCGTACAGGCCGTACGCGCGGGTGAAGTCGAGGAACCCGATGAGGATGCGGGTGGTGAGCGGCAGCTCCACGTTGAAGCCGGAGAGCACCGGCAAAATCTTCGGGAACACGAAGAACGTGAGGAAGCTCACGACGGCAATGGTGGCGAGCAGGAGCACGATCGGGTAGATAAGCGCCGAGCGGACCTTCGCCTGAAGCTCCTTGCTCTTCTTAATTTCCTCCGCGAGGTACGAGAGGTTGTCCGCGAGCGTGCCGCTGGTCTCCCCAACGCGCACGATGTTCGTGAAGAAGTCCCCGAAGAGCTGGGGGAACCGCCCGAGGCTGTCCGCGAGGAACTTACCCGCGTTGATGTCCTCGATCACGATGTCTATGACCTTCGAGAGCGTCTTCGAGAACTTCTGCTTGCGCAGCATGCGCAGGCCCTCGAGGAGCGGGAGGCCCGCACGCACGACCATGGCGAGGTGGCGCGCGAAGTTGATCTTCTCCTGCGCCTTCAGCCTGGCAAAGAGCATGCGCGGCGAGCTGGCCATCCTACTCGTAGATGAGGCGAATGACCTCCTCGATGGACGTGACGCCCGCGGCCGCCTTCTCGACGCCGTCTCGCATCATGGTCTTCATGCCCTCCTTCACGGCCTGCTGCTTGATGTCCGCAGCCGATGCCCGCTCGAGGACGAGCTTCTGGATGCCCGGTGTCATGGGCAGCACCTCGCGGATGCCGATGCGGCCGCGGAACCCCGAGTGGTGGCACTGGTCGCAGCCGGGCGAGGTCCACAGCTGCTCGAGGTGCTCGTCGTCCGCGTCGTCGCCGAGAATCTCCATGACGCCCTTGCGCTCCTTCGCGTCCACGGGGCGCACCACCTTGCAGTCCGGGCAGAGCGTGCGCACGAGGCGCTGGCCCATGGCGACGTTGACCGTGCTCGCGACCAGGAACGGGGGCACGCCCATGTCCATGAGGCGCGGGAAGGTGGTTGCCGCGTCGTTGGTGTGCAGCGTGGAGAGCACGAGGTGGCCGGTCAGCGCGGCGTTCACCGCGATGCCCGCGGTCTCCTGGTCGCGGATTTCACCGACCATCAGGATGTTCGGATCCTGGCGCAGAATGGAGCGGAGTCCAGACGCGAACGTGAAGCCGACCTGCGCGTTGGTCTGCATTTGCGTCACGCCGGGCAGCGCGTACTCGATGGGGTCCTCAATGGTGATGATGGAGCGGTCCGCCTGGTTGAGCTCCTTGAGAATGGTGTACAGCGTCGTGGTCTTCCCGGAGCCGGTGGGGCCGTTTGCGAGAATCATGCCGTACGGGCGCTTGATCGCTTTCCGCACGCGCTCCAGCTGGTCCGGTGGGAAGCCGAGCGAGTCGAGGGTGAACGCCTGGTTCTCGGCGAGGACGCGGAGCACCGCGTTCTCGCCGTGGTACGTCGGCGCGATGGAGACGCGCACCGCGACCGTCTCGTCCCCTATCTTCACCTTGAGGCGGCCGTCCTGCGGCACCAGGTGCTCGTCCGTGCGGAGACCGCACATGACCTTGATGCGGCTGATGAGCTCGTCGTGGAGAGACATCGGAATGGGCATCTCCTCGAGCGCGTCCTGGAGCATGCCGTCTATGCGGAAGCGCAGGCGCACCGATTCCTCGGTGGGCTCGATGTGCACGTCCGAAGTTTTCGCCGTGTACGCGTACTCGAGGATCTGGTCCACGAGGCTGACCACGCTCACGTCCGTGGCATCTTTGCCTATCGTCTCCTTAATCGCGGCGCGCACCGCATCGAGGTCTCTCATGTGCCGTAAGTATAGCAGGCTCATGGCTCAAAACGTGCCCTGGACTTACGCGTGAAACGGCGGTATAGCTTGGCGGAGCTTTTTGAGAAATTTACAAGCAAGGAGACAAGAAATGGACTACAAGTACCTCGTCCTGTTCCCCATCAGGGGAGCTCAGGGCGAACACCTCGTTCAGGTCATGGACCGCATGGCTGAGCTAACGGGGCTTCCCGCCCCGCACACCCAGCTCCCGCCGCACGTGACCTTTCACAAGCCGATTGCCGGCATCAATGAGGAGACCGTGCTGAACCTGGTCCAGAGCGTCGCGCTCCAGACCAAACAGACCCGCCTCACCTACGAGGCGCACCCGTTCTTCTTCGGGAAGCAGTACGTCGTCGTCCGCATCAACCCGACCATCGAGCTCGCGAGCTTCTGGAGCGAGGTCAGCAACCTCATCACCAAGGTTCCCGAGTACGAGCACGGTCCGTTTGACCGGGACAACACGCTGCACATCACGCTAGCCCGCAAGACCAGCTCGGTGTTCGATAAGGTCTGGGGAGAACTCAGCGCCATGGTGCTCACACCCGAAGAGGTGACCTTCGATTCCGTGGACCTGTACCGCAAGCCGCTCACGGGCGGAGCGTGGGAGCAGGTGCAATCTCTGCCGATTCCTACCTAGCGGATTTCACCGTCCGACTGCGCCCCCGCTCCCGCGGGGGTTTCGCTTTACAGCGCCCGCTTCGTGCCCCTCCTCTGCTTGGGAACCTCCGCCTTGCTCTTGTAGTGAACCACGCCCCGCTTCTCCTCCGCGGCCACTTCCTCGGGTGCGTCTTTCTCCTGGTTTTTCAGCATCCGAATTTCGTCGCGGAGGATAGCCGCCAGCTCGAACTCGAGGTTCTTGCTCGCGTCCTTCATCTCGCGCTCCTTCTGCTTGATGAGCCGCTCGAGGGACTGCTTGCTCTTCCCGACCGCCGTCAGCTCAATCTGGAGCGCAGCCTCTGCCTCCTGCGGCAGGATGTCGCTGATCGCGCGCACCACCGTCCTCGGCGTGATGCCGTGCTCCCTGTTGTACGCGAGCTGGATTTCGCGACGGCGGTTCGTCTCGGAGACCGCCCTGTCCAGCGAGTTGGTCATGACGTCCGCGTAGAGCACCACCTCTCCGGCTACGTTGCGCGCCGCGCGGCCGATGGTCTGCACGAGCGCGGTCTCGCTCCGGAGGAACCCCTCCTTGTCCGCGTCGAGAATGGCCACGAGGGACACCTCCGGCAGGTCGAGCCCCTCGCGGAGCAAATTCACGCCCACGAGCACGTCGAAGTTTCCCTTGCGCAGGTCCGAGAGGATCTTAATGCGCTCCAGCGTCTTCACGTCCGAGTGCAGGTACGCGACCTTCACGCCCTTCTCTCCCAGGTACGAGGCGAGGTCTTCCGCCATGCGCTTGGTGAGGGTCGTGACGAGCACGCGCTCTCCCTTCGCGACGATTGCCTGCGCGCGCTCAATGAGGTCGTCCACCTGGCCGGCGATGGGACGGATGGTCACGACCGGGTCGACGAGGCCCGTCGGGCGAATGATCTGCTCCACGACCTTAGTACTTACCTTCTTCTCGAACGGGCCGGGGGTAGCGGACGTGTAGATGGTCTGCCCCACGCGCGCCTCGAACTCGTCGAAGGTGAGGGGCCGGTTGTCCGCGGCGGACGGCAGGCGGAAGCCGTACTCGATGAGCGTCTTCTTGCGCGCGGCGTCTCCCGCGTACATGCCGTTGATCTGCGGCACCGTGACGTGGCTCTCGTCGATGACCGTCAGGAAGCCATCCGGGAAGTAGTCCAGGAGTGTCGCCGGCGGTTCGCCCGGCGTCCGCCCCGAGAGCGGCTGCGAGTAGTTCTCGATGCCGTGCGCGTACCCGACCTCGCGAATCATGGCAATGTCGAACCTGGTGCGGCGCTCCAGGCGCTCTGCCTCCAGCAGCTTGCCCTCCCGGTCGAACTTCTTCAGCTGCTCGGCGAGCTCGGCCTCGATCAGCTTGAGCCCGCGCTCGCGGACGTCCTTCGGCGTGATGAAGTGCTTAGCCGGCATGATGAAAATTTCGGGCACCTCCGGCGTGATGCCGGGGCGGAACCCCTCGACGGGCACCACCTCGTAGATCTCCGACACGACCCCTCCGCTGAGCGAGAAAGAGTAGATGATCTCACGGTCCGTGGGCATGATCTCCCAGTTGTCCCCGCGCAGGCGGAAGGTGCCGCGCGTGAGGTCCGCGTTGGTGCGGTTGAACTGGAGCGTGATGAGCTTGCGCATGAGCTCGGCGCGGTCCACGGCCATGCCCTTCCTGAAGTGGATGATGTTCTTCGCGTACTCCTCCGGCGATCCGAGGCCGTATATGCACGAGACAGACGCGACCACGATCACGTCCTTGCGCGTCAGGAGGGCGGCGGTCGCCGCGTGGCGCAGCTTGTCGATTTCCTCGTTAATCATTGCCTCCTTGCCGATGTACGTGTCGCTCCCCGGCATGTACGCCTCGGGCTGGTAGTAGTCGTAGTACGAGACGAAGTACTCGACGGCGTTCCGCGGGAACAGCTCGCGGAGCTCGCTCGCCAGCTGCGCGGCGAGGGTCTTGTTGTGCGCCATCACGAGGGTGGGCTTCTGGGTGCGCGCGATGACGTTCGCGATGGTGAACGTCTTTCCCGATCCCGTGACGCCGAGCAGGGTCTGGTGCTCCTCGCCAGACTCCACCCCCTTCACGAGCGCGTTGACAGCAGCCGGCTGGTCGCCGGCTAGCTCCTTGTCCGTGATGAGCTCGAACATCTGGTCAGTGTAGCACCCGCCGGCTACGGGGCTAGCGCGCTAGAGGAGCGCCAGCTGGGCCATCTTCGCCCTGGTGATCGGCCCGAAGTAGCCGGATGCCGGCGAGATGCCGACGGCTGCCTGGTACTCGGCGAGCGCTTTCTGCGTCACGGGTCCGAAGTACCCCGTGGCACCGGCTGCTTTGAGCGCAGCGGCCGCGGGTCCCTTCGCCTGCGCGATGAGCGCCGCCTGCAGCTTGGCCACGTCCGCGCCCTGTGAGCCGAGCGTGAGGTCACGCGAGGTACTCGCGCCGCCGGGCGGTGCCACCGGCGCCACGCCCGTCGCGAGGGCTAGAGCTTTCGTGATCTCAGCTGGTAGGTCTTCGCCGCGTGCGGCTGCCTGGCGGAAGAACGCGAGCTGGTCCCCCACCAGGACGCGCGCCTCTGCGTCCGCATCGTCCGCGTCCTCGATGATGCGCTCCACGGCGCTCAGGCGCTCGGCGGCCGTGAACTCCTCGGTCATCCTCGGGTACGGGTTCTCCGCGCCCCTCTCGTAGATGCCGAGGTGGAGGTGCGGCGACGTGCCCTGCGCGTTGCCGCTGTCGCCCACGTACCCGATGAGGTCACCCTTCTTGAGAATGTCGCCAACCTTCAGGCCGTCCCTGTAACCCTCGAGGTGCGCGAAGTAGAACCGCTCGCCGCCGGGGTTCGTGGTGTACACGAAGTTGCCGCCGTTCGCGCCGTACCCGATTGAGGTCACGACCGAGTCAGACGGCGCCACGATGTGGGCGCCACGGCGCGCGAAGATGTCCGTGCCCTCGTGGGTGCGGCCGTTGCTGCGCGCGTCTCCCCAGGTGTCATTGACCTGGCTCGGGGCTACGCCAAAGAGAATCGGAACGGGGAACGATTCGAGCTCGTCCAGGTTGCTGAGCCTGCGCACCTCACGCTGCGCTGCCGTGGGCAACCTGCTGCTCCTGCTGCCGCTCGTGTGAGAGGCGTCCGCCACGGGTACGCCGCTCGCCGCGACGAGCAGCGCCGCGGCCAGAGAAAGAATTTTGTGCATACGCTCTGTTTAACGATTTCTGCGCGCCGCGCTTACGCGTGGCTGGTGCGGCCAGTATACCAGCTAGAACAGGCGCAAGACGTCGCGGGCCGTCAAGAGCAGCATGAGCGTGATCAGAATCAGGAACGTCACCGCGTTGATGCGCACCTCGAGCCAGTGGGGCATCTTCTTGCCGCTCACCCACTCCACGAGCGTCAGGTACAGCCTGCCGCCGTCCAGCGCAGGAATGGGCAGCAGGTTCAGGATGGCGAGGTTCACCGAGATCACCGCGAGCATCTGCACGAGGTAAATGGCGCCGATGCCGCTCACCTGCCCCGCCGTCGAAACGATGCCGACCGGGCCCACGACGTCCGCGGGGACGCTGCCGGTGAAGAGCCTCGCGATGAGACCAGCAAAGCCCTGGACCGTGGCGACGCTGATGTCCCACGTGGTCTTCAGGGCCTCCCACGGCGCCTTCCAAAAAGGCGTCGCGTCGATGCCACCCTCGGTGAGCCCGACCCCCAGCGCGCCGGGCTGCTCGGGTGAGACCTCGCGGGGCGTGACCGTCACGGTGACCTTCTCCGCGCCGCGCTGGACATCGAAGGTGAACGTGCCGCCGATCGCGCCCCGCGCGGTGGTGGCGAACTCTTCCGCGCTCTCGTAGTCGAGAATGACGTCGCTCGGCTGGATGCCGGCTGCTGCAGCTGGCGAGCCGTCCTCGACCTCCGTGATGACCACGACGTGCGGGGTTCCCACCATGAAGATGCCCGTGAGCAGCACCCACGCGAGCGCGGCGTTCACGGCGACGCCCGCCACGATGACGAGTGCCCGCTTCCACGGCGGCTGCGCCGAGAGCAGCTTCTCCGGCGGCACGCCGGCGCTGTCCTCGTCCTCACCCGCGATGCGGACGAAGCCGCCGATGGGCAGCGCGTTCAGCGAGTACTCGGTATCCCCGCGCTTCTTGGCGAAGAGCCTCGGCGGGAAGCCGACGCCGAACTCGTGCACGTGCAGCTTGAACGCCTTCGCCGCGAGGAAGTGCCCCAGCTCGTGCGCGACGATGAGGAGGACGAGCCCTACCGCAATGAGCAGGCCCGCCATTACTCGGAAATTGCCTCGAGCTTGGCGTCGACGAGCTCGTCCACCCGCTTGTTCGCGCGGTCCACGATTGCCTGCAGTGCGTCACGGATGGAGCGCTCATCGTCCTCGGTGATTTCCTTCGCGTCCTTCGCGGAGCGCACCTTTTTCATGGAGTCGTCACGGTGGTTGCGAATCGCGATGCGCGCCGCCTCCGCGGTCTTCTTGACCGTCTTGGTCAGCTCCTCGCGGCGCTCGCTGGTGAGCGCCGCCATGGAGGCGCGCACGGTCATGCCGTCGTTTGTCACGGAGAGACCCACCTGCGCGTCCTGAATCGCCTTCACGACCGGTGCCACCGCTGTCTGGTCCCAGAGCGTGATGAGCACGGTGCGCGGGGCCTCAATGGAGAGCGACCCCAGCTGCTGGATGGTCATGGGCTGGCCGTAGTGGATGAGGGAGATCTTCTCCACCAGCTCGACAGACGCGCGCGACGAGCGCAGCGCGGCGAGGTCTTCCTGGAGGCGGCCGAGGGTGCCGTCTAGGTCGGCCTGGAGGTGCTTGTCGTAGTCGTTAGTCATTGGGTAGGTTGGCGAACAGCGCGGCGAGCTGCAACCTGAGGTTGAGCGGGCTCACCTGGGCCTGGCGGATGAGAGACTGCGTCCGGTGCCAGAGCTCCACGTTGCGCGCGGTACGGGCATTATACGCGAGCAGCACCGAGAGCGCACGGAGAATTTCGAGCAGCGGGATCTCCGCGGCGGCAGCCTCTTTGGCGATGCCGGGCACGGCGCTCGCCGGGCTCGCGAGGAGCTCCTCGGCGCAGGCGCGCGCCGGAGCGTCCGCCACCTGTTCGGCTGCGAGAGCCAGCGACCCGCCCGAGTGGCTGGCCACGCGCGCCGCGTGGTCCGCCTCGACGCCGTGCACCTCGCGCAGCCACGCTGCCACCTCGATGTCCTGGAGGGGCGGGACGGCGACGCGCTGCAACCTGGAGCGGAGCGTGGGCAGGATGCGCTCCTCGTCGGTCGTGGCGAGCAGCAGCACGGAGTGCTCGGGCGGCTCCTCCGCCACCTTCAGGAGCGCGTTCTGCGCCTCGGTGGTGAGGAGCTCCGCTCCGAGCACGAGCGCGACACGGTACGCCGCCACGCCCGGGAAGGAGGCGAGGTGCGGGCGCACGTGGTCGTTCACCACCTTGATGCCGATGGAGCTGTCCTCCTCTCCGCGCTCCACGATGACGCCGTCTGCCAGCTGCAGGCGGTGCTCGCCGTCCACGGCGCGCAGCGCCGCGCGGGATACCTCGGCTAGCCAGACGGAGTCCCTGCCCACGAGCAGGTACCCGTGGGCGAGCTCACGCTCGCGGGCCAGGCCGGCAAACCACTCCACGAGCTCGGTGCGCGCCGAGAGGGGCATCAGGATGACCTCTTGTTGAGGAGCGTGCGCTTGTACACGTCGATGTGGCTCAGGATGAGGCCCGTGCCCTTGGCGACGCAGTAGAGCGGATCCTCCGCGAGGTACACCGGCACGCCCAGGAACCGCTCGAAGAACTGCGGCAGGTAGTTGAGCTGCCCCGTGCCTCCCGAGATAATGATTCCCTTCTCCATGATGTCCGCGACGAGCTCGGGCGGGGTGTCGTTGAACACGTTCTGCACGGCCTGGTACACCTCCATGAGGAGCGGGTTGAGCGCGTCGGCAATCTCGTTGCTCGTAAGCGTGACGTCCTTGGGTAGGCCCGAGGCGAGGTCGCGGCCGCGCACCTGCATCTCGCGGCGGTCCTTCGTGATGAGCGCAGAGCCGACCTTCATCTTTATGTTCTCGGCGGTCTGGTCTCCGATTGAGAGGCCGTACTTCTTCTTGATGTAGTCGCTGATGGCGCCATCGAACTTGTTGCCCGCTACGCGCAGCGACGCCCACGACACGATGTTGCCGAGCGCTATGACCGCGACCTCGGAGGTGCCGCCGCCCATGTTGATGATCATGTGGCCCGAGCGCGCGTTGATCGGGATGCCCGCGCCGAGCGCCGCGAGGATCGGCTCACGGACGATGAACGCCTGGCGCGCGCCGGCCTCCTTGGCGGCGTTGATCACCGCGCGGCGCTCCGTCTGCGTGATGCCGGCGGGCACGGAGATGACGACCTCGGGGCCCATGATGTCCCACCAGTTCGTCGCCTTGGCGATGAAGTACGTCAGCATCGCCTTCGTGATGTAGTAGTCCGCCACCACGCCGTCCTTGAGGGGGCGGTACGCGACGATGTCGTCCGGCGTGCGGCCGACCATCTCCTTGGCCTCGGCGCCCACGGCGAGCACCGTGTTGTCGGGCTTGGAGAGCGCCACGATGGTGGGCTCGTTGATGATGAAGCCCCGCCCCGGGACGAAAACGACAGTGTTAGCCGTCCCCAGGTCGATGCCGATTTTCCTCGTGAAAACGCCCATGTACGAGGCGGATTCTATGCGCTACTCCCCCGCCGGGCAACCTCCGCCGGGACACCTATCCCCAGGAGACAAAAGCTTAAAAAGGTAGAATAAAAACAACCCCTTTATAGGGGATGGTGTGGGACGAGACGCGCGTACTCTACACTACGACCCTCTTACTGTCCGGTAATCAGATCGTTGAGCGACTTTACTCCGCGCTGCTTAAGCAGGGTGCCGAGCTTCATGTCGCTCCGGACTCCCAGGTCCACGCTGTACTTGTCCTCAATCGTTTTGACGAGGGTGTCGCTGCGCTTCTGGCGGAGCCGACCGTTTCCCTCGTTGCGAGGACGGTAGCCTGCCATTCCCGGTGCATCCGGCCGCCTATTGGTGTTTGCCATTAGGTTAAGCATTCACTAGTGAAAGAACCTTCGACTTGGTTCCTGACCGATACACGGCCCTGGTCGGCGGAAGGTCGGTCAATCAGGAGTCTCCGGCAGTACGCGCGTCTGCGTACCCGCGGGGATGTTAGCAATCTTTGAGCGAGACTGCTAGTTCACTTGGCACTTCTACCCCATTAACTAAAGACTTGAGCCCCTCCAACTGGAGGGGCTCAAGTCTTTTCTACAGCGCGCAGCGCCCGCTCGCGCTCTTCCCAATCAATGAGATTGCCTGCTTGCAGAGGTCCGCGATGCTCTGCGGCTTCATGAACACGTGGTCCTCACCTCGGTAGATGGTGGTCTTCACGTTCTTGCCCTCAATCTTCAGGAGCTGGTCCAGCAGCGTCGTCTGCGAGTGCGGCACGGAGGTGTCCGCGTCGCCGTGTGCGAGGTACACCTTCTGTGAGCCGACGGAGCCCACCTTGAGGATGAGCTTGGCCTGCTGGTACAGGCTGCGGTTCGCGTCGCTCGGCGCCCCGCCGAACTGCACGCCGAAGATGCCGTTGGGGTTCGGCGCGATCAGGGACTCCCAGTCCGTGACGCCCGAGATTGAGTAGATGCCGCTCACGGAGCTGCCGAGCTCCACGAGGGACTTCTGCGCGAGGTAGCCGCCGTAGCTGTTGCCGATGAGATACACCGGCGCGCTCGCCCCGTACGTCGCGCGGAGCGACGCCATGGCGGACTTCACCGCCGCGACATCAGAGACGCCCACCTTGCCGGTCAGGGACTCGGCGTAGCTGCGCCCGTAGCCGTAGCTGCCCGGGTAGTCGAGCTTCGCCACCACGGCTCCGGAGAGGCGGACCTGCTCCACCACCCAGTCCAGGTTGCCGTAGCTCGAGAACGGGTGGTACCCGGCACTCGAGATCTGGCGGTACGGACCGCCGTGCAGCCAGAGCACGATGGGCGTGCCCGCGGGGCGCGTGGATGGCTCCCACACAGAGTACCCGCCGGCGCCCGGGACGTTCTTCACGACCTTCGCCGCCGGCAGGCTGTCCCCCGGTGTGAGGCCCACATCGGCGAGCGACTCGATGCCCGTCACCGAGCCGGACTTCACGTTGTACAGCGTCGCCGATACGCCACCCGGGGTAGCCTTGGCGAACGACACGTAGCTGCCGAAGCGGCGCAGCGGCGCGCCGTAGCTGACGCTATCCGCGACCTTCGCGATGCCGAGCGTGCTCACGTTGAGCGTGAAGAGGTCCCAGTCCGTCGCGCCCTCGCGGTTGGCAACCATGGCGATCCGGTTCGCATCGATGAAGACAAAGTCGGGCACCGCGTACCCGCGCGAGAAGACGAGGGTCGGCGAGAGCGTCGCGGGGAGGCCCGCGCTCAGGTTCACGAGGTACGGGCGCTGCCACCCGTCCCGGTCAGAGCGGAGCACGAGCTTGCTGTCGTCGGTGGCAAACGAGAAGACGCGGTTGTCCTCGCTCACGAGGTCCCAGTACGAGACGGGCTCGGACCACGAGACCTCCTTGCCGGTCGTGAGATCGGCGACGTGGTACGAGCGCACCTTCGTGCTCGCGGTTGCCGGCTTGTAGAACGCCAGGTACCTGCCCGTCGCGGAAATGGTCATCGCGGAGCCGCTCGCCGAGTACGTGGAACGCGAGAGCGGCTCTGCCGAGCCGACTCCGTACCGCACGACCGTGCCGTTCGCCATGAAGGCGGCAAAGCCCTGCCCGTTACCGAACACCATGACGCGCGTCGCGCCACCCACAGCGGACCACTCGCGCACCTTCTCCCAGTCTGTACCGTCCGGCTCGTACGCCGTGAATATGACGCTCCCCGACCCGTTCTGGCGCGCGGTCACCTGGAGCGTGCCCGCCTCGTTGCGGTACGGGGTTCCCTGGAGCGATCCCCAGATGGGCTCCTGCTTCTCCTCCGCATCGCCGCACTCGACGGGCGCCGGCAGCTCGCACGTCACGTACCGCGTCTCGCCGAGCTTTCTCACGCTCACGGTGAACTGCGAGTCGGACGCGTCCACGACGGAGCTGTACCGCGGGAGTCCCGCGGCTAGTGCCGAAACGGGGAGCGTCGCGATGCCCGAGACCGCGAGGGTGAGTGTGAATGTGAGGAGTTTGCGCATGCGTTAAAGAATTTGGTGAAGGCTAGCGAAGCGGAGCTCACTACGTACTAAGACTGTACCACAGCCCCAAACTTACAGAACCGGCGCAGCGGGAACGGCGGAGAGCTCCTCGAGCATCGCCGGCAAATCTGCAGAGACGACGCGCCTCTGCTCTCCGGTGTCGCGATCTCGCACGGTCACGGTGCTATCCTCGAGCGTCTGGAAGTCCACGGTGATGCACCACGGCGTGCCGATCTCGTCTTGCGCGAAGTAGCGCTTGCCCACGTTGCCGCGGTCGTCCCAGGCGACCGGGAACTTGGCGAGGAGCGTGCCGTACAGGCTCTTCGCGAAGGTGACGAGCTCGGGCTTGTTAGCCAGGAGCGGGAACACGGCGGCGCGGTACGGCGCCAGGTACGGCTTGAGCGCCAGGTACACGCGCTTCTTGCCGTCCTCCTCTACCTCGCGGTACGCGTCGCAGAGGACGGCGAGCATGGTGCGGTCCACGCCCCAGGTCGGCTCGATGACGTGCGGGTAGTACGTCTCCCCCGTCTCGGGGTCGCGGTACGGCGGCTCGGCGAAGTGGCTCTTCAGGTCGAAGTCCGTGCGGTACGCGAGGCCGTACAGCTCCTTGCGGCCGAACGGGAAGTCGTACTCCAAGTCGATGGTGCGCTTCGAGTAGTGCGCGAGCTCGTCTGCAGCTACCTCCAGCTCGTGCACGTTGCCCTTCTCGAGGCCGATGAGCTCAACCCAGTCGTGCATCGCCTTGCGCCACAGCTCGAACGCGAGCTCCCACTCGGCATCTGCTGCGGGCGGCTTGATGAAGTACTCAATCTCCATCTGCTCGAACTCGCGCGTGCGGAAGATGTAGTTGCCCGGCGTGATCTCGTTGCGGAACGCCTTGCCCACCTGCGCGATGCCAAAGGGCACGCGCACGCGCGTGGAATCCACGACGTTCTTGAAGTCCACGAACATGCCCTGCGCGGTCTCGGGGCGGAGGTACGCGACATTCGCCGCCTCTTCCGCGGGTCCGAGGAACGTCTTGAGCATGAGGTTGAACTGGCGCGGCTCGGTCCAGTCCTGCTTGCCGCAGTGCGGGCACGCGGGCAGCTTCCAGCCGTCTCCCTCGGGCTCGCCGATGTTGTCCGCGCGGAACCTGCCGTGGCAGCTCTTGCACTCCACGAGCGGGTCGGAGAATGTCGCGGTGTGCCCGCTCGCCTCCCAGACCTTCGGGTTCATGATGAGCGCAGCCTCGAGGCCGACCACGTCGTGGCGCTGCCGCACGAAGCGGTTCCACCAGAGGTTCTTGAGGTTGTTGCGGAGCTCCACGCCGAGCGGCCCGTAGTCCCACGAGTTGGCCAGTCCGCCGTAGATCTCAGATCCGGGGAACACGAAGCCGCGCCGCTTCGCGAGCGACACCAGGGTCTCCATGTCCGGGAGCTTTCTGACTTCCATGCGTCCGAGTCTACCGCAGAGCGACCCCTACCCCAAGCTCACGGCTCGACGATGCCCTGCCCCACCCCGGTCGCCCCCTGCTGGAGCATGGTGGTCAGGTCAATCGTCTCGCGCTCCACCTTCACGCCCGTGAAGGCGTCCGTCGCCTCGAGGGCCACGTCCGTCAGTAGCTTCAGCTCGCGGTTCGCCTGGTTGGCGGCGGGCACGACCTCCACCTGGAAGGCGGCACGCGCCGTGGCGTCTGCCGCGACCTCACCCGCGTTCCACGTCACGCGGCCCGTGCGCGCGTCGTGCAGCAGCGCGGTGGCGGAGACGCCGCCGCGCACGCCGGTGAAGCGAACCCCCGGCGGCAGCACGCCCGTGACCGTCGCGTCCCTGAGGCCGGCGGACTTCGGGTTGATGCTCCAGCGCACCACGTACGTCGTCGCGGTGCCCACCCTCGGCGGCTGCGGCCCCGAGTTCGCGATCTGGCTCATCGGGTCGCGCCAGTACGCGGCCGCGCCGAAGGTGGTGGCTGCCATCACCTTCACGGTGGCGACGTCGGACGCCTTGGACCCGGAAGCTGCCGTGCCGGAGGGCACCGTCGGGGACGTCACGTCGACGGTCACCGGAGCGGAGAGGTTCGAGCCGGCCTTCGCAGCGACCACCTTCACGTTGAAGTTCAGCGTCACGCTCGCGCCCGGGTCCAGGGACTGCAGGCGCGGGTTCCCCACGCCGCGCCACGTGATGACCGGCTCACCCGCGGAGAGCGAGGCGTTCTGCACGACCACGGTCGCCGGGTTCAGGAGGTTGCCGAGGCGCGCGGTGACGACGATGTCCTTCATGACGACCTGCGAGAGGTTCGAGACCGTGACCGAGTACGAGAGCGGCTGGCTGAAGTTGACCAGCGACTCGTCCTCGCCGGCAGAGGTGACGGACACGCCGAGCGGATCGGCAGAGATGGAAAACGCGGCAGCCTGCTCGGCAATTTGCCGGTTGCCGCTCGTCACGGTGGCGCGAATGCCGAGCGGCGAGATCGCGTCGTTCCTTGCCACGAGGCGCAGCTCGATGGCACCGGACGCACCCGGAGCCGTCACCGGGAGCTGCCACTCACCCGTCGCCCCAGCCTGGGGCGTCGCCGACACGACGGAGATGCCGCGCGGCAGCACGAGCGCCAGGCGCGCGCCGGACAGCGCCGCCGTCTCGTTGTTGCGGTACCGCACCGTCGCCGAGAACGGGTCGTTGCGCGCTACGCTCGGCGCGATGTCGATGTTCAGGGACACCGCGGGCTGCGTCACGACGAGCGAGACGTCGCGCGCCACGGCGAAGCGCTGCGCGCCGCGCTCCGTGCGGTACGAGACGACCGCCCGCACGGGTGCCGCCGATCCGGGCGAGAGCTCCGTCGTCACCGAAAACGACCTCGTGGCCACCGCGCCAAAGTCCAGGTCACCCACCTCAACCACCGGCCGCTCGGACGTGGACGACGCCGTTCCCTCGTCCGTCTGGGCGGTCGTCTGCCCGGGCAGCTCGAGGACGAGCTCGCCGTCGAGGAGGCGGTCGCGGGACGGGTTCGTGACCGTGACGCTCACCTGCACCGCCCCACCCTTCAGGAGCGTGGGCGTGCTGACCGCCACCTCGATGGGGATCGGGCGCGGCGCGGCGTACACCAGGAAGTAGTAGGCGAGGCCGCCGCCCACGATGAGCGCGGCAGCGGTGCCGCCGAGCACCCACTTCAGGCGGCGCCTGCTGGTGCCCTCATCGACAGCTTCCTGGTAGTTAGATGATCCCCACGCGTCAGCCATGTAGCTGCAATGATACCACCTCGCCCGCCCCGAACGTGATGCCGGAGGCGTGATCGGCGCAGAGGAAGTCCTGGCTGCGCACGACGAACACCGCCGGGTCCCCCTGGCAGCGGTGGCAGTGCCCGTGGCGCGGGTCCCAGCCCAGCGCGCTGAGCACGCGCACCCAGTCGATGGTCCTCGCGGTGGCGAGGTCCCAGATTCCGGGCTCGTGCACGTGCTCGGGGAGCACGCGGTCCAGGAGCAGGCACTCCTCGAGCGTGCGGACGCCGGACTTCACGGTCAGCGCATCGGCGACGCGCGTCCCCCGCTGCTCGATGACGCGCACGGCGCTCACGGACCCCTCCCCGAGGTGCGGCGAGAGCTTCGAGGTCAGCTTCCTGCCCGAGATGGCAGTGGCCGTGAGCTTGCCGAGCTCGCGCGTGAAGAGCGTCACGCGCAGGTCCGCCTCTCCGTGCGGGTAGCGCGCGAGGACCAGTGACGGGGTGACCTGCTCGTGCATGCGTGCAGTGTAGCGCAGGAAGATTAAAAAGAGGCAGCCATCAGACTGCCCCCTTTCGCTAACCCTTCCCACGCACGTGGCGCAAGAGTTCCTCCGTGATCACCTCTCGGGGCTGCTCACCGTTCACGATGGTCGCCTCCCACCCGAGGATGCCGGCAGCTCCCATGTAGAGCTCTCGCCGCTGCCTGTACACGTCGAGCTCCGCCTCGTCGAAGTGGTTGACCGTTTGCGCGGTCTCCCCTTCGCTCCTGCCCGCGAGCTGCATCGCGCGCTCGCGGGCGAGCTCCGGACTGATGTCGAGGATGTACAGCTGAATCGGCAGTTTGCCGAGCAGCTCCAGCACGTTCCTGCTGACCTCGAGCACGCGCTCCACCGTGCACCCCGCCTGCACCTGGTACACCAGCGTGGACACAATCGAGCGATCCGCGACGATTGTGATTCCATCTCTGATCATCCAGGTAATGGCGTTGAGAATGAGGTGCGTGCGCTGGAGCGTGAACGCCAGCAGCATCTCATCGGGAGTCAGCGGCTCTTCCGTCAGCAGCAGCATCTCCCGAAGCCGCATCCCGAGCGGCGTGCCACCCGGCTCTGCCATGCCCCTCGCGTCAATCCCCTGCAGCCTGAGCTCCTCTATCAGAGCTCGCTGCTGGGTAGTCTTCCCGGCTCCATCTAACCCCTCGAGGATGATGAGCCTTCCCTTGTTTTCCATACTTTCTGCTCACCTCTCGAAATAAATTGTTACTGCGAGCCTAGGCTCTCTAAGGGCGCAGAATAAAGTAGTGCCCCGACCTCCACAAGGAAGCCGGGGCACCGAAATGCGTCACCCAATGGGAACGCCCACCTTTTCCCGGGCGAGCCGGTACGCGGGCGTGCGATCCGTCCTGGAGACAGCCTTCCACCAAGAGAGGAGTTTCACAGCTTCTGCGTCGAAGCCGAGAACGACCTGCCGCGCCTCGTGGTTCACGTTCCACCCAGACCGCTGCCAGCAGAGAAACTCGAGCTGGCGGAGGTTGGAGGTGTGCGTCGCACCCACGTGGAAACCCATCGGGACGAGGTACTGCAGTGTCTCCAGAGACACGCCACCACCCGCGACGAACGCCGCGTGCGTCGCCTCGGTCACGACCTGGATTCTCCCAAACTCACCCTTCAGCTCATCGGAGATGGGCTTGGAGTGCTGGAAGAAGCCGAGCCTCGGCGTGAGCAGCGTCCGCTCGTTCTGCGAGAGAACGTGCCGCTGTATCTCCCGCCAGGTGCGAAACGTCGTGGTGTACTTGAAGCGCATGAGCGCGTTCTCGAACACCGGCGGCAGCTTGTCGTGGTCCCCCCTGCTTTTTTGGCTGGTGAAATCAATCCACCACTGAACGAAGCCGGGCTTCTGCTGCCAGACCTGGAACGACTCAAAGAGCCGGTTCTCAATTTCGTCCGTGGTCTGCATGAACTGCCAGTCGCCCTGGAACGCGCGGAGGTCCAGGTAGTGCGTGTTCGCAACCTCGAACTCGGTCGGCTCCACGTGTCGCGCGAACTGCCCGAGACCGGATTGCTCCAGCTCAGCCATGATCGCCTCAGCGAGTGCCGTGGTCTCGGGCAAGCCCTCGAGCAGCAGGCACTTGATGAGAGACCGGAGTGCCTCACCGGAAACGACGCAGCCCACGGACGTGTTGGTGGCAGCCGGCAGGGCGTTCGCCATCACGTCGCAGACCTCGCCGAAGATTGCACCCTCGGACGCGTCCGGATAGAGCTCACCCAGAAACTGGGTGTACCTTTCCATCTGCGTCAGGTACACGTGCGCGAACATTCGGAACGTGTCCTCAATCTGCATCTCGTGCTGCCCCGCCGCGCGGATTTCTCCGGCAATGGGGTACCAAGATGCCTTGGTCATGTCCACGTAGCGGGTCGAGAGCTCAATGAACCCCGCCCCGGCACGCGGGTGCTCCAGTGCCTTCGCGGCGAGAATGGAAATCTCCTCGCAGCACACCACGACCTCGCCCAGGCGGGCGATCGAGTTGTGCCCGTACTGGTCCAGCCAGGTGCTGAGGAACTTCCGCGTCTTGTCACCGTTGGCGAACTTCCTGATGTAGCCCGGGTTACCCGTGCTGCTCTCGAGAAACTCGCGCAGCAGCGCCGCAGCCTCACCCGAAGAATCGGCGAACTCATCCAGCGTGCGGATGTGGTTCTCCCTCAGAAACCTCGGCGTGTCATCGGGGTAGTTCGCAATGACGCTCTCGAGGTTGCTTGCCAGAAAGTTCGTGACGAGCACGTCCACGAACACGCCCCGCAGCCCCCGCTCGTTTTTCATGCGCGAGTACATGGCGAGCAGTGATGCTCGCACGTTGCTCGGCAGGTTCTCCACGAGGAAAACGTGCTGGTCCGTGTTACTGAAAAACAGCTCGAGCACCATCTGCTCACGCGGCGTGAAGCGGTACGGTACCGCTCGCCTCACGTGGGCACGTGCAAAATCAAGAGCTCCGCCCGTTTGCGAAGCCACAGCCAATGTGGTCATAAGTGTTGTCTCCTTCTATCTAGATTCAGTTTTCTAAGTACTGTGCCCTGCTTATACCACAGGCACCCACTTAGTCCACCTTCTCCCGGAACACCAGCTTGTGGTACCCGATGAAGTTGAGGGACAGCGAGACGGCCACCGCGGCGAGCTTGGCCACGTTGGCCCAGAGGGTCTGCGAGAGCTCCGGGAACGGGTGCAGCCACACGAGCAGGCTGCTGAGCCCCACGTTCACCAGGAAGCTGACGATCGTGACGCCGTAGAAGCGGGGCAGCTCGGCCGCAGCCTTCCCCCGCTCCGCGCGGAACGTCCACGCGCGGTTCCACAGGTAGCTGTTGAGCGTCGCCACGATGAAGCCAGCCGTCGCGAAGAACGGGAAGAGCCGCGCGTGGGTCTCGGGGCCCGCGAGGAGGTACAGGAGCACGTTGAGGACGATGAGGTCCACGACCGTGTTCATGAAGCCCACCACGCCGAAGCGCAGCATGCGCGGCAGAAGCTCAACCACCCGTTCCCAGCTCGGCACGCGCATCTGCTACGCGAGGACGCCGCGGATGCGGCGCACGCCAGCGGCTACCGCCTCCTCCTTCTTGATGGCGAAGCCGCCCACCTCGCTCGTGGAGTGGACGTGCGGGCCGCCGCAGAACTCCTTGCTCCACGCGGACTCGAGCGTGTCTCCCATGTAGTACACCTTCACGACGTCCGCGTACTTCGCCTTGAAGAACGCGAGCGCGCCGGCGGCGAGAGCCTCCTCGCGCTGCATCTCGACGCAGTGCACGCACAGGTCCTCGCGGATCTTCTCGTTGACGAGGTCCTCAGTCTTCTTGATCTCCTCGGGGGTCAGCTTCCGCTCGAAGGTGAAGTCGAACCTCGTGCGCTCCGCCGTGATGTCCGATCCAGCCTGGCGTACCTCGGGGCCGAGCACCTCGCGGAGCGCGGACTGCAGGAGGTGGGTCGCCGTGTGGAGCTTCGTGACGATGACCACCTCTTCTTCGGTGGCCGCCTTGAGCTCGCCGGTATCCAGAATGAGGCCGTGCCCGCCGAACTTCTTCTCCACGCCGGCGCGGGAAGCCTCGCGGTGCTTGGCCATGGCCGCGTCGAACTCGGCGCGCAGCTTCTCCTGGTCCACGTCGGGCACGAGCGAGGCGAGCTCCTCGGCGGACAGGTCGAACGGGTACCCGTAGCTCGCGTGCACGGTGAGCAGGTCCTCGCCGGTGATGGCGCTCCCCTTCTCCTTGGCGAGCCGCTTGAGCTCCTTCGCGCCGGATGCGAGCGTCTTGCGGAACTTCTGCTCCTCGCCCTCGATGACCTCGCGAATCTCAGCCGCTTTCTCGGTCAGGTACGGGTACCCGTCCCGGTACAGCTCCACCACCGTGGCAGAGGCCGCCCCGAGGATTGCGTCGGCCACGCCGAGCGTGTCCGCGTAGCGGACGGCGCGGCGCAGGAGGCGGCGCAGGGCGTACCCGCGCTCCACGTTGCCCGGGCGCACGCCGTCCGCGATGAGGAAGGTTGCGGCGCGCACGTGGTCCGCGACGACGCGGAAGGCGTACGCGTTCTCCTCGTACGACTTGCCACTGGCTTTCGCGACCTGCTCCACGAGCGGCCAGAGGAGGCTCACGCGGAAGACGTCCGGGCTGCCGATCTGCGCTGCGGCAATGCGCTCCAGTCCACCGCCGAAGTCCACGTTGGGCTTCGCGAGCTTCTCGAAGCCTTCTTCGGTCTTGCGGTACTCCATGAAGACGGAGTTGCCGATCTCGAGGAAGCGGCCGCAGTCGCAGTTCGGGTGGCAGTTGAGGCCGTACGCGAGGTCGTGCTCGATGTCGGTGAACTCATAGAAGACCTCCGAGTCCGGCCCACCCGGCTCGCCGGAGAGCATCTTCTCCGGGCCCCCCTGCCTGCTCCACCAGTTCTTGTCCTGGTAGTAGAAGATGCGCTCGCCCGGCTTTGTGCCGCGCATCGCACCCTGCTCCTCGGTGATCATCTCGGCGACGTCCGCGCGGATGCCGCGCTTTTCGAAGAGCTCCTGCCAGATCTTTGCCGCCTCCTCGTCGCGCGGCACGCCGGCGGACTCGTCTCCCGCGTACACGGTGACGTACAGGCGCTCCGGGTCGAGGCCCACGACCTCGGTGAGGAACTCGAAGAACCACGGCAGCTGCTCCACCTTCGTGTAGTCTCCCAGGGACCAGTTCCCGAGCATCTCGAAGAAGGTCGTGTGGCGGTTGTCCCCCACCTCCTCGATGTCCTGCACGCGGATGCACTTCTGCGAGTCCACGAGGCGCACGCCCTGCGGGTGCTCGAGGCCGAGCAGGTACGGGACGAGCGGCTGCATGCCGCTCCCCGTGAAGAGGGTCGTCGGATCGTTCTCCGGCACGAGCGGAGACGACGGGATGGCGACGTGCCCCCGGTCGGTGAAGAACTTGAGGTACGCCTGGCGAATTTCGTTTGCGTTCATGTTTCTGGAATCGGTACGCGTAACTGTACCGCAAGTTTTGCCAAGGCCGAAGATTGACCATTGCTTCATAATTGGGTATAGTGCTGCTTAGCTACGGCGGAAATTCAAAACTAAGGAGCAGAAAAACATGAACACAGCAGTGTCTCAGGAGAGAGGCTTTCGCCTCGAAGAGCGCGGCGCGCACTACGGGCACGGAGCGTTCACGCTCGTCGAGCTGAACGCCAACCGGACGTTCAAGGACCAGCGGCTCGCAACCCGGGGGTTCCGCTTCGCGACGAAGCGAGAGGCTTCCCAATTTTTCAGCGATGCCAACGTGCACGCGCTGAGCCAGCAGACCAGCACGAGGCTCGAGGTCATCGTGTTTGAATCGGACGGGTGCTTCGCCATCCGCTCCATCTGGGATCAGTTCGCAGATGTCACCGTCAGTGAAGGCGATCCGGGCAACGGCTACTACGCCCTGTGCGTGAACCTGCCGGGCGGCATCCAGGCACCTGAGACCATCCACTGATCGCGCCACTGGCGCACAAAAAAGAGAAGGGACCGCTCCGGCGGCCCCTTTCCTTTTCTAGATGACGTTCTCGAACCCCTCGAGCCCCGCCGCCTTGTCGTGCTCGCGGATCTTCTCGAGCGCCTTCGCCTCAATCTGGCGGATGCGCTCGCGCGTCACGCCGAACACCTTGCCCACCTCCTCGAGCGTGTGGTACACGCCGTCCTCGAGGCCGAAGCGCATGTTGATGATCTTCTGCTCGCGCTCCGTGAGCGTGCCGAGAATGTCGCGGATCAAATCGCGCAGGTACGCGCGCGCTGCCAGCTGGTTGGGCGCCGGGTTGCGGTCATCGGGAATGAAGTCCGCGAGGACGGAGTCCTCCTCGTCGCCAACCGGCGTCTCGATCGAGAGGACGTCCTGGCTGATCTTCTGGATGTGGCGAATCTTCTCGACGTCCACGCCCATCTCAGAGGCAATCTCCTCGGCGAGCGGCTCGCGGCCGAGGTCCTGCATGAGGGAGCGGCGGACCTGCGTGTACTTGGAGATGACCTCCACCATGTGCACCGGGATGCGCACCGTGCGGGACTGGTCCGCGAGCGCGCGGTTGATTGCCTGGCGAATCCACCAGGTCGCGTACGTCGAGAACTTGAAGCCCTTGCGGTAGTCGAACTTGTCGACGGCGCGGCTGAGGCCGATGTTGCCCTCCTGGATGAGGTCGAGAATGGAGAGGTGCGGCGTGCGGTTCACGTAGCGCTTCGCGATGGAGACGACGAGGCGCAGGTTCGCCTTGATGAGAATCTGGCGGGCCTCCTCGTCCCCCGCCTCGGCGCGCTTGGCGAGGTCGCGCTCTTGGTCCTTGGTGAGGAGCGCCACCTTGCCGATCTCCTTGAGGTACATCTGCACGGCGTCCGGAACCTCGTTGCCGAAGTCCAGGGCGTTCGCGAGCTCGGCGTCGGACACGGTCTCCTTGTCATCGATGAGGTTGCCCGTCTCGACGACCTTCAGGCCCGACTTGTCGAGCGCGTCGTAGATGGTGTCGAGCACGTCCACGTCCTCCTCGATGGTCGGGAAGTACGTGAGAATCTCGCTGTCCGTGACGAACCCGCGCGGCTTGCCGCGCTCGATGAGCTCGTGCAGCGCGTCGCGCTGCTCCTGCGTGAGGTGCTCGAGGCTCACCGCGGACCCCTCCTGGCGCGCGCCCTTGCCGCGCTCCGCCCCCTCGGGGAGCTTCACGGCGGGCGCCTTCTTTGCCGGGAGCTTCTTCGCGACCTTCTTCGGGGCAACCTTCTTGGCGACTTTCTTCGCCACCTTCTTCGCAGCTTTCTTGGGCGCGACTTTCTTGGCGACCTTCTTCGGCGCTTTCTTTACCACCTTCTTCGCCACCTTCTTGGCGACCTTCTTCACGGCTTTCGCCACCTTCCTGGAAACTTTCTTCGCTGCCTTCTTAGCAGGCACGGTTTTCTTCGCCGCCTTCTTGGGCGGCGCTACCTTCTTCGCGGTTTTCTTGGCTGGTCTCTTTGCGGCGGGCATGACGCCACTCTACACCCCTGGAGCCATACCCGGCAACAAGCTAGCGCCTTGGCAAGGCGTCCAAGAGCGCCATGGCCACGTTCACCGCCTCCTCGTCCCCGGCCCGCTCCGCATCCGCGATGACGCCCGAGAGCCGCGCGCGCTCCGCGGAAATGTAGCAGTCCTCGAGCTCGCGGAGCAGGCGGTCCACGTTGCTGGTCCCCAGCACCACGGACGGGGCCACGATCACGCGCTGCAAGATGGCGTCCACCTCGGGCTTCTCGCTCCGGGACTCCTCGGCGCGCAGGAGATCCAGCACCTCCCGGAACCCCTCCGGCAGGTGCATGCCCTGGACGCGCGGCAGGTCGTGCGTGTGGTACGCGGCGGCGAGCACCTGCTCGGCGAGCGCTGCCCAGCGTGACGCCTCCGTGCGGGGCACGTGCGCGGCGGGCTCTGCCCTCTCCTCGCGGGCCCCCTGCGGCTCGAGCTGCACGCCAGAGCGAGCCTCCTGGCGGAGCGTCTCCTCGGCGACGCCGGTCTTGCGCGAGAGGTACCGGAACCACTGGTCCCGCTGCACCGGGCTCGCCATGCGCGCAATGAGCGCGAGGACGCGCCTGAGCGCGGAGACGCCCTCGCGGCTCCGCAGGGAGTGCTGCTCGAGCAGCTTCTCGGACCACGCCTCGACCACGGGCACCCCTGCGGCGACCGCCTCGAGCACGGCGGCGGGGTTCTCGCCCGCGACGTCCGCCGCGTCCTTGCCGCCCGGCCATCTCACGACGCTGACCTCCATGCCCGCACCGAGCGCGAGGTGCGCGGCCTTCTCGGCCGCCGCCCACCCGGCGTCATCCGCGTCGAAGGCGAGGTCCACAGCCTGCGCGGAGCGCCCCAGGAGCGCGACGTGGTCTGCGGTGAGCGCCGTGCCGGAGAGGGCCACCACGTTCTTCGCGCCAGACTGCCAGCACGCCACCGCGTCCACCTGCCCCTCGACGAGGAGCGCGCGCCCCGCCTGGCGCACGGCCTCCTTCGTCTTGCCGTACGCGTACAGCACCTTCCCCTTCACGAAGATGGGCGTCTCGGGGCTGTTCACGTACTTGCCGAGGTTGCCCGTGTCGAAGTCCGGGTGGATGCGCCCGGTGAACGCCACCGGCTTCCCGAGCGCGGACCAGATCGGGAACATGAGGCGCGCGCGGAAGCGGTCCCGCAGGCCGTACTGCGTGTCGAGCACGAGGCCGGAACGGACGAGGTCCCCGCGGTCGAACCCCTCGCGCAGGAGGTGCTGCGCGAGCGCGTCTTGCTCCGGCGGAGCCCAGCCGATCTCGAAGAACTCCGCGGCCTCTTCCGAGATGTTGCGCGCGGCGAGGTACGCCCGCGGGACGTCTCCCCCCAGCTGCTGGCGGAAGAACGTGAGCGCGGCGGCGTTCGCCCGGTACAGGGCGCCGGTGAAGCGCTCCTCCTCGGGGCTCACGCGGCGCAGCTCCACTCCCGCCTTCTCGGCGAGCAGGCGGAGCGCGTCCGGAAACTCGACGTGCTCGTAGCGCATGACGAAGGAGAAGATGTCGCCGCCGAGGCCGCAGCCGAAGCAGTGCCACGACCCGCGGTCCGGGGTCACCACGAACGAGGGGGTCTTCTCCGTGTGGAACGGGCAGCGCGCCTTGAAGTTCCGGCCCGCCTGGGTCAGCTCGATGTAGCCGCGCAGGACGGTCGCGACGTCCAGCTTCTCCTTGATCATTTCGACGGGTGTCGCCACGGGGCGAGTATAGCAGGGGCACCTTAACTGGGGTTATGGCGTATAATGGCCCTCATGCTCACCAGCATTCTCCTGGCTGTAGCGCTCGGGAGCGTCGTCTCGCTCGCCGGCGGCCTCGCGCTCCTCGGCCTGCCCCCGCGCACGATTCGCCGCGCGGAGCACCTCTTCGTCGCGGTGGCCGCGGGCGCGCTCCTCGGGACGGCGCTCATTGACCTGCTCCCCGAGGCGATCGAGATGGGGGCCGAGGCGGCTCCGCTCGGGCTGCTGCTCGGCCTCGGCCTCTTCTTCCTGCTCGAGCGCGCGCTCAACTGGCTGCACCACCACCGCCACGAGGAGGGCGAGACGGAGGTGGACCGGACCGCCTCGCTCATCGTGATCAGCGACTCCCTGCACAACTTCGTGGACGGCGCCGCCATCGCGATTGCGTTCATCGCCTCACCCGAGCTCGGCGTCCTCACCGCCATTGCGGTGGGCCTGCACGAGATCCCGCAGGAGGTCGGCGACTTCGCGCTGCTGCTCTCGCGCGGGTACTCACGCCTGAGGGTACTCACCCTGAACCTGCTCTCCGCGGCAGCGGCGTTCGCCGGTGCCGGCACCGCGATTCTGCTCGCCGACAGCATCGTGGGGCTGATCCCCTGGCTCCTCGCCGGCACCGCGGGCATGTTCCTGTACATCTCGCTCTCCAACCTCATTCCGGATTTGCACCGCAAGCACGACCGCGGCCTCATCTGGGTGGAGACCGCGGTGCTCGTCGCGTCGGTCGCGCTCGTAGCCCTCGTGAGCAGCATCTCGCACACCCTGAGCGGCGACCTGCACTAGCGTTGAACCACGCGTGGGGCGCGTGTATACTCGCACCCGGTCTTTTGCTGGGATGACAGAGCGGTCAATTGTACTAGACTGTAAATCTAGCGCCCTTGTGGCTACACAGGTTCGAATCCTGTTCCCAGCACCAGAGAGCAGAGCCCGTCACGTGACGGGCTCTGCTGCTACACGCCCCAGACGAGGCGCCGGATGGTCGGGCTGGCGGTGTCCGATTTCGGGCACACGAGCTCGCGCACCTGGTCGTTGCGCATCCTCATGACGTGCGCGAGCGTGTCCAGCGTCTCCTCTGCCGCGGTGGTCGGCAGAGATTTTCGCGCTTTGATCTTCTGCACCAGCGCGTGCCTGAGGTACACCTCGTTCTGCGCGTACTGCTTGCGCCACTCGAAGTTCGCCCCCTCCTTCACGCAGGTGAGGCGCTTGAACACGGCGGACTGGAAGAGCGCCTGCGTCAGCAGCCGAGACGGGATTGGGTTCTCCGCGAGCGCCTGCCGGCTGGCCGCGCGGTCCTTCCACGGCTCCATGAGGCCGTCGAGCGCCTCCTGGCTGTACTGCATGACCACCCTCGGGATGTCCTGCTTGCCGCCGGTCGCGGACGGGAAGTCCGCGAAGAACTGGCAGTACAGGGACTCCGGGTACCGGTGCATCTTGTACACGATGTCCTCCATCTTCTTCTCGAAGTCCGTCTCGCCGGTCGTGAGATCAACGGCGAGCTTCGCCTTGATGGGCTGCACGCCGTCCACCATGTCGCCGCGCACCACGGTGACCAGGTCCGTGCTGTTGTGCGTGTCGTCGTACTCGCTCCGCTTCACGGCGTCGTACCTGCTGCCGAACCAGTCCGCCTCCTTCACGCCGTAGTGCGTCACGGCTTCCTGGAACCTGGAGTACTTCTTCGCGACGTCGGGGTTCGCGTCGTAGTCCCTCGCGCCCAGGAACGTCTGGACGCGGGACTCGTCGTAGTACGGGCTGAGGTCGTGCTGGTTCAGCTTCACCGCGCTGTCGCCGAGGTACTGCATGCTCGTCGAGTACGCGCGCTCCAGGCGGTCTGCAGCGGTCTCGGTCTTCGCGAGCTGCCCGGAACTGGGCCCCTCAAAAGCCATGGCAATAATAATAGGCGCCCCGCTCAGGAACGCCTAGTCCATTGTGCCCCGCGGCACGCCCCTACACTGCTTGCAGCACGAGACCGGCTGCCTTGCCCATCTCATCCAGGAGGGCGTAAGCCTCTCCCGACTGGTGCACCTTGCCCGCTTCGTATAGCGCCTCGGGCAGCTCGTCCACGATGGACGCGAGACTCCTCATGGATGTCGCGCCCCTCTCCGGGTGGTTGACGGTCAGATCGAGAGCCCTAATGACCTCGATCACCCGCCTGTCTTCGTCTTGCGCCGTGTTGCGGACCAAGTCCTCGTACCGCCGTGCCTGCTCTCTGAGCTGGCTCGCCAGTGCCGAGAGCTTGGTCCCCGCGTGATCTTTCTGAGCCAAAGCGCTCATAAGTCACCTCCGTATTTTCCGTTTTTAAGATAATCCTTGGGTCAGGATGTCACGTATTTATACCTGATTTCATTGTATTTGTCAATTACCAGGTACGAAAAAGGGAGCCGGTCTCCCGGCTCCCCTCTCCCGCTGCGCTAAACCTCGAACCGGGCGAATCGCTCGAAGGTGACCTTCTCGCCCGTCTGCGCGCCGACCTCGGTGATGACGTCGGCGACGGTCTTGTCGGGATTCTTGATGAAGGGCTGCGCGAGGAGCTCCTCGACGTTCTCCGCGCCCATGGCCGCGATGTGCATGGCCACGTCCTTCGCGGTCGCCTGGAAAACCTCGGAGCGCACGACGAAGTCGGTCTCCGCGCGCATCTCGAGCATCACGCCGATCCTCCCGTTGTGCACGTACGTCTCGACGTGCCCGGCACCGGTCGCGCGCTCCGCGCGACCCTCGGCGCGCTCCGCTCCCTTCGCGCGGACGATCTCGACGGCCTTCGCGTAGTCGCCGCCGGACTCGGTGAGCGCCTTCTTCGCGTCCATGACGCCCGCTCCGGTTTCCTCGCGGAGCTTCTGGATGGTTTCCATGGTGATCTCTGCCATAGGTGTTGTGTAAAAAATGGTTAGTGCGTTACCCCGCCGAGCGGTGCAGCTGCGGGGTTTGCTCAGCCGCTAGGCGAGCGCCGATGCGATGCGGTCCAGGAACCAGGAGATGCTCTTGCGGCCCTGCACGTTGCCCGGCACGAGGTACTCGATGCCGTCCGGGTTGCTGTTCACGTTGCCGAACGCGACGACCGGGATGCCGAGGCGCTTGGCCTCGAGCACCGCGGTCTGGTGCTCCACCGGGTCGATGACCACGAGCACGTCGGGCACCTTCACGAGGTTCTCGAAGGTGCCCAGGTTCGCCTCGAGCTTGTGGAGCTCCTGCTCCGCCATGGTGCGCTCCTTCTTCACGTACTTGTCCATCGCGCCGCTCGTCAGGTCGGAGCGGAGCTTCTTGAGGTGCGCGACGCGCGCGGAGACCACCGGCCAGTTGGTGAGGAGGCCGCCGATCCAGCGGCGGGTCACCGCCGGGATGTTCGCCCTGTCCAGGAACTCCTGCACGAGGTCCGCGAAGGCGTCCTGGGTGCTCACGAACATGACGACCTTGCCCTCAGCCTTCGCAGCCCTGAGGAGCGAGGCGGCGCGGTCCATGGCGTCGAGGGTGACGTTGAGGTTGACCACCTCCATGCCGTTGCGCGTGTAGAGGACGCTCGACTTCATGCGGGGGTTGCTGTTCCTCTTGCTGCGGCCGTAAAAGACGCCGGCATCGATTGCCTCGCGGAGCGCTGCCTCGAGCTTGGGGTCTACAACCGCAGTGGATTTCGTAGATTCAGACACGAGGGGCAGTGTACGTGGGAAAAGTGCCCAGTGTCAAAGGGTTTCCGTGATGGTGCCCGCCGCCAGGACCACCCCCGAGGGGTCGTAGCAGACCGCGAGCTGGCCGGCGGCGGAGATCGGGTGGGGCCCACCGAAGGTGACGGCCCACCCCTCTCCCTCTGCGCGGAGGGTCGCCGGCGCGAGCTCCTGCCGGTACCGTGTGCGCACGAGAACCGGAATGCCAGCCCCCGCAGCCTCCCGGACGGAGGCGTTCGCCACCACGCGGTCCAGCCGCACGCCCCGCATCGAGAGGCTCCCGTCCCCCGCCTCGGCGACCGTCACGACGTTGCGCGCAATGTCGCGCTTCACCACGTAGTACGCGGGCGTGGCCCCACCCCGCCCGGGAGCGGTGATGCGGAACCCGGACCTCTGCCCGAGCGTGACGAACGCCGCGCCGTCGTGCTCGCCGATGATCTTACCCGCGACGTCGTGCACCGTTCCGGGCTGCGGCTCGATCTGCGTCTTGAGGTACTCGGAGAGCGAAACCTTTCCGAGGAAGCAGATGCCCTGCGAGTCCTTCTTCGCCGCGGTCGGCAGGCCGGCACCCGCTGCAATCTCCCTGACCTCGGACTTCGTGAGCTCGCCGAGCGGGAACACGGCGCGCGCGAGCTGCTCGCCGGTGAGGAGCGCGAGGAAGTACGACTGGTCCTTGCTCGCGTCCACGCCCGCTGCGAGGAACACCTCGCCACTCTTCTCGACGGTGCGCGCGTAGTGGCCGGTTGCTACCGCATCCGCGCCCGCGCGGAGCGCGGCATCGAGGAACGCCCCGAACTTGATCTCACGGTTGCAGTGCGCGTCGGGGTTCGGGGTCTCACCCGCCGCGTACCCCGCGATGAGCGGATCTACGACGGAGCTCCGGTACCGCTCCTCGAAGTCCCACGAGAAGAACGGGATGCCGAGGTGCGCCGCGACGCGGCGCGCGTCTTCAGCATCGGCGTCCGCGCACCCGTCCAGGTTCACGCAGCGCAAAAAGACGCCAGTGACTTCGTGCCCCTGCTGCTTGAGCAGCAGTGCCGCCACCGACGAATCTACGCCCCCTGAGAGGCCGACGAAAATGCGCTTCCCCGGTGCCACTACTTCACGCGCTCGACGTACTCCCCCGTCTCGGTGTTCACGCGGATGACCTCACCCGCCTCGATGAACATCGGCACCGAGATGACGGCTCCCGTCTCGAGCGTGACCTGCTTGGTGCCGCCCTGCGCGGTGTTGCCCTTGATGCCCGGCGGCGCCTCTTTGACGGTCAGGTCCATCTTGATCGGGAACTTCACCGAGATGATCTTGTCGTTGAAGGTGCGCGCCTCGACCACCGTGTTGTCCTTCGCGAACTTGCCCTGGTCTCCGACGACGTCCTCCGCGAGGCTGAAGCGGTCCTTGGGGTTCTTCGGGTCCGCGAACCAGTACTCGCCCTTGTTCTTGTACAGGAAGGTGTACGGCTTGCGGTCCACGTCCGCCTCCTCGAAGGAGTCCGAAGCGGTGAAGTTGCGGTCCAGCACCTTGCCGTTCACGAGGTTGCGCATCTTGGTCTGCATGACCGCCTTGCGCTGCTGCATGCGGAGGAAGCCGCTGTCCACGACTTCGTACGGTGCGCCCTCGTACACGAAGACGACGCCTTTCCTGAGTTCTGAGTATGAGAGCATGGGACTTACGTTACGTTGCTGTTCGGGCTGAAGTGTACGCAGGCAGCCGAGATCAGGCAATGCGGGGTCTCATTGACATATCTTTTGAGATTCGGCTTCATGTCGCTCGGAGGGAAAAGCAATGATCTTTAAAAAACTTGCCGTGCTCGTCGTGAGCGTGGCACTGGTCATCGGGAGCTACGTCGTGAGCTTGGCAATCTTTCAGGCACCGCTGTGCGGGATTCTCATTGCGGGTGCGAGCGTGGCAGGAGTCGGTTTCGCTTTAGATCAATACTGCCACGGAGACGTGCGCGGGCACCCGCTCCTGCAGTGGAGCGCGTGGGGAATCATTCTGGGCATTCTGGGAGTGATCATCCTGTTCAAGCACTGACCGACGGCAGAGGGACAAAGAGGGGCGCGACGTGCGCCCCTTTTGCTTACCTTGCCGCGAGGTAGGCGGCGATTGCGGCAGCGGTCTCCGCGCGCAGGACGCGCGGCCCGAGGGACACCGGAACCCACCCGTTCTCCTTCGCGGCGCCAACCTCGCGCTCTGAGAAACCACCCTCTGGACCGATTGCCACGGTGACCTCGTCACCGAGGTACACGTCCGCGAGGTTAGCCGCATCACCGAGCGCGGCGATGTACCGCTCTCCGGCATGGAACGCGACGAGTTCCTCGAACTTCGTGATCTCGCCAATCTCAGGGACCACGCCGCGCCCGCTCTGCTCCGCCGCCTCGCGCACGATGGAGCGGAGGCGCTGCAGGTTCAGGTTCTGCTTCACGGTCCGCTCCGAGATGACGGGAATAATCTTCGTGGCGCCGCACTCGGTCGCCTTCTGGCACGCCCACTCGAACGTGTCCCGCTTCGTCACGGCGACGCACAGCGTCACCGCGCGAGCTGGCTCCGTACTGAGCGCGTACAGCGCCGCGAACTCCACGATGACGGCATCCTCGCGGTACTCGCGCACCGTCCCGACGGCTTCCGTGCCGTCCCCGTCGCAGACGATGATCTGCTCCCCCACCTTCACGCGCAGGACGCTGCGCAGCTGGTGCGCGAGGTCACGGTCCGCGATGCCGAGAGAATCGGCGCGGAGGTCCAAACCGGGAACGATGAAGCGATGCAGTCTCATGATTATGCGGAATCATTATAAGGCTTAACATATTTATTCTTTTCCAACTGAGAATGTATCGAGTATTGAGTAAAATACTGCCTCAACTTTCTAATGTCTTGATCAATCACACCAAGATCTGTCAGAGGCAAATTTTGTCCAATGATCCGCATTTTTCCTTTCTTATCTTCTGGAAAACGAAAAATTTCGTTGTCACTATCCACCTCTGCTCCCAAGACTAGTGCAGGGTCAAAATCATAAGTTTCGTACTTTTTGATTACCTTCAAGAAGGTGCCATCAGAATGACTCGAAGAAGAGCTTGAGAAGAAACCAGCACTTTCCAATTGCTGACGGAGTTTGTCTATATCGTGCGTCAATAAGTAACTCCTACTTGCACCAATATCTAGTCGCTTTAAAAAGAGTTCTATGCTGTGTCGGATACAATACAAAATTGGTATGAGCAGCAACCCAAAAGTAGGAGAAAGATCGTTCCCAGGTTTTTCGCTATCTTGACGATGTTGTTTTAGCAATATTGCTGCTGCCTCGAGATAAGTCTTAGCGAAATGCTCCGCAGTGATGAAATTTACGTTTGTCTGTTTCTTTCGCATTGCTTCCTAATTTTTAAAACTCCCTCGCCACGTCGCGCGTAAATGTTCCCACGCGCGTACGCGTGAGCCCAGCCAGGTACGCGCCCACGCCGAGCTGCGCGCCCAGGTCGCGCGCCAGTGATCTGATATACACGCCAGGTCCGGTCACGTACCGAATGGTAGCAAGCGGCCACTCGTAGTCGATGAGCTCTGCGGAGAACACGGTGACATGCCGCTCGCCGAGGTACACGCTCCGGCCGGTGCGCGCGAGATCGTAGGAGCGCTGCCCGCCGACGTGCACCGCGGAGTGCACCGGTGGAACCTGCTTGATCTCCCCCACCTGGGTTGCAATCAGCGCCTCAATCTCCTCGCGACTTACCACCCGTGCACCAAGTTTTTCCACAATTGGCCCCTCTGCGTCGTCGGTTGCTGAGGTCGCCCCGAAGCGCACCTCGGCGACGTACTCCTTGTCCGCGCCCACGGCGTCCTTGAGCTTGCGCGTCTCGTCTCGCCCCACGGCCACGACCAGGATGCCCTCGGC
>JALHNY010000002.1 GCA_022843285.1 Minisyncoccota bacterium
GCCGTGACGGTGATCCTCACCCTCAACCCCGCGCAGCTGCTCCGCCAGGCGCGCGACTCCAACCGCACGCAGGACCTCGCGACGCTCAAGAGCGCGCTGTCGCTGTACCTCGCGGACGTGGCAACCCCGGTGCTGGGCACCTCGACGAACTGCTACGCGCACACCTCGTCCTCCATGGCGACCTGTGCGACGAACTCCCGCTTCGCGGCGGGCTCGGTCATTCTCCGAAGCTCGCTCGCCATCGACAGCAACGGCTGGATTCCGGTGAACTTCACGCAGATTTCCGCTGGCTCGCCGATCTCGGCGCTCCCGCAAGATCCGGTGAACAGCACCACGTACTTCTACGCGTACCGCGCGGACAACACGAACCAGACGTTCGAGATTAACGCGGACATGGAGAGCACCAAGTTCGGTAGCGGCGGCAGCTCCGACGTGGAGGGCACCGACGGAGGCAACTCCGCGACGCTCCACGAGACGGGCACCGACCCGGGCCTCGACCTCTAGTCGGCACCGCGATGGAAAAGCACTCGCTCTGCGAGTGCTTTTCTCTTTGCACAGCTGGCCTGTGGTATACTTCTCGCATTGGAATACCTCCAATCATCTCAAACAATTCACATGACTAATCTCAAGAAAGGCTTCACGCTCATCGAGCTGCTCGTCGTCATCGCGATCGTGGCAGTGCTCGCCGTGACGGTGATCCTCACCCTCAACCCCGCGCAGCTGCTCCGCCAGGCGCGCGACTCCAACCGCACGCAGGACCTCGCGACGCTCAAGAGCGCGCTGTCGCTGTACCTCGCGGACGTTTCGTCGCCGAGCCTCGGCTCCTCGACCCTCTGCTACACCAACCTCGCGTCTGGCCTCGCGGCCAACTGCGGCTCTCGCTTCGCGGCGGGCACCACCACCTACGACACCGACCTCACGATCGATGGCACGGGCTGGGTACCGGTGAACTTCACCACCATCTCCGCGGGTGCGCCGATTTCAGCACTGCCGCGTGACCCGGTGAACACCACCACGTACTTCTACGCGTACCGCGCGGATACCACCAACGGCACGTTCGAGGTGAACGCCGATATGGAGAGCACGAAGTTCGCCAACGGCGGCAGCTCCGACGTGGAGAGCACGGACGGCGGCAACAGCGGCACCATCTACGAGGTGGGCACCGACCCGGGCCTCGACCTCTAAAGAACGGTTCAGGTATTCCAAAAGGGGCGTGCGCGAGCGCGCCCCTTTGCGCGGCTCCTCTGGTATACTCACGTCCACCATGCACGCCCTCAGCAGAGGCTTCACGCTCATCGAGCTGCTCGTCGTCATCGCGATCGTGGCAGTGCTCGCCGTGACGGTGATCCTCACCCTCAACCCCGCGCAGCTGCTCCGCCAGGCGCGCGACAGCAACCGCCTCCAAGACCTCGCGACGCTCAAGAGCTCGCTCGCCCTGTACCTCGCGGACGTCGCCGTCCCGACCATCGGCACCTCGACGCTCTGCTACGCGCACACCACCGCGGGCGCGCCGAACTGCGGCCGCTACTCTGGCGGCGGCACGCTGACGCAAGATGCGGATCGCACCGTGGACGGCAACGGCTGGATTCCGGTGAACTTCTCAGCGATCTCTGCGGGCTCGCCCATATCCAACCTGCCGGTCGACCCGGTGAACAACGCCACGTACTACTACGCGTACAAGGCCAACGCGACCACGCTCACCTTTGAGTTCACGGCTGACATGGAGAGCACGAAGTTCGCGAACGGGGGAGCGAACGACCTCGAGAGCACGGACGGCGGCAACAACGCGACGATCTACGAGACGGGCACCGAGCCCGGCCTCGACCTCTGAGCAGCCCGCAAACTGGTATACTTCTTGGTATGACCAACAAGAAAGGCTTCACGCTCATCGAGCTGCTCGTCGTCATCGCGATCGTGGCAGTGCTCGCCGTGACGGTGATCCTCACCCTCAACCCCGCGCAGCTGCTCCGCCAGGCGCGCGACTCCAACCGCACGCAGGACCTGGGCACCCTCAAGAGTGCGCTCGCCCTGTACCTCTCCGACGCTTCTGCGCCGGTGCTGGGCTCCTCGACCCTCTGCTACGTCCACACCGACCCGACCGGCGCCAACTGCGGCGGCCGCTTCGCCGGTGGCACGACCTCCGCCAACGCGAGCCTCGACATTGATGGCACGGGGTGGGTCCCCGTTGATTTCACGCAGATCTCCGCGGGCGCGCCCATCTCGGCGCTGCCCCTGGATCCCGTGAACAACACGTCGCTCTTCTACGCGTACCGCACCGACCCGACCGCGGGCACGTACGAGCTCAACGCGGTCATGGAGAGCGCGAAGTTCAGCAACGGCGGCAGCTCCGACGTGGAGAGCACGGACGGCGGCAACAACGCCAACCTCTTCGAGACGGGCAACGACCCGGGCCTCGACCTCTAGCGCGCAGAGAGCCACCTGCCCAGGTGGCTCTCTTTTTTAGGGAGCGGCGCGCGCAGTTGGTATACTAGCGGCAGTATGCGCACGCCAGTTCCAGCCGCTGACCTGAAGCGAAGGCTCGTCTCCGACGGCATCATGACCGAGGAGGCGTTTGACGCTATTGCGGTTGCCGCGGATCGCAAGTCGCAGAGCGTCATAGACGTGCTCGTCTCTGACGCGCACGTCGATGCCACGTACCTGCGCGAGACCGTAGCCTCGCTCCTCGGCGTCGCCATAGCGCACATCGACGCGGACCTCGACGAGGCCCTCGTGAAGCAGCTCCCCGAGTCCGTCGCGCGCCAGCGCGAGGTCGTGCTCTTCAAGAGGGAGCAGGACGGGAGCATCGCGGTCGCGATGGCCAACCCGAACGACCTGGACACCATCGCGTTCCTGCGCCAGTACCTCGGGAAGAACGTCATCCCGTACCTCGCCGCCCCGGACGAGCTCGCCCGCGGCTTCCAGGTGTACGGCATGCAGACCGCCACGGACTTCACGCGCACCATCGAGGAGAACGTCCGCGCGAGCCTGCAGTCCCAGACTGCCTCAGCTGAAGAGGCAGCAGCACAGCTGCCGATCGTGGCCATCGTGGACAACCTCATCACGTACGCCTCAACGTCCGGCGCATCGGACATCCACGTCGAGGCGCTCGAGGACGGCACGCTCATCAGGTACCGCATCGACGGCATCCTGCGCGAGATCATGCGCGTTCCCCGCGAGGTGCACTCGGCAATCATCGCGAGGCTCAAGCTGCTGTCCGCGCTCAAGATTGACGAGCACTTCAAGCCGCAGGACGGCCGCTTCCGCTACCAGATGGTGAACGCCACGGTGGACTGCCGCGTCTCGGTGCTGCCCACGTACTACGGGGAGAAGGTGGTGGTCCGCCTCCTCGCCGCGACAGACAAGCCGCTGAGCCTCGAGGAGCTCGGCATGTTCGGCCGCGAGGCTGAGGTCGTGACGCGCTCGCTCGAGAAGGCGTACGGCATGATCCTCGTCACCGGCCCGACCGGCTCCGGTAAATCGACGACCCTGTACGCGCTCATGAACATCGTGAACCAGCCGGACGTGAACATCGTCACGGTTGAGGATCCGGTCGAGTACAACATGCGCTACGTGAACCAGTCCCAGATTAACCCGGCGGCGGGCGTGACCTTCGCGAGCGGCATCCGCTCCATTCTCCGCCAGGATCCGGACATCATCATGGTGGGAGAGATTCGCGACTCCGAGACCGCGGACGTTTCCGTGCAGGCCGCCCTCACGGGCCACCTCGTGCTCACGACCCTCCACACCAACGACGCGCCGACCGCCATTCCGCGACTCATCGACCTCAACGTGCCCCCGTTCCTGGCCGCGTCGGTCGTGAACGCCATCGTGGCCCAGCGCCTCGTGCGCAAAATCTGCCCGCAGTGCATCTCCTCGTACAGCCCGGACCAGGTCACGATGGAGACCATCAGGGAGCAGTTCGATGCGCTGACCGTTCCCGAGGAGACCCGGCCGCAACTCAAGGTGCTGTACAAGGGCAAGGGCTGCGCCAGCTGCCGCGGCACGGGGTACCGCGGCCGCCTCGGCATCTACGAGGTGCTCGAGATTGATGACGAGATGCGCCGGCTCATGGGCATCCGCGAGACCGAGCTCGCGTCGTTCCGCACCGTTGCCCGCAAGGGTGGCATGAAGAGCATGTTCGAGGACGGCATCGCAAAGGCCGAGCAGGCGCTCACCACCATAGAGGAGGTCCTCCGCGTCATTCGCGAGTAATCCCATGCGTTACTCATTCACCGCCGTCGATCGAGCTGGAGCCCGCGTGCAGGGCGAGATGGATGCCGCCGATCTAGATTCGGCGCTCCGCCAGCTCGCCGCCCAGAACCTCCGCCCCATTTCCGTCCACCCCGCAGCCGCGAGGAAGAGCGGCAACTCGTGGTTCTCGGGGAAGATCACGGTGGGGGACAAGATCTTCCTGGCCCGCTACCTCTCGCTCATGCTGCGCGTGGGCACGGACCTGCTCTCAGCTATCAACATCCTCATCGAGGACTTCCAGAAGCCGGCCATGCGCAACTTCCTCATGGAGGTGAAGCGCAACCTCGCGCAGGGGCAGCAGTTCTACGTCGCGTTCGCGGCGTACCCCAAAGTGTTCTCCGCGGTGTTCGTGAACCTCGTGCGCGCGGCAGAGTCTTCCGGAACGCTGCAGAGCACCTTCGAGCAGCTCACGCACCAGCTGCAGCGTGACGAGGACATCCGCAAGCAGGTGAGGACCGCGATGATCTACCCGATCATCCTCCTCGCGGTGGCGACGGTCATCATCATCTTCCTCTCGCTGTTCGCGCTGCCGCGCATCAGCAAGGTGTTCGCGGACACGGCCATTGAGCCCCCATTCTTCTCGAAGGTGGTCTTCGCGGTCGGCGGCTTCGTGGGTGACAACGTCTACGCGCTGGCGCTCCTCGTGGCCTTCGCCGGAGTCGGCTTCTACCTCGGCTTCATCCGGTCGCTCACCGGGCGGCAGCTGCTGCAGCGCACGCTCGCGTCCACGCCCATCATTCGGAACGTCTACCGTGACCTCGCCGTCCAGCGCTTCGCCTCCACGCTCTCCTCGCTGCTCCGGGCCGGCCTCCCGATCATTGAGAGCCTCCACATCACCGCCGACGTCGTGGGCGTGGACTCGTTCCGGATTGCGCTCCGGCGCATCGCCGACGATGGCCTCGCCAAGGGCCTCTCCATCGCGGACTCGTTCCGGCGCGAGGCCGTGTTTCCGGCGGTGATCGTGAACCTGGTCGCCATCTCGGAGAAGGCCGGCCACCTCGAGGAGGTGCTCGGCACCATCGCCGATTTCTATGCCACGAACATCCAGTCCAGCATCAAGTCGCTCGTCACGTTCCTGGAGCCGGTGCTCCTGCTCATCATGGGCTTCATGGTGGCCATCGTGGCACTTGCCATCATCATCCCGATCTACCAGCTGACCAGCAACTTCTAGGGCTGGGGAGGAAAAACCTAGGGTTCGTGCGGTATACTTCTACGTAATGAACCAGCGTGGTTTTTCCCTGATCGAACTCGTTGCCGTGGTCGGCATCGCGATGGTTTTAGGCACGGTTGCCTTCATCTACGTCGGCGGCAGGCAGGGGACTTCGGAGCTCGATGCCTCGGTTTCTCAGATCGTCGCGTCGCTCCGCCAGGCGCAACAGAACGCGCTCGCGTCCGCGTCCAGCACGCCGTGGGGCGTCCACTTCGACAACACTACCTCCACCACGGCCTACTTCGCCCTGTACGCCTCCTCCACCTGGTCTCCCGCGGCTGAGGTTTCCCGCGCCTCGCTGTCCAGCCGCATCTCCTACGACACGAGCTCGCTCGACGTCGGCCAGACCCGGGACGTTCTCTTCGAGCAGGGGACGGGGCGGGTAGCCACGACCACGTCCATTGTCGTTCGGGTCAACACCTCAGATCGCGCGTACCAGATAGACATCAGCCCATCGGGCCTGGTCGAGGCGACCCTCGTCGCCGCGCAGGGAGCCCCACCGGAGGGAGGCGCTCCCGCGCCCACCGTTGCCGGCATCAACCCGAACTCCGGCGTGAACAACGCCGGAGTGAGCATCACGAGCATATCCGGGAACAACTTCGTGAGCGGCGCCACGGTGAAGCTCACGCGCGCGGGCCAGTCCGACATCACGGGTTCGGGTTTTTCTGTTTCTAACGCCACCACAATCACGGGTGGCAGCTTTCCCATTACCGGCGCGCAGGCTGGCACCTGGTCCGTCGTCGTGACCAACCCCGACGCGCAGGTGGGCACGTGCACCTCCTGCTTCACGGTCAGTGTCCCCGCTGCCGCTCCCAGTGTCTCAAATGCCAGCCCCAACTCTCTCTCGCAGGGAGCTTCGAGCCAGAACATCACCCTCACGGGCAGCAACTTCGTGAGCGGCGCCTCAGTCGCGTTCTCCGGCACGGGCATAACCGTGAACAACACGACCTTCAACAGCGCGACGCAGCTCACGGTGAACATCTCCGTATCGGGTGGCGCCACCCAGAGCGCGCGCAACGTGACCGTGACCAACCCCGACCTCCAGCAGGGCGTCTGCTCCGGCTGCTTCACGGTCACGGCTGGCCCGCCCACGGCGAGCGGCGCGAACCCGTCGAGCCGCGGCCAGGGTGCGGCGAGCCAGAACATCGTCGTCAGCGGATCAGGATTCGTCTCGGGCGCGAACGTGACCTTCTCCGGCACGGGCATCACGGTGAACAGCACCACGTTTGACAGCTCCACGCAGCTCACCGCCAACATCACGATCGCCGGCGGCGCGACCACGGGCGCGAGGAACGTGACCGTGACCAACCCCGACGCGCAGCAGGGCGTCTGCTCCGGCTGCTTCACGGTCAACGCGGCGCCGACGGTGGCCTCAAGCACGCCGGCAACGGGCACGCAGGGATCCAGCGGCCTCTCGCTCGCCGTGACCGGCACCGGCTTCGCCTCGGGCGCCGCCGCCACCTTCTCCGGCACGGGCATCACGGTGAACAGCACGACCTTCAACAGCACCACCCAGGTGACCGTCTCCGTCGACATCGCGGGCGGCGCGACCACGGGCGCGCGAAACATCACGGTGACCAATTCAGATGGTGGAGCGGGCACCGGCACGGGCATCTTCTCGGTGACCGGCCCAGCCCCGACAGCGACCTCGACCAACCCGGCTAGCCGCCCGCAGGGCGCGGCCAGCCAGAACGTCATCGTCAATGGAACGAACTTCGTCTCGGGCGCGAACGTGACCTTCTCGGGCACGGGCATCACCGTCAACAGCACGACCTTCAACAGCGCGACCCAGCTGACCGCGAACGTGGACATCGCGGGCGGCGCGACCACGGGCGCGAGGAACGTGACCGTGACCAACCCCGACGCGCAGCAGGGCGTGTGCTCCGGCTGCTTCACGGTCAACGCGGCGCCGACGGTGGCCTCCACGAACCCGAACTCCGGCACGCAGGGCGCGAGCAACCTGAACGTGCAGGTGACCGGCACCGGCTTCGCCTCGGGCGCCGCCGCCACCTTCTCCGGCACGGGCATCACGGTGAACAGCACGACCTTCAGCAGCGCGACCCAGGTCACCGCGAACATCACGATCGCCGGCGGCGCGACCACGGGCGCGAGGAACGTGACCGTGACCAACTCCGATGGCGGCGTCGGTACCGGGACTGGCGTGTTCACGGTGAATGCGCCGGCTCCGCCCCCGACGGTCTCCAGCCCTTCGCCAAACACTGGTCTCCAGGGTGCCTCCAACGTCAACATCACCATTTCCGGCAGCAACTTCGTCAACGGCGCCGCCGCCACCTTCTCCGGCACGGGCATCACGGTGAACAGCACGACCTTCAGCAGCGCCTCGTCCCTCACCGCGAACATCACGATTGCGGGTGGCGCGACGCTCGGCGCGCGCAACATCACGGTGACCAACCCCGATGCCCAGCAGGGGAGCTGCTCGAGCTGCTTCACGGTGACCGCCGCGCAGACCGACACCGGCTACCTGCTCGGGTCGTCCGCAGCCACGGGCGGCACCGGCACCTGGACGGCGCCCTCGAGCGGGACGTGGTTCACGGATGAGAACCCGCCGACTGCCACCACCCAGGTTGGCCAGGCTGCCTTCACGAGCGCCCAGGCTCCCACCGTGACGTTCACCGGCTTCAGCTTCGGCATACCCGCGGGCGCCTCCATCGACAAGATCTGCGTGCAGGTGAACAACGTCAGCACGGCGAGCTCGCTGTCCGGGACCCAGCAGTGGCGCCCGTCCCTGACCTGGGACAACGGCACCAACTTTACCTCGCAGAACACCAGCCAGGCAGACATCACGAGCACCACGCTCACGGGCGTCGAGGCGTACTTCTCGGGCACCACCGGCGCGCCGGGCACCTCTGATCCGGGCACCGGCTGCACGAACTGGGGCAGGACCTGGGCGCAGTCTGAAACCTCCTCAGGCAACTTCGGCGTGCGCCTCACGGGCAGTAACACGAACGCCAGCTCGCGCACCATCCGCTTCGACGTTGTCCGCGTCAAGATTTACTACACCCCGCAGTGACCATGAGCCGCCACTCGCGCTCCGGGCAGACCCTCATCGACGTTCTCATCGCCTCTGGCGTGGGTGCCATTTTGCTCGTGGGTGCCCTCTCCGTTCTGACCCCCGCGCTCCGCGGCTCCAGTGACGCGCAGATGGCGCAGACGGGGGCAGCGCTCGCGCGCGGGCTGCAGGACGGCGTGCGCTCGTTTGCCAACAGCAACTGGTACGCGCTGTCCGTAATGCCGCAGGGCTCAAGCAACGTTTACTTTTTAGCCCCGCTTTCGTCCGGGGCCACCGTTCCGGTGCCGGGCACCGAGACTGTCACGGACGCTGGCAACGGGGGCCTCGTCGGCCACTGGAAGCTGGACGACACGGATATGACCACCGCGTACAACTTCGCCCCTCCGTTCAATGAGGGCTCTTCAGAATCAATAGCGGCCGCGACCAGCACGTGCCCGGTCGGGGGCTGCTGGGAGTTTGATGGCGCCAGCAGCCGCATCATCGTGAACAACCACGCGGCTCAGAGCATTGCCTCCGGGACCCTCTCCGCCTGGGTGAAAACTTCCTACAGTGGCACTGCTGCGGGCATCGTCGCGAAGTACTCCGCTTACGGAATGGTGGTCGATAGTGGCCGCCTGGGTGTGTACGACTACGGCGAGAACAAATCCGAGCTGGGTGCCACCATTAACGACAACCAGTGGCACCACGTCGCCTGCGTGTTCCAGGACGGCGTCACGGATGGGACGCGCTGCTACGTTGACGGGGCGTTCTCCTTTGCGACCACCGTGACGGTGCCCGATCCCGCCGCTGATGACGTGCGCATCGGAGAGGGGAGAAGCCTCTCATACTTGCCCGCGCTCATAGATGACGTCCGCATCTACGACCGCCTGCTCCCAGCTTCCGAGATTCAGCGGCTCGCCGTCGCGGGAACGTACACCCGCTCCTTCTACCTCGAGCCGGTCAACCGCACGAGCGGGGGAGCGGTGACGCCCACAGGCGGCTACGCTGACGCGTCGACGCGCATGCTGGTCGTCACGTACCGGTGGCCCCGCGGCAACCCCCGCAGCATTGTCTCGTACCTGACCAGGTCTCGCTCCAACGGCTTCGTGCAGGGAGACTGGGCCGGTGGCTCTGGCCTCACGACCGCCACGAGCAACCCGGGCAACCGGTACTACACCGGCACGGGCATCACCACGGACGTCTCGCCCGGCAGCTTCCAGCTCCTCTTCCCGTAACATGCGCAAGCTACTCATCTTCGCCACGTTGGCCGCGATTCTCGCGGGTGCCTTCCCCGTGCTGGCGGCCACGAACATCAGCTCGACCGCGGCCGAGCACCACGCGTGGAACGACTTCCTCGGCTGGGTCAACTTCTACTCGACCAACTCCGTGAACCTGACCGCCGCGCGGCTCCAGGGCTACGCCTCTACCATCGCGGGAGACTTCTCGCTGGACTGCGCGACCACATCGATCGGGAACATCTGCGGCACGAGCAACTACTACGTGAGCAACAACGGCGTCGGCACGCTCGCCGGGTACGGCTGGATTGATACGTACGGGTGGGTCAGCTTCAACTGCTCGAACACGGGCGGCTGCGGCACGAGCAACTACGCGGTTTCGGTGAACCCGAACACCGGCGTGTTCTCGGGCTACGCGTGGAACGACCTAGCCGGGTGGTTCAGCTTCAACTGCGCCGACCTCGCGCTCTGCGGCGTCAGCGACTACAAGGTGGTGAGCACCTGGCGCGCGACGTCCACGTCCGGCACCCTGGATTCTGCAATCATCGATACCGGCGTCTCGGGCGCGCAGGTGAACGGCGTGACCTGGATGGGCAACCTGCCAGCAGACACCGATGCGCGCATCCAAATTGCGACCTCGGAATCCTCGACCGGTCCGTGGAACTTCTACGGCCCCGATGGGACCGGCTCCTCGTTCTACGCCCCCGACCCGGGCGTGGGAGCAGCCCTCTACCCCTGGGTGCACCCCCCGGGGCGCTACTTCCGCTACCGAGTCACCCTCGTCTCCGACATCTCGCAGACGCTCACGCCCCGCGTCGATGACGTCATCGTGCGCTGGAGCCCGTAGCGCCCCGTGCGGTACACTGTGGGCGTGACAGCTGCACCGAAAAAGGGCCAGGCGACCCTGTCGCTGGTGCTCATGATTGGCGGCATCGCTTCGGCGGTGGTCATCGGTATCGCCCTGGTCTCGGTGTCCATGATCGGATCCGGGTTCGGGGCAGACGCCCAGCAGCGCGCCCGCACCGCCGCGATGGCCGGCATCGAGGACGGCGCGCTCCGCTTCGCCCGCAACCCGGGCGACTCAGCCACCTACACCCTGACCACCGGGAGCACCGAGGCGGACGTGGTGCTGTACCCGAACACGCCGTCCGCCGGTTTTTCCGCCGTCTACTCCGAAGCCGCAGCCGGCTTCCGCACGGTCCGCCTCTACGCCGTCTACTCCATTGATCCGGAGACGCAGGTGACCACGCTGGTGTCCCTCGAGACGCAATGACATGAACCAGAAGATAGAAATCTCCACCATCTTCCACGCCGTGCGGCGGTTCCTCGCGCGCATCTTCGCGGGCGCCGCGCCGCGCGCGGGCCTCGACATCAGCGACCAGGCGGTGCGCCTCCTCTACGAGAAGCGTGGGTCCTGGCAGCTCGAGCAGGTCGCGCTGCAGCCCGGCACGCTGGAGCGGGGCACCATCGTGAACGCCGACGCGTTCGCGAGCGCGCTCTCGACGCTCCACGACAAGGCCAGCGACGGCAAGCAGAAGCGACTCGCCGTGCACGTGTCCGTGTCCTCCGCGCCGAGCTACATACAGCTCGTCTCCATTCCACCCGTCTCAAGCAAGGAGCTGGCTGACGCGGTCCAGCTCAACGTGCAGGTCTCCGCACCGGTCCAGCTCACCGAGCTCGCCTGGGGCTGGCAGCCACTCCCCGAGGGCAGGACGGCATCCGCCGTGCTGGCCGCGTGGATTGCCCGCCCGACCGTGGACGCGCTCGTCTCGGCGCTCGCGGAGGCTAACTTCCTCCCCGCGAGCCTCGAGCCCAAGACCATGTCCGTCGCGCGCCTCGTGCGCACGCTCGCCCCGGATGCGACGAAGACCGGCGCGTACCTGCTCGCGTCCCTCGACGAGATGGGCGTGACGCTCGCCGTGCTGGACAAGGGGGTGGTGCGCTTCCAGTACGCCCGGACCTGGGCTGAGATTCGCGGCGCACGTCCGGAGGTGGCGTACCCGGCTCTGGACGAGCTGCTCCGCCGCGAGGTGTCCCAGGTCGTGGGGTACTACGCGCAGCGCGGCGGCACGCGCGTCACCGAGGTGCTGCTCGCCACGCCCGTATTCACCGAGGAGATCACCGCGACACTCGCGGACCTCGGCTTCGAGGTGCGCACGCTCACGGTGGGCAACCCGCCCTTCCCGCTCCACGGGTACGGCGCCTTCGGCTCGGCGCTCCGCGGCAACGTGTTCGGCGTCTCGGACGACATGGAGCTCTCGCTGCTCGGCGAGCAGGTCAGGGAGTGGCTCAAGAAAGAGCTCGCGCTCCGCGTCGCCCGCTTCTGGCTGGTGGTCGCGCCCGTGTCCGCAATCATCCTCCTGGCCACGTACGGACTGGCGTACGGCTTCGTCTCCCGCCTGAGCGACTCGCTCGCGTCGTTCGAGGGCATCGTGCCCCCGACCCTCATCGCCGAGCTCGCGGACCGCGAGGCGCGCGTGAACCGCTTCAACGCCACCGTTGCTGAGATTGCCGCCGTGCAGTCCAACATGCAGCTGCGCTCTCCGCAGCTCTCCTCGCTCCTCGCGCACGCGGACAAAACCGGCGTGACGCTCACGCGCGTCAACCTCATCGCAATGCCGGAGCGGTCTTCCGTCGCGGGCATCGCGGGAGGGGACGATCAGCTGCTCTCGTTCAAGCGCTCGCTCGAGGGAGACCCGACGCTTGCTCGCGTGCTCTTGCCGGTCACCGAGGTGCGCTCCGGTCCGGACGGGCTCACGTTCTCGATGAGCTTCGAGGCTAGCTTCCCGCCCGCCTCGAAGACGTCGCCGTAAATTTCGCGCTCCTCGTCCGTCATCTTGGAGAGCACGAAGCTGCCGGACTTGATGTGCGGGGAACCCGCGAACCGCTCCGGACGAGCGCCGATCTTTAGCCTCCAGAACCGGTCCGTGCCGAGGGTGGCGATGATGTCCTCGATGCCGTTGTGCCCGCCGCTACCGCCACCCTGCTTGAGCATGACGTTGCCGATCTGCTGGTCCGTGTCGTCGTGCGCGACGATGACGTTCTCCGGGTCTAGCTTCAGGTAGTCCACGAGCTCGCGCACCCCGCGCCCGGACTCGTTCATGTACCCGGTGGTGATGGCGCACACCGCGTCGCCCACCTTCGCGTACCGCACGTGGCTCCGGTTTGCCCACCGGGCTTCGGTCCCGGCGAGCCACGTGACGAACTCCGCGCCCACGTTGTGGTACGTGCCCGCGTACTCCGGGCCAGGGTTTCCAATGCCGATTACCGCTCGCTGCATGGCTCTATGCTACCGCCTCGCACGCTGGTACGATAGCTCCATGCGCGCGTTCGCACTGGCTGTTCTGGAGGTTTTGGAGATTGCGCTCGTCACGATCGGAGCCGTCGTTGCGATTCGCTACTTCCTCGTCCAGCCCTTCCTCGTCTCCGGGGGGAGCATGGAGCAGACCTTCTCGAACGGGGACTACCTGCTCATTGACCAGATGACGTACCGCTTCCGCGAGCCGGAGCGTGGCGAGGTCATCGTGTTCCGCAACGATGACGGCACGTACTTCATCAAGCGCGTCATCGGGCTCCCGGGTGACACGGTGGTCGTGTCCGAAGGTCGCGTCCGCATCTCCAACGCTGCCTCTCCGGACGGCGCCGTGCTCGAGGAGACCTACCTCTCACCTGACGTGACGACGAGCGGCACCGCTGACATCACGCTCGGCGATGACGAGTACTTCGTCATGGGGGACAACCGCCCGTACAGCTACGACTCCCGCAGCTGGGGAGCGCTCAGCGGTGACGAGATCATCGGCATCGTGAGGCTGCGCCTCTGGCCCGTGACCAACGCGCAGGCCTTCTTCACCCCCGACTATGCGCCGAGTAAGTAACGACGTTCCGGTACCGGCACCGCCGCCGCGCCCGCCCAAGCAGGAGGGCATGCCACAGTCCGTGAAGGGAATGCGCGACATCATCGCGGACCGCTTCGCGCTGCACGCGTACATCGAGGAGGTCGCGAAGAACGCGATGCGCGCGTACCAGTTCACCGAGATTGACGTCCCGGTGGTGGAGGCGACCCGCCTGTACCAGCGCGGTAGCGGCGAGACCACGGACATCGTCACCAAGGAGCTGTACGCGTTCGAGACGCGCGGCGGCGACAAGGTGTCGCTCCGCCCCGAGTTCACGCCTGGCATTGCACGCGCGTACGTGGAGCGCGGCATGAGCCGCATGGGCCTCCCCCAGCGGGTATTCACCGCGGGCCCGCTCTTCCGCCACGACAAGCCCCAGGCCGGACGGTACCGCCAGTTCACCCAGGTGGACGCCGAGATCATCGGCGGCACCTCCGACCCGGTGTACGACGCGCAGACGGTAGCCGCGTTCTACCGCGTGTTTGCCACGCTCAAGGTGCCGGTGACGCTCGAGATTAACTCCATCGGGGACCGCGTCTGCCGCCCGGGGTACCGCAAGCTCCTGGTCGCGTACTACGAGGAGCACCGTAAGCAGCTCTGCGAGGACTGCACCCGCCGCCTCGAGACGAACCCGCTCCGCCTCCTGGACTGCAAGGAGCCGGGCTGCAAGAAGCTGCGCGAGAACGCCCCGAAGATGCTCGACAAGCTCTGCAGTCCCTGCAGCGCGCACTTCACGGAGGTCATGGAGTACCTCGAGGAACTGGGCATTCCGTGCAGCCTGAACCCGTACCTCGTGCGCGGCCTCGACTACTACAACCGCACCGTCTTCGAGTTCGTGCACGAGATTGGCAGCCTCGCCGGGGGCGGCCGCTACGACTACCTGCTCGAGACGCTCGGCTCACGCCCGACGCCAGCCGTGGGTGCGGCGCTCGGCGTGGATCGCATCGCGGACGCGCTGGGGGACCGGTACCAGATTCCGGGCAAGAAGCCGAAAGCGGTCTTCGTGGCGCACGCCGGAGAGAAGGCCAAGAAGTGCGCCCTGGCCCTCTCGGAGACCCTCATCAGCGCGGGCATCCCGGTTCGGGACGCCCTGGCCAAGGATTCCCTGAAGGCCCAGCTGAAGACTGCCGACAAGGACGGCCTGCCGCTCGCCCTGATCGTCGGGCAGAAGGAGGCTTTCGATAAATCGGCCATAATCCGCGAGGTCCGAACTGGGTTGCAGGAATCTTTCCCAATCTCTAGAATCGTCGAAGAAGTCAAGAGACGCCTGAAAGACAGCCGTGAGTGACCCCTGCCTCTTCTGCCGCGTAGGCGCTGGAGAACTGGACGTAGCCACGGTCGCGGCATCGGATGCCGCGGTCGCGTTTCTAGACCTCCACCCCCACGCTCCCGGACATACCCTAGTCATTCCCCGGGTCCACGCGGCGACGCTCGCTGAGCTCCCGAGGGACCAGGTCGGACCGCTCTTCGAGCTCGCGCAGGAAGCTGCCCGGAAACTCGAAGAGGTGCTCCAACCTGACGGCATGACCATCGGCATCAACCAGGGGGTCGTCGCCGGGCAGGGCATCGATCACGTGCACGTGCACCTGATGCCCCGCTTCAAGGGCGACGGCGGGAGCAACATCCACGCGGTTGTTAAGAACCCACCCAACGGATCCCACAAGGACCAACTAGCATCACTCACCTCATGATCAAAGTTAACCAGCGCAGCAACGAGTCTCCGACTCAGCTCCTCTTCCGCTTCACCCGTCGCGTGAAGCGCTCCGGCGTGCTCAAGGAAGTCGGCAAGCGCCGCTTCACCACGCGCGGCATCACGAAGCGCCAGCGCCGCGAGTCTGCCATCTACCGCGCCGAGAAGGCTGCGGAGGTTGCGAAGGCAAAGAAGCTCGGCACCGCCTAGCTCCATGACCATCGCAGAGCGGCTCAAGGCCGACATGATCGCCGCCATGAAGGCGGGCGAGAAGGACAAGCTCGGGGCCATTCGCTTCGTGTCATCTGAGGTGATGCGCGCCGCGAAGGACGCGGGACTCGACGTGGCAACCGACGAGATTGCCACCACCGTCCTCAACCGCGAGGCAAAGCGCCGCCGCGATGCCATTACCTCCTTCCAGGAGGGTGGCCGCGACGACCTGGTCACCGAGACCCAGCTCGAGCTGGACGTAATCGCGAGCTACCTGCCGGAACCCCTCAGCGACGACGAGCTCAGGGCAATCATCGCCGAGGTGGTGAAGCCCGGAGACAATATGGGCGCCGCCATCAAGGAGGTAAACGCCCGCGCGGAAGGTCGCGCGGATGGCGCGAAGGTCGCTGCCATGGTGCGCGAGGTGCTCGGTGCCTGAGCAGAAGGTCAGTTTCACGAAAGCGCGTTCCCTCGAGAAGCTCGAGGCGGACGCGCTTTTTGCTCTCCGCGAGATGGGGCGCCCGGACGCCACCGTGCTCATCCACTTCGCCACGATGGAGGAGATGCGGGACATGAAGAGGCGGTACCTGGGCAAGGACCAGGAAGTGGTGGACGTGCTCGCGTTCCCCGAGGACGACTCGTTCCCGCACCCGGACGACCCCAGCCGCATCGGAGAAATCTTTCTGAACTGGGACGCGTTCCAGGATGACTACGCGCACCTGCGTTTTCTCCTGGTGCACGGCATTTTGCACCTGCTCGGGTACCAGCACGAGGAGACGCGTGATACCATAGAGATGGAAAGCCTCGAAGAAACCCTATGTCGCCGCATTGCATCACAGGACTAGACCTCGGCTCTGACGAGGTGAAGCTCGTGCTCGCCGAAGAGCACGAGGGGCGCCTGGTGCCGCGCCTCTTCCTGCGCGAGCCGTCTGCTGGCGTGCGCCGCGGCGGCGTCGCGGAGCCCAACGAGCTGGGTCTCACGATTGCGCGCATGATGGCCGAGGCGACGCGCGTGAACAAAGACGCCGGGCGCACGGTGTACGTGGGCATCGGCACGACGCAGATTGCCGCGCAGCCGAGCCGCGGCATCGTCGCCGTGTCCCGCGCGGACGGCGAGATTGGTCCGGACGACATCGATCGCGCTGTGAAGGCGAGCCAGGCAATCAACCTCGAGAAGAACCGCACGCTCCTGCACAACGTCGTGCGCGAGTTCATCGTGGACGGCACGGCGGACGTGGTTGATCCGCTCGGCCTCACGGGGCACCGCCTCGAGGTTTCCTCGATCGTCATTGACGCGTTCGCCATGCAGGTGAAGAACACGCTCCGCGCAGCCGAGCTCGGCGGCGCGAGGGTTTCCGGCATGGTGCTCAACTCGCTCGCCTCTGCCCGCGCCGCGCTCACCAAGCGCCGCAAGCAGCTCGGCAGCGCCGTGGTGGACCTCGGAGCCGAGACCACCTGCATCTCCGCCTGGGAGGACGGCAAGCTCGTGGGCGTGGCGCACCTGCCCATTGGCGGCGCCACCCTGACCCACGACCTCGCGATCGGCCTCACCGTTCCGGTGGCCGTCGCGGAGCGCATCAAGCGGGAGCACGGCTCCGCTGACGCCAAGTCTGCGCCCGCCCGTGACACCGTTGACCTGGCCACGTACACCTCGGACGTGGGGGGCAAGGTCACCAAGCGCTTCATCGCAGACATCATCGAGGCACGCCTCGCGGAGCTCTTCGAGATGGTGGGCGGCGAGCTGGAGCGCTGGGGCTGCTCGGGCAAGCTCGCCGAGGGCGTCGTGCTGGTCGGCGGGGGAGCCCGCCTCCCCGGAATCGCGGACGTCGCCCGCCGCGAGCTGAAGCTCTCCGTGGAGGTTGCCCGCGACCTCGGCGAGAGCTGGACGCTCGAGACCGCGCACCTCGCGAGCGAGCTCCGCGACCCTGACTACGCGACGGCGCTCGGCCTCGCCCTCTGGGGCGTCACGACCGACGAGGACGGCCCCGCGAAGAGAGGCTTCTCCTCCGGCTTCCTCAAGGGTGGGCCGAAAGGCTTGCTCCGCTGGTTCCTGCCGTAGATAAAATAACTCTGAGATAGAAAAAGGACGGCATCTCTGCCGCCCTTCGTTGTTTTCGCAAACCCTTTGGCACCTGCCATCGCTCCGGTACCCCGAGCACTCTTGTTGCCCCCAACCTTTTGGAAGGGCGGGGTGTCAGCGGCTCTCTCGTGCCGGTTCGAGTTGCGTGGTAGTGCGCGAGCCGTACCTCGCTCCCACGCGTTCGTTCCATGAGAATGCACTGGAGGCACCCATGCCTAACCGTTGCTGGTCAGCCAGTGCCACGCGACCGCGCGCGTTACCCTGCTTGTCATCTTGCCAAGGTGCCTGGGCACCAATGTAGACCATTTCTGCCTCCTGTCCAGACCCCGCGCCGGGGCGTGCATTTCTAGGTTCCTGGTGTATAGTTTCGGCACGAACATGCCTACCACTCCCGCTAAGAAAGCCCCCAAAAAGGTCACCAAAACGGCAAAAAAGGCCTCCCCGAAGAACGGCGGGGACGAGTCCACGGCGGCCCCCCTGAGGGGCCCCGGCGGGTACCTCCCGAAGATCAAGGTCTTCGGCGTGGGCGGCGGCGGCGGCAACGCGGTCAGCCGCATGGCTCCAGACTTCAGTCGCGGCGTGGAGTTCTGGGCGGTCAACACGGATGAGCAGGACCTCATCAGCTGCGGCGTAGCCGAGAAGCGCAAGGTCTTCATCGGAAAGGCGGTGACGCGCGGCCTCGGCGCGGGCATGAACCCCGAGCTCGGCCGCCAGGCAGCAGAGGAGAACCGCCAGGACATCGCCGAGGCGGTCGCGGGTGCAGACCTCGTCTTCGTCACCGCGGGCCTCGGCGGCGGCACCGGAACGGGTGCAGCGCCTGTCGTCGCGGAGATCGCGCGCCAGTCCGGTGCGCTCACGGTGGCCGTCGTGACCAAGCCGTTCTCGTTCGAGGGCGGGCAGCGCGCGCGCCTCGCCGAGGAGGGGCTCACCCGGCTCCGCGATCGCGTGGACGCGTTCATCGTCATCCCGAACGACAAGATCTTCGAGGTCATTCCGGCTGACGCGTCTCTCACCAAGGCGTTCCAGGCGGTGGACGACGTGCTCCGCAACGCGCTCCACGGCATCGTGGACATCCTCATGAGCACGGGCATCGTGAACGTCGACTTCGCGGACGTCCGCACCGTCATGCTCAACACCGGCGCTGCAATCGTCGCGACCGGCCTCGGGCAGGGGAAGGACCGGGCGGTCACGGCCGTGCAGCGCGCGGTTTCGTCTCCGCTCCTCGAGGTCTCGGCGGACGGCGCGCGCGGCGTGCTCCTGACCTTCTCCGGTGGCCGTGACATGCGCATGGCTGAGATCAACGAGGCAGCCAAGGTGGTGCAGGCCATCGTGGACCCCGAGGCGAAGATGATCATCGGCACGTACCACGACCGGAAGCTCAAGGACAACCAGCTCCGCGTGACCCTCATTGCCACCGGCTTCGACGGGTACCGCTCCGAGCAGCGCCCGCTCTTCCGCGGCGAGCACGTCGCGCCGTTCCTCAAGGACGAGCCCGCACCCAAGCCCGACATCCTCGACATGGACGTCGAGCTGAGCCCGGCTCAGAAGGCTGATGCTCCCGCCCTCTCTCCGCTCGAGGGCGACCTTGACGAAGACGGCGGCTGGGGGCTCCCGGCGTTCCTCAAGAAGCGCCGCTAGCACGGAGAAGGGCTCCCGCCGGGAGCTCTTTTCTTTCGCCCCGGAGTGGTACAATGAGCCTTAGACCACTTTTAATGCCAAAGAAAGGAGGTGGCTGTCTATGGGACAGTTCATTCTTGGAGTGCTACTGGTAATCTTCGTTCTGCTCACCGCCGTCGCGCAGGTGTTCTGCCAGACCGAGCCCCTGACGCGTCCGCGCATCGCACCCCAGGTGCGCAGCCGGATCGTCGCCGAGCCTCGGGTCTGCCTGAGCCCCATTCAGGTGTGGATGCTCTTTCCCAGGAGCATCGCACCGCAGAGCCCGCTGTGCCTGCCGGAGAGCGTCATGGAGGAGTTCGTCCTCAAGCGCATTCTGGAGCTTGAACGGGAACGAGCAGAGAGGGAACTCATGCGCAGAACCGCGTGAGGGTACAGGCTGGGGCGGCACGACTTTGTGCCGCCCCTTCGCATTGCCGGGGTACCCGACCCTGGCGTATGCTTACCACTCAATGAGCGACCGGAAGCAGTTCTACGTCACGACCCCGATTTACTACGTCAACGAGCGTCCCCACCTGGGCCACGCGTACACGACCGTTGCCGCCGATGCCTTCGCCAGGTACTGGCGGAAGGTCCTGGGCGACGAGAACGTCTTCTTCCTGACGGGCACGGACGAGCACGGCGCCAAGGTTGCCGCCGCGGCCGAGAAGGCCGGCAGGGCGCCCCAGCAGTTCACCGACGAGGTAGCCGCGCAGTACGTGGAGACGTGGCAGCTCCTGAACATCAGCTACGACACCTTCTTCCGCACCACCGACCCGCGCCACCGGAAGGTGGTGCAGGACCTGCTCCAGAAAATTTACGATGCGGGCCTCATCTACAAGGGCACGTACAAGGGCACGTACTGCATCGGGTGTGAGAAGTACCTGTCGCCAGAGGAGATCGTGGACGGGCACTGCGTTTTGCACCCCACCACCCAGCTCGTGGAGCAGGAAGAGGAGAACTACTTCTTCAAGCTCTCCGAGCTCGCGCCGAGGGTGCTCGACGCGCTGGAGCGCGGGGAGTACCGGGTCATCCCGGAGGGGAGGCGCGCCGAGATCGTCGGCAAGATGCAGTCCGGCATCGAGGACATCTCCATCTCCCGCCAGGGCGTGACCTGGGGCATCCCCGTGCCGTGGGACGAGAGCCACACCACCTACGTCTGGGTGGACGCGCTCATCAACTACTACTCGGCCACGCAGTTTGAGGACTCCCTGAACCGGTTCTGGCCGGCGGATTTGCACATCATGGCGAAGGACATCCTCTGGTTCCACGCCCTCATCTGGGAGGCGCTCCTCATGGCAGCCGGCCTTCCGCTCCCCGAGACGGTGCTCGCGCACGGCTTCTTCACGGTGGACGGGCAGAAGATGAGCAAGTCCATCGGCAACGTCATCGATCCCGTGCAGATGGTGGAGGAGTACGGCGCGGACTCGTTCCGCTACCTCCTCCTGACCGCGTTCGCGTTCGGCAACGACGGCGATCTCTCGCTCGCGCGGTTCAGGGAGAAGTACAACGCGGACCTCGCAAACGGCATCGGCAACCTCGTGTCGCGCGTCGCGAACCTCGCCGAGAAGGCGGAGCTCGAGGGGTCCGCCGGCAGCATGCCGCAGGCGTTCTCTCCGGACGTTGCCTCGGCCATGGAGTCCTTCAAGCCGGACGAGGCGCTCCGCGCCATCTGGGAGATTGTCGCTGAACTTGATCGCTCCATTCACGATGAGGAGCCCTGGAAGCTCCGGGGCGAGGAACTGCGCGAGGCGCTGAGCCGCTACATCGTGAAGCTCGGCGAGGTTGCCGTGAACGTCGGGCCCTTCATGCCCGCGCTCTCGCAGGCGATTGAGGCGGTCTTCTTCAGCGGGCCAATCCGCAAGCCGGACCCGCTGTTCCTCAGGAAGTAGCCGGCTCTTCTGCTGCGATCGCGGGTGCTGCCTCGCCGCCGGCAATGCGCACGACGTCCTTGTCGATTTTTGCAAACTCCGTGACGGCGGTGTTGTACGCGCTCGCCGCGTTCTTGATTCCGATGCCCACTTTGCGCATCTGCTCCTCATAGCTGCGGACGTGCGCGCCGAGCTCGGTGACGCGCTTCCTGATCTCGTCCGCTCCCTTGGCGAACTGGATCTGCTTCACGCCCTGGAGAATGGTCTGGAGGTACGCGTACAGCACGACCGGGGAAACCGGCACCACCTTCTTCTCGTGCGCGTACTCGATGAGGTTGCGCTCGCGCCCGGCTACGCCCACCTGGCGCACGATGAGCTCGTAGTAGAGGGCTTCGGAGGGAATGAACATGAGCGCGAACTCGAACGTGCCGTCCTCGGGGCGCACGTACTTCGATGACTCGTCGATGCGCTTCTTGAGGTCTGCCTGGATTGCCCTCTCGTGCGTGGCGCGCTCCGCGTCCGTCGCTGCCTCCACGAAGCGGTTGTAGTTATCCAGGGAGAACTTTGCGTCGATCGGAATGAGCTTGTCCTCGTACTTGATCACGGCATCAGCGCGCAGCCCGTCGGGGAACGTGTACTGCATCTGGTACAGGTTGGGGGAGAGCACGTTGCGGAGCGCCGTATCCAGCATGACCTCGCCGAGCGCGCCGCGCTGCGCCGGGGTCTTCAGAATGCGCTGCAGGCCGCGCAGCTCGTCCGCAATGGTGAGAGACTGCTTCTGGTTCTCGTGCAGGGCCGCCATGCGGGTCGCGAGCTCCCGCTCCAGCTGCCCGACGCGCTCCGCCTGCTTGAGCAGGCTCTCGCTGCGCTCCCTGGACGCCTCGGAGAACTTCCCGTCCAGGCGGTCCGTGAGGGACAGGAGCTTTCCCTCCAGGTCTCCGGTGCCGCCCGAGATTTTGCCGCGGAGCGCGACGAGCAGCGCGATGACGCCCAGGGCGGTGATGCCCGAGAGGACGAGCGCTACGACGAGCAGGGTGGACTCCACGCTAGCGGCGATCTATCAGGTGCAGGAACCAGGAGACGAGGCCGAGCGTGACCGAGAAGGCGAGCGCCCACCAGAAGCCGTTCACCACGAACCCCTCCACGAGATTGGAGGCGAGGAGGATGAAGAACGCGTTCACCACCAGGCCGAAAACGCCCAGGGTGATGATGTTGATCGGGAGCGTGATGAGGCTCACGACGGGCTTGATGAGCGTGTTAATGATGCCCAGGACGACGGTGGCGAGAATCAGGGCGGTGAAGCCCCGGAACTCGACGCCGGGAAGGAGGCCAGCCGCAATGGCGACCGCCGCCATGTTCACGACCAGGTGGAGGAGGATGCGCAGCGGATTCATGGCTACAGGGTACTCCAGGAGGGGGGTCTTGCACTATTTCCACTTTGGTGGTATAGTGTTGGCACAGATTTTTTGAAATTTTAATAAAAGGAGATTTGAGCGATGAAAAAAATCATCATGTTCGCGGCGTTGGTCGCATTGTTCGTGGCCGGCACCGTGTCGGCTCAAGTCAAAGTCACCGGAGAAGGCAAACGCCCGGGTGAGTCACCGAATCGCATCGTCATTGATATGGGGTCCAAAACCCCGATCAACACGATGTCGGCGACCCGTCTGAGTGCTGCCCTGAATGAGCTTCAAGCAGCGATCTTGTCCCTGGACGAGATCAACGCCTACAGAGAAGCCCTTCAGAGCCAGAGCTGCCCTCTGCCGAATGCTTCGATGCCCACGTCGGTCACCCTGACGCTCTCTGAGGAGGACAAAACTCTGACTCAGGACGCTAGCGGAACCGCGACGGCATACGGTGTTCTCTGCAGGAAAACCAACTCCTGCGGTCGCCGGGACTACGAGAAAGTGTTTCAGGTGAACGGAACCCTCACCGCTACCCTTCGCGGGGTCAGTGAGGACAACCTCGTTCGCAACCTGGGCGCGCTCGTCACCCTGGCGGAATCAGTTCGCACCTACCGTGTGGCACTGGTTCAGAGCATTGCGGCTTGCCGCAAGCCGGCAGACAATCCGATTACCACCAACCCGACCCCTAACCCGACTCCAACTCCGACCCCCAACCAGCAGATTGTCTCGAACAATCAGCCGGTTGAGAAAGAGGACAAGGAGAAGAAAAAGGGTTGCGGCTGGGAAACCTTCTGGGGAGCAGTCCTCGGAGGCGGTGGCGGTGGCTTCGGTGCGAGTCGTGTTGGCAACAACAATCGCACTGCGGCTGGTCTCGTCGGCGGCGGAACCGGAGCATTCACCGGAGCCATGACGGCTCGTGCCCTCTGCAAGAGTGGCGCGAACTCGTTCGTCTCGGTTCTCGGAGGCGGCGGTCTCGGTGCTGGTGGCGGAACCCTTACCGGTCTCTTCTTCAGAGGAGGCAAGGTGAGAATTCCACCCGGCGGTGGCAACACCACGGGTCCCATCAGGGTTTGCAACGGCTTGCCGTGCAACATCAGCACTGGCGGTGGCAACACCGGAGGAAACTGGAACCCCATCCGTATCAACTACGGAGCAGGATCCACAACCTCGACTCCGGTCACAATCCGGACGACCACACCGACTACCAATACCGGGGGATCGTGGACCCCCGTGCGGATCAACTAGCGAAATCCACATTTTTGACCAAGGGCGGCCCCAAAAGCCGCCTTTGCCTTTACTTTGACTCAGGAGGGTATATCCTCGTGATTCGAGGCAAAGGATAAGAAAATATGTTGACATTTCCGGCAACTCGTTATATAATGCAACCATCGTGCTAGAGGTCTCAGGAGGGCACTTCTGCCCTAGCACGGTTCCTGCTCACAAGGCCGAAACTACTAACTAATCACTACCATGAAGAACAAGCTTTCTAGGGTTCTCGCCGGTATTGGTCTCGCCATTGCGGTTGTTGCTACCAGCCAGCCGTTCGTGGCTTCTGCGCTCATCCCGCAGGCCAAGGCTTCCGGTGCGGCCCTCAACGTTCACCCCCAGGACTTCCCGGTCCTCGAGGTGAGCAACTACTCTCGCTGCCCCGGCAGCAACTCCTGCTGGTCCTCTTCGATCAGCGGCGTGCGCCCCGGTGAGGTCATCGCTTTCGTGATGTACGCTCACAACACGGGCACCGATGGTGCGACCAACACCCGCGTCAGCCTCCAGCTCGACGAGAACGGGTCCCAGGCTCGCGGCATCGCAACGATCTCAGCTGACAACGCCAACAGCGTCAGCGGCCAGGTCCTCGTCGGCTTCGACCAGAGCGTGCAGACGCCGGTCTCGCTGACCTACGTTGGCGGCGAGTACTACCGCCAGTCCAGCCTCGACCCGACGGGTCCCGACGCTCTCCCGAGCGGCCAGACCCCGCGCGGCGTCACCCAGGGCGGCGTCAACATCGGCACCCTGCCGGCTGATGCCTACGGCTCCTGGAACAACGACATGCAGCTCGTGGTCCGCTTCCGCGTTGACGGGAACACCACCTCCTGCACCGATGCGACCCTGAACGTCACCCCGGACACGCAGACCGTGCGCGTCGGTGAGACGACCCAGTACCGTGCCATCTACGACAGCAACGGCAACTGCGCTGGCGGACAGACCGATGTCACGAACTCCGCATCCTGGACCGACGGCGACTTCGCCTCCGTGGCGACCTCGCTCGGCCAGGGCCGTTTCCGCGGCACCCGCGAGGGTACCGGATCGGTCCGCGCCAGCTACAACGGCCTCTCCGACTCGGCGACCATTCGCGTCACCGACGGCGGCGGCACCGGCTGCAGCGCGGCCACCCTCCGCGTGAGCCCGACCAGGGACACGGTGGACGTGGGTGACGAGGCGCAGTACCGCGCAACCTACGACAGCAACGGTGACTGCTCCGGCGGCGAGCGCGACGTCACCAACGACGCAGACTGGTCCGTTGACTCCTCGAGCATCGCGACCGAGCTCGGCGACGGAGAGTTCCGCGGCCGCCGCGAGGGCAGCACCACGGTCCGCGCCCGCTACAGCGGCCTGACCGACACGGCGACCCTCCGCGTCACCGATGACAACGGCAACGGCGGCTCGTGCGACGACGACGATGCGACCCTCGTGATCGTCCCGTTCACGGCAACGGTTGGCGTCAACCAGACCTTCCAGTACCGCGCGCTCTACGATGCAGACGGCCCCGGCTGCTCTCGCAACGGCGACCGCGACGTGTCCGGAAGCGCAAACTGGTCCACGAGCAACTCTGGCATCGCCAGCTCGCTCGGAAGTGGCTCCGTTCGCGGCAACGCGGGTGGCACCACCTCGGTCTTCGCTCGCTACAACGGCATCACGGCTAACGCCAACATGACGGTTGTCGCGACCGGTGGCCCGACCCCGCCCCCGGTGATCATCCAGCAGCCCCCGGTCATCATCGGCGGCGGCACGGTGGTCCAGCCGATCGTGGCAGGCGTCTCCACCGACTCGAGCGTCGCGTGCATCACGGTGACCCCCTCGGTCGACGTGGACACCATGCTCCCGAACCAGGAGTTCGTGTATACCACCCTGTACCGCAACGACTGCCCGTTCGCGCTGAACAATGCGGTTCTCCGCGTGTTCATGCCCAACGAGGTGGACATCCTGTCCTCGAGCAACCCCTTCTTCATCCGCGAGGGTCAGAAGATGAGCTACAACCTCGGCACGCTTCCGCCCGGCGGACAGGGTTCCGTGGCAATCACCGCCTACGTCCGCAAGGACTCCAAGATCGGTGACACGCTCACCTACACCTCGTCGATTGAGTTCCTCGACAGCACCAACCGCATCCAGAACGCGTCCTCGTACCTGGTGGCGATCCTCGGCGGCACGATCTCGCGCCCGCTGACGGCATCCCTCACGGATACGCTCGGCATGATCTTCGGCAGCGGCTGGTTCTGGCTCCTGTTCATCCTCCTGGTCATCCTCGGCATCGGCTGGTTCCTCTGGACCCTCCTCGCTCGCCGCAACGAGACCAAGGTAGTGGTGGCTCGCGCAGACGAGGACCCGCTCCGCGCTCTCCGCAACGCGTAGCCCGGTAGCGGCTGCCCGAGCAGGAACCGCAACCGGCACACGGGGCCCCGACGAAAGTCGGGGCCCCGTTCCGTTTCATTGCTAAAATCTTAAAAAGTTGTATAATGCTTTCGCACTTTGATTCTATTTTTACGAGGAGGACAGCGCCGTGGGCTTTGTCGTGGAGAAGGTGAAGCCTGAGGAGACTCAGGATTTCATCGAACTAGATCGCCTCATTTTTTCTGAGGCGGATGCTTTCAACCCGGAGTTCTTCGACCTGTTCGAGAACTTCTGGATCATCATTAACGGCAGGAGAGCTGGAGCCATAATGCTCGGTCTGCACATGGACCGCTGGAGCCAGGAGGTTCCGCCGCCGAGGGAGGGTTCGCTCTACCTGGCGAGCACCGGTCTCCTGAAGCGGTACCGCGGGTTCGGTGCGGGTCGCCAGGCGAAGCTCTGGCAGATTGCGTACGCGCGCGAGCACGGGTTCACCCGTCTCGTTGCAGAAAACCGTGCGAGCAACCACGCCATCGTGAACCTGAACAAGTCTCTCGGCTTCGAGCTCATCGGGATCGATCCGGGTTTCTACCCGGATCCGCTCGAGGATGCCCTCATCATGGAGCTCGTCCTGTGATGCAACGCGCCACCCGCAAGGGTGGCCATTTCTTTTTCCCGGCGTGCTATCCTCGCTCCATGGAGCAGATCACGTACCCCGTGCGCATCAACAAGTACCTCGCCCTGGTGGGCGAGGAGACGCGCCGCGGCGCAGATCCGCTGGTGAAGGCGGGCCTGGTGCTCATCAACGGCAAGCGGGCCGAACCGGGGCAGTGGGTGAACGAGGGGGACAGGGTCGAGGTGAAGCGGAAGGCTCCGAAGAGGTACGCGTACTTCGCGTACAACAAGCCCTTCGGGATCATCACGCACTCGCCGCAGGAGGGGGAGCGGGACATCAAGCAGGTGACGCGCAAGTCGGCCATGCCGCCGGACGTGTTCCCGCTCGGGCGCCTGGACAAGAACTCGCACGGCCTCATCATTCTCACCAACGACGGGCGCATCACGGACCGCCTCCTGCACCCCAGCTACGAGCACGAGAAGGAGTACGTCGTGAAGGTGCAGAACAAGCTGCAGGGCAACTTCAAGCGCGTCATGGAGCGCGGCGTGGACATCGAGGGCTACGTGACGAAGCCCTGCACGGTGAAGGTGCTCGACGACCACACCTTCTCAATCCGCCTCACCGAGGGCAAGAAGCACCAGATTCGCCGCATGGTGGTGGCGCTGAAGAACGACGTGGCCAACCTGAAGCGCACGCGGATCATGAACGTGGAGCTCGGGCGCCTCGCGCCGGGCGCATCGCGCCCCATAGAGGGCGAGGAGCTGGCGACCTTCCTGCGCAGCCTGGGCTTCTAGCCCTTCTCGCCTTGCCGCCTCGCGTGCTCCGCGAGGGCCTCGGTGGGATCGAACTGCAGGGCAACCGAGTTGATGCAGAATCGCTGCCCGGTGGTCTCGGCCGGGCCGTCTGGGAACACGTGCCCCAGGTGGCTGCCGCAGCGCGCGCAACGGACCTCGGTGCGCACCATGCCGTGGCTCGCGTCGTCCTCAAAGATCACGGAGCCGGGGACTGCCTCGTCGAAGCTCGGCCACCCGCAGTGCGCGTCGTACTTCTTCTCCGAGGAGAACAGCTGGTTGCCGCACGCGCCGCACCGGTACATTCCGGGCTCCCAGTTCTGGTCGTGCTCGCCGGAGAAGGGCGCCTCGGTGCCAGCCTGCCGCAGGACGCGGTACGCGTCCTCGCCCAGGGCCGCCCGCCACTCCTCTTCGGTTCTCTGCACGGGGAAATTTTCCTCCATGTGCGAATGCTACGCCGGCTTCCCGCCCGGGTCGAGGGCGGCCACGCGCTCCACGTACTTTTTGATGTCGAACTTCTTGTCCGCGCCGCTGCGGTTCATGTACCGGACCACGCCGTACACGGGGCGGTCGAACCAGGGGCGGTCGTGCAGCCCGCCGATGGACCAGGCGATGCCGGCGTACCCGTTGGGATCCCGGCCGTCCAGGAAGTAGCGGTCGTTGAGGTAGGTTGCGGTCTGCTGCGCCTCCTCGTACGTGGCGCTCCACTCCAGGATCTTCTTCGCCCAGTACATGCGGAGGTACCCGTGCATCTTGCCGCGGCGCAGCATCTCGGTCTGGGCGGCGTTCCAGAGGTCGTCGTGGGTCGCCGCGCGCTCCCACTCGCCGCGGGTGTACACGTACTCGCGCCGGTCTCCCGCGTGCGCGTCGAGGCTAGCCCTGGCCCACGCGGGGAACGCCGCGGGGGAGTCGTACCCGGGTTCGTGCAGGCAGAAGTTGTCAGAGAGTTCCCTCCGCACGATGAGCTCCTCGAGGAACGCGTCGCGATCCGCGGCCGGCGCGCGCGCCGCCCTCACGGCGAGTGCCACGCGCTGCGCGGCGACGTGCCCGAAGTGCAGGTGCGGGGAGAGGTCGCTCTGGTGCTCCTCGTTCGGGTCGTTGCGCCCCTCCGCGTACCCGTTGAGGCGCCTCTCGGTGAAGCGCTCCAGCTGGCGCCTGGCGGCGCGCTCGCCCGGCTCGATCCACGTCACCGGTGCCACGGACTCGTCCACCTCGAGCGACGCTCGCACGGTCGCCCAGTCCGTCCTGCCGAGATCCGGCAACCCGGTGCCCTGCGGCAAGACGCGCGGGAACTCCTCCAAGTACACGGGCAGGAGGCGGCTGATCTTGGGCCGCAGCGTGCGCGCGCCCACCTCGCGCTTACCCGACGCCACCCAGCACGGCACGACGTTGTGCGCGTCCACCTCGTGCACGGGGCACGGGGATGCTGCGCTCACGCGCTCGCGCCACTGCCTCGGCAGGCGCAGCGGGTTGAAGTCCGTGACGATGAGGCTCGCGCCCAGTTTGCGCGCGAGGCCCGGCACTGCCTCTCCCGGATCTCCGGAGAGCAGCTTGAACGGCACGTGCCGCGCGGCGAGGTCACGCTCCAGCTCCTCGAGGCCGCCGAGCATGAAGTCGTACTGGCGGAGCGTCGCGCCGAGGAACCCGGGAGAGAGCGCGAAGCAGGCGACCAGTGGCACCCCGAGACGCTTGGCCTGCCCGTGCGCGTACAGGGCAGCCCAGTTGTCCCTGAGCCGCTGGTCTCGCTGGATCCACCACACGACCGGCCCCGAACCTCCCGAGTTGAAGCCAATTTGCCGGATGCGCTCCGGGCGAATGGTGGCCATGCGGTGAACCCAGCTACGCCTCGTCCTCCGCGGCGTACACCTCCCTGCCCGCGCCGAACCAGCCGAGCTTGCGGTCCAGCGAGTACCAGCCCGCGCCCTGCAGAGCCACGGCGAGAGACCCCACGAGGAGGGCGATGTCCAGCTCGGCGCCGACGCCCACCTTGGCGATGAGGCCGAGCTTCGCCTTGATGGTCAGGATCGTGATGATTGAGATCACGGAGAGGAGGCCCGCCGCGACGGGGGACGCCACGCCCAGGACGAGCGCGATGCCGCCGAAGAGCTCGATGAAGACCGTGAGCCACGCGAAGAGGTTCGGCAGCGGGAAGCCGAGGTCCGCGCCGAGGAGCGTCGCGAGGCTGCCGATGCCCACCTGGAGGTGCATCAGGGCGTGCGCGATGAATACGGTTCCGATGCCGATGCGGATCATCAGGAGGGCGAGGTCTGCCCGGTGCGTGTGCTTGCTGTTCATGGGTGGTGCGGGGGAATGTGTGCCTCCCCAGTATACCAGCCCTAGCTCGAGGTGAAGTACTCCCGCGACAGGAAGTGCTCCGCGAGCTCCCCGGGGAAGACCCGGTACGGGTCCAGCCCGCCGAACTGGGACGCGTGGTGCCTGAGCGCCTCGAGCTTCCGCTCCGGGCTAACCGGTACGCAGATGTCCGGCTCGCAGGTCGCCACAGCGTCCTCGTACGTGCCGGCGGCGCGCTTCTTCTGGAGGCAGTCCTGGAACGCCTGGCGGTGCCCCTCGCCGGGCAGCGAGAACGCCCAGTACGGAACCCCCGCCTCGCGCGCGAGGTCGCGCGCGACCTCGCCCATGGCGATGTGATCCGCGTGCCCGGTGTACCCGTCCGGGCCGAACCCCAGGATTGCCTCCGGCTGGACCTTCGCCACGATGGGCCGCAGCGCCGCCGCGATGTCCGCCGCGTGGCTCGCAATCTCGCCGTCCGGGAAGTCCAGCACGTGCACCTCGTGCACGTCGAGGCAGCCGCTCGCGCGGTGCAGCTCGTCGAAGCGGAGCTGCTTGAGCTCCTCGTCCGTCAGCTCGCGGTCCAGGTGCGCGCGGCCGCGGCCGCCGAGAGACGCGCAGGCGAGCGCGGTGGTGCCGCCGGCTTCCGCGTTCGCGTGGATGGTGCCACCCGAGGTAAAAGCCTCGTCATCCGGGTGTGCCGTGATGACGAGGAGGTTCCTGCCGAGGATGGGGTGGCGGCGGTCCATCGCTAGTGCTTGTGGATGCGGTCGTGAAGGTCGTCAGCCGTGACGGCCATGAAGAGTGAAGTCTTCCAGAGCAGGCGGTACCCCATGCGCCAGAAGCTGGTCACCAGGCCCACCGCGAACCAGCCAGCTAGGATGCGGAAGAGTCCGTCCAGGAGGGCAAACCCCGCGCCGATGCGCCACGGGATGGACCAGCCCGCGAGGGGATCAATGAGAATAACCGCGAGCAGGCTGAGCCAGTACCCGAGGCACAGCGGGCAGCGGATTGCCTGCTGGATGTTTTCGGGCAGCACGTCGACAGCCTTGTCGAGCCAGGTCTCCTCGCGGAGCTTGGTGAAGACGACGACAAAACCTGCGACGATGAGGCCGAGTAGGAAGATGGTGTAGATCATAGTGTTGCAAAAACAGGGAGAGCTAAGAAAGAAGGGCACCACGTCGGGCGCCCTCGTTTTCGTACCTTCGGCGGTGTTCTAGCAGTCGCAGCCTGAGCCGTGACCGCAGCCGCCTTTGACAGTGCGTTTCATGGTTGTTGTCTCCTTGTTATTAAGATGCGCCTTTAGGGCAATTTCCACTCTAACCTACCTGCCACAAAGTTGCAAGTCCTCAGCCGGCGGGGGCAACCTCCACCCAGCGGGCCTCAATCACGCGCTTCCCGCTGGACTGGAACTCGAAGAAGACGCGGTAGCTGCCCTCCTCGGGGAAGGTGAGCGAGAAGGTGGTCGCCGAGTCGGAGGGCAGGAGCTCAGCTGGCATGGGGTCCCCCAGCACGAAGAGCCCGCCGCCCTCCCTGAACGCGATGGCCGACCCGCGGCTCCCGCGGTACGTGTCGAGCGGGACCTTCGTGTCCGTCCGCTCCACGCTGTACGTGAACGTAGCCTGCTCGCCGGCGCGCAGCGCGCCGAGGTCGGGAATGGAGGAGAGCGTCACCTTGTACCCCTCGCGCGCCGCGGACTGCTCAGCCGGGGGGAGATCACGTGACGTGCCGCGCACGCGAATGGACGTCCCGGCGGTGGTGACGCGCGCGTCCGCCCTCGCGATCAGTGCCATGCGGTACGTGCCGGGCTCGCTCGGCGTGATGCCGAGTTGCGTGGTGGACGTCGCGCCACCGTGCTCGCCCGTGACGTGCTGCACGAACGTCAGGTCGTCGCGCACCAGCCAGCCGTCCACGAGACCCTCCCACGCGTCAATCGGCTCACCCTCCTCGCTCACGGACACGAACGACACCGTGCTCGTGACCCCGGTCGTGATGATTGCCGGGTCAATCTGCACGCTCACGTTTTGCACCGGCGGCCTCACGCCGAAGGGATCCCGCGCACTGCGAAAGCTCACGGCCACGGCTCCCAGCACGACGAGTATGCCCAGGAGCGCCCAGGCTGCAATCTTGTGGTGCGGGGTCGCCATCTAGTTGCTGAACGTGATGTACGTCTGGAGGGTGGTCGCGGTGGCGACCCAGGCGAGGTACGGCAGCTGCGCGATGGCTACCCAGCGGTGGTGGCGCCACACGGCAGCCATGGACCAGACGATGCTCGCGAGGACGATGAGGATGTCGATCCAGGCGAGCGTGAGGTTTTGCAACCCGAACTGGAGCGGCGTGAACGCGAGGTTCGCCACGATGTTCACGGCGAAGGGGAGCGCGACGCGCGCCGGCAGGCGCCCGCGGAGCACCTGCACGAACACGAAGCCGTGCGTGATGGCGATGATGGGGTACAGGACGCCCCAAATCATCCCAATCGTTCCCGCCTCGGGGGTCCAAGACGGCTTGGCCAGTCCGTCGTACCAGTCGCGCCAGGCTTCCATGCCTCTACTTTACTGCAGGCGCTCCGCGAGGTCGATGACGAAGAGCGCGAGTGACCCCCACCACGTCACCACCGAGACGAGGAAGCTCACCGTGATGCCAGCCTGCCAGGAGCTCGGCAGCAGCTCGGACGCGTGCCCCTCGCGCTCTCGGCGCAGCAGGAAGGGGCTCACCGCGAACGTGAGGAAGAGCCCGTTCGCGACGAGCACCGCGAGTCCGGCCCACTGCAGCGTGGTGGCTGCTCCCGCCCAGAGCCCTGCCGCGTAGAGCAGCGTGCCGATCCAGATGAGCGGCTTCGTCACCTTGTGTGCGCGCGTGGTCGCCTCGGTCCAGTACGCGGAGTTTCTGCCGAGGAAGCCGTGCACGTCGATGACGGTCACGGCACCGAGCGCGATGGTGAAGCCGGCGATGGTCAGCGCGAGCGAGGCGAGCTCCATGCCCACATCATAGCACCGCAGCTTGACGCTTCATGCCCAAAGGCGTACTCATAAAGGTCCAATGCCAAAGAAGCACGATACTGAGCAGGAGCCGCTCGCGGAGCGCTTCATCAGCGGGGCCACCAAGTGGCTCGGCAGCACCACGTCGCTCATCGTACACACGGTGTTCTTCGTCGCGTGCTTCGTGCTCATCCTCATGGGCTTCTCGTTCGAGAAGGTCCTGCTGACCCTCACCACCGCCGTCTCGCTCGAGGCTATCTACCTCGCGCTCTTCATCCAGATGTCCGTGAACCGCACCACCGAGTCGCTCGAGGCGGTCGAGGAGGAGCTCGCCGAGATTGAGGAGGACGTCCAGGAGATTCACGAGGACGTCGCGGAAATCGAGAAGGACATCGACGAGATCCAGGAGGACATCGACGAGATCGAGAAGGACGAGGACGAGTGGCGCAAGCGCGACGCTGCCGATGCCCAGAGCCTGAAGGCAATCGAGGACCGGCTCTCCGCGATTCTCGCGGACCTCGAGAAGCTCCGCCGCTAGCGGATCAGCATCGCGTCTCCGAAGGAGAAGAGGCGGTACCGTTCGCGCACCGCCTCTCCGTACGCGCGGAGCAGCTCGCCACGCCCGGTGAGGCTGGCAACGAGCTGCATGAGGCTCGAGCGGGGGACGTGAAAGTTCGTGACGAGCTGGTCCACGACCCGGAACTCGTACCCCGGCCTGATGAAGAGGTCCGTTTCGCCGCGGGAGGCGACGCCGCCCGATGACTCGAGCGCGCGGGCCACGGTGGTGCCGACCGCGACCACCGGCTTGCCCGAAGCCTTGGCGCGGGCGATGGCGCGCGCCGCGCCTGCCGGCACCTCGTACCACTCGCGGTGCAGCGCGCCAGCCTCCACCTGCTCTGCGGTCAGCGGTGCGAACGTGCCGAGCCCCACGTGCAGCGTGATGGTCACGACCCTCACGCCCTTCGCCTCGAGCTTCTTGATCAGGCGGTTCGTGAGGTGCAGCGACGCGGTCGGTGCGGCGGCAGACCCGGCTGCACGCGCCACCACGGACTGGTACGCGGCGCGCGTCGCGCTCGCCGAGAGCGGGCGTGACTTGATGTACGGGGGCAGCGGCACGGTGCCGTACCGCGCGAGGAACGCGTCCAGGTCCTCGAAGTCGGGCTCCAGCACGTAGGTCGCGCCGTCCCGGCTCACGACTCGCAGCGACCTCTTGCCCGGCAGCTGCACGCGCGACCCCGCCGCGAGCGTGCGGTCCGCGAGCGCCTCGAACCGAGCGCCCCGGCTCTTCAGGAAGAGGATGCGCACGGCGCCGCCCGTCTCCTTTCGCGCCTCGAACCGCGCGGTTATGACCTTGGTGTCGTTCACGACCAGCACCGACCCCGGCTCGAGGAGGTCCGGCAGGTCCGTGAAGGTGCGGTGCGTGGTGCTCCCGTCCTCCCGGCTGTAGACGAGGAGGCGCGCCGCGTCTCGCGGCTTTACCGGCTGCTGCGCGATGAGCGAATCCGGGAAGGCGTAGTCGTACGCGTCGGGGTTCCAGTCTTTCCTCATTGCCGAGAGGTTAGCACGCTTTGAGAGGGGGCTCGCGTGCGGTACTATCCTGCCCATGCCCCAAAAGAAAGTTGCCCCTCCCATCGTGCACGTCCGGAAGTCTTCCGCTGGCCTCGGCCTCTTCGCCGGCGAAGAGATCAAGCGCGGGCGCTTCATCATCGAGTACGTCGGCAACCGCATCTCGACCGACGAGGCTAACCGCAAGGGAGGTAAGTACCTCTTCGAGGTGAGCTCTCGCACCACGATTGACGGGACGCCGCGCTGGAACACGGCCCGCTACATCAACTACTCCTGCAAGCCCAACGCGGAGCCGGTCTTGGATCGGGGCCGCGTGATGATCAACGCCATCCGCCGCATCGAGGAGGGCGAGGAGATCACCTACGACTACGGCAAGGAGTACTACGACGACATCATCAAGCCGCACGGGTGCCGGTGCGCCTCGTGCCTCGCGGGCAACAAGCCTCGGTACTGATGCCCCGGCTCTCGGTGAAAGCGCGGTCCGCGTACCTCGCCGAGCGGGACCCCGTCCTGGGCGCCGTGATTGCCCGCGTGAAGCTGCCGCCCCTCAAGAGCGCCGGTGCCATCAAGGACCGGGCGGGCGCGCACCACTTCGCGACGCTCACGACGTCCATCATCTGCCAGCAGATCTCTAACGCCGCCGCCGCGACCATCGTGCGGCGCTTCCGCGGCCTCTTCGGCGGCAGGGACCCGAGCCCGCTGCAGGTGCGGAAGGTACCCGCCGAGAAGCTGCGGGGCGCTGGGCTCTCGGGCAGCAAGGTCACGTACATTAAGGACCTCGCCGAGCACGTGCTGGATGGCCGGCTGGACCTGGATCACGTCTCGACGCTCCCGGACGACGAGCTCATGCGCGAGCTCGTCGCGGTGAAGGGGATCGGGCCGTGGACGGCCGAGATGTTCATGATTTTTTCCGCCGGGCGCGGCGACGTGTTCTCGTTCGGCGACGCCGGTTTGGTGAACGCAATGGCGCGGCTGTACAAGCTGCGCAAGCCCGCGTCGCGTGCGCGCCTCGAGAAGATTGCCGCGCGCTGGGCGCCGCACCGCAGCCTCGCCGCGCGCTACCTGTGGGCGAGCCTGGATGCTCCGGGTGGTCCCTGGGATTGACGAAATCTTTCCTTAATGTATGGTGTGTACAGCACTGCTCGCGGCGCGAGCAAATTTATTTTTAGGAGGTGTTGCCATGACCAACACGGATATTACGGTGAACTTCGTCGTCTTCGGGACGATCGGTCTCATCGTCGCTGTTTTTCTTTTCATCTTCGTGGCTCTGCCACTCATCGGCTTATTTTTAGCCTTTTACCCGCTCATTCTGAGCGACAAGGACTTCTGCAAGGACGCGGGAGTCCGTTTTTTATTCGGGAAATCCTCGCGTGATACCATTAGCCCGTATGGCCCACCTCGACACGAGCCGCACGCACCGCCTGGGCATTCGCGCGTTTTTCCTCTTCCTCGGCTGGGGCGCCTTCTACATACTGCTCCTCCTGGCGCTCCTGTTCGCCTGGTGGTGGTACGGCGCGCGCTTCGTGCCGGACGCCTACGTGGAGTACTACGTGTACTCCGTGAAGCTGTTCGCGCTGGTCATTACCGGCTACGCGGCGTACCGCCTCCTCCACGCCTTTTTCGACTACCGCTCGCACCGGTACCGCTTCGACAGGGAGTTCTTCCACGTGGAGAAGGGGTACATCAACAAGCGCGAGGTGGGCGTCGTGTACCACCAGATCCAGACCGTGACGGTGGAGCGCCCGCTCGGCGCGCGCATGGTGGGCGTCGCGCACCTGGACATCATCACCAGCAGCTCGGGCCACGCCCAGAACGCGAAGCTCCACGGGCTGGACATGAAGAAGGCGCGCCTGATCCAGAAGGAGCTCCTGGAGCGAGCTCGGAAGAGCCAGCACGGCGGAGAGCCCGCGTACCGGCAGGTCCCATTTGAGGACGACGAGGACGGCGAAGAGGACGAGGACTAGCCGTTGCCGAGGGGGTCCTCCTCCGCTACCATGAGGCGCGTCTTCCGGCGTAGCTCAATGGTAGAGCGTCTCGCTGTTAACGAGGGGGTTGTAGGTTCGAATCCTACCGCCGGAGCATTACAGGATTTTCAGCGTAGATTGGCCCCATATCGCCCGTATTTGCTGGCGTTTTCACAGGTTCTAACCTCGTATTTATCGCTCGGACCTCTTTTGCCATCTCCAGCATAGGGAATAGCAAATCGTCCCAGGAAATGCTGAGTTCTTTGTCTTTGAGGGTGAGGTTATAACCTAGCGCGGCGAATAGGTCCTTTTTCACGGTAAGGTCGTTCTGCTCTTGTGCGTTGGCAAAGGCAGCAGCCGCTTTCTCAGCGAAGCTGAAGCCTGCCTCGGCTATGTCCAGCCAGTTCTCCACGCGCTGGTCCGTGTCTGTGAGCTGGGCGGAGAGCCGCTCCTTCTCTCCCAGGAGGATTGCCTTCCTGTCAGCGAACTCGTCCTCGGTAATCTCGCCTCCCGCCCGCATATCTATCAGGTTGTTCAGCTTCCTGACGCAGGCCTCGTAAGCGCGGCGCTGTGCCCCGTAGATGCGGTCGCGGTCCTCGGTCTCCTGGGTATTGGCTTCCTTGAGCGCGGCGAGCGCCCAGTCCTTGAAGTCGGCGGGTATCTCTATCTTGGCAAGCTCGCGGGCAATCTGCTTCTCCAGCTCTTTCTCCTCAATGGCGGGCTGGGTGCAGGTCGGGTCTTTCCGCCGCGTGCAGTGGTAATAGGTGTAGCGGTGCGTCTTGCCGTTCTTCTGGTGCTTCACCTTCTCCTCGGCGGTTATCATCGCGCCGCATCCGCCGCAGTGCAGAGGACCGCGGTAGGCAATCTCGTGCTCCTTGCCTCGCGGGGTGCTTTTCCTGCCGAGCAGGAACTGGATACGCTCGTACTCCTCGCGCGTAATCATCGGCTTGTGGATGCCCTTGTGCCAGTTGCCGCTGTCCACGGGATACTCAAAGTCACCGTAGTAGAACGAGCGCGTGAACATCAGATAGACATTGCTCCTAGTGAGCGGCTTGCCCTTCGGCATCCGCAGGCCCCACTCCTTCGTCGCTATCTCCAGAATGCGGGGAGGGGAGTGCTGGCCCGTGAGCATCAGGTCAAACATCTTCCGCACGATGTCAAAGCGCTCTGGGTCGGGGTGGATGGTCTTGTTGCCCTTCTCGGCGTACTTGTCGTTCATATAGCCGACAGGCGCTTGCGCGGGATAGACGCCCATCAGCGCCTTCTGGCCGAGGCCGCGCTTTACATCGCGCCCCTTCTTCGCGCTCTCGTACTGGCTCTGGGAGAGCGCCATCTGGAGCATCCAGATGCCCTCGGGGGTGTTCTCAAAGTGGTAGGTAACGAGCTTGAGGTCGCCAATCACATTCGTGCGGAGCATATAGGTGATTTCTCCCGCGTCCTTCTCGTTGCGTGAGAGGCGGTCTGGGTGCCAGGCGATGATGCCCGTGCGCTCGCCCTTGCGGATACGCTCCAGCATATCGGCGAACGAGGGGCGGTTGAACGGCTTGAAGGCGCTGGCCTTGTCCTCAACGAACTCAATATCCAGGTCGCCGAACTTCTCCCTGAGCTTCTCTTTCTGGGCAGGGATGGAGAGCGCCTGGCGCTCCTCGCCTTCGCTGGATTTCCGCACATAGGCGAAGTACTTGATTGTGGTTGATGTTGATTTAGACATAGGAAAAGCCCGAGAGGGACGGCCTGGTTGACCCGATATATGCAACCACAGGGATTAGCAGATAGCGGCAAACCGCCCCTCTCGGGCTACTATCAACGCTAATAACTGGAATGGTATTCATAATCGGGTCAACATAGACATTATAAGCTATTTGTCGCCTAAAAGCCGCCGCAGGTACGCCCGCACCTCGTCTGGTAGCTCTACCGTGCCGTCGCTGTTTTGGAAGTCCCGCAGCTCGCGCACGATGTCCACCGCGCGTTCCACGCCCATACTGCCGTACCCATACGCGCCGAAAGTTGTGCCGATGTTCTCGTGCCCGAGCGTCAAGCTGATAGCCCGCTTTTCCTCCTCGGTGAGGCGCATCTTGCTCATCAAGCTCACCACCAAGTGTCGGTACGAGTGAGGATGGTAGTACTTCACGCCAGCGTTCACGCACCGCTTCTCAAATATCTTCCGAGCGCTTCCCGTATCGTTCCAAAAGGAACGGCCGATACTGTCCTTGCTGTACGCCTTCTTCGTGCTGATTTCGCTTGAGGTAGCGGGGAAGATAGGGTCGTCTGGGGCAAATCCCTTGCTCTCCAGGTACTCGTACCACTCCAGGAAGTAGCGGCTGGGCTCATCCCATCCGATAGGGAAGAACGTCGTGATGATGGTCTTTGAGTTCTTTGTCCGCACGCCATCCGCAGGGTTCTGATGGATGCGACGGGTCTCTTTGTCAAAACTCTTCATCTTGAGCGAGATGATGGCGCTGATGCGGCAGCCCGTAATGAGGGCAAAGCTGATGAGCGCCCTGTCGCGCATAGCTATCTCGTTCGTGGGTTCAATGCTCCCGATTACTTGTTGCACCTCCTCAAGCGTGGGCATCGCCTTCGTCGTACCCGATAGGACAATCTGCATATCCTTCTTGGAGATGCGTAGGAAGTCAGTATCTGCCTTGACCAGCTTCTGGCTATATTCGGGTTGAGAGGCAAGCCACTGGAAGAACTCCTTTACTCGCCGCAGGTAGTGATACCGAGTGGCGGGCTTCAGCTTCCCGTCGGGTGTCTTTGTCGTTTTCCGAATGAGCCACTCGCAGTACGCGGCTGCTTTGGACTTATTGAAGGTCGCAAAGTCCTCGCCACCAGAGAAAACCTGCCACTGACCGATGGCGTCGGCATAGTCGTTTACGGAGCTCTCGGAGAAGCCCTTTGCTCCGCGCAGGTGCTCAAAGAAACCGCGCTTTGCCTGCTCGTTTCGGTATGGGGTTTTGTCTTGTTGGTTGGGAGTGTTCATATTCGTGCAAACCGACATTTACATCTGAAATAACGGTTTCTGATAGTACTTTTGAGAGGGTTTGATTGTCCTGCTCATTTTCACGCTACAGACCGCGCACAGCCCCTTCTCCTTGTCGCCCACGACCTTCTTTGAGCCGCGCTTTGCTCGCCGCGGGCGCTTACAGCCGAAGCAAAAGAACTCGTTTTGCTTGAGCGGTGCCTTGCGCTTCTCGTCTTTGCTTTTCAGGAATGCTTGCAGGTCCGAGCCATAAATGAGGTATGGCTTTGAGCAGCCAGCAACGGTCTTGAGGCCGCTCTCCATCCAGCGAGAAACCGTCTTTTCGTTGACGCCGAGTATGCTCGTCAGCTCTGAAACGGTGTAGCTCATATTTTTATGTATTCCTTGCGGATTGATTTTGCTCATACGCGATGGCACGGCTCACGATTTCAAGCAGGCGGCAAAGACGGAGCCCCTTCTCAAGGGCTTCGTCTTTGCTGATGTCTTTCCCAAAGTGCTTTTTGTAAAGCGCTTGGAACTCGGCAATCTGCTTGTCCGAGAGCCGCATCTCTACTCGCTGTAGAGGCGGTTCTTGAGCATCTTGAGCGTGTCAAAGTAGCTGCGTGCTTTGACCTCAAGACGGTCCGACCAGTACTCGTCCACGACACCGTCCAGCCCGTCAGTGCGCTCAAAGACGAACTGGACCTTGTGCTTGTCGCTGCGCTTCAGGGAGGCGAGCTTGAAATGGGCGCAGACCAGCGCCGTTGCCAGCCCCAGGTCGTATGAGTAAAAAAAGTTGACGCTATCCTCAAAGGGGACGAGCTGGTAGCCCTCCTTTGGACGCTTCTTCGGTTTGTTCTTGTCCATCGTAATCTGTAGTAATGGGTTATTGAGAGCGCTTCGCGCGAAACGAAAAACGCACACTCATCGTGTGCGCTGGAGACCTCTACTTCGGTCTGCTATTTCTCCCTTTTCTCCCGCTTTTCTACGGGCTCGGTTCCCTCAACATATAGTGGCCGCTGGTAGGAGTTACGAGTATGTCGTCTATGCCCGCATACGCTTTCTTGATGCTGCTTTTCATCTTGTGGCACACCTTCTGTGCCGCGTCAGCAACATCGTGGCCGAGCTTCTTTTTCATATAAGCAGCGATGTCCCTATGCGTTGCTTGCTCCTGCCAGTGCTCCCAGAGGTAGCTCAGGAAGTGGTGCTCGGGGCTATTGAGGCCCGCCGTGTAGACGAGAGTGCCGTCCACAAAGAGCTGCGCCTGCGACGGGTCAAAGCGGACGCGCCGCCCACCCTCCATACGCGCCTTGAACGCCTGCGCATCAAAGAGTGTTTTTGCCCTGGGCTTTGCCAAGATGTCCGCGAGGGCACACTGGCGCGTGGCGTCCGCTCCAGCGGCAAGCGATACCTCGGCGAGGTTCGTGAGCAATACCCTCGGCTCGTTCCCCATCGTGGCGAAGCGCAAGGATGCCTCCTGAGCGTCGTGCGTGCGGAGATAAAAGACCTGCGTCGTGGCGGTCTCCGTCGTATAGCTTCCCAGGGCCGAGAAGGGGTCGCCTGAACGCGCCGTCGCGTCAGCCGCTTGGATGCCTAGCTCCTGGGCAATCAGCTCAGTGAAGGCAGGGTGGTCGTATTCGTATACCGTTAGCTTCTCGTCCGTGAGGAGCTTCTTCCCGCCACCGTTCTCGCACACATAGGAGAGCACGCCATCGTCGTTCCGTACCTGGCACTCGTGCCCTTCGTTGCAGAGCCCGCACTCCACGCTCTCCAGATTGGAGACCCGCTTGAGGACTTTCTTGGCAACCAGCGCGGCGAACCCCACCTCGTGCCCCTTCTTATCGGCAATGCCGAAAGAGACGCGTGAGGAGCGTGCGGTGATGCGCTCCAGGAACCAGCGCATTGGTTTATGCGACCGCGATGCCCCAGTCTTTCAACAGCCTACGCACCGTATCGTCCTGGGCGCGGTTCTTGAGGTCGCAGTTGTTCGGAGGCGAGATAGTAACCGAGACCTGCTTGCGGCGACCCTTGCCCACCTGGGCGAATATGACCGTGATTGTGATGCTCTCCGTCTCCCATCCGTCGTTCCTGTCCAGCCCGAGCTCCTTGAGGATTTCTTGCACGGCATCGGTGCCCGTGTACTGCCCCTTCCCGCGCACATCAATGAACAGCCTGTGCGGTACGCCCTTGCTCTTGAGGCGGATGGACTTGAGGAAGGAGCGCTCCACGCCATAAGAGCTGTCAGCGACGAGCGTGAGCTTTGAGAGGTCGGTCGTGGGCGCGAGCGAATAGCGCGGCTCCTCGGTATTGAGGTCGCTGATGCCGAGGAAGTGCTTGGCAAAGCGCAGCTGGAGGTCCCTGACTATATCCTTGCCGCCAATGGCACGGACGCCGAGGTGCATTAGCTCGGGCTTATAAATGAAGATGGCGTCAAAGACGGGCTTGCGGGTGATTTTCTCGTCCAGCTTGCCGTCAACGAAGGCGGTATCGCGCGTCGGCAGGTCCTCCAGGTAAGCGCGAAGGATGATGTTCTCGCCCTCTCGGAAAGCCTTTATCTTGCACTGCTCGCCCTTGTAAGTGTTCTTATACGCGGCACGCACCTCCGCCTCAAACGCATTTATCTGCGCATCGGTGATTTCGTCCACGGGCTTCGTGCTCGGGAGCGACACCTCGGTAACAGCGTGGCTCTCTATGTTGGCTCGGCTGTAGTAGGTATCAAACTCGTCTGGATAGTTGATGTAAGCCAGCAGCGCACGCTCGTCGTTGTTCTGAGCCCGCTTCTCAATGTGCTCGGTGCGATTGATATCAGGGAAGTAGTCGCAGAGCGCCTTGATGTGGTTCTCCGAGGACAGGGAGTTGATATAGGCGAACTCCATAAACACGCGGTCGCGTACCTGCTCGTCCTGTTCGTGCATAAAGACCATAAAGCGGTCCGCGCAGTCCTCGCGGCTCTCATCCTTCGGACCAGACGGGAAAGTAACGCCGTGGCGCTTCTGGAGGTACTCGGCGAGAAGCTCGCAGCTTATGTGCTGCGCGAAATCACGCGGGTCAGAGTAATGCGATGCCATTGTAATCGTAATGGGGAGGGCCGCTTCATCAGTGCGCGGATTTACCGCGTGAGCCCGATACTGTAAGGTAATGGTACTAAATGGAGCGCACTAAGCAACCAAAGCAGGGGAATGGCAAGCTGCCTGAGCTCCTGACGCTCAAAGAGGCCAGTGAAATCCTCAAAGTCCATCCCAACACGCTCCGCGCCTGGGATAAGAAGGGCATCCTCGTTGCTATACGGTTTGGAGAGCGGGGCGTTCGCCGTTATCGTAAGGACGACATCCTGAAGCTCATCTCACAGCCACGCCACTCACCAAAATGACCTAATCACACCCAAAAAACATCTGCCTAAACCAGCACGGCACGGCAGAAAATATCCCGACCAAGATAGTACGCTGTCCATCTATGGGCACTCTTGGTCGGGTCGCAGTCCGAAAGGTCTGTGGGCAGTCCGCGAGGATTGTCGCTTCCGCTAGGTGGGCAGCGTTCTATCGTCCAGAGCGGAGGCACATAAATCCCGACCAAAAAAATGAAAAGGCCTATTACCATTACCCAAGCAAAGGGGCGTCCGCTGCTGCACTGGGCAGGCAAGCGTCCACTAGAGAGCGTTCAGTTCTATCCCGCGCAAGAGAAGGAGGTTTACGGCGACAAGAGCGCAAGCGAGTTCAATAAGCTGTTCTGGGGCGACAACCTCCAGGTGCTTTCGCATCTCTTGCAGGAGTACCGCGGCAAGGTGGACCTCATCTACATTGACCCGCCATTTGATAGTGCGGCCGACTATGTGAAAAAGATAAAAGTGCGTGGGAGCGTGCTAGAGGCTGCGCCCCAGAGCATTCTGGAAGAAAAGCAGTATACGGATATTTGGGAGAGGGATGAGTATTTGCAGTTTTTGTATGAGCGACTTTTGTTGATGCGTGAGCTGCTTTCAGATACGGGAAGTATCTATGTTCATATGGATGAAAAGCGCTCCCATTACATCAAGGTCATATTGGATGAAGTGTTTGGCCCTGAGAACTTCCAGCGCGAGATTGTTTGGGACATCACGGTTCTTTCAGGTTTCAAGACCATCGCCCAAAACTGGATACGCGGCCACGATACGATTTTGTATTACACAAAATCACCCAAAAAGACCTTCAATAAGCTCTATCAGTCCCACACCGAAAAGTACCTCTCTATGTTCAATCGGGAAGATGAAAATGGTGAGAAGTACTTGGTCGCACACGGCAGTAAGCGCTACCTCAAAGACGTTGAAAGTAAGGGCAAGCCATTCGGCGACGTATGGGATGATATTATGTCTTTTCAACAGCAGCCTACCGCGGCAGAAAATGTCCAATATCCAACTCAGAAACCAGAGACGCTATTGGAGCGCATCATCAGTGCGTCTTCCAATGAAGGCGACCTGGTGTTGGATTGCTTCGTAGGTTCAGGCACGACCTGTGCTGTGGCCCAGCGACTGGGACGCCGATGGATAGGGTGCGACATCAATATCGGCGCGATACAGACGAGCACCAAGCGCCTCAACCAAGTTATTTCCCAGCAGCTCAAGGAAAAGCAGAAGGGTAAGGCTGTTCTCGGTTTCAAGGTGCTGAACGTCAATGAATACGATGTCTTCAAGAACGAGGTGGAGGCAAAAGAGATAGTGATGGAAATGTACGGCATTGAGCCCCTCAAGCGTTCGTACTTTGACGGCACGCTGGACGGCGACTTCGTGAAGGTCCTGCCGCTCAACCGCGTGCTTGGCAAGCTGGATATCCGCTCGCTGCTCAAGGGCATCGGCGACGAGATGGACAGCTTTACTAAGAAGACCACTACTAAGCACGGCGAGCCTGTGTACCGTGAGAGGGTCAATATCGTTTGTTCGGGGCTTGAGCTGGATGCCCAGGACTTCCTGCGTAAGGAGAACAAGACGGGCGTAGAGGTGAAAATCCTGGACATCCTGAGCGACACCCGTGACCTGGTGTTCAAGCAGCATCCCGAGGCCAAGCTGAAGGTGCAGGTGAAGGATAAGAAGCTCTCCCTGGATGTGGCAGCGTTCTACTCGCCGCTCTTGATGCGGAAGCTAGAGTTAGAGAACACTAAGCGCCTCAAGAAGGAGGATGAGGCCAAGGTGTCCGACTTTAGACAAATCGTTGATAGCGTAACCATAGATATTGATTACGACGGCAAGCTGTTCAACGCCGAGGTAATGGACCTTCCCGAGAAGGGGGATGTCGTGCAGGGCAAGTACGAGTGGCAGTACACCAAGAAAGGTAAGTACACCGTCGCCGTGAAAATCATTGATGTGCTCGGCGAGGAGTACTTTGAGACCGTTCCCGTAGAGGTGAAATAGGGCTGATGAGCGCTATGATTACCCAGGTAATGGCAGTCGCACACGAGGAGCATCTACAGGGCAAGCTGGAGCTCGCATTGAGCTGCTACAGCGACATCTTTGAGTTGCTCAGCGAGGAGGCGGACAAGCAGGCGAGCGCTGCCGATGGCACGCGCGTGCAGGTAGGGAGCCTGACAGTCGCTACGACGCTGCTCTCCGAAGCGAAGAAGAAGCAGTACCTGCGGCGCGACAATCTCGCCGCTATCGTGAGCAATAAGATAGGCGTTATCTACGCGGAGCTCGGCCAGGAGGAAGACGCGCTGCACTGGCTTCGCCAGGCGATAGAGCTCACGCCCGACGGCGAGGACTATCCCGAGCCGCAGGACAACCTCAAGCACCTATACCCTGATGGATAGCCTGTTCCTCAAGAAAATCCAGGAGCGCGTCGCGGAATGGCGCGAAGGCGACTATCAGGGTGTCCTGGACGAGACCCGTACCATTCTCAGGTACATCAAGACGGTGCGCTTCCTTCACGAGCCGCAGGTGGAGGCGCTGGAGACCTACATCTATCTCAAGGAGGTCCTGGGGAACCGCCCCTCGGCGGAAGTGTTCGGAGCATCCTTCGGGAATGAGCTGGAGTTCCTGCGAGCCCTCGGTATCACGGATGCGCAGGTCGCCGAGCTCGCCTTTGACCCCAGGAAGGACGAGAGGATACAGGAGCTGCTCGGCGCTATGTTCGGCAGGTCCGACTACGCGAACCAGGTCTACGCGCTCACTATGGGTTCGGGGAAGACCATCCTGATGGCGACGATGATGGTCTATGACTTCGTGCTCGCGTTCCACCATCCTGACGACGAGCGCTTCGCCAAGAACATCCTGGTGTTCGCGCCAGACACGACCATCATAGACAGCCTCAAGGAGATAAAGACCTTTGACTACACCAAGGTCCTCCCGAAGGGCTACCGCAATATCCTACTCAACATCAAGTACCACTACCTGGAGAGCCCCGAGACGCCTCTTTCCCCGATAGGCAACTTCAACATCATCGTCTCAAACTCGCAGAAGATAATCCTGAAGCGGAGGTCAGCGGACCGTCGCAAGTCGCTGTTTGTTGAGCGCGACAAGAGGCAGATGCAGGAGAACAGCCGCCTCCTGGCAATCCGCCAGCTGGAACGGCTCTCCATCTTCGTGGACGAGGCGCACCACAGCTACGGCGAGACGATGGACAAGGAGCTCAAGCGGACGCGCGAGACGATTGGCTACTTGCACGGCAACAAGCCGCTCGTCTCGGTCGTGAACCTCACGGGCACGCCGTATGTGAAGAACAAGATGGTGGCCGATGTCGTCTATCACTTCGGTCTCAAGGCGGGCATAGAGCGCGGCATCCTCAAGCAGGTCCGCATTCTGGACTACGGCAACGTGAAGTCGGAGCGGTTCGTTGATGAGGTCGTGGAGACCTTCCTGGGCGAGTACGGCGAGCAGCGTCTTGAGGGCAGGCTTCCCAAAATCGCCTTCTACGCGGCGAGCATCGCCGAGCTGCGGCAGGAACTCAGGCCAAGGATAGAGAAACTCCTCGCGCAGCGCGGCGTGTCCCTGGACAAGGTGCTGGAGTACCACACCGCGGCGGAAGGCAACAAGGATGAGTTCAAGCGGCTTGATACGGCGGAGAGCAACAAGCAGTTCGTGCTTCTCGTAGGCAAGGGGACGGAGGGCTGGAACTGCCGCTCGCTGGTGGCGTGCGCACTCTATCGTAAGCCCAAGAGCACCATATTCGTGCTCCAGTCCTCAACGCGCTGCCTGCGTTCCATCGGCGACAACTCCACCATCGGCCGCATCTTCCTGTCTCGCGAGAACTACCAGGTGCTGGACAAGGAGCTGCGCAGCAACTTCTCTGTCAGCGCGAGCGAGCTCTCGGCACAGGACCAGCGGACGGTTGACCACGAGCTGAAGGTGGAGAAGCGCAAGACGATTACGGTCAAGAAGGTCCTCAAGGAGGTGGTCTCCGCGAAATCCGTGGACGCCTCGCGCATCAAGGTGGACTTCAAGCGTTTCAAGCCAGCCGACTACCAGGCCTATGTGAGCGAGGGCGGCATCCTGCTCGGCGCGAACAAGCGGGCTGGTTACAAGGAGGCGCGGGCAGTCCGCAAAATCAGCGAGACGGGGGACTTCACCTACTACGAGATTGTGGAGCTTATCAATCGGCATACGCACCTGCCGTGCTCGGTCGTTGACGACATCCTCTCTGGCAGCGGCAAGACGCAGGAGGCGCTGGTGCGGGATGCCAACAAGACGCCAGCCCTCGTGCCTTTCCTCATCCAGGAGGTCCTGATGGCTGCCTACCAGTACGAGGAGCGCACCGAGGTGGTGGAGGAGGAGCTTGAGCTGACCAAGCTGTTCCCGTTCAAGATAAGCGTCCAGAAAGGCAGGAGCGCCCTGGTCGTGTATCGGGAGGAGGGAGAGGAGGACGGGCACACAGGCCGCCTAGGGTTCCACATCAATCCTTACAGCTTTGACAGCGGGGACGAAAAGGACCTGTTTCGTTACCTGCGCGACTACCTGGAGAAGGACGAGGGTATCGCGGACATCTACTTCACGGGCGGCGCTCCCTACGCAGTCCATAACGACTTCCACTTTGAGTACTGGAGCCCCGAGCTCAGGCGGATGGCACGCTACTTCCCCGACTTCCTCATTGAAACCACGAAGGGTCGCTACCTGGTCGTGGAGGTGAAGGGGAACGACGAGAAGCTGGATTACGAGGCGAACCAGAAGTCCTATAAGGGCAAGCGAGAGCAGCTGACCAACGAGGTCTTCGCCAAGGAGGTGGGCTTCACCGAGTTCCAGAAGGTGAACAAAGGGTTTGAGTACCGCATCGTCTTCAACGCGACCGCGAAGCAAGCCCAGATGCGCCTCCTGGAAGACATCAAGCGCCTATGAAGCTCCTACTGCTCATCATCGTGCTCGCTGGGCTCGCGGCACTTGCCGTATGGAAGACGCGCGAGGAGGGCGGCGTTGAAGCAGCGAAGTACCACTACAAGCGGCGGGGTTTCCTGATGTCCCGTGCCGAGCACGAGTGCTACGACGCCTTGCTCGCGGCCGTCGGCGGCGAGTACCACATCTTCGCCCAGGTGCATCTGCCGAACCTCGTGGACAGCAAGGTAGTGGGGCAGAACTGGCGCGGCGCGTTCAAGCACATCAGCCAGAAGTCCGTGGACTTCGTACTCTGCGACAAGGCGTACATCGCGCCGCGGCTCGCCATTGAGCTGGACGACAGGAGCCACGAGCTACCCGAGCGGCAGATACGCGACGCCGAGGTTGAGCGCATCCTGCGCGAGGCAGGTGTGCCCCTGCTCCGTTTACAGAACCGCGGCAGCTTCAATCCCGTGGAGCTCGCGCAACAGGTCCGAGAAGCAGTAGCGCCAGGGGTGGGGTGAACATCTACCTGGACATAGACGGCGTGCTCCTCACCAAGAAGGGGGAGCCAGCCGAGGGCGTAGCGGGCTTCCTGCGTCGCGCCGTGGCCTCCCACGAGGTCTACTGGCTCACGACCCACTGTAAGGGCGATACAGGCCCCGTGGTGGCCCACCTGCGCCACAGGCTGCCCCAGGAGGCCGTAGAGCTACTCCAGGGCATCAGGCCGACCACCTGGGGCTTCCTCAAGACGGATGCCCTGGATTTCAGCCAGGACTTCCTTTGGTTTGACGACTACCTGATGGATGCCGAGAAAGTGGTCCTGGAGCGGCACGGCAGTCTCCAGAAGCTCGTAGGAATGATTTGCCATTCGTATGGCCTCGCAGAGCCCGCATCGCTCTCAGGGCGCATCCACATTGAGCACGGCCTGGTAATCAGCGCATCGCCCGATGCCGTCTTAGGTCTCTACCGCGATGTCGCGGCCGACCGAGAGGCCGTTGAGAGCGCCTTCTGCTACTACGCGCTCTTGCTTCTGAAGGAGGGTGAGCGGGGAGGCAACTTCACGATTGAGCGCATCAAGGAGCTGTTGGAGAGCGACAAGGACCTCGCTGGCTCAAGGGCAGCCGCGCTGCTCAAGTCCTATCTCCTGAGAGCGGACGCTTCCTGGTCCTGAGCGATTAGAAGCAGAAGGTATCGGTCTCGCTGCACACGCGGTCCACGTTGTCCTCAACATCGTCCATTCTCTCCTGGAGGTCGTAGATTTCGCTCTCCGCCCATCCGCCATCTCCGTCATTCACCTTGTCCTCCAGGTCGCTGATGCGCGAACCGTAACTGCTCTGTCCGTAAGAGGAGCTCTCCACATCGTCAATCCTCTCATTGAGGCCAGCTATCTGCGCCCACTGCCAGAAGAACGCAATCACGAGTATGGCGATGATGATAGAAGCGGCCTTATTGCCTTTCACCCACGCCTTGAGGTCTGCCAGGCGATTGCCGTGCGGGGTGCTCATTGTCTCGCGCTCAGGGGTGGAACTTCGGGTTAGGGTTCCTTCCTATCACCTCAAGCGTGTCCTGGTGGAGGATGCGCCCGCAATCGGCGCAGACATACAGGCCGTCCCAGTCGCTGCCGATTACTGGCTCCATCTCGTTGCCCTCCTTGTCGCAGGGATAGAAGCCGCCTCCAGAGGGGGTGTTGCCGCAGATGCAAATCCAGGCCTCGTCGTTATCTGGCTCGTGGGTGATACGTTCCTTGGTCGGGGTTTCCATAATGCTCTAAGCGTACCGCATCAGGCTCTAAAACAAAGGGCTTTTCTGCTACATAGACATTTCTCTCCGTATTATGTATAATATGGATAGTTTCAGGAGGCGCTGCACGGCAGTTGCTCACCCGAAATCAAAAGAGAATATAGGAGAAAAGAAATGGGAAAAGTCATTGGTATTGAACAGTCCCACGCACTCTTGGCTATCTTGGCTCAGAACGTGGATTGGAGCGCGATTGAAGCGCAAACGGCGCAAGCCATCATCCTCGACCCGAAAGGGGCGGGCGCGAACTTCACGAAGTTCATCCAGCAGGGAGCGCGTGTCCTCAACGGCACGGGCAAGCTGATGGTTGACTACTCAGTGAAACCGTCGCTCATCTCGCTCGCCGTTGAGAGCCACGTTGACCGTTCGGACATCGCAGAGATAGACATCAGCAAGCTCACCCGCGTGCAGATGCTCCGCGACGGAGAAAGCAGCATCTCAGGACACGATTACCTGAAACGCCTCAAAGAAAGCGGCGTGCCGATGCTTGATGTCCGCGTGATGGAGGAGCTGCTCAAGCCCGAAAACCAGCACCTCATCCCCGAGGACTGGAAGAAAGGTCTGACCTACTTCTTCGGAACGATTTATCGCGTCTCGGTCGGCTTCCTCTACGCCCCCTACCTCAACTGGCACGTCGGCGAGTGGTTCTGGGACTACTACTGGCTCGGCCTCGACTGGGACGTCGGCGAGTTCGGTGCGTCCCTCGCGTAATCCCTCCGACCTCATTTCGCTTAGTAAGTTCGGGACCTTTGTCCCTTTGGATTTCACCCCTGTTCGGTTCTACCGCAGGGGTGATTTATATTTCAGGCCTTGCGTGATACCGTCGGGTCGGACAGTAGGCCCGCGTGCCCGCGGCTACGGTTGCGGACAGCCGAGCTCCGAGAGCCCTGGAGGTGGAATGTCGCGGGGTACGCCTCGCGCCAGCGCCCTGCCTGGCACTCAAAAAGAAATCTAAATCGGTGCAGGACGCTATGGGATTACTATCCCGAATACGATGCAGCCCCGAGAGCATTCAAGGGGCGGTGGCACTGGCGGCATCCTGTACAGTTCGCAACTCGGACGGCAACCTCTACGCCCCGTACCTCAACTGGAACGACGGCAAGTGGAACTGGAACTACAACTGGCTCGACAACGACTGGAACGACAACGAGTTCGGTGCGTCCCTCGCAATCTGGATTTCTCCTCCCGCCTGGTTCCCCAATCAGGCGGGAGTTTCCTTACGAGCCACGGCCTGGCGGCTCCAGCCGCCGAGCATCCTGCCTATCTCCGCGAGCGGCTCTGACAGCGCGACATACTTCTTGTTATCCAGCGCCTTCACCTCCCAGATGAGCTGGAGGAAGAACTTGAGGAGGTCCAGCTTGGCGATGGCCCGACCGAGGACCGCCGCCTTCTGCTCCTTCGGCGCGTAGCTGGCGACGAACACCAGCTCAATCGTGTCGGCGAACACCGCGTCTATCTTCTCGCCCAGGGTGTAGCGAGCGGTCTTCGGGATGTGGGGCACGAACTCGTGCCACTGCTTGTAAGCCGATACCAGGTGCTGGATTATCGGGATATTACTGCGGGGGGGGGGGCGTTCTAAGAACAGTCATTATGAGAAGTCAGTTACCCATTACCTACGACGACATCACGAGCGCAGAGAACCTCTTGAGCGCGTGGGGCGAGTTCGTGCGTGGGAAGCGGGCTAAGAAGGATGTACAGGATTTTTCGTTCCGCCTGATGGACAACATAATGCAACTAAGGAGCGAACTCGTCAATATGCAGTACGAGCACGGCCCCTACGAGGCGTTCAACATATCCGACCCCAAGCCGCGGAGCATCCATAAGGCCTCCGTGCGCGACAGGCTGCTGCACCACGCCATCTACCGCCAGCTCTATCCCTTCTTTGACCGCACCTTCATCGCCCAGTCCTACTCGTGCCGCAACGAGAAAGGGGCGCACAAGGCGATGGACACCTTCCGCTCTTACGCCTACGACGTGAGCCACAACCACACGCGGACCTGCTGGGTGCTCAAGTGCGACATCCGCAAGTTCTTCGCCAGCGTGGACCAGGCCGTTCTCCTTGAGGTGCTGCGAGCCTACATCCCTGACCCCAAAATCCTCTGGCTCCTGGAGCGCGTCGTAGGGAGCTTCAACTCAGGCAGGGAAGGCAGGGGACTGCCGCTTGGCAACCTCACCTCGCAGCTCCTGGTGAACATCTATATGAACGAGTTTGACCAGTTCGCCAAGCACGGCCTCAAGGCGCGTCGCTATCTGCGCTATGCGGACGACTTCACCTTCCTCTCGGACGACAGGCAGGAGCTCGTGGACCTGATACCGCGCATCAGCGAGTTTCTAAGGGAACGGCTCAAGCTGGAGCTGCATCCCGACAAGCTGTTTATCAAGACCTTCGCCTCGGGCGTGGACTTCCTTGGCTGGGTGCATTTCCCCGACCACCGCGTGCTGCGGACCGTTACCAAGCGGCGAGCGCTCAAGGGCTTCAAGAGCAAGCCGACCCCAGGGACACGCGCCTCCTACCTCGGCCTCCTGACGCACGGCAACGCCCACAAGCTCTCGCGGACACTGACACCTGCGCCTACTCCAGAGCAGTGAGCGCGAGGGCGGGGTAAATCACGCGACGGCCTGGCGGAAGTAAAAGAGGGACTTTCCAGAGAGCAAAGCGGTTCTAACTTCGTCCAGTCCGCGGAGCCAGTTAGCCGAATTCGGGCAAGAATATCGTCAAAACCGTTCTTAGCTTCATATTTCACAAGTGTTTTGTTTGTGAGGACTAGTTCGGTAAATAGCAAAGTCGCGATTTCGTTTCGCTCGCTGTCCAGGAGTAGACTGAGTTTTTCCTAAAGTGCAATAAGCTAAAATAGACCACATTGCCATGGGTACCTGGGGAACGTCACTCTTTTCCGACGACACCGCTTCCGATGTTCGCGGTGACTTCAGGGACTACCTCGGAGACGGCAAATCGACCGAGGAGGCGACCCAGCTCATCCTGAAAGACTACGAAGGGTACGTGGATGACCCGGACGACGGCCCCGTATTCTGGCTTGCTCTCGCGAGCACGCAGTGGAAACTCGGCCGGCTGCTGGACTGGGTCAGGGACCGGGCCATCCAGGTCATCGATGCTGGCGCCGACCTGGAACAGTGGGCAGCGGACAACCCCAAGGACCTGCCCAAGCGTAAGGCCGTGCTCGAGAAGCTGCGGGCGGAGCTGCTGTCTCCGCAGCCCGCGCCAAAGAAGGTCGCCAAGAGGTACCGGGATACCACTCCCTTCGAGGTGGGCGACGTCATCAGCTACCGGACCAGGGCGGGCAAATTCGTGCTGTTTCGTGTCATCGGTCACCACGAGGACAAGGGTGGCAGGTCACCCGTGGCGGAGCTCCTGGACTGGGTTGGTGAGCGCTCTCCCGAGGAGAAAGAAATTCGCAAGATGAAACCCTTGCAGCACCCCGTGTGGGGCAGCAAGATGCTCCTGGGAGCGGTTTCCGCGAGAGAGTACCCCGCGGATCGCGTAAGCTTGGTCATGAAGGGCAGTAAGCCGGCACAGAAAATGGGGAGACATTTTGTTGAGCTCTGGCGTGGACTCGATGACTCCCTTGAACGTCAATATGGGATCCAGTAGCTTTTTTAAGAAGACGCCATCAGTCGCGCCGGAAGAGGCGATCTTGATCTACCTCGACGCCTACAGTCTTCCGCAGGAGGTGTACGACGAGAATGACCTCGAGACCCTCGAGAGTCGCCTCGAGGAAGTCATCAGTGGCAGTGAGGGTTTGGGCGAGTACGATGGCAATGAGTTCCGCCCCAAGGAGGTCGTTCTGTTCATGTACGGTCCCGATGCCGAAGCTCTCTTCAGTGCGATTGAGCCAACGCTCAGGGACTACCCGCTGTGCAAGGGTGCGCGCGTGCAGATCCGGAAGGGTCCTCCAGGTTCGGCAGAGCGTGAGGTGAGGCTCTGATTTCAGCTGGGCTGACACGTGTAGCCCAGCTGCCCCATCCTCTCGAGGCTAGCAAGCAGGAGCGGTGCCCGGTTGTAGAGTTCGGAAAATAGGATAACGGGGGAGCCAACACTTCTTAGCCGCTGCTGCAGAGTGGCACGTCGAGCTTTTTGCTCTTTAGCGTCATACTTACCAGGTGAAAGAAACACTGGCGGTTGCCGCCGCGCTACTGGCCATTGCGGGCAACGTGCCGTACATCCGCGACGTGCTCCGCGGGCGCGTGCAGCCCCACGCGTACACGTGGCTGGTGTGGACCCTCGTCACGGGAATCACGTTCTTCGGCCAGCTCGCCAAGGGCGCGGGAGTGGGTGCGCTGCCGACGTTAGCGTCGGGGCTTTTCACCGTCGCCATCTTTTCTCTCTCGCTCCGCTACGGCTTCAAGAACCCTACCCGCAGCGACCGCGCCTTCCTCGCCGTCGCGCTCGCCGGCCTCGTCCCGTGGGTGCTCACCAGCGACCCGACCTGGTCCGTGGTCATAGCCGTCGGCATTGACCTCGTCGCCTTCGTGCCCACGCTGCGCAAGACCTGGCGAGCGCCCACGACCGAGACGCCGCTCCTGTACGCCATGAACATCGCGCGGCACGTGCTGGCGCTCTTCTCTCTCCAGGCGTACAACGTCGCGACCGTGCTGCACTCTGCCGCCATGATCGTGACTAATGCGCTCATGACCGCCTTCATCCTGCGGCGTGGGCGCTAGCGGTGCGGGCAGCCCGCCCAGCAGCACGGCCGCCTTTGCCCCGCTGCCAGCTCTTCGCGGGTGCGCCGGACTCTCCGCTCTCTAGTCTCAGGTCGCTTGGGAGAGATCACCCAGCAGATCCACTCGTTGCGCGCGAGGGGAGTGATGTTTTCCCACGCGGTGAGCATGGCAACATTCGCGAGGAGCGCCCTGCGCAGATCTTCTGGCAGGTCGTGCGCCACGCCTCTCGACACTCTTCCCATGCTCTGATTCTAGCGCTTCCCGCGCACCAGCTTCTCCCTGTAGATGATGGAGACCAGCGCGAAGCTCAGGACTAAGAGCAGGAACCAGGAACCCATCTTGCTGAAGCCCACCAGCTCCCACTGGTCCAGCTGGTTCGGGTACAGCCAGATGCTCGTGAACGTTCCAATGTTTTCCGCAATCCACACGAAGAGCGCGGTGAGCGCCGCGGTGGCCAGGAACGGCATGCTGCGCTCTTGCCGGTACACCCTGAAGTGCACCTGGGTCTTCCAGAAGAGGACGAGTACGTACGCGAAGAGGACGTAGCGGATGTCGAAGAGGTAGTGGTGCGTGAAGAAGTTCACGTAGATGAGCGTCGCCAGGACCCAGAGGTGCACGTGCGAGGGGAAGTTCTCGTACGAGAGCCTCAGGAAGGTGAACGCGCGTGAGATGTAGCTGCCGATTGCCGAGTACAGGAAGCCGGTGAAGAGCGGCACGGTGCCGAGCACGAAGGTCCCGCTCGCGAGCCCCGGGTACGACCAGGATCCAATCTGCGGGTTCGTCTTGAAGAGTTCCATGCCGGTCGCGAGCACGTGGAAGATGAGAATGACGAGAAACTCGCGCGGCTTCTCGAACCGGAAGAGGAGCGCGCACGCCTGGAACGCGATGGCACACAGGAAGATGAAGTCGTACCGGCTGATGAGGGGGACGGTGACGACCTCCGTGAGCAGGAACACCCCGAGGAGGAACGCGCCGAAGTAGCTCGCGCGCAGGTTGGCGAGGAAGAAGTGCCAGAGCTCGGCGAGGCGCTCTCTCATGCAGAGCCAGCATAGCGGACACCTGCTTATTAGACATATTCGTTAATTTGTGGTAATATTTTGCCAGCTAGGATATTCCAACTACCTCAATTGATAAGGAGAAAACGAGTGAGACATTTAAACGATAGCGAGCAAGCATTCCTCGAGTACCTCTGCTGGCAGTACCCCATTCCCGAATCTGATCCCCACCGCGAGGCGAAGGTCATGTTCAGCGCCATCCAGGCTGCATTCACCAAGAACCACACGCAGCTCGCGGACGAGGAAGTTTCCATTCCCTGGGAGCTCGCCGCGTACCTCGCAGCCTGCGCGAACACCGCCCTGGAGTACGACGTTGCGGCAGGCATGCCCTGGGATCGCGGTGACCACGATCACATCGCCCTGAGGCTCTTCCAAACCTTCGTCAGCACCATCGTCCGCAGCTTCCGCAGCGGAAGCATCACGCGCGATAAAGAGACAGTGAAGGTTGAGGGGGACGTCGACTACGTCGACCGTGTGAGCTTCGGCTGCCTCACGCTGCCAGACTGGTTCGAGACGGCGTTCGTCTTCCAGGAGTCCTGAACCCTAGACAGTGCCACCCCCCCGCGGGTGGCACTAGCTGTTTTCACACGCGCCACGCCACGTGAAGCGGTACAATGTACGCATGCTCTCCAACCGCCTCGCAGCAGCAGTGGGCTGGCTCTGCGCCGCGCCGTTCGTGCTGCTCAACTTTCTCGCCGCCAACCAGGTCGAGTCGTTCGCCTCGCTCATCCGCCCCGGGGGAGAGACCTCCAGCCTGGAGCACCTCATCATCTTCGGATCGGTGCTGCTCATGCTCCTGGGCGGGCTCATCGCGCTCTCTCCAGCCCGGAGCAAGCTGGGCAGGGGGCGCCTGCCGGTTCTGAACCTCGTCTCGGGCATCCTGCTCATCGCCTTCGCCGTGGCGCTCGGGTACGACCTCGGCATGGAGGCGTACCGCTGTGACGTTCTGGGCGTGTCCGACTGCGGCTAGTACTTCTGAGGTACAATCGGGGGTATGCACACCCTCCGCGTGCCACTCGCCGCCCTGCTCGCGATTTTCCTCGCGGCGCCGGCTAGCGCCGCCCTCGCCGCGGACGCGAGCCCGCAGGTGCAATCTGCCACGGTCAACCTGTACTGCACCGCGAAGGTTGGCCGGCGCACGTACAGCGTCACCGGCAGCGGCTCTTTCATCAGCGCCCGCGGCGTCATCCTCACGAACGCGCACGTCGCGCAGCAGTTCCTCTTGCAAGGCGAGGAGGGCGTGGACTGCAGCGTGCGCACCGGATCACCAGCCAGGGCGACGTACGAAGCTGAGGTTCTGTACATTCCGCCGCAGTGGCTCGCGACCAGCATCAGCAGGGTGACCGGGAGCGGGGAGAACGACTTCGCCCTCCTGCACGTCACGGGTGCGGCTCGCGGCGTGACAATCCCGCAGCAGTTCCCGGCGCTCCCGCTCGATGCCCTCTCCGCCCTCGCCGAGGGGGACGAGGTGGCAGTCTCCTCGTACCCGACCGGGAGGCTCAACTTCAACGGCGTGAAGAGCAAGCTCCGCCAGGCGTTCGATGAGAGCTCGGTGCTCAACGTCCAGGGGTACACGCGCTTTCGCTTCGATGACCTCATCACGCTCGCCCCGTTCCCGTCCGGCGGCCCCGGCGCGTCCGGCGGCCCCGTGCTCGATGCTGACGGCGAGGTGGCGGGGCTCGTCATGGGCGTCAGCACCGCGCGCCGGAACCCCACCGTGCGCATCCTGACGCTGCCGTACGTGAACCGCGCGATCACGCTCCAGACGGGGAGGTCGCTCCCGGCTATTCTCGCCGAGGACTTCGGGGTGCGCTCACGCGTGACCCGCATCTTCGTGACCGACGACGTGCTGGCCGAGATTTCTCGGGCTTTCCGGGGGCGCTGAGGCTCCGGGTGTATACTGGTAGCGGATTCAGCCCACCACTACCATGCACACCATTTTCAAAAAGGCTACCGTTTTTCTGGTCGTGCTGGCGATCGCGTTCGGCGCCTTTGGCGCTCCGAACCTGAACGCCGCACGCGCCTCTGAGAACGGCGGCTCCGCTCAAATTTCTGAGGAGCAGCTCATCAAGCTGCTCACCCAGCTCATCTCGATGCTGCAAGAGCAGCTCCGCATTCTCCAGGAGCAGTCTGGCGATGATGACTCCAGGCGTGGCCTCACCGAGGCAGAGGCAGAGATCTTCACCAACGAGACGCTCGTCAAGATTGAGCTCAACGGCAAGAAAACCATTTTCTCAACCACGGCTACCAGCCGCGATGATATCATTGACGAGATTGTGAGCCGCTACGACCTCTCGGAGGCAACCGTCAGCAGCGTCCTGACCGTCGAAGAGGAGGATCGCGCCAGCAGGGACAGCGATCGCGATTGGGCAGACGATGATGACGAAGACGAAGATGACGAAGATGAGGATGAGGATGAGGATGAGGATGAGGATGACGAGGATGAAGACGATTAGCTAACACCGTGGAACGGTGTGGGGGCGTCCGATTCGGACGCCCCCGCTTGCTTTCCCGCTGATTTCAAGGATACTCAGTCCGGCTTCGGCTTAATCCAAATAACTTTTGAGGAGATTTATGCTATTAAAAAAGCACCTAACCCCTGAGCTCCGCGAAGAGCTCAAGAATCGCGTCACACCCAACGGGGTGACGCTCGACTACGTTGCGAACTCTGGAATGCAGAATCCGGACGCGAAGATTGGCGTGTACGCCGGTGACGAAGAATCGTACAGCCCCGAATTTTTCGGCAAGCTGTTCGACGCAATCATCGCCGACTACCACGTCTTCGGTCCCGAAGACCGCCACGTCAGTGACCTGAACCCGGCGCACCTCCACGGTGCACCGAACCTTGACCCCGACGGGTCGTTCATCATCTCGACGCGCATTCGCGTGGCGAGGAACCCCGCTGGCTTTGCCTTCACCCCTGCCATCTCTGCCGAAAAGCGCCTGGAGGTGGAGCGCCTGATGGTCTCGGCTCTCGAGTCACTCTCGGGCGACCTCGCGGGCACCTACCACCCGATCACGGGCATGGACGAGGAGACCCGCAAGCAGCTTGTCGAGGAGCACCTCCTGTTCCGTGACGACGACAAGCACGTCGCCGATGCGGGCATTTACCGCGACTGGGCTGAGGGACGGGGCGTGTTCCTGTCTCACGACCGCAAGTTCGGCGTCTGGGTCAGCGAGGAGGACCAGCGCATCTTCTCCCTGGAAGATGGCGCCGACCTCTCGAGCGTGTTCGACCGGCTCTGCCGCGCCGCCCTCGCGCTCGAGGATAAGGTTCCCTTCGCCAAGCACAGCCGCTACGGCTACCTGACGAGCTGCCCCACGAACGTCGGCACGGGCATGCGCGCGAGCGTCATGATCAAGCTGCCGAAAATTTCTCGTGATGAGAAAGCGTTCAAGGAGCTTTGCCTGTCCATGGGTCTGCAAGCTCGTGGCATGCACGGCGAGCACAGTGAGTCTGGAGCAGGGGGCATCTACGACATTTCCAACAAGCAGCGCCTGGGCAAGAGCGAAGCCGAGCTCATCCAGATTCTGCACGATGGCATCCTCAAGCTCATCGAAATGGAAAGGGAGGCACCACAAGCCGCAGCGGCGTAGCGCACGAAACGAGAAGAGGCCCGGTTGCACCGAGCCTCTTTTCTATTTGCCTCCGTTCCTCATGGATGCGGGAACGAGGATTATGATAATTACGTCTCGTATGAAGACCGCGAGGGTGAGCGCGATGAGCTTGGCGCCCGTGACCGGATCTGCCGGCAACCAGAACCAAAACTCGAGTCGCGCCACTTCGCGCAGCCCTGCGAACAGTGCAACCAGTTCTTTTTTGGTCATCGCGTTGACCTCCTGCTGCGGGTATTAGAGCACGCCGGCTGTGGTCTGGGAAAGTGTATACTGCCCGCATGAATGCGAGCTCCAGGAAACCCCTGATTGCCCTCGGAGCTTTGGCGCTCCTTGCAGCTGGGCTCGCCGCGTGGGGCGGGTACAGCTACCGCGGCGCAACCCGCGAGCTCGAGTCCGTGCGCGCCACCCTGGCCTCCGAGTCAGAGCGCGCACGCAAGCTCGACGCGGAGCTCGCGGCGCTCCGTGACGAGAAGTCTGATACTGAGGAGGAGCTGCGAACGGAGAAAAACAAGAACGAGTCGTTCCAGCGGCAGATCGACAAGATTGCCGGCACGGTGGGGACGCTCGAGAAGCTCAGCAAGACGGACGAGGAGCTCCTGCAGAAGTACTCCAAGGTGTACTTCCTCAACGAGCACTACGTGCCGTCCCAGCTCACGGACGTGCCGTCCCGCTACGTTCTCAGCGGCAAGGTGCAGTCCTTTCACCGGGACGCGCTCCCGTTCCTCGAGAGCCTCCTCGAAGCCGCAGAGGAGGACGGCATCGAGCTGCGCGTCGTCTCCGCGTACCGCTCCTTCACGACGCAGGCCCAGCTCAAGTCCGGGTACCGGGTCACGTACGGCTCTGGCGCGAACCAGTTCTCTGCGGACCAGGGCTACTCGGAGCACCAGCTGGGCACCACCGTGGACTTCACGACCCCCGACCTGGGATCCAACTTCACCGGCTTCGATAAGACCGAAGCGTACGAGTGGCTCCGAGAACGTGCCCACCGGTACGGGTTCGTCCTGTCGTACCCGCAGGGGAACGCGTACTACCAGTTCGAGCCCTGGCACTGGCGCTTCGTGGGCACCGACCTCGCCCGCGACCTCGCCCGTCGCGGCGAGAGCTTCTACGACCTGGACCAGCGCGAAATAGACGAGTACCTCGTCGGCATCTTCGACTAGGCTGTATACTTGGCGCATGGCAGGGTCTCACCTCAGAGAGCGGCTGGCGCGCAAGAAGCCGCGGGGCACTTCCTGGGTGGGCATCGCCGCGATTGCCGTCCTGGCCGTGGGCATCGGGAGCACGCTCGCGGTGCAGAAGGTCGCGAACCAGCGCGAACGTGAGTACCTCCTGAACCTCGCGCGCACCGCCGCGACGTCTATCGATCCGCTGGCCATGTCCGCGCTCACCGGCAGCGCCGAGGACCTCTCGCGCCCGCAGTACAACTCGATCAAGGCTACCCTGCACCAGATTCGCGAGGCGAACCCCGACGTCCGCTTCGCCTACCTCATGGGAAACCGCGGCACGGACAAGATGTTCTTCTTCGCGGACTCCGAGCCGCCGACGTCCGACGACTACTCCGCTCCGGGAGACGTCTACGAGGAAACCACGCTCGCCCAGCTCGAGGGCTTCCGCCAGGGCAGGGCCTTCGTGGAGGGGCCCACGAGCGACGTGTGGGGGGAGTGGATCAGCGCCATGGCTCCGGTCCGGGACCCCGCGTCCGGGCGCACCATCGCGCTGGTGGGGCTGGACATCGACACGACGCTCTTCAACCAGCGCATCTTTGAAGCGGCCGTGCTCCCGCTCTCCGTGACCGGGGGCGCGCTGGTGGTTCTCATGGGGTACTGGCTGTACGCGCGCCGCGTGCGCCGCGCCGCTGAGGACGTCGCCCAGGAGCGGGAGATCTTCCGCGTGGTCCTGGATGACATGCCCAGTGGCGTGATCGTCGCGAAGTTCCCGTCCGGTGAGGTGGTACTGGAAAACCCGCAGGCGTGGTCGCTGTCCGAGCGCCGCGACGAGCACGGCCACGTCAGCGACTACCGCTTCGTGGACTCCCAGGGCAAGCGGTACCCGCCGGGTGAGGTGCCCATCGCCATGACGCTCGCGAGCGGGGAGCGCGTCGTGCGCGACGACCTCCACGTGGAGCGGGCTGGCGGGAAGCTGCGCCTGCGCGCGGAGAGCGCCCCCGTGCGTGACGTGGAGGGCCACATCCGCTTCGCGGTGATGGTGCTGACCCAGCTCGACTAGGGCGCCGTGCTCGTCGAGCTCGTAGCCGCGGGAGCCGGCTTCTCAGGTGCGGGCTTCAGCGGCAGCGCGAACCCCTCCGGCTCGTAGCGCGCCGTGGCGTTCCACGCCATCCAGCTGTCCCCGAGCCCGTTGTCCGCGATGGCCTGGCGGCTCGCGCGAATGAGCGAGGGCGTGTACTCCGCGCCCATGTCGAAGGCCTGGATCCAGGGCCGCACGATGGGGCGCTGGTCCTCGGGCAGGCGCGCGAGCATGGAGAGCCCCTTCTCGAGCGTCCCGTCCGTGACCTCGTACGGGTGCGCGGCGGGGTTGGCGAACCCGAAGTTGCCCGCGGAGTAGTGGCTCGGGTAGATCATGGGCGCGATGACGTCCACCGTGGGGCCGAGCGCCACGATGTTCTGCCCGATGCCCACGTCGCCCTCGACGAGGAACGAGAACGCGTACAGGTCCGCCGAGATGGTGACGTGCGGGTATTCCGCCTTCACGCTCTCGGTGATGCGCGAGAGCGCCCTCGCGATGACCGGGGCGCGCGGCGTGTCGCGCACGTAGTGGGGGAAGTGGATGGCGTCCACGTTGCCATCGGTGGGGAAGCGGACGTAGTCCAGGTTGATTTCCAGGAAGCCGAGTCCGGCTGCCCGCTTCGCCACCTCGACGGTGTGGTCCGTGGCACTGGGCGCGGCGGGGTCGAGCCAGTACAGGCCTTTGTGCACCCACAGGCTGCCGTCCGCGTTCTGGAGCGCCGCATCCGGGTGCGCCCTCGCGAAGCCGTTGTCCTGGAAGACGACGACGCGCGCGATGGGAACGAGGCCCGCCTCGCGCACCTCCCCGACCCAGTCCCCGAGCTCCTCCGGCATCACCACGCCGGTGGTGTCCTTCACGTCTATGACGAGGGCGTTGGCGTTGGCTGCCTTCGCGGTCTTGATCAGGTCCGCGCGGCGGTCTGCTTTCGCGAAAATCCACGCGGGCGTGTACAGCGAGCGGACGTCGGCCGGGTCGGTGCCCGCTTGGGAGGGCGGCTCCGGTTCCTCTGCTGCTTCGGCGGTCTCGGCTTGCTCCGCTGGCTCTGCACCCCCGTTGTCCACTGTGACGCTGCCCATGCGCGCGAGGCCCACACCGCCGAGCACGAGGATGGCTGCCGCCACTGCGAGCGCGATGAGCCATCCGGTGAGCTTCATGCGCGCATTGTACCTGTACCCGCGCTCTACTTCGAGCGCGCCGCGCACGCGGCGCAGGTTCCGTGGAACTCCAGGGAGTGGCTCTCGATTGAGGCGAACGCCTTGGCGCTTCGCAGCACTCTCCGGACGTCTTCCGGATCGGGGCAGAGCGCCACGTCCGCAATCTTCCCGCACGAGGTGCAGATGAGGTGGTGGTGCTCCTCGCCGACGGCTGCCTCGAAGTGCGCGTGGCGGTGCCCCACGTTTACCTTGCGCGCCAGCCCCGCCCTCACGAACGTCTCGAGGCTGCGGTACACGGTGGTGCGGTCCAGGCCGCGCGTCGCCTCCAGCAGGTCCTTGCTGCTTGCCGGAGCGGGGGACGCGAGCAGCGCCTCGAGGAGAGCCACGCGCTCCGCCGTGACCTTCAGGCCAGCAGACTGGATCATGGAACGCGCCTCGTCACCCCGCTTCATGCGGCTAGTGTAGCGCGCCCCTTCAGCTTGGGAAGAGGTACTGGTACACTGGGCCAATGAGAAAGTCGCGCGCTACCCTGGCAGTCCTCGGTATCGCGCTCGCCCTGGCCACGGTCACCTGGTTCCTGGGCTCGGAGCAGCAGCCCGCCGAGGTTGCCTCCGTCGTGACGCCCGATGCTCCCGCGCTCATCGCGGGCTCGTGGGTCAGCGAAGATGACGCCCATTACGGGGTCGTGTTCGGCGCCGACGGCACGGTGGTGGAGTCGTACGCGGGCGTGGCGGTAGCCAGCGGCACGTACCACTTCGCCGCCTCTCCGGACGGGTACACCGCCGAGGCGCACGAGCCCTCGCACCCGCACGCGTTCCTCCTCGAGGAGATCGACGGGGAGCGCTACGCGTACCGCGTGGGCACCCTGACCCCGGACAAGCTCGAGATCATGTACCTCGAGCGGGGCAAGCCACTCACGTTCACCAAAGTCCGCTAGCATGGCGAGCCGTCCTGCCGCGAAGGGCAGCTTCAGCGTGCTGCCCCTCGCCCTCCGGGGCGTGAAGAAAACCCGAGACGCGCTCGGGCTGCAGACCTACCAGGTCGAGTACCTGTTCGTGGGCGCGATCCTCCTCGGGACCCGGCTCCTCGCGGGTGGCTTCTCGCTCGCGCCCCTCGCCGCGTTCTCCGAGCAGGGGCTCCTCGCCTTCTGGACGGATCCCGCGCTCCGCATCTGGCTGGCAGACTGGCTGGCGCTCATCGGCGTCTCGTACTCTTTCGCCCACGCGTCCGTCGCGGACCGCCTGGCGGAGGTGGAGGGCGAGCGCGTGACCGCGGGGCAGGCCCCGACGATCGAGTGCTACGGCAAGCTGCACGGCTCGTTCGTGAAGCGCGAGGTGGCCTGGCTCCTGACCTTCCTGCTCCTGCAGTCCTGGTCTGCGCTCGTGGGCGTGCTCATATTCCTCGCGTACCCGGCGTGGCGCAGGGCGTGGAGGAGCAGCTACCCGGTCGCGACCTCTAAGCGGCTTCGGGGGAAAGTCGGGGCTCGCTAGCCGGGCGGCGGTTGCGGCCGCCACGTGACCCGCGGCGGCGCCGCGGGCGGGGCGCCTCCGCGGCGGCATCGGGCATGCGCGAGAGCACCTGCGGGGATACCCCGGTGCGCTTCATGGCGCGCGCCTCCTCCTTGGCCTTGCGGCGCTCCTCCTGCGCGGCCTTCATGGCGGCCAGCTTCTCGGGGAAGTTCTCGGCGAAGTAGCGCTCGAAGGCGATCTTGCTGTCCACCTTGGTCTTCTTGGTGTGGCAGGGGACGCAGAGCAGCTGGCAGTTGTCCACCTCGTTCTTGCCGCCGAGGCTGATGGGGTGGATGTGGTCCAGGGTGAGCAGGACGTCGCCACGGCCGCAGTCCACGCACTTCTCGCCGAACTTTTCTATGAGCTTCTCCTTCACCTTCTTGCGCGCAGCGGTGGAGCCACCGTCACGCTTGTAGCGGGTGGACGCGTTCTCCTCGATGTGGAGCGGGCAGTGGCCGTTGGCTATCTTCTGCTTCATGTAGAACTCGAGGCGCTCGAGCTCCTCGATGTTCGCGGTCATGAAGGACTCGCCGATGTGCCCGACGATCCAGTGGTTGGCGTTCATGCGGTCCTTGCGGTTGTCCATGTCCCAGAGCTCGGCGCGCAGCTTGTGGCACCGGTACTTCAGGGCATTGAGCGCACGGCGCTCCCTGTCAGGGAGGCCAGCATTGTTCTGCTGTCGTATCATAAAAATTCCTTGTGCTTCCTAGTTCACCCTTCAGGTGAAGGAGTACTATGACACACTTTTGTTATTTGCGCCAGAGGGCGCCTTCCCGTATAAGGTGTCCAGGAGGTGATTGAAAATGTCACAAAGCTACACCATCGAGCCGGGCACGTACCGGCACTACAAGGGGAAAGACTACACGGTGATCGGGGTCGCGCACTTCGCCACGAGCATTCCCGAAAACGCGGAACTCCTGGGGCGCGCGGTGCAGTCTGGCGACGAGATGAACCCGGCTGGATCCCGCGTCGGCGTGTACGAGCGCGACGATGGCACCCTCTGCTACATTTCGTTTGAAGACCTCGGCTGGCTCGTCGTGTACCGCCCCAACTACGGGGACCAGCTCCTCACGTTCCGTGAGCACGGCGAGTTCATCGAGCGGGTAGACTCTGGGCTCGGATCCCCGCGCTTTGAGAGAATCGGCGACTAGCCACAGCGAGAACGGCGACCACCACGGTCGCCGTCTCCATTTCTAGATTCTCCCGAGCACGTCTCTCCAGTTGCTCCAGTCTCGCGCGATGCGGGGCAGCTCCACGTCGCGGTTGTACCCCTGGTCCACGAGGACGTGTCGCCAGGTGGGGATGCGCCTACCCACGATGGCCGGCTTGTCGTCGATGAGGACGTCTCCCTGCACGAGCGTCTTGTCGTGAGTGAGAACGAGGTCCCGGGCGGTGCCGGTGCCCAGGTGCTGCTCAATCCAGTGCCGCTTCTCTGATTCGCACCACCGCGAGCGCACGAGTGGCGCGCTGCAGATGACGAGGTCGTGCCCGTCCGCTGCCATGTCGCGGAACGCCTCGATGGCTCCCGGCATGGGGTCCAGGTCCGCGAAGAACCCCTCGCCCGAAAAGATTTCCCAGACCGCGTCGTGCTTGTCCGCGGGGTAGCCATCGGTGAGCTCCCAGGTGGTGCGGTCCTCGAGCCTCGGGTACGGCGCGTCCGGGAAGCGCTCGCGGTACCGCTGTATGAGCTTGCTCTCGTGATCGGCGAGCACGCCGTCCATGTCTACGAGAATGAGCATCGTGCCTACTGCGCCGCCTTCTTCGCGCGGTTCTCCTCGATCTCGGTGAGGTACCGCTTGCGGATGCGCACGGACTCCGGCGTGACCTCGACGAGCTCGTCGGGCCCGATGTACTCGATGGCGTCCTCGAGCGTCATCTGGCGGGGAACCTTGAGGAACTCCATGCCGCCGTCTGACTTGGCGCGCATGTTGGAGAGCTTTTTCTCCTTGCAGACGTTCACGCGCAGGTCCTGCTCCTTGGCGTTTTGACCGACCACCATGCCCTCGTACACGGCAACCCCGGGTCCCACGAACAGCTCGCCGCGCTCCTCGGCAGCCATGAGGCCGTAACTGCGCGTCGTGCCGCTCTCGTGCGCGACGAGTGACCCGTGCGCGTTCGCATTCACGTCTCCGGCGAGCGGCTCGTACCCCTCGAAGAGGCTGTGCATGATGCCCTGCCCCTTGGTGAGGGTCGTGAAGCGGCTGCGGAAGCCGATGAGGCCACGGGTCGGGACCGTGAACTCGACGAAGGCGCTCGTTCCCTCAACCTTGAGGTCCACGACCGTGCCGCGGCGCTTGCCCATTTCCTCGATGACGCCGCCGAGCTTGTCTTCGGGGACCTCGACGGTGAGGCGCTCGACCGGCTCCATCTTGGTCCCGTCGATCACCTTCGTGATGACCTGCGGCTGCCCCACCTGGAACTCGAAGCCCTCGCGCCGCATCTTCTCGATGAGAATGGTGAGGTGCAGCTCGCCGCGCCCGGACACGGTCCACGCGTCCGGCGTCGCCGTCTGGTCCACGCGGAGCGCGACGTCCGTCTCCACCTCCTTGAGGAGGCGGTCGTAGATGTGGCGGCTCGTGACGAACTTGCCCTCCTTGCCGGCGAAGGGGGAAGAGTTCACGCCGAAGACTACCGCGACGGTCGGCTCCTCGATGGCGAGCTCTGCGAACCGCTGCGGGCGCTCGGGCTCGGTGACGCCGTCCCCGATTGAGACGGTGCCGAGGCCCGCGAGCGCGACGATGTCACCCGCGTACCCGATCTCGACGTCCGCACGGCCGAGCCCGTCGAACACCGTGATGGCGGACACGGTGACCTTCGCCTCGCCGCCCTCGCGCTTCACGAGGAGCACCTGCTGGTTGCGGCGGACGATGCCGCCCATGATTTTTCCGATCGCGAGCTTTCCCTTGAACGTATCGTGCGCGAGGTTCACGACGAGCATCGCGAGCGGGTCCTCGGGCGAGCCGGTCGGGGGAGGCACCTCCTTCACGATGAGGTCAAAGATGGGCTCGATGTCCTTCATGGACTCGAGGTTCGCCTCGAGTCCCGCCTTGCCGAGCGCTCCCGCGGCGTACACCACGGGGAAGTCTGCCTGCTCGTCCGTTGCGCCGAGCTCCACGAACAGGTCGAACGTCTTGTTCAGCGCGAAGTCGGTGCGCGCGCCGTCCTTGTCGATCTTGTTCACCACGACGATGACGCGGTGGCCCGCCTGCAGCGCCTTGCCGAGCACGAACTTGGTCTGCGGCATGGGCCCCTCCTTGGCGTCCACGAGCAGCAGGACGCCGTCCACCATCTGCATGATGCGCTCCACCTCGCCGCCGAAGTCGGCGTGGCCCGGGGTGTCCACGATGTTGATCTTCGTCCCGCGGTAGGAGACGGCAGCGTTCTTGGAGAAGATGGTGATGCCGCGCTCACGCTCCAGCTCGTTGGAGTCCATGATGAGTTCGGTCTCAGCCCCGCTCTTCAAAGAAAAAGCGTCGCTCTGCTTGAGGAGAGCGTCGACGAGGGTGGTCTTTCCGTGGTCCACGTGGGCGATGATGGCCACGTTCCTGATTTGCTGCTGCATGACTGGGGCAACGTAGCACAGGATTAGCGGGTGCGGTAGGGTATAGGCGTCACAGCAGAGCCTCCCACTCGTCTCAATTTCCATGACCAAACGCACCTTTACCTACATCGCAGCCAGCCTCTTCGCCTCAGCTGCCCTCACGCAGACTGCCGCCGCGCAGACTGCGGACCTGACGCGCAGCGTCTGGATTCCGTACTGGAAGGAGGCTGCCGGCATAGCGGAGATTGAGCCTCACCTGGAGGAGCTCGACAGCATCAGCCCCTTCGTCTTCGAGGTGGACGCCAAGGGCGCCATCGTGGATCGCGGCGGGCTCCGCGCGGATCCCTGGAAAGGCCTCCTCGAAAAGGCAGAGGCAGAGGGCGTGAAGGTGTACCCGACCGTTTCCTGGTTCGATGGGCAGGCCATTCACGACACGCTCAGGACCAAGAGCAAGCGCACCAAGCACATCAACAAGCTCATGTCCGCGGTCATCAGCAAGAACAGGTCGGCGGACGGCATCGAGATTGACTACGAGGGCAAGCTCGCGGAGACGAACCCCCACTTCTCCAAGTTCCTCGCGGAACTCAACTCCAAGTTGGACCGCAAAAAGAAAGACCTCATCTGCACGATTGAGGCCCGCACGCCGCTCGCGGACCGGTACAGCGTCGTGACGCCAGAGCTCGCAGCCTCCGTTGCCTACGCGAACGACTACGCGGCCATCAGCAAGGCGTGCGACGAGGTCCGCATCATGGCCTACGACCAGGGCAGGGCGGTGGTGTCGCTCAACCGCCAGAACGCGGGATCCGGCTACTACGCCCCCATCGCCGACGTGGCATGGGTGCGCAAGGTGATGGCTTCTACGACGCCGCAGATTGCGCCCAGCAAGCTCGTCATGGGCATCCCCACGTACGGGCGGGTGTACCGCATCGAGCCGAGCGGCAGCTACAGCCAGATCAGCTCCATTACGTACCCCAAGGCCATGGAGCTCGCCCAGCAGCAGGGCGCGCAGGTGACCAGGGGAGTCTCTGGTGAGCTCGGCTTTACCTACACGGGCCTGACCTCTGGACTCCACGGGAGCGCCACGCCGACGGGCACCGTGAACCGCTACTACGTGACGTTCAGCGATGCGGTTGCCGCGGGCTCCGCGGTCTCGCTCGCCAAGCAGCTCGGCCTCTCGGGCGTCGCGCTCTTCAAGGCGGACGGCGAAACCGATCCGGCCACCTGGGACAAGTTTTTCTAGCTCGCAGCGCCGGGACGTGAAAGGGGCGCAGCGTGACGCTGCGCCCCTTTCCTCAGTTACGCGAGCTCTCGCTTACTCAGCTGCTGGCTCGGTGCCGATGTTCTCCAAATCGCTGGGATTCGGAACCGTGACGTTGATCGTGTTGTCGCCTTCCTCAGCTGCGGGCGTTGCATCGCCACGGAAGAAGAGGAAGTAGCCGGCGATGAGCACGAGCACGATGATGGCGACGATGCCAACCACCGATGCTGAACCCTCACCGCGCCGGTTGCTAATGAAATCGTGCATGTACGTATTCATGTGAACGGTTGAGTAAGCGACCTTTAGCCAATTCTACCAGCTCGCACCCTGTGGATAGGAGTCAAGAGCTGCTCACTCGTTTTGCTAGGCTTTACGTAGGCACAAAGGTCGGCTGATCATTCACGAAACAACCACACAACCATGTCTTTTCTCATCTGGATCATCTTCGGAGCGCTGGCGGGATGGCTCGCGTCGCTCATCATGAAGTCAGACGCCCAGCAGGGCGCCATGATGAACATCATCGTGGGCATCGTGGGAGCCTTTCTCGGCGGCTTCATCTTCGAGCAGTTCGGCGCCTCGGGCGTCACGGGCTTCAACCTGTACAGCCTGCTCGTCGCAGTCATCGGTGCGGTGCTCCTCATCTGGATCGTACGCGCGGTGCGCCGCTAGCTCTCCTGAGCGACAAAAGAGCCTGTCTTCGTGACAGGCTCTTTTGTCTTTCGCGTGTCCCTTCCTGCTAGACCCTACGCACAGCCACCAGAGCTCTCTCCGCACTGGAGACAGGTCTGGCACGATCCCGTGCGCACCATCATGCCGCCGCACTTGCGGCAAACCGTTTCGGAGATGTGCATTCCAGTCTTACCGGGTGCCAGCGTTGCAACCGGGGCGGCCTGGACCGGCGGTGTCGCCGGAGCCTCCTCGACCTTCTCTGCTTCCGGAACCTCCGGCTTGCTCGCCGCGAGGTCTCCCATGTTGGCGAGAGGCTCGGCGCCCTGCGCCACGGTCGGCTCGGCGACGCCGAGGTCAAAGAGGTCGTCCTTGCTCAGGTGGCGGAGCGCCATGTACCTGAAGACGTAGTCCACGATGCTGGTCGCGGTGCGAATGTCCGCGTTGTCCGTGAAGCCGGACGGCTCGAAGCGCGTGTAGATGAACTTCGCTCCGAGCGTCTTGAGCGGCACGCCGTACTGCAGGGCCATCGAGATGGCGATGGAGAACGAGTCGAGGAGCCCGGCGAGCGTGGAGCCCGAGCGGGACATCTTCACGAAGATCTCTCCCACCTTGCCGTCCGGGTACATGCCGGTCGTGATGTAGCCCTCGTGTCCAGCGACCGAGAACTTGTGCGTCTCAGACACGCGGGTGCGCGGCAGCTTCTTGCGGAACGATTCGGGCAGGGGAGCGCCCGGCGCGACCTCCTTCTTCTTGTCGTCCTTCTTGCCCGTCGAGAGCGGCTGCGCCGCCTTGCTGCCGTCGCGGTACACGGCGAACGCTTTCAGCTTGAGGTCCCACGCGAGCATGTACGCCTCCTCCACCTCTTCGACCGTGGCCTCGTTGGGCATGTTGCAGGTCTTCGAGATTGCGCCAGACACGAACGGCTGCGCCGCTCCGAGCATGCGCACGTGGCCGCGCCAGTCGATGGAGCGCGAGCCGTTCGCCGGTGCCACCGCGCAGTCGAAGATGGAGAGGTGCTCCTCTTTCAGGTGGGGTGCGCCCTCGATGGTGCCCTTCTCGACGATGTAGTCGCTGATCTCGCGGCGCTGGTTCTCGTCGTACCCGAGGCGGCGGAGCGCTTCCGGAACAGCCTCGTTGACGAGCTTCATGAAGCCGCCGCCGACGAGCTGCTTGAACGAGACGAGCGAGAACGCCGGCTCGATGCCCGTGGTGGCGCAGTCCATGAGGAACGAGATGGTTCCCGTCGGCGCGATGACCGTGGCCTGCGAGTTGCGGTACCCGTGCTCCTTGCCGCCGGCGAGCGCCTGGTCCCACACGGTGCACGCGGCAGCCGAGAGCTCGGGGTCATCGATGAGCTGCGTGTCGATTTCGTAAGCCGCGTCGCGGTGCTTCCCGATGACGCGGAGCATGGGCTCGGCGTTCTTCTCGTAGCCGGCGAACGGGCCGACGCGCCGGGCGAGCTTGGTGGAGTAGCGGTACGCCTCGCCGGTCATGAGCGAGGTGATGGCTCCGGCCCAGGCACGGGCGACGTCGGAGTCGTACGCGAAGCCCTTGGTCATGAGGAGGGCGCCCAGGTTTGCGTAGCCGAGGCCGAGCTGGCGGTAGTCGTAGGAGTTCTGCGTGATCTCCGGGGTCGGGTAGCTGGATGCGCCCACGATGATGTCCTGGGCGAGGATGAAGGTGCGCACCGCGTGGGTGAACTCTGCCACCCTGAAGCTGCCATCGTCGCCGAGGTACTTCATGAGGTTGATGCTCGCGAGGTTGCACGCCGAATTGTTGATGTGCATGTACTCGGAGCAGGGGTTGCTCGCCTCGATGGGGCCGGTGTTCGGGCAGGTGTGCCAGTCGTTGATGATGTCGTGAAACTGGAGGCCCGGATCAGCCGACTTCCACGCCGCCTGTGCAATCTGGCGGAACAGGTCCCGCGCCTTGTACGTCTTCGCGACGGTGCCGTCGAGGATCCACTTCGTGCTGAACTCGCCGTCGCTTTTCACGGCCTGCATGAACTCGTCCGTCACGCGCACGGAGTTGTTCGCGTTCTGGTACTGGATGGAGTACCACGCCGGGTCGTTGAGGTTGCTCATGTCGTAGCCCGCTTCCATGAGCGCGCGGATCTTGTCCTCCTCGTCTGCTTTGCAGTTGATGAAGTCCTCGATGTCCGGGTGCTCGATGCCGAGCACGATCATCTTCGCCGCGCGGCGCGTCGTGCCGCCGGATGCGATCATGCCGGCGACGGAGTCCGCGCCACGCATGAACGAGACCGGACCCGATCCCTTGCCGCCGCGGCTCATGCGCTCGTTCTTCCCGCGAATCTTTGAGAGCGAGGTGCCCGCTCCCGATCCGCCGTTGAAGATGACGCCCTCGTTCTGGATCCACTGGAGGATGGAGGGGAGCGTGTCCTCTACCTCTAGGATGAAGCACGCGGAGCACTGCGGCTTCTCCTTCGTGCCGACGTTGAACCACACCGGGCTGTTGGGGGACGCGTGCTGGTTGACGAGCAGGTACGTGAGCTCTGCCTCGAGGGTGTCCGCCTCCGCGTCGTCTGCAAAGTACCCGCCGGCCAGGCCCCACTTCTTAATCTCCGACGTCACGCGAGAGATCATCTGCTTGAGGCTCGTCTCGCGCTCCGGCGTGCCAATCTTGCCCCTGAAGTACTTGGAGGTGGTGATGTTGACGGCGTTTTGCGACCAGAAGTCGGGGAACTCGACCCCGGCCTGCTCGAAGGACTTCTTGTCTCCTGAGCCGATTACGGCATCTCGCTTGACCCAGGTGATCTCATCGAAGGGATGAACACCTGGCTTGGTATGCACGCGTTTCAGTTGCAGCTTGTAGCCCTTGGTGGCAGCCGAATCTGCCTTGGCCGTGGATGCTGAGACTGAGCGTGTGTCCATGCGTTGTAGTGGGTTGGTGAGTGCTTGCCGTGCAGGCGGATTATGACCAAAAAGCAATGTGCAAAAAACGTGTACAACAGCCCATTTTGTGTCCGAGCAGGGCACGGAAAGGGGAGCCGTCAAAGTGTCAGATTTTTCAATCTTGCAGAGACTCCGAGGATATTGACTTCAGGACTCATTTATTTCGCAGATTTGTAACTTTGTTGCAGCTCCTACGTTTAGCGACGGAGTTATTCACAGTTGGGTATAAAGTAGGGGCGAGATATAGACAGTTTGGGGAAAATGTCTCACTCTGAGGTCAGTTCTAATCCCAAATACAAAGATGACGAGGTGAGGCTTATGGCCCTAGATGGCGGCAGCAAATCAACACAAGGTAAGGAGGTCATGGGAGTCATGACATACGGCAACACAACCCAGCTCAGGCTGGCAGTCAGCAGGGGCATCGCGGTCCTTGATGCTCACAGCGAGCACTGGCGGAGGCGGGTGCGCTGGCAAAGATTGAACATCGGTTCTCCCAGACGCTGCCTCCTCGCCCAGCTGTTCGGCAATTTCACGGACGGACGGGCGAAGCTCGGGCTGACCATTGAGGAAGCCATCGCGTGCGGATTCGACAGCGAAGACGAGCGCAACTACATCCCGCTCTCCGCCCTGTGGAGAGAGGTTCACTGAACACGTGCGCTTCGCACACTGACTCGAGCCCCGGACTTCCGGGGCTCGAACTACGTCCGGAGTGGACAACCACCCAGTTCGGCATATCCTTTGAGTTAGCACCGCTCCCCGCGGTAGCACAATCCAATACTAGGGAGACAAAACGTATGTTCGATGGCTGCTATCCGCCTAAAGTGGTGGATGAACCTCGCACCGCCGCTGAGGCGGTCGAGAACGGATACCGGTTTTTACTACGATTTCCGGGGGCGATTGATCGGATCAACCCGGCTACCCTGCGCATCGCGTCTGAGGAAGACTGCGCGCTCGGTCAGGTGTACGGGAGCTACGATGCAGCTCTCCAAGCCCTGGACTTACCCGCGGACGTGAAGCCCAGCGACTACGGCTTCGATGCCTCGCCCTTCTTCTCCCTCAGCGATCTCGATGTCGCGTGGCAGGCAAAGCTTGCCCTCCACTGAGAGCGCCGTCACTGAAACATAGGAATGTCCCTGCCTGCGCGCAGGGGCATTTTCTCTTTGCAAAAGGTACAATGCTCCCAATGGATCGCCTGATTGTTGCCAACTGGAAGCAGAACCCCTCCACGCTGGCCGATGCACTCACGCTCGCGGCTGGCGCCGCGGGCCTCAACGTTCCCGCCGGCGTCACGGTGGTGGTGGCGCCGCCGCTCCCGTACGTGGCGAGCATCGGCCAGGCCAACCCGTTCCTCGTTCTCGGGGCGCAGGACCTGTCCCTGCTGCCTCCCGGCGCCCACACGGGCGAGGTGGGGGCGGACATCCTCAAGGATTTGGGCGTCCGGTACGTCATCGTGGGGCACTCGGAGCGCCGGGCACTGGGCGAGATGGACGGCAACGTGGCCGCCAAGGCGCAGGCCGCGGTGGAGTCCGGCATCACGCCCATCGTGTGCGTCGGCGAGCCGCGCGGCGTGCGCGAGCAGGGCACGGAGGCGGTGAAGATGTTCCTCACCAGCCAGCTCGCGTCAGTGCCCGATGGCGCGGATGTCGTCGTCGCGTACGAACCCATCTGGGCAATCGGATCGGGCACCGCAGATGACCCGGCAAGCGCCGCGGACATTGCGCGCTGGATTGCCGGATTGCTCGAGCCTCGCGTGAAGAGCGTGCGCGTCCTCTACGGTGGTTCGGCAACCCCTGAGAACGCGAGCGCGTTCCTCTCTGACCCGGCAATCGGCGGGCTGCTCGTCGGCGGGGCGAGCCTCGATGCCGTGAAGTTCGGCGCGATAGTCAACGCGACCTGAACTTGGCACAATCCACGCACATGCAGTTCACCAAGCGAGACCTGACCAAGAAGTCCGAGGACGTGTCCGAGTGGTACACGCGCGTCGTCGCGCTCGCCGAGCTCGCGGACTACGGTCCGGTGAAGGGGACGATGATCATCCGCCCGTACGGGTACGCCATCTGGGAGCTCATCCAGGCTGACTTCGATAGGCGCATCAAGGCAAACGGCGTCCAGAACGCCTACTTTCCGCTCTTCATTCCGGAGTCCCTCCTGAAGAAGGAGGCCGCGCACGTCGAAGGCTTCTCTCCGGAGCTCGCCGTCGTGACCATTGCCGGTGGCGAGGAGCTCGGTGAGAAGATTGTCGTGCGCCCGACGAGCGAGACCATCATGTACCAGACTTTCGCGAACTGGGTGCAGTCCTGGCGCGACCTGCCGCTCAAGGTTAACCAGTGGTGCAACGTCGTGCGCTGGGAGAAGCGCACGTACCCGTTCCTGCGCACCTCAGAGTTCCTCTGGCAGGAGGGTCACACGGCGCACGCCACGCACGATGACGCGTACGAGACCGTGCTCTGGGCAATGGACGAGTACGCGGACCTGTACCGCGAGGCGTTTGCCCTGCCGGGTTACGTCGGGCGCAAGTCTGCCTCGGAGCGCTTCGCCGGTGCCGATGACACCCTCACCTACGAGGTGCTCATGCCGGGCGGCAAGGTGCTCCAGAGCTGCACGAGCCACGACCTGGGCCAGAACTTCTCGAAGCCCTTCGGCATCACCTTCCAGGACCAGGACAGCAAGACCCAGCACGTCTGGCAGACCAGCTGGGGCCTCTCCACGCGGTCCATCGGCGCCCTGATTCTCGCCCACGGAGACGACAGCGGGCTGAAGCTCCCGCCCCGCCTGGCCCCGATCCAGGTGGCGGTGCTCCCCATCAAGGGCGCCGACCCCGCCCGCATCAGCGAGCTCACCCGGCCGCTCATGCACGCGGGGGTTCGCGTGAAGGTGGACGACGCGGACCACGAGTCCCTCGGGAGCCGCATCAACACCTGGGAGCTCAAGGGCGTGCCGCTGCGCATGGAGATCGGCACGCGCGAGCTCGACGAGGGCGTCGTGACGCTCGTGCGCCGCGACACCGGAGAGAAGTTCCAGGTTGCGCACGCCGACCTCGCGCAGCGCGTCGTGGAAGTCCTCGACGAGATTCAGGCGAACATGCTCTGCGAGGCCGAAGACTTTCTCAGGGACAACACCCGCGATGCGCTGGATTACTCCGCGTTCAAGGAGATCCTCGCCGGACCTCGCGGCTTCATCCGGGCGTTCTGGTGCGAGGACCCCGCGTGCGAGGCGTTCATCAAGGAAGAGACGAAGGCGACCACGCGCTGCCTGCCCCTCGATGCGCCCGAGGAGCGGGGGAGCTGCGTCCGCTGCGAGAAGGATGCCAAGCACCGCTGGCTCTTCGGCCAGGCGTACTAGGCGATTTGCCCGCCGGAACCTTTGGGCTATTATCTCCCCGCATTTGCCGTACCGCGCCGGCGCGGTAGGCTAGACCACACATGGCATTTTCCTCCATTTTCCCCGACGTTGGCATTGATTTGGGCACGGCCAACACCCTGATCCACGTGAAGCACCGCGGGGTGGTCGTCAACGAGCCCTCCGTGGCTTCGACCAACACCAAGACCGGCACGGTGGTTGCCGTGGGAGACGATGCCAAGAAGATGCTCGGCAGGACCCCGGCGCACATCTCCGTGACCCGCCCGCTCGTCGGCGGCGTCATCTCCGACTTCGACATGACCCAGGAGATGCTCCGCATGTTCCTCAAGCGCGCCCGCGGCTCGTCCCTCTTCGGCTTCCGCCGCGCGGTCGTCGCCATTCCGGACAACCTGACCGAGGTGGAGCGCAAGTCCGTCGAGGATGCCGTCCTCGCGGCGGGCTCCGCGAAGGCGTACCTCATCGAGTCTCCCGTTGCCGCAGCACTCGGCGCCGGCCTCCCGATTGACTCACCGACCGCATCGCTCGTGGTGGACATCGGCGGCGGCACGACGGACATTTCCGTCATCAGCCTCGGCGGCACCGTGGTCAGCAAGACGCTCCGCGTCGCCGGCGACAAGCTCAACGACGACATCGTCAAGTTCGCGCGCGAGGAGTTCAAGCTCGCCATCGGCGAGTCCAGCGCCGAGGCAGCAAAGATCCTCGTGGGGAGCGCCATCCCGCTCGATGACAGCCTCGAGACCACGCTCCGTGGCCGCGACATTGCGACCGGCCTGCCGCGCGAGGTCTCCATTCGCAACACGCACGTCCGCGCCGCGCTCAACAAGAGCCTCCGCACCATTGCCGAGGCAATCCGCGAGGTCATCGAGAGCACCCCGCCCGAACTCGTCGGCGACATGGTCCACCAGGGCATCGTCCTGTGCGGCGGCGGCGCCATGCTCCGCGGCCTCGACGACCTCATCGCCGCCGAGACGGGAGTCTCCGCCAAGGTAGCCTCGGAGCCGCTCACGTGCGTCATCCGCGGCCTCGGCCAGATCGTGGACGACATGGAGGGTCACGCAGCCCTGCTCGACAATCCGCTCAAGCCGATCTCAATCACCCTCTAGGGTATGCGCGTCTCACAGGCCACCGCCGCCACCGTCGCCGTTGCCCTCGCCATTCTCCTCGCGCCCCGCTCGTTCGTGGCGCCGCTCTTCGGCGCGCTCCGCGAGCCGGCGCCGGACCCGCTGCCCGTCTCGAGCTCGTCGCTAGAGGCTGCGTACCCCCCGGAGCTCTTCACCGCTCCGCGTCCAGCTCGCGTTGCAGCTCCGGTCTTCGCACTCGGCATCGGCCCGTACCGCCACGACCTGAAGCTCGCGCTCGGCGCGTCGAGCGGCATCGCCGCCGGGGCCAGCGTGGTGCTCCCGGGTGACGCGGTGAACCCCGTGCTCGTCGGGCGCGTGCGCGACGTCTCCGGCTCCTCTGCGACCGTGGAGACGATCAGCAGCCCCGAGTGGAAGAGCGCGGTGCGCATCGGCACCTCGTCCGTTGACGCGCTCCTGGTCGGGGGACTGAACCCCACGCTCACCCTGATTCCCCGGGGCGCCCCGCTCGCCGAGGGCGACGCCGTGGTCTCGGTGGACGCCGCCTTCCCGTACGGCCTCGTGGTCGGCACGGTCACGGACGTCCGCGATGCGGCTGACGGCGTGCTGCGCGAGGCGACGCTATCCACGCCGTACACGCTCTCGGGCTTGCGCGCGGTGGACGTGATGATGGGCGCCGATGTTCGCTAGCGCCCTCTCGATACTCCTCGTGACGCTCGTCGCCGTGCGCTTTCCCGGCGTCCCGCTCCTCGCGCTCCTGCCCGCGACGCTCGGCGCCGCGCTGGCGGCGGGCGCCCCAGCCGGACGCGGGACGTGGGCCGCGGGCGTCCTCGCTGCAGCCTGGCTGCTGCGCATGCCCGGTGGCGGCTACCTCGCCCTGGTGGTGCTCCTCGCGCCCGTGCTGGTGACCCTGGTGCGCCGGTGGGGGACGCTGCACCCGGCCGTGGTGGCGATTTTCGCCGTGCCCCTCTCCGCGTACCTCTCCGGGGTAGCCGGCAGCGGGAGTGCCACGGTTCCGCTCCTCAACTTCCTCGACCTCTGTGCGGCTGTGGCTCTCGGTGCTACGCTCTCAGCAATAGCCTATGCGCCGACAGAAAGAGAACGACTGGGGCCTGGAGGACGCGCTGGACTTAGGGTTCGGTAGCGAGGTTCGCGAGCTCCCGCTCCACCAGGGATCCCTCACGCTCGTGGGGGTGGTCGCCGCGCTCGTGGTGACCACGATTGTCGGGCGCATGCTCTGGCTCGGCGTCGCGCAGGGCTCGTACTACCAGGACCTCGCGAGCATGAACGTGAACTACGCCGTCACGACGGACGCCCCGCGCGGCGTCATCACGGATGTCCGCGGGGAGGTCATCGCGGACAACGCGCCCTCCTTCTCTCTCCAGCTCGACGTGCGCGCGTTCGTGAAGGAGAGCGAGGCGGAGCGCCGCGCGATCCTCGAGCTCGCGGAGCGCGAGGTGGGCGTGCCCACCGCAGAGTCGCAGCAGAAAATTGAGGCGCACCTCAAGGCGGGGCGCGGCGAGGCGCTCACGCTGTACGCCGGGCTCTCCGAGCCGCAGGTGGTTGCCATCCGCGCCGCGAAGCGCCCCGCCATCTTCGTGCGCGAGGGGTACCAGCGCAGCTACCCGTACGGCCCCGCCGCCGCGCACGTCATCGGGTACACCGGCCCTGTCTCTGCCGAGGACCTCGAGCGTGACTCGCGCCTCGTCCCGTCCGACGTCATCGGCCGGCAGGGCGTCGAGGCGCAGTACGACGAGGTGCTCCGCGGCAAGCTCGGCGTCACCGTGCAGGCGCGCGACGCGCGGGGTGCGCTCCTCGGCGACGAGCGCACGACCCCCGCGCTCGCCGGCGCTCCGCTGCAGCTCACGCTCGACGCGGAGCTGCAGGAGTACGCGTACGAGCGCCTGAAGTCGCAGCTGGATACCCTGGGTCGCTCGCGCGGCGCGGTGGTCATCGTGGACCCCCGGAGCGGAGCGGTGCGCGCGCTCGTGTCGCTCCCGAGCTACGACCCGACCGCCTTCACGCAGTCCGGGCGCAGCGACGAGCGCGTCGGCTACCTGACTAACCCGGATCGCCCGCTGTACGACCGCGTGGTTTCCGGCGCGTACACGCCCGGCTCGACGATCAAGCCGCTACACGGCATCGCCGCGCTTTCCGAGGGGGTCGTCTCCCCGGACTGGACGATCTTCTCTCCCGGCTACCTCGACATCCCGAACCCCTGGAACCCGGACAAGCCGACCCGCTACGTGGACTGGCGCTTCCAGGGAACGATCAACGTCAGGAGCGCCATCGCGCAGTCCTCGAATGTGTACTTCTACGCCGTCGGCGGCGGCACGGGTGGGCTCAAGGGCCTCGGCATCACGAGGCTCCGCGACTGGTGGCAGAAGTTCCTTCTCGGGGAGAAGACCGGCATCGACCTCCCCAGCGAGGGCGTCGGCTTCTTGCCGAGCCCCGAGTGGAAGGAGGAGCAGACGGGTACCCCGTGGCTCCTCGGCGACACGTACAACGTGTCAATCGGCCAGGGCGACCTGACCACCACGCCGATCCAGCTCGTGACGTACATTGCGGCCGTCGCAAACGGCGGAAAGGTGTACCGCCCCTTCGTGAACGCGAGCAAGGTCCCCGAGCTCCGCGCGGACCTCTCGGGCAACGCGGACGCGTTCAGGCAGGCGCAGATGGGCATGCGGCAGACGGTGACGGCGGACCTCGGCACGGCGCACACCATGGATGCGCTCCCGTTCGACGTCGCGGGCAAGACGGGCAGCGCGCAGATTCACAACAACGCGAAGGAGAACGCGTTCTTCGTGGGGTACGCGCCGTACGAGAACCCGGAGATTGCCATCGCCGTCCTCGTGGAAGAGGCGAAGCAGGGGAGCATGAACGCGGTGCCGGTTGCCCAGGACATCTTCAAGTTCTGGCATGAGAAGCAGGCCGAGGAATCTTCCGAGTAGCGTAAAGGCCCGGGGTTACCGGGCCTTCGCCTCACTCCTCAGCGTCATCCGCTGAGCCCTTGCCATGCACGGCATCCGCAAACTTGTGACCCAAGTTCGGATCCATGAACGTCACGCACGCGAGCAGGAGCGTGGTCAGCAAGAACCACGCGATGCTCCACACTTTGCCCATTTCTGTGATCTCCGTTTTGAAGAGTGCAGCCAGGGCTGCCTGCTAGAAGCTCACCACGCTGCCCCGGGAGGTGTCAAAGCAGATGTTGCGTCTGGTCGGCCCGTCCGCTAGTATCCGTCTCCGTATGGACAACTTCGCAATCATCGCCTCGGGCGGCAAGCAGTACCCGGTGACCGTGGGCCAGAAGCTCAAGGTTGAGAAGCTCGCCGGTGAGGCTGGCGACACCGTCACCTTCGACCAGGTCCTCCTGCAGGGCGGGGCTTCGACCAAGGTCGGCACCCCGCTCGTCGCGGGCGCCAAGGTGACCGCGACCATTCTCCGCCAGGCGCGTGCCAAGAAGGTCCACGTCTACAAGTACCATTCCAAAAACCGGTACGATAAGACGAAGGGTCACCGCCAGCACTTCACCGAGGTGAAGATCGAGAGCCTCTAGCTCTCACGCACAAAGAGCCGCGAGCGGCTCTTTTTCGCTCAATCGGCTTCCTGTCCAACCTCGAGCGGCTCCTCGCTCCCGTCTGTCACGATGCGGAACGTTGCCGATTCGGGGTTGAGTTCATCGTAGAAGAACCCCAGGCCGTGCTCGTCGAAGTAGGCGAAGAACTCTTCCCAGGAGACGACCTCGATTCCCTCGCTCTGCGTGAACGCGATTGTCAGCGCGTCCTCGGGGAACTCCGCGTCGCGGCGCCGCGCGGGCTTGCCGCCCCGCTCCTCGACCCACCGCTCTACGGTCTCGTGGTTCGTGGTAACCATGGGTTTACGTTGAGTGGTACGCCCCAGTGCCGCCGTTTCTTTCGCTACCGCGCGTCGTAGGCGGCCGCACCCTCGGGAACCAGGTTCGGGTCGGTCACGTAGAAAATCCTCTCGCGCTGCTGTGCTCCCGGCGTGCCCGTCCCCGTCATGAACATGACCGTCTGCGCGGACGTCGGGATGCCGCCAACCAGCACGTCCGTCTCGCGGACGATCACGTACGCGTCACGGCCGCGGTCCCGCTCGCGGAGCGCCCGCCCCACCTCCACGTGGTGGGAGGTGAACTCGTCTCGCGTCTCGTACCTCGTCGCGTACGCCGGGTACCGCGCCGCCGTGTGCCACGTCGCGTACACGACGACGCACGCCGCGAGCGCTGCTCCCGCTACGCTCCAGCCCCGCTCCTCGATGCGGTACCAGGTGCGCAGCAACCCGAACGCGGTTGCGAGTACCACCGGAATCACGAGCAGGATGCCGCGCAGCGCGTGCGGCATGCCCTCGGCGCTGAGTGCGGCGGGCAGGAGCGCTGCCACGAAGAGCGCCAAGACCGCTGCATCCCCGAGCTCCCGCCCGCGCGTCCTCCACGTGCGGCTGGTTACGCTCCAGGCTCCGTACGCAAAGAAGGGCACGAGCAGGAGGGGGAGCGCCGCGGCGGGCGGGTAGTTGTGGCGCCAGTTGCCGTCTCCCCTCCAGACCAGCATGCCGACCTCGAGCGCGACGTTCTTTGCGAGGGTCAGCCCCGGCTGCTCTCCCGAGAGAATGGAGACGTCGCTCGCGCGCCCGGAGAAGGAGCCGGGGTGCGCCCCGAAGTACCAGAGCATGGGGGACGCCACGGCGAGCGCCGCGGCTGCTGCCAGCACCAGCGTCCGGAACAGCCTGGCCCCCTCACCTTTCGTCCGCGCGCTCCAGATTGCGACTGCGCCGGTTACGAGCAGTGGAACGGCCATGGCCCGGAACCCGATGTACGTGTGCAGCCCCAGTCCGGCGAGGGCGCCGCCCGCGATGACGAGCGCGCGCCCGAACCTCCCGCCGTTGCGGATCTTGCGGAGCCCCTCGAGCAGCAGCCCGAACGCCCACACGGCGACCAGCACGGCGAGAATGGCCCGGAACCCGACGCGGGAGAAGTGCACGTGCCAGAAGCTGCCCGCGAGGAGCGCGGCTGCGAGGAGACCCGCCCTGCGGTTCCAGACAGCACTGCCGAGCACGTACATGCCCGGGATTGCCAGCGTGCCGGCAATGGCGCTCACGACGCGCAGCACCCAGGGTTCGCGCTCGCCGGTGACCCCCAGCGCGATCGCCTGCAGGTTGATGAAGAGCCCCTCGCGCCCGTTGTTGGCAGGGTAGAACCACTGCCAGTCTCCGGTCTCGAGCGCGTGGAGCGCGTCGTTGCCGTTCGCCGCCTCGTCCGTGTACAGGCCGGGCGGCGCCTCGCCGATTGCCGTGAAGCGCAGCGCGGCAGCTGCCACGATGACCGCCAGCAGGAGCCACGTTCTCAAGCTCATGCACCAAGTGTACACTTAGAGCATGCAGACACCCGAGGCTGGCCCGGTTCGCGTGGTGAACCTCAGCGAGAGCGACGTGCAGCGCGTCAGCGCGGAGATTGACGCGCGCCCCGAGGGCCGCCCCGAGCAGGTGTCTCCCGAAGTGGTGCGCGAGGCCCTCGTCGCCGTGCTACCCAAGCCGGCACCGTCCCAGCCGGCTCCCGCCGCTCCCAGCGTGGCGCCGGCTGCCTCTGCCGTGCAGGCGCGCGTGGACGAGCTGCTCCAGATGGCCGTGTCGCAGGGCATCGACGCGGCGCACGCGGCAGCCTCAGCTGACGAGCCGTACGTGCTCGACGAGCTGCACGACGCGCTGACCGGGTCACTGTACGAGGAGCTCCGGAAGCGCGGGCAGATCTGATGGTGTCCATTCTGCCGTACGTGGCGATTGTCGCGGTCCTCGCGTTCGGCTGCGTGCTCGCGTGGTACGTCCGCAGGGTGCTCGCGCACCGGAACCTGGTCCGCTCGCTCGAGTACGAGCTGCTGCTCGTCCGCATGCCGCGCGAGGAGGGGAAGCAGGGCGATGACGTGAAGGCTCTCATCGCGCGCGCCGAGCAGCTGTACGCGTCGCTCCTGGCGCTCAAGAAGCCGATCGCGTACGAGGTCGCCGTGCCGCACGTGGGCGAGGAGATGCACTTCTACGTTTCGGTGCCGCGCGACGTCTCCGAGTCCGTGATCCGGCAGGTCCAGGGCCTCTGGCCGTCCGCGTCCGTTACCCGTGAGCCGGGCGACTACAACATCTTCTCGCCGGGTGGCGCGGTCTCCGCTGCCTACGTCACGACGCGCGAGCAGCACGCCATGCCGATCCGCTCGTACCGCGAGCTCGAGGGTGATACGACCGCCGCAATCCTCGGCGGCTTCGCGACGCTCTCCGGCATCGGGCAGGGAGCCGCGCTCCAGGTCATCGCGTACCCCGCGTCCGGTGACGACCGCAAGCGCCTCTCGAAGCTGCTCACCGGCTTGCGCTCGGGCAAGACGCTCAAGGAGCTCGGCGTGACCATGCTGCCGGGCCTCGGGGACGTGAAGGACGCGCTCTCGGGCAAGGCTACGACCGATGCCCAGGGCCCGAAGACCGTGGACGAGGAGCTCGCCGCCGCGCTCGAGGGCAAGATCTCGAAGCCGCTCGTGTGGGCGAACGTGCGCATAGTGACGTCCGCGACCACGCAGCGCGACGCGGACCAAATTCTGGAGGGCATCGCCGCTGGCTTCGCCTCCTTCGCCGCGCCGCGCCGCAACGAGTTCCGCGTGATCAAGCCGCGCTCCGCGAAGAAGCTCGTCCACGACTTCACGTTCCGCGACTTCTCCATGGGCAGCGCGTCCCTCCTCAACGTCGAGGAGCTCGCGAGCCTGTACCACTTCCCGATTGCGGGCAGCGACATCGGCCGCGTGAAGTCCGTGACGTCGCGCGAGGCTGCGCCACCGGCTGGCCTCCCGACCGAGGGCCTGCTCCTGGGCGAGAGCGTGTACCGCGGCGCGCGCCTACCCGTGTACCTGAGCGACGAAGACCGGAGGCGCCACATGTACATCATCGGCCAGACCGGCACGGGTAAGTCGACGCTGCTCGGCAACCTGATTCTGAGCGACATCGAGCGCGGCGCCGGCGTGTGCGTCATCGACCCGCACGGCGAGCTCGTCGAGACGGCGCTCAAGCACGTGCCGCCGTCTCGCGTGGACGACGTCATCTACTTCGATCCGGGTGACCTCATGCTGCCGCTCGGCCTCAACATGCTCGAGTACAACCGGGCGAACCCCGAGGAGAAGACGTTCATCGTCAACGAGATCAAGGGCATCTTCAACAAGCTGTTTCCGCCCGAGACGATGGGCCCCATGTTCGACCAGTACATGTCCAACGCGCTCCTCCTGCTCATGGAAGACGCGGAGAACGAGCCGGCGACGCTCGTGGAGGTGCCCCGCCTCTTCACCGATGCGGACTGGCGGAACCGCAAGCTCGACCGCGTGAGCAACCCGGTGGTCGTGGACTTCTGGCGCGAGGAGGCCGCGAAGGCTGGCGGCGATGCCGCGCTCGCGAACATGACGCCGTACATTACATCGAAGTTCTCGAACTTCGTCGCCAACGACTACGTGCGCCCGATCATCGGCCAGGTGAAGTCGAGCTTCAACTTCCGCGACGTCATGGACAGCGGCAAGATCCTGCTCGTGAACCTCTCCAAGGGCAAGGTGGGGGACATCAACGCGAACCTCCTCGGCATGATCGTGGTGGGCAAGATCCTCATGGCTGCCTTCCAGCGCGCCGGCACCGATGCCGCGACGCGCCGCGACTTCCACGTGTACATCGACGAGTTCCAGAACTTCACCACGGACTCCATTTCCACAATTTTCTCCGAAGCGAGAAAGTACCGCCTGACCATGACGGTGGCGCACCAGTTCATCGCGCAGCTGACCGACAAGGTGCGAGACTCAATCTTCGGCAACGTGGGCAACCAGCTCGTGATGCGCGTGGGCACCACCGATGCAGACTTCCTGGTGAAGCAGTTCGAGCCGACGTTCACCGCAGCTGACCTCGCGAACATCGACAACCTGAACGCCTACGCGAAGATCATGCTGAACGGCCAGGTGTCCACGCCGTTCAACATCGAGGTGGGCAGGCAGTCCTGGGCCAAGGGTGATCCCGAGTACACGGCGAAGCTCAAGGAGTACGCCCGCGTGAAGTACGGGAGCCCCCGCCACCAGGTGGAAGGGGATATTACCCGGAGGCTGAGGAGCTAGTTTAGGAAGATTTTATCTCTGTCAGGTATTCTGGTACTGGCCTATTTATTTTGAAAAGGAGAAAACGGATGAAAACGGAAATTGTCATTAATGATGGCAGTGATATGCGAGAAATCATGGATCTTCTCAGTAACACTGCACTCCATCGGTTCAACACTAATGCTCCTCCGCTGCTAGATCAGTTTTGCGTCGCGCGCGAAGGTGATGAGATGGTCGGTTGCTGCGGCAGCTCCCTAGCGCAGAATGGACCCCTGTACTTGGAACAGATTTACCGCATCTTCGATGACGCGTTCCTGCCCCTACTTTCGCAGCGAGAACGTCTGTGCGAAATTGGTCGCTGGATGTCTGTAGTGCCTGATGCTGCTCCCCTGGCGCTCAGGGGAATGATTGCTCATTTAGAAAACCAGGGAGTCAATTTTGCACTTTGCGAGATGGTTCAACCTTCGTACCGCAGAGCGCGAGCTTTGGGGATCCACTTTCATGAAGTTGCGACAGAATTAATTCTTGAAAACGTTGATCCAACAGGGCGACGTTATTACCACGAAAAACAGCCACAACTTTACTGGTTTGATTTCAGCCAAATTCTTTGGCGCTAGACAAAAAGGCGGAGGATAGCTCCGCCTTTTTGAATTTATTTTATTCTCCGCGAAACCAGTTTCAGCGCCGCCCACCAGGGCATCATTGACGCTAGGTAGCGGAACTCCGCTACCCACACGAGCGGCTGCACGATCCAGCCGCGCACGGGGAAGCCCCAGAGTGATCCCGCCCCGCCCGTTCTGCCGAGGGGAATGAGAATGCTCTGCTTGGGCAGCTTGAACGGCTTAGGCTTCTTCCCATCGAGTACCCGCAGGATGTTTCTTGCCACGGTGTCAGCCTGCTGCAGGGCTACCTGCGCGGTCCAGGGAGCCGCTTTCCCTCCGTAGAGGAAGTAGGTGGCGTCTCCGAGCGCGTACGCGTGCAGGTCTGCTGGACCCCCAGCCTTGGGAACGCACGTGAGCGGCGCGTCCGTTGCGATCCGCCCCCGCTCCAGGACGTAGGGGAGCGTGTCGATGATCTCTGGCACCTGGATGCCCCCGGTCCAGATGAGCAGATCGAAGGGGACCGCCTCTTTGCTCTGCAGCGTGACGCTGCTCTCGTCCGCCGCTTTGATGGGCTGCCCGGCGCGCACCATGACCTGCCTCTCGTTCAGCTCGCGCCGCACGTACGAGCGGGTCGCCTCATCAAATCCAGGCAGCACCTCGCTGCTCCCCTCGACGAGCGTGATGTGGGCGCCAGCTTGGTAGGTGCCCACGGTCTCCGCGAGCATCGCGGAGAGCTCGCAACCCGTGACGCCTCCTCCCCCCACGACGATGCGCAGCGGCTTGTCGCGCCCGCGCATCAGTGCGCTGGCACGCCTGCTAATTTTATCCGCGTCCGCGAGCGTTTTGAGCGTGATGGCGTGCTCGCGGAGCCCGGGAATGTCGTAGTAGGCGGGCTCGCTCCCGAGGGCTACGACGATGGTGTCGTACGAGAGGGACCGCCCGTCCCCGAGTGCGACCCTCTTCAGCTTCGCGTCAATTGCCGTGACGTTTGCTTCTACTATCGAGACGGGGAGGCCCTTGCACAGCCTCCGCAGCGGGAGCGCTGCCGCGCGCTCCAGGTGCCGGTGGCGCGCGGAGTCCGACGTGGTTCCGGCGAGCGCGTAGAAGGCTGGGGTGTAGACGTGCACGCCCGTGCGGTTCACGAGCGTGACGCTCAGTTTGCGCGACTTCGCCCCCCTGGCGAGCTGGCGGGCGACGCGCATTCCGCCGAACCCGGCTCCGAGAACGACGACGCGGTGGAGCTGGCTGCGGCTCATAGCTTCTTCATTGTACCGAGCGCTCCGCTTCAGTAAAATCGTCGTGAATGCTGAAGCCCCTCGCTGCCGCCTCGGATCGCTCTCTTTCGGGCACAGCCTTGGTGCGCATCGACGTGAACGCGGCAGACAGCTGGCGCCTCGAGGCGGTCATGCCCACCATCGAGCACGTCGCCGAGCGGGCGCGCAAGACCATCGTCATCAGCCACCGGGGGCGCCCCACGCCGGGCAAGCCCCTGGGCAAGCTGAGCCTGCGCTCGGACGCGGACGCGCTTGCTTCCCTCACGGATCGCGAGGTCTGGTTCGTCTCGGACACCACCGTTCCGGACGTGCGCCGCGAGCTCCAGAAGGTGCCAGATGGCGCCATCGCGGTACTCGAGAACATTCGCGCCTTCCGCGGTGAGTCCTCTGACTCCGTCCAGTTTGCGGAGTCTCTCGCGAGCCTCGGGGACTACTACGTGTCCGATGCGTTTCCGGTTCTGCACCACCCCGCCGCATCCGTGACGGGCCTCCCGAAGCTCCTGCCGAGCTACGCCGGCTTCCAGCTCGAGGTTGAGCTCGAGAAGCTCGGCAAGCTCCAGAGCCGCACGCGCCGTCCGTACGTGGTGGTGATCGGGGGCGCGAAGGCGCACGACAAGCTGGGCGTCCTGGAGAGCTGCATCGAGCGCGCGGACGTCGTGCTGGTAGGCGGCGCGTCTGCCAATGCCATGCTCGCCCTGTCTGGCGTGAAGGTGGGCAAGTCCATCTACGAGCGCGACCCCAAGCTGCTCGCCGCGCTCAAGCCGTACGTCGGGCACAAGAAGGTCGTGCTACCCGTCGACTTCGCACGCGCGGATGGGAAGATTCTCGACATTGGCCCGAAGACCGCGAAGCTCTTCGCGAAGCACATTGCCGGTGCGAAGACGGTGCTCTGGACCGGGCCGCTGGGCATGATCGAGAAGAAGCGCTTCGCGAGGGGGTCGCTCGAGGTTGCCCGCGCCATCGCGCGCAACCGGAAAGCGTTCTCCGTCACCGGCGGGGGAGAGACGGTGACGTTCTTGAAGGCGAACAAGCTCGACAAGAAGTTCTCGTTCCTCTCTACCGGTGGCGGCTCCATGATTGAGTTCGTGTCCGGGCATGCCCTGCCGGGCCTCGAAGCCCTCGCGGGGAAGGGGAAGGCGCAGAAAGCCGTCAAGCGAGCGGCACCCGCAAAGGTTGCCCCTCAGCTTCCCAAGCTCGCACCAGCGTACGACCTCTTTTTTCACAATGATTTTGATGGCTACGCGTCTGCTGCCGTTTTCCTTGATTTCTTGAAATCTCGCGGTAGCCGCGTCGCGCGCTACTTCGCTACCGAGTACGGGCACCAGTTCGATGATGTTTGGAACAAAAAAGATGGGCTGGCTCGTTACGCTGGTCTCAAAAAGATGAACCCGGCTATTCTCGTGGACTTCCGGTACCACCCGCAGGCAACCTTTTGGTACGACCACCACGCCACGCCATTCTCGCGTGATGACTGGCAGAAGGCGTTCCAGCCCAGCCCTGCGCGCATCATTGATCCGGACTACGCTTCCGCGTGCCACCTCGTGCTCGATGCGCTCGTTCGCGATTACGGCTACGTACCTTCCAAGCACATTCGCGATCTTGTGCGCTGGGCAGACATCATTGACGGCGCACGCTACGTGAGCCCGTTCCAGACCATTGCGCTGCGTGAGCCCGCACTCCAAATTGAATCTGCGATTGGGAGCCTCCAGCGTGCTGCCACGCCCGATGGCCAGGCTCGCCCGGAAGCGCTCCCGTGGCTCGTGGAGGCTCTCGCGACCAAGCCGGTGGACGCAGTTGCGCGTGATGCTCGCATCGCCGAAGTATCCGCGCGCGTGCGGCACCAGGCAAAGGAGACGCTCTCGCACTACCGCAAGAACACGAGTGTGCGTGGACGCGTGGTCGTGTCTGACGTGACCGAGCTCAACGCGCGCACGCTCCGCTTCGCCCCCTTCTACCTGGCCCCTGAGGCGCTCTTCGGCATCACGCTCTCGCAGCGCGGTGAGGATGTTTTTCTCGGGCAGGTAGGCGTGAGTCCGTGGAAGCGCGAACGCAACTCCTTCAACATTGGTGTCCTCATGACGCGGTTTGGTGGCGGTGGCCACCCGCAGGTAGGCGTCATGCGATTCAGCAGCCGTGCAGATCTCGACAAAGCGGTCGATTACCTCGTTACCCTGTTCAATGGCTAAACCAGAAATGCAGGGAGACCTGCTCGTCATCTACACGGACGGGGGATCGCGCGGGAACCCCGGCCCCTCGGCGACCGGCTTCGTGGTGGGCGGGATCAGCTACGGCAAGTACATCGGCACGACCACCAACAACGATGCCGAGTACCAGGCCATCATCATGGCGCTCGCGAAGGCGCGCGAGCTCCTCGGCAAGGCGAAGGCGAAGCAGACCCGCCTTGAGGTTCGCATGGACTCCGAGCTCGCGTGCAGGCAGCTCAACCACGAGTACCGGCTCAACGACGCGACCATCCAGAAGCACTTCATTGCCATCTGGAATGCCATGCTGGACTTCAGGGAGGTGAAGTTCGTGCACGTGCGGCGTGAGTTCAACAAGGACGCAGACGCGGCTGCCAACCGTGCCCTCGACGAGGCGGGATACTAATGCGCCACTACCTGCGCGTCGTATCGCTCCCGCTCTTCCTGCTGGTGGTCTCGCTATCGCTGCGGGTTGCCGAGCACCTGGTCGACATGCCCGAACCCGAGGTTCTCATCGCGCTGGTCAGCGGCTGGCTCTCTCGGTACGGCCTCCCCGTGCTCTTCGTGAGTGCAATCGTCGAGGGCATGCTGCTCGTCGGTGGGTACTTCCCCGGCGTGTTCGTCATTTTCATCACGATGCTCGTGGCCGACACGCCGGAGCAGGCAGTTCTGTACGTCGCGGTCGGGACCGCGGGACTCTACTTCGCGCACATCGCCAACTACTTCCTCGGCAAGTACGGCTGGTACCGCCTGCTCGTCCGCATGGGGCTGCGCGGGGCAATTCGCAACGCGGAGGAGCGCGTGGAGCGCTACGGTCCGGCTGCGATCTTCAGCACGTACTGGCTGCCGAGCATGGCCTCGCTCACCGACACAGCTGCGGGCATCACCCGGATGAGCTTCGCCAAGTTCGCGCTCTGCTCGCTCGCCGCATCGGTCCTGTGGAACTCACTGGCGGGATTCACCATGTACCGGCTGGGTGAGGCCGCGATTCCCCTCGTCGCCCCCGGCGGGGATGACCTCCCCCTGGCGCTGGGCATCCTGTTCAGCTGGATGGCGGTCCTGCTCGCCCTCGACTACCGGAAGCGCCGGCTCGCGAGCCGTTGACCGCCCCGCTCTCGCCTGGTACACCTAGCGCCAGTACCGAAGGTACAAATCTAGGATAGGGAGGTACGCCATGCGCGTTCTAATGTTTCTCGGTTCGATTGTGCTCATGCTCGCGGGGGCTTACTCGCTGATGACCAAGGGGTTCTCGGTTGGGTGGCTGCTCGGGTTGCTCGCCGGAGTTCTGCTCCTGGTCATGAGCGTCGCCTCGTTCGTGAACTCTTCGCGGGAGGACTCACCGAGCATCGTTCCGAACTACGAGCCAGACGAAGACGTGCACAACAGCTAGCTGCGGTGCACGTCAGACGAAGAGGGAGGGCCACCCGGTGGGTGGCCCTTTTGCTACTCCAGCTCGTACAGGAAGACCGAGGCTCCCGCGCGCGCGTCTGGCTCGGGCACCTCGCCCGGCGCGACGCCGCGCATTGCCTTGAGCCAGCGGTACTCGTCCTCGACGAGGCGCGGCTCGCCGGGCACCGGCGTGCCGCTCGCGTTGAGCAGCGTGTTCACGGATACCGCGATCCACCTGATGCCGTACGCTGCCGGGTTGCCGCGTTCCGATGTCCACGGGACCGCGCGCTCGCCGATGAGCTTCTCGGTGTCGCTCGCGCCGTACAGGTCCACGGCAACCCTCCCCGCCTTGGGGTGTGCGTCCACCCACTCGCGCAGGCGCAGCGCGTCCTGCCCCCAGTCGTAGTTGCTGTCCGCGGCGATTCGGTACCCTCCCCGCGTGCCACCGGCGAGCGAGTTGTACGAGGCGAGGGGGTGGGGGAGCGACAGCACCCCCGCGAGCACGTGCAGCGCGAGCAGCGCCACGAGGACGTGGCGCGCCCGCGGCGCCCTCGCCGTGATGGCCCGCCACCCTCCCAGCGCGAAGAGGTACGCGATGGGCACCACCGGGAAGAGGTGGCGGACGCCGATGTTGAGAGACGAGCGCACGGTCATCAGCAGGTACAGCGCGGCGAAGGTCCCCATGACGAGCTCCGGTGTCACCGATTTCCCCACTTCGTTCCACTGCCCGCGCTTCTGGGCGAACAGCGCGAGCAACCCGATGAGCACCACGGCGAGCGCGGGGAGCGTCTCCTTCCCGAGGTACACGTACGGGAAGTACAGGCGGGAACCGGAGGATCCGACGTCGCCGGCGAAGTAGACGGTGTTACCCCCAGCGGAGCGCTGCATGACCATGAGCACGCCCAGCGCGTACGTTGCGGCGGGCCTCGTGACCTCGTGCCGCGTGCCCCACACGGTGAGCTCTGCCACGCAGCGCATTGGGTTGCAGACGGGACCCAGCGCCGGCCCGCCCGCAAAGGAGGAGAGCAGGAACGCCGCGTCGCGCTCGCTCTGCTCCGCGGTTGCGTTCGCGGTCAGGGCGGCGTACGCCGGGTACACGACGAGCGCGAAGCCCGCGAGGGCGACGGCTCCGGTCCGGACGAGCGCGCGCCACACCAGCTTCCAGTTCCTCCCGTGGGACTGCAGCGCCACGATGACCGCCACGATTGCGAACGCGGGCACCAGGAGCACCATGGAGAACTTCGCGAGCTGCGCGATGCCGAACGCGGCCGCCGCGATGCCGCCCGACCTCCAGTGCGGCCGCTCGAGGAAGCTCGCGAACGCGAAGCACGCGAGCAGCCCCGTTGCGGCCGCCGTGACGTCGGTGGTGATGAGGTGCGCGTGCCCGAGGAAGAACGGTGATGCCGCGATCAGGATGGCGAACGCGAGGCCCCAGGGTTCCCCGTACCGGCGCGCGACGTACCGCCAGCCGGTAACGAGGAGCGCGAAGTTCAGGAGCGTGACGCCGAGCCTGCCCAGCGCCACGGCTGCGGCGGGATCGTTCGCCCCTCCCCAGATCACCTCGTAGCCCGCCCGCCACTGCTCGTTGATGCCGTTTTCCCACCAGGACGCGCCCGTCGGGAGCGCGGGGCTGATGAGGCTCACGGCTGCGCCCGCGGCGAGCTTGATGAGCGGCGGGTGCTCCGGGTTGAAGCGGTAGTCTCCCAGCTGGAGGTAGCTGATGCCCGCCGCGAGGTGCGGCGCCTCATCCACGGCGGGCGCATCGGCGAGCAGGGCGTACCCGCTCCAGAGCGCGGCTAAGCCTACTGCCGCTATGCCGGCGGCGCGTTGCAGGGACGTGCTCTTCACGCACTGAGTGTACGGCGCATTGAGGTACCTGGTCGAGTGTGGCTAGAATGCATCAGATGCGCGACATAACACCGTACGAGCAGCCGGAGCCCCGCCCGGACACGGCCCCCCGCCCCCGGGGTGGCCGCCTCTGGGGCGCCGCCACCCGCCGCCGCTTCGCCGCCGCCTCGCTCGCGGTGCTGCTCGTCGTTGCCGCACTGGTCGCCACCGTGGGGACGGTGGTGGCAACCGCCCGCGGGGCTGCCAACTGGGACATGGGCATACCGTTCTCGAGCCTCGCAGCCACGATCTCGGAGGCGTACAACCGCATCTGGGGTGCCGCTGGTTCGACCATCCAGCTCGTCGGCACCGGCCGGGAGATTCTCGCCATTTTGCCCGCCATCGCAAACGGCGAGCGGGGAGCCGAGTTCCTGGCGCTCCTCGAGAAAGCTGAGGGGCAGCTGCGCAACCTGGGCAGCAGCAAGCTCGTTCCCGAGTTCGGCGCGCGCGCGGATGACCTCGCGCGCGGCGTGGCCGGCGTCCGCGCGTGGCTCGGCGATGAGCGCCGCGTCGCGGTCGTGTTCGGCAACAGCGCGGAGATGCGCGCGGGCGGCGGGTTCATCGGCAGCTACGCCGAGGTGACGCTCAGCGGTGGCGCGGTTTCCGGAACCGTGGTCCGTGACATCAACGAGGCCGACTACGGCAGCGGTGATCGCACGGTGCCGCCCATCCCGCTCGAGCCCATCGCGGAGCGCTGGCGCGCCGCGGACGCCAACTGGTTCCTCTCCGGCCCGGCATCCGGCGCCGCCTTCCTCGACCTCCTCAACCGCTCCCCGCTGTACCGCGAGAAGCCCGTGGACGCGGTGGTGTTCCTCTCGCCGCGCCTCGTCTCAGACCTGCTGCAGGTGACCGGCCCGATCACCGCCGCGAACGTGGCGATTGACAGCGCCAACTTCCTGCGCGCTATTCAGGAAGAGGTGCAGGAGGGTCAGGCAGCGGGAGACGAAGCCCCGAAGGCGGTGCTCGCCGAGCTCGTCCCGCTGTTTTCTTCCAAGCTGATCTCATCCGCGAGCAGCGCCCCCGTTGAAATCTTCGGCATCGTGCAGGGCGCCTTCAGCCGCCGCGACATCATCATCTACGCGGCCGACCCCGAGCTGCAGCGCGTGATTGAAGCGGTGGGCGTCTCGGGCAGCCTCTACCCGACCGATGAGCGCTACCTCGGCGGCTACGCGGCCGTGGCGCCGAGCACCATCGGCGGCGACAAGACGGACGCGGTCACGGACCAGGCCATCCGCGTGCGCGAGCAGATCCTGCCCGGCGGCCTCGTGGAGACCACCGTTGAGGTGGAGCGCACGCACCGCGGGCTCGCCACCGATCCCTGGTGGTACCAGGAGGAGCACCGCAGCTACGTGAAGGTGTACGCGCCCCTCGAGGCGACGCCCACCGGGTCTGCGGGCACGTGGAACCGCGAGCGCGCCCGCGTGACGTACCCGAGCTCGTTCGGCACGTACGAGCCGCTCGAGGCAGTCGAATCCACCATCCAGAGCGTCCCCTCGGTGCGCGGCATCGAGACGTTCGTAGAGACCGGCAAGCGCGTCTTCGGGTTCTGGCAGCGCACGGCGCGCGGGCAGGGCACGGTCGCGTCCGTCACGTACGCGCACCAGCTGCCGCGCGACCTCGGGGACGGTGACGCGTACACGTTCGTCCTGGAGCGCCAGCCGGGCTCCACCTCCACCTACCTCGTTGAGCTCTTCGCGCCGCCGGGGCTCGTCTGGGAGGAGACCGGCACGACCCGGTACGTCTTCGAGAGCGCCGACCCGATGGGCCGCACCGTGCTCTCGCCCAAGCTCGTCAGCGCCCTCTAGATATGAGCACGCGGAACTTTGTCATCATCGCGCACATTGACCACGGCAAGTCGACGCTCGCGGATCGCATGCTCGAGGTCACGGAGACCGTCGAGATGCGCAAGATGCGCGCCCAGTACCTGGACCAGCTCGACCTGGAGCGCGAGCGGGGCATCACCATCAAGATGGCCCCGGTCCGCATGCAGTGGAAGGGCGTGACGCTGAACCTCATTGACACGCCCGGGCACAGCGACTTCAGCTACGAGGTCAGCCGCGCCCTCCAGGCGGTCGAGGGAGCCGTGCTCCTCGTGGACGCCACGAAGGGCATACAGGCCCAGACGCTCTCGAACCTGCGCTCCGCGCGCGCGGCTGGTCTCAAGATCATCGGCGCCGTGAACAAGGTGGACATGAACCCCGCGCACCTCGATGACACGATCATCGCGCTCGCGCAGCTGCTCGACCAGGACCCCTCCGACATTCACAAGATCTCCGGGAAAACCGGAGACGGGGTGCCCGCGCTGCTGGACTCCGTGCTCGAGCGCGTCCCCGCGGCCGAGGAGGGGGACGGCAGCCTCGCCGCGCTCGTCTTCGACTCGCGCTACGACGACCACCGCGGCATCCTCGCGTTCGTGCGCGTCGAGACCGGGAGCGTCCGCGCGGGAGATGACGTGGTGCTCCACGCCACTGGCGCCAAGGTGCGCGTCAAGGAGGTCGGCACGTTCGCGCCGCACCTCACCCCGGGAAAGGTCCTCGAGACCGGGCAGATCGGGTACCTCGCGACGGGGCTCAAGGACACCGGCGTCGTCCGCATCGGCGACACGGTAGTCTCGAGCGTGAAGCCGGCGCAGCCGCTCCCCGGGTACCGCCAGCCCGAGCCCGTCGTGTTCATCGCGTTCTACCCGGACGAGTCCACGAGCTTCGACGACCTCGAGCGCGCGCTCGCGAAGCTGCGGCTCAACGACGCGGCGCTCGTGGTTTCGCCGGACAGCAACGAGGCCCTGGGCCGCGGCCTCAAGGTGGGCTTCCTCGGGCAGCTGCACTTTGAAATCACCGCGGGACGCCTCGAGCGCGAGTTCGGCCTCTCGGTCATCACGAGCTTCCCGTCCATCGCGTACCGCGTGAAGACGCCCGCGGGTGAGCAGGTCGTCACGCAGGGGGACGAGTGGCCGTCCGAGGTTCTGCAGGCGTGGCAGCCCATGATTGCGCTCGAGATCATCGCCCCGCCCGAGTACGTGAACGCCGTGTCACAGATGGGTGGCCGCTACGACATGGAGACGCACGCGTTCAACAACATCGGAGACTCCATTCTCATTGAGGCGCGCATGCCGCTCTCCGAGCTCATCCGCGACTTCGACGACCAGCTGAAGTCCGTGACGGCGGGGTACGCGTCCTTCACGTACGAGCCGGATGGCGAAGAGGTGGCACAGCTGGTGAAGCTGGAGGTGCTCCTCGCCGGTGACGTCGAGCCGGCGCTCACGCGCATCGTGCGGAAGCGTGACGCGGAGCGCGAGGGGCGCGCCATGGCCGAGAAGCTCAAGGAGCTCCTTCCCAAGCAGCAGTTCGCGCAGGCCATTCAGGCTCGCGTGGAGGGCAAGATCATAGCCCGCGAGACCATTGCGGCCATGAAGAAGGACGTGACCGGGTACCTGTACGGGGGAGACCGCAGCCGCAAGATGAAGCTCTGGAAGAAGCAGCAGCGCGGCAAGGAGCGCCTGAAGGCGGCGGGCAGCGTCTCCGTGCCCATCGAGGTGTTCCGTGAAATTCTCAAGAAGTAGTACCATTAGCTCGTGAAGAAAGGCGCGCAGCTCGGCGGAAGAATCTCTCGCATCGCGAGCAGCCTGAGGGCCGCACCCAAGCCCACGCTCCCGCAGGCTCTGCTGATGCTGGGCCTCGTCATCTTCGTGTCCCTGGTCGGCATGCGCACGTGGAGCCTCGTCTCGCAGCTCTCGCAGGTGCGCGAGGGCAGGGTGGACCTCGAGGACAGGCGCAGCGTCCTGGAGGCTCGCCACCGCGAGCTCGAGGAGCAGGCTCGCTACATCCAAGATCCCGAGAACCTGGAGACCGAGCTGCGCAGCCGGTTCAACTACAAGCGACCCGGCGAGAGCGTGATCGTGGTGGTGCCACCCCAGGAAGAAGCTGTAGAGTAGTAGCATGTCACGTCGCAGCAAACGTTCCTCGACCGGCGCGCGCACCGCGCTCATTGCCGCTGCCGTCGCCATTTCCGCGGCGCTCGCCGTCATCGCCTTCGGCGCGTACCCCATAGCGACCGTGAACGGGCAGGTCATCTGGACCGCCTCATTCCGCTCGTACCTCTCGTCCGCCGTTTCGTACCAGCAGGCCTCACGTGAAACGTACGGCGCGAGCGCCACGTCTACGCCGCTCCTCACCGCGCTCGAGCAGGGAGAGACCTCACTCGGCGCGGCCGCGCTCGATGACCTCGTCGAGCAGGCGCTCGTCGAGCAGGGGCTCGAGAGGCTGGTGGGGGAGAACGCCCCGCGACTGGTCGCGGCCAAGCTCAGCACGTACCGAGACAAGCCGGAGCTCGCCGGAGCGAGCCGCGCGCTCTTCCAGCTCGATCCGGAATCTTTCTCGTCCGCGATTCTCGCGCCCCAGGCCTCACGCGAGGTGCTCAACGGCCGCCTCTTCATCGACAACGACAACGTGGACGAGTGGCTCACGCACCGGCGCCGCGAGGCGCAGGTGCGCGTCTGGTTCTCGCCGTACGCCTGGAACGGCGAGGCGGTGCAGCCCAACTAGGCGGCCACACTTTGGTGGTGCTAGACTGGGCTCCGTCGCGGGATTAGTACAGTGGTAGTACGCTAGCTTCCCAAGCTAGAGATGCGGGTTCGATTCCCGTATCCCGCTCAGCAGCAGACAAAGAAGGAAGAGCCCCGTGAGGGGCTCTTCCTGGCTTGTAGCGCGTACGGGATTCGAACCCGTGTTTTCGCCGTGAGAGGGCGACGTCCTAGACCGGGCTAGACGAACACGCCTGAAGGCGAGAGCAGTGTAGCAAGACTGCGCTCCGAGGCAAGAAAGCGCTACGCCTCCTCGTACTGCACGCCGAGGCGCAGCACGCGCGCGTCCGCGAACTTCGGCGCCATGATCTGGAAACCGATGGGCATGCTGTCCGGGGCGTACTCCGTGCCCCGCGGAGCGGCTGGGAGCGCGAGCGCGGGTAGGCCCGCGAGGTTCGCGGGAATGGTGAAGATGTCCGAGAGGTACATTGCCACCGGGTCGCTGCTCTTCTCGCCGCGCTTGAACGCCGTGGTGGGGGTCACCGGGGTGAGGAGGGCGTCCACCTTCTCGAAGGCTTCATCGAAGTCGCGCGTTATGAGCGTGCGCGCGGACTGCGCCTTCCCGTAGTACGCGTCGTAGTAGCCGGATGAGAGCACGAACGTGCCGAGCACGATGCGGCGCTTCGTCTCAGCCCCGAACCCCACGCCGCGCGCGTGCAGGTACCGCTCGTCGAGTGAGCCGCCCGTGCCCGCGGGGGGTGCGTAGCGGATGCCGTCGTAGCGGGCGAGGTTCGAGCTCGCCTCTGCCGGCTGGATGATGTAGTAGCACGCGAGCGAGAGGTTCGTGTGCGGCAGCGACACCTCGACAACCTTGTGGCCGAGGCTCTCGAACTTCGCGCGCACCTCCTCGAACGCCTTCGCGACTTCGGGCGCGAGGTCTCCGGAGAGGTACTCGCGCGGAATGCCGATGGTGAGCTGGTCCGCGCCACGCGCGAGGGCATCCGCGACGTCACCCGCGACGTTACCCTTTGAGGACGTCGCATCGAGAGGGTCGTGCCCGGCGATCGTTGCGAACACGGTTGCCGCGTCACGCGCGGTCTTCGCGAAGGGGCCAATCTGATCCAGGCTCGAGGCGAGCGCGATGGCACCGGAGCGGGACACCGCGCCGTACGTCGGCTTGAACCCGGCCACGCCGCAGAACGCGGCCGGCTGCCTGATAGATCCGCCGGTATCCGTGCCGAGCGCCGCGAGCGCCTGCGCGTCCGCGACCGCCGCCGCCGATCCACCCGAGCTGCCGCCGGGCACCCGGTCCAGGTCGTGCGGGTTGCGCGTGACGCCGAGGCCGGAGTTCTCGGTGGAGGATCCCATCGCAAACTCGTCCAGGTTGGTCTTGCCCACGAGCACGGCGCCCGCGCTCCTCAGCCTGCCGATGACGGTCGCGTCGTAGCTCGCGACGTAGCCCTCGAGCATCTTTGACGCCGCGGTTGCCCGCACGCCCTCGACGAGCAGGTTGTCTTTGATCGCGACGGGGATGCCGTCGAGGGGGCCGCGCTCGCTGCCGCTCCTGCGCCGCGCGTCTGCCGCGTCCGCAGCCTCGAGCGCCGCGTCTGCCGTGACGGTGATGAACGCGCCGACCTCGCCCTGGCGCGATGCAATACGCTCCAGAACTGCCGAGACGAGCTCGCGCGACGTGAGGTGCCCCTCGCGCATCTCGCGCTGGGCTTCCGCAATGGTTAGGTTGCGTGGTTCGCTACTCATGGGAGGGGAGCACGCGGGGCACTTTCAGGAAGCCGTTCTCCGCATCGGGGAAGGCGCCGCGGGCGGACGATTCGCCCGGCCGGTCGCCCGGCTCGTCCTCGCGGAACGAGCCCGCACCCACTGCGGGGCGCGGGGCCTCGCTCGCCGCTTCGATGGCGGCGACGTGCTCGAGAATGTTCTCGAGGTCACCGGCGAGGCGCGCCGCCTCGCCGTCAGCGAGCTCGATCCGGGCAAGCCCGGCCAGGCGGGAGACCTCCTCTTCTGATACGCGCGACATGCCGAGAGTGTACGCCGAACCTCGCCTACCCGCTACCTCCTGGGCGCGTGCACGTACAGGATGCGGCCGGTCCAGTGCTCCTTCATGAACGCGACGGGAACCTCGTAGCGAATGCCCTCGCGCGAGTCACGGAAGGGGTCGTACACGGATGCGGTCTCCCCGGTCATGGCGCAGATGACGATGAGGTGGCTGTCCTCGCTCGGCGAAAACTCCTTCGTCACGGACGCCATGACGGGGCTGCGGGAAACCGCGTCCTCGAGGTGCTCCCACGCTGCCCAGTCCGGATCGCCGCTCCAGTCTTCATTGTGCGCATGCACGCCGAAGCTGCGCGCCAGCGCAGCCATCTCGCGGTGCTTCCAGCCGGCGCCGGGCTTGTACGCGCCGAACTCGATGCCGCGCCCGAGCACCTCGTCCACGCTCGGGGGGCTCTCGAGGCTGCAGCCGCCGAGCAGCATGGCGAGCGACGCGGCGCCGCAGGCGCGGCGCTGGTACGCGGGATCGCTCACGTCCAGCAGCTGGGAGTAGGAGGGGAGGTCGCGGCTCATCTACTTGTTCGGCTGCCAGTACAGTCCAGCCCCGTGCTTCGGGCTCGGCTTGGTCGGCTGCTTGAAATCATCGTTCAGCGCGTCGTGCCACATGTACTTTTCCACGGGGCGGTACTTGAGCGGCGCGCGCTGCGGCTGCATGGTCTTGTCTCCGTCGTTGTGCACGGCTGTGCTGCCGCCGATGAAGAAGCCGCAGTGGCTCACCATGGGCTGGTACACGCCGGTGTCTTGCTTCATGCGCTTCGCGTCCGCGGGCTTGGCGCTCCAGAAGACGACGCACCCCTTCTTGGGGCGGGGAATCTCGTACCACCCTGATTGCTCCATGTCCCGCTTGAGGCGGTTGATGGTGACCTGCGTCTCCTGCACGAGGTTGAAGATTTTGAGGACGCTCGAGGTGTAAAAGGAGCAGCTCACGCGCCCGCCGCGGAGAATGTCCATCTTCTTGCCGTTCACTTTGGCCCAGAAGCTCTGGAACATGGGTGAGCCGACGCTACCCTCGATGACCGCGAGGTAAGTGGGAAGGATGAGCGGCTCCACTTTCACGCCGCCAATTTTTTTGAGTGCCATATTCTCGAGTCTAGCACGCGGGAGGGGGATTGGATAAATGAGAACGGGCGCCCAGATGGGCGCCCGTTCTCCTGATACCTGTTGCGGGGGTGGGGATCGAACCCACTACCTTGAGCTTATGGGGCTCACATGCAACCGGTACACTTCCCCGCGAAAGTGAAGGTACCTGACCGGTGGATAAAGGCAAGGGTTGCGTGGTTTCCGGGATAGGCTGTACAATGGTTCTTACCTCCTGATTGCCACCTACGGCGGGTGCAGATTCTGGAGCTCCCACGTTTTTTGAGAACTTAGCGCAAGGAGAAAAAAGTAGTGAGAATCTTTGTCGGTCTCTTGCTTGCCGTGATGCTGTTTCTGGTGCCATCCGCGTCCGCACTCTGCGACGACCCCTCTGAGGGGACCCGATCTGTCTTAGATGCCAACGCTGATGCAGCCATGCCCAGCACCCCGGTCGTTACCGCCACCGAGGTTCCGAACCTCGTCGGCAGCGCCCGCGCCAGTCCCGACCACCGCTTGTCGGTCGTGCTCGCGCCGAGCGTCTCGCACTCCTTAACCCACGCCACCGTCGCAACGACGAGCGTGTCGAACTTGAGCCCGGAGCTCGAGGCTGGGGCTACGCACCCCACGTCTCTTCAATCTCTCGGCTTCAATGGGTTCGGTCGGGTCATTAGGATCTAAGATCCTGGTCGCCCAAATTTGTACAAAAGGGGCCGCTCTCGTATGGCGGCTCCTTTTTTATTTAAATTTCATGTTGTCTGGCTAGAATTTTCTCTATGTTCACTGTCGTAAACACTTTGCGCGATCGCGTCCGTGCATTACGAAAGTCTGGAGAGAGTCTCAAGTCTATCGCTCGACTTACCTCAACATCTCTGAGTACTGTGAGCTATTGGTGTAGAGATATTATCTTGAGCACTCATCAGAAACGGCACCTAGCTACTGCCGCCGTTCAATTACAAGCAGAAGGACGGGCGCGTGCGGTAGCCCGTAATCGCCAGCTGTACGAAGCGCGATGTATGGAAGATGCAGCTGCCGGTATGCGCCTCCTGGAAAATTTTTCTGATCTCCCTTTTTTGATGCTTGGTCTTGGTTTATATCTTGGTGATGGCTTCAAAACGGGCAGTGGATGTGGTTTTGCGAACGCTAATGTTGCTCTTGTTCGATTGATGATGTCTTGGTTTGAGCGTTGTTTTGGCATTGGACGTGAGCGTTTTTCCTGCCGGGTAATCATCCACGAATCCTACCGTGGAGAGGTGGATACTATCCGCAAAGAGTGGTGTGATTCCCTAAATCTCCCGTTGCAGTGCTTCACAGGATTTTCTTTTGTTCGGAGTAAGATTGACGTTGCGAGCTATCCTGATCGCGGCTCCTATAAGGGAACCCTCGCCTTCAAGGTGCGGCGTAGCAGTAGAGTACTTCGTCAAATTCTTGGCATGGCTGACGCTCTTGTGTATAAAGGGGGTACGCGCCGGCCAGGGTAGCTCAGCTGGTTAGAGCACACGGCTCATAATCGTGATGTCGCGGGTTCGAGTCCCGCCCCTGGTACAATCATTTTCATGGCATCACGCCCCAACCACCCCGCGCTCGCCGAGATCGCAAAAGCAGGTAGCCCCGCAGCTCTCGAGGCTGTTCGCCTCGCGTACCTGGGGCG
>JALHNY010000003.1 GCA_022843285.1 Minisyncoccota bacterium
GCGTACGGGATGAGGTCCACCACCGCCTCGAGGCCCGCGTTGCCGCCGCCCACCACGGCGACGTCCATGCCGCGGAAGAGCGGCGCGTCACAGGTGGAGCAGTACACGACACCCCTCCCCTCGAACTGGTCCTCACCGGGAATGCCCAGGCGGCGGCGCTTGCCACCGAGGGCGAGCAGGAGGCGCTCCGCGACGATTGAGGATCCATCCGAGAGGGTCACCGTAAAGGTCTGGCCGTCATCGGCGATACCCGTGACGCGCTTCTCGATGATTGCCACCTCGGGGTACGCCTTCAGGTGCCCCTTGAGGTCATCGGCGAGCTTGGAGCCGGAGATGGAGGTCGTGCCAATCCAGTTGTGGATGTCAGCGGAGACGGCGGACTGCCCGCCGAAGCTGTCCGCGACGACCGCGGTCTTGAGCTGCTTGCGGGCAGCGTAGACGCCAGCAGCGACCCCAGCTGGGCCGCCGCCTAGAATGGCTACCTGGTACACCGATCCGTCCATGCTCTCTAGAGTTCCGCGTCGATGAGGGTCTGGAAGGTCGAGAACGGGTACGCGCCCTCCACCTTCTGGTCGTTCACGAAGATCGTCGGGGTGGAGCGCACGCCGTACTTGGTGGCGGCCTCGTCCCCCTGCGCCTGGACGAACGCGCGGTGCTTGCCGCTGTCCACGCAGCTCTTGAACTCACCCATGTTGAGGCCGAGCTTGGTCGCGATGGAGTCGTACAGCGCGCGGTTGAGCGTGGTCTCGGCAATTGCGGAAGACTCGGAGCGGTACAGCTCGTCGTGGTACTCCCAGAACTTGCCCTGGTCCTTCGCGCACTCGCTCGCTTCCGCGGCGGGCAGTGCCTCCGGGTGAATCTGCACGAGCGGGAAGTGGCGGTACACGATCTTCGCCTTCCCCGTCTCGACGTACGCCGTGCGGATGGCGCTCTCCGTCTCGTCGAAGAACTGCACGCAGTACGGGCACTGGAAGTCCTCGTAGAGGACGATGGAGACCGGGGCATCCGGGTCACCGAGGATCACATCGCGGTCTGCGGCGGCGGGAGCCTCCACGGTCACGGACGGCTGCCCCTGCTCGCCGCCGTAGATGTCACCGGAGCCGCTGCGGCTGCTGTACGTCATGTAGACGAGTGAGCCGGAAACCATGACGGCGGCGGCCAGGATCGAAGCGGGCAGGAGCCACGCCGGGGTGGCGCCAGACCCCGCCGGTGCCGCGTGCGTGCTGGACGTGACCTCGTGCTTGTGTTCGGTGTTTTGTGAGTTCTCCATGACGAGAACTGTACCACACCGCGCAAGGTCTCCGGCGCGCAAAACCAGTGATACAATGCGCCCATGAACCTCAGCGGCCGGCTCAAGCAGGTCCTCCTGGTTGCGGGCGACCTCGTCATCATGGTCGCGTCCGTGGTGCTCGCGCTCGTCCTGCGCGGGCGTGGCGAGCCGCTCGCCGAGCTAGCCGCCACGGCCTGGCCGTGGGCCATTGTGATCGTCGCGTGGATCGCCGTGCTCGCGTTCTCGAGCCTGTACGACATCCGCCGCCTGCGAAACGACATCTCGTTCCTCACGACCTTCCTCGTCGCGGTCGCGACCAACGTGGCCGTGACCATGGCCATCTTCTACTTCTTCCCGTTCGGCATCGCGCCGAAGACCACGCTCCTCATCTTCGCGGGCACGTACGTGGTGCCTGCGCTCTTCTGGCGGCGCGCGTTCAACGCGTGGGTCGCGGGCGCGGACGCCGCCGCTGCCACGCTCGTGATTGGTGGCGGGGAGACTGCCGGGGAGCTGGTGCGCGTCTGCCGCGAGCACCCGAAGCACGGGTACCGCATCGTCGCGTGGCTGCAGCAGCAGCCCAACCAGGTCAGCGTCGCCGAGGTGCCGGAGAGCATCGAGGTGGTGATCATCCCCCGCCAGGCGACCCAGGACCCCGGCCTCGCGGCGAGCCTGTACCAGCTCCTCGCGCGCGGCGTCACCGTGCGCCGGCTCGACGACGTGTACGAGGAGACGTTCGGCAAGGTGCCGCTCACGGAGGTGGATGAGACGTGGCTCCTCGAGCACGTGTCCCGCAAGCAGGGCGTGTACGCCGAGCTGCAGGACCTGCTGACGTACGCCGCGGCGGTGCTGCTGCAGATCGTGCTGCTGCCCCTCGAGATCCTCATCGCCATCGCCGTGAAGCTCACGAGCCGCGGGCCGGTCATATACAGCCACACGCGCACCGGCAGGGACGGGAAGCCGTTCACGCTGTACAAGTTCCGCAGCATGTACCGGGACGCCGAGAAGGCGGGGCCCCAGTGGGCGGGGCAACGCGACCCGCGCATCACGCCGGTGGGGCGCTTCATCCGCGCCACTCACCTCGATGAGTTCCCGCAGATCATCAACATCCTCAGGGGGGAGCTCTCCTTCGTGGGCCCGCGCCCGGAGCGCCCCGAGTTCGAGGAGAAGCTGGTCCAGGAGATCCCCCACTACCGGGTTCGCCAGCTTGTGAAGCCAGGGATAACCGGGTGGGCGCAGGTCAGCTACCGGTACGGGGCGTCCGTTGAGGATTCCCGCGAGAAGCTGCAGTATGACCTGCACTACCTGAGGCACCGCTCCCTCGTCATGGACATCTTCGTCATGCTCAAGACCCTCAAAACCTTCTTCGCGACGCCGCGCTAATGGTGGCCCGCATCAAATCCTTCCTCTTCACGAACACGTCCCAGAGCCAGACCGTGGCGAAAAACACGATCTGGCTCACGGCGGGAACGCTGTCCGGGCGGCTGCTGCGCGCGCTGTTTCTCATCATCGTGGCGCGCATGCTCGCCCCCGCGGACTGGGGAGCGTTCACGTACCTCCTCTCGCTCTCCGCGCTCCTGACGGTCTTCATCGACTTCGGCATCAACGCGATTATCACGCGCGAGAGCAGCCGCGACCTGGCGCAGCAGGTGCGGTACTTCGCCACGGGCCTCGGCATAAAGGGCACGATGATTGCCGCGCTCACGCTCGGCACGCTCCTGCTCGGCCCGCACCTGATCACCTTCCCCGAGGTGCGCGCCCTCATCCCCATCCTGGTGCTCATCGTCATATTCGACGGCATCCGCGACTTCGGGTACCTCATCACGCGGGCGTGGGAGCGCATGGAGCTCGAGGCGCTCGTGCACGTCGTGACGAACGTGGCCATCGTCGCGTGCGGAGCGGTGGCGCTCTCCATCTCTCCGACGCCCTGGTCCGTCGCACTGGGCTACGCCATTGGCGCGGGCATCGGCATCATTCCCGCGTACTGGCCGCTGCGCGGGTACCTGGCGCAGCTGCGGAGCGCCTGGACGCCCTCGCTCATCAAGCCAATCCTCACGGCGAGCTGGCCGTACGCGATGCTCTCCATAATGGGCGCGCTTCTCCTGAACACGGACACGATCATGATCGGCTGGTTCATGAACCTCGAAGCCGTGGGCATGTACGGGGCCGTGCAGCGCATCGCCCTCTTCCTGTACCTCGTGCCGGGTCCCGTCGCGGCAGCCATGTTCCCCTCCATTGCGAAAGCTATCGAGAACAAGGCGGAGTTCCGCCGCCTGAACGAGCAGGCCCTGGGAATTTTGACCCTCGCCGCGGTGCCGCTCGCAATCGGCGGCATGGTGCTAGCAGGGCCCATCACGGCGGCACTGTACGGCACGACGTACCTGTCCGCTGCTCCCGCTTTCGTGTTCCTCGCCCTCGCCTTCGTCCCCTACTTCTACTCGACCATTCTCGGCAACGCGGTGTTCGCGGCGAGCAGGGAGAAGCAGCTCTTCACGTACGTGGTGCTGGGCGTGACCGGCAACATCATCCTGAACGCGCTGCTCATCCCGCAGCTGGGCATCACGGGAGCGGCGCTCGGCACCGCCATCAACCAGTTCATCATAACCGGGTACCTCGCGTACCGCGTGTACGGCATCGCACCGTTCTCCTTCTCTCTGAACGGCACGCTGCCCCGTGCGGTCGGTGCCGGCCTGCTCATGGGAACGTTCGTCGCCGTGTTCGACCTGCTCTCCCCGTCGGTGTACCTCACGGTGCCCATCGGCGCGGCAGTGTACGCGGGAGCCCTGGTGCTCGTCGGCGAGCCGCTCTTCGCGTCCTTCGTGAGGCGCGCCCGCGCCGAGCTGCGGAAGCCATGAACCTCGTCCGCTACTACGCTGCAAAAGTGCTCGCGGTGCTCCGCACGGAGCTCTTGATCGCGCGGCGTGCCGAGAGGCCGGAGGCGGGCGTGGTGGTCATCCCGGGCAGCGTGAGGTCCGGACCGGTGCTCTTCGACTTCTCGAACCCCGCGCTCGTCCACCTCGGAGACCAGCTCTTCCACGTTCCGCTGGCTGAGCACCTGGCCGCGCGGGGCATCGAGGTCTTCGTGGACACGCCCTCCCTGAAGCAGACCTTCGCGGCAGTCGGGGCGAAGGTGGGCGCACCCGGGACGCCTCCCCTGCTCGTGCTCTCCAAAAAGGACGCCGCGCCGGAGTGCACGTCACGCTTCCCGGAGAGCACGTTCCTGGGCATCCACTACGGCCTGCTCAAAACTGAAGAGCAGATTGCCCTGGCAATCGCGCGCATCACGCTGGCCGAGCTGCGCAAACTCGGCGTAGGTGCGGGCAGCACCTCAGAGGTGCCGTACCAGATGGACCTGCGAGTAGCTCAGCCGGAGCAACCAACGTGGCTGGCTAAGGTGAGGGCGCTCGAGCCGGGAAAGGGGCTGATCGCGTGGAACGGGTACCTCGGCTCCGGCCACTTCGCGGGGCAGCGCAGAAAGGGCGAGCTCGAGGAGAAGGTGCGCGAGCTCAGGGGCGCCGGGTACCGCATCGTGCACCTGGGATCCGCGGGGGAAAAGAGTGCGGACCGCGCCTCGTACCCGTTCGTGGATCTGGACCTTCGGGGCGAGATTCCGCCAGATGAAGCGGTGCCCTTCATGGCGCTGCCCGAGGTGGTGGGGGTCCTCTCCTTTGACACGTTCCTCACGCACGCCGCGACGGTGGCCAACAAGAAGATCTGGGTCGTCATGCGGCGCAAGGGTAACGCGCAGCAGTTCAGGCAGCGGTTCGTCCCGTTCGTGCCCGGCAAGGAGCACCTCCTGGTCTGGTTCGTCTAGCCCGCGAGCAGCTCGGCGAGCGTCTTCACGTTGCGCTCCCACGAGTACCGCGGCACGTTGGCGCGCCCACGCTCCGCGAGGTCTCGCCGCAGCTGCTCGCTACCCGCCACCTCCGCCATGGCACGGGCGAACCCAGCTGCATCCATGGGATCCTCGACGAGCGCCGCCGCACCTCCCGCAACCTCGCGCACGGCTGGTATGCCAGCCGCGATGACCGGGAGGTCCATGCTCTGCGCCTCGAGCACGTGGAGGGCGAAACCTTCGTACAGGGACGGGAGCACCAGGGCAATCGCCTCTTGCATCAGCGCCGCCTTGTCCTCGAGCGAGACGAACCCGGCTCGCACCACGCGATCCTCGATGCCGAGTGCGCGCGCCTCCGCGCCTACGTCCAGGAACCGGGCGTCCTGCTTGCCCACCATCACGAGCTTGGTCTCGGGATCAGATTCTGCAAAAGATGCGAACGCGCGCAGCAGCGTCGGAATGTTTTTGCGGAACCTCGTGATGCCCACGTACAGGAAGAAGGGCGCCCCGCCGGAAAACGGTGCCGCGCGAGATTTCGCGTCGGGCACGCGCTCGAGGCGCGGCAGGCTGTTGGGCAAGACGGCGATGTCCGCCACGGGCACGCCGTACAGCTCCTCAATCTCGCGAGCTGAGAAGTTCGAGATGGTCACGATGCGGCGTGCGAACCACACGGCGCAGCGGTACATGGCGCGCACGTAGGTGCGGGCCGCGAGGCTCGCCTCGCCCGGGAAGCGGCGGTACGCGCAGTCGTGGATCATGACCACGTTCTTCCTGAGGAGTGCCACGGGGAAGACGGGCGAGACGGAGAACACCGTGGCCGCGCGCCAGGCGCGGAGCGGCAGCACCAGCTGCACGTAGAGCGCCTCGTACCACCGCCGGCCCCACAGGCGGGAAGTGCCGCAGGTCATGATGCGCGCGCCCGTGCCCAGCGCCGCGCGCCAGGCGCGCTCGTCTGAAACGGCGAACGTGAGCGAAACCTCGGGTGGGAGCGCGGAGGCTACCCGCTTGAGCAGCTCCTCCCCGACCACCGTCCGGGACTGGTGGGGAGCGGTGCCGAGAAGATTGACTATAATGAGCCTCGACATATGCCTGGGGACACTATAACACCGGACGAGACCATGCAGGCCGAGGAGTACGCGGGCTCTTTCACCAGGTCCGTCGGCGACTACCGGGTATCTCCCGTCCACCGCGCAGCAGCGCGCATCGTGGGTGCCGGACCGGGCATGCGCACGCTGGACGTGGGCTGCGGGGAGGGTGAGCTGGTGGGGCTGCTCGCGGCAACCGGCGCGGAGGCCTCGGGCGTCGACTTCTTGCCCCGGGCGGTTGAGGTGGCGCGCGTGCGCGTGCCGACGGGCAAGTTCGAGGTGGCACCCGCAACGGCACTCCCCTTCACCGGTGAGACGTTCGGGGCCGTCACCGCGCTCGGCGTCATTGGGTACCTGGGCGAGGCAGATCGCCTGACGTTTCTCGCCGAGGTGCGCCGCGTCCTCGTTCCCGGCGGCAAGCTGGTGCTCCGCGTCTCGCCACCTACCAACGCGGTGGGGCAAAAGGTTCTCTCCCTATTCCGGCGCGGTGAGCCGTCCCGGGCGAAGCGCTTCAGCAGGAAAGAGCTCGCCGCCCTCCTGTCCGGTGCCGGCTTCACCGTGCGGGACAGCTGGCTATCCCTGGATCGCGGCGGGTTGGGCATCACGACCCTGCCGCTCCTCGCCCTCTTCCCCTTCTTCGCCCAGCGCTGGGTCGTCGCGACGTCATGAGCAGCCAGCCGCTGGTGTCGGTGGTGGTGCCGGCGCACAACGAGGGGCGCTGGCTGGAGGGTGCGCTGGAGAGTCTGCTCGCGCAGGATCACGGGAACGTGGAAATCATCGTCATCGACGACGGGTCCTCTGATGGAGGGCACGAGATTGCCGCGCGGTACGAATCCCGCGGGGTGCGCACGTTCCGCTTCGAGGAGACGCGCGGCGAGGGAGCCGCGCGGGGCAGGGGCGTCGCGGAAGCTCGCGGGGAGTACATCGTGCAGGTGGACGCGGACGCGCTCTTCGCTCCAGATTTCATTTCGCGCGGACTCGCGCACTTCGAGGTAAACCCGGGGCTGTCCGCGATTGCGCTCGGGTACCTCACCGTGCACCCCGCGCAGCGGGGCATCGTGGCCGAGTACTTCAGGCTGAAGAGGGCTGCCAGCCACCGCTTGCGCAGCGAGGGCGGCAAGAACGAGGTGGCTGGCTTCTTCATGTACCGGCGAGAGGTGGTGGAAAAAATTGGCAACTACGATGCGTCCGTCCCGGGTGGGACGGACCTGGACTTCGGGCAGCGCATCAAGCGCGCGGGGCTCACGTACAAGTGGGCCCAGGACACCACGTTCCAGCACGCTGACCCGGACCGCCTCGGCACGTTCCTGCGCCGCACCTTCAACGGGTCCGTGTACTGGAAGACCGTGTACCAGCGCTACGGCATGTGGCCGACGGGCGTGGCGAGAGCTTCCCTGTACGCGCGGTCCGTCTTCGTCACGCTGCTACCCGCGTACGTGATCGGTGCGCTCTGGTACTGGCCGCTCGCCGTGCTAGCCGTCGGGGCGTTCGCGCTCGAGGGCATCGTGCCCTTCATCGTGGACAGGGAGAGCCGCACCATGCTCGGAAGCGCCGTGCGCAGGGGCAAGCTGCTGACCGCCGCCGCTCTGCCGCTCATCTTCTTCCTGCGCATTCGCGCCTCCTCGTACGGCAAGATCTACGCGGACCTCGTGCCGGGCGCCCTCGAGCGGTCTGTCACGTTCGACGTCTAGCTAGCCAGGCGAGGCCGCAGCCAGGCGTACACAATGTCGGGCGAGAGCTCCTGCATGCGGGGACACGGGTTCAGCGTGCAGTCGTTGCCCGCGCACCGGTGCCCGGACTGCTCCACGTAGAACGCCTCCGCGTTCGGCCCGCGAGCCTTCCAGCGTGAGACTTCGGTCCACGCGTTCATGACGGTAGCCGTGTGGATGCCGCGGGCGGCGGCGAGGTGGCCGGGCGCGGAGTCGTTGCCGACGAAAGCCCAGGCGCGCCCGTACAGCTCGTACGATGCGCGAATCGAGAACTGCCCGACCGCCAGAATGACGCGCGGGTCGTTGCCCAGCGCGGCGGCGAACGCTCCGGCCAGGGGCGCGTCCCCACCCGCTCCGTCCACGACGACGCGGACGTCCGGGAAGTCGCGCAGGATGCTGCTCGCGACGGCGGCGAAGTGCTGCAGCGGCCACTGCCGGAAGGACCTTCCGGCGCTCAGGTGAAAAACCACGAACCTCCCCGGCGCGTGCGCCGCGACGAACGCGTCAACCGCAGCGCGCTCCGCATCTCCCGGGAAGATGGCGGGCAGGCGCGGGGTGCCGCTCCAGCCCAGGGCGCGCGCGAACTCCAGGAAGCCGTCGATCTGGTGCGCGCCGCGAGGGGTAGGTGCGGGGTGGGTGAAGAGGAAGCTGAGGAACTTCTGTCCGTCTCCGGTTCGCACCGGGGTGCGCGCGAGCCACCCCGCGAGGATGGTGAACGGGAGGCCCTGGAAATCCACGAGAACGTCAGCTCGGGTCAGGCTGATCACGCCCGCGAGCTTACGCACGAAGCCGGGTGCAACGTAGTCCCAGGTGCTCGCCGTGTGCACGTCGGGAGGCTCCACGACGATGATCTCAGCAATTGCTGGGTTACCCTCGAGCACGGACCTGTTCCACGGCGCCACGAGTGCGGTGATGCGCGCGGCGGGAAAGCGTTCGGCAATGGCCGCGAGTGTCGGGGTGGCCACGAAGGTGTCCCCGATGCGGTCCAGGTGCAGCGTGGTGATGCGATCTACCCGCGCGGGAATCGGAGCGGTGCGCTTGAAACGTCGCAGGAGGTGCCCGAGCGCGTTGACGGCGCGCCCCGCCACGTGCCGCAGCGTGCGTGCGTCCATGGGCGCTACGAGGAGGCGAGGCTCGCGCGAGCCTCGCGGGCGTATTCGGAGAGGAACTGGTACCGCACCTCGTACTGGGCCTCGAGGGCGCGCAGTGAATTCCTCAAGTTTTCGAAGTACTCCGGCGAGAGCCCGTTCTCGATGGTCTCACGCCCGTAGCAGTACGCCGTATGCCCCTTCGCGTGCACCACGCCGTCTCGCAGTGCTACGGCCAGCGCGCGGTCAGCTCCGTCCTTGATGCTGTAGTTCTGCGGGATCACCACCATGCCCTCGATGAGGCCCGGCTTGCTCAGCTGGTACGGAGAGCCGAAGAGGCCGACGAAGTCGTACCCGGCATCCGCGAGCGCGCGGAGCGTCTCAGGTCCGTACCCCCACCCCGGCGCGCGGAAGCCCTTCACGAACGGCAGCCTGACCTCCTCAAAAATTTTCTCTGCCTGCGAGATCCGCCGGCGCGTCTCCTCTCTGTCCAAGCCAAGAAACTCCTGCCCGTGAATGACCAGGTTGGGGTTGTGGTGGTGCAGGCCGTGCACGGCGAGCTCGAGGCGCCCTGCCGCGGACCGGTTGCGCACGACCTCACACCACTCGCGGTGCTTGTCTAGGCGAAACGGCTCGCCGTCCCAGCCACGCACCACGGGGCGCCGCCCGAGCGCACGTTTCAGGTGGTACCACTTGGACGGCCCGCGGTACGGGCGGTCCTGCCAGCTGGGAACCGTGAAGAGCGTCACCCGGAGACCCGGAAACTCTTCCAAGAGATCCAGGATCATGCGGAACGTGCCCGAGTTCGGATCTCCGCCAAAGTCCCCGTCCGGGCCAGACTGGGGGTGAAAGTCGTCAAAGTTCAGGGTGACGACCATTGGAGACTTCATGGCGCGGAGTATAATCCCAACAAAGCCATGTATACAGCTCGATCTGACCCTCACACGTACGAGGTCGTGCGTGAGGCACTCCTGCACAGCGCCGGCAACGGAGCCAAACTCTTAGACGTCGGGTGCGGATCCGGTGCATTTCTCGACAGCGTGCGGGACGTTGCTCCCGAGTTTGAGGGCTGCGACTTCAACGTGGGTCAGTACGAGGATGAGAGCACGCGGACGCGGATCAAGCGAGTCGACCTGAACCAAGAGAGCCTGCCGTACCCGGACGATGGGTTCGGTGCAGTAACGTGTCTCGACGTCCTCGAGCACGTTCTGAACCCGTACGGCATTCTTCGCGAGCTCTTGCGCGTCACGAGACCAGGCGGGTACGTAATCGTGAGCACGCCGAACATAGCTAGCATTCTGCAGCGGGGGCAGTTCCTCGTAACCGGAGGATTTCGTGGTTTCTTCGACCCACGCCACAGCACAGAAAACGGCGAGCGCCACGTCTCTCCCATCTTTGGGCAAACTCTGCGGGAGGCAATTTCTGGCGGGGCGAGCATCGTGCGCACAGACTACAACCGCACGGTAATTCCGAAGCTACGCATCGAGGTGCCGCTCAAGCACCTGCTAGTATCTGAGGTAATCATTTGGACAATCCGTAAAAACGCATGACCCGAGAAGAAGAAGTTCGCGCGAGCTACGCGGACAACAGGTACAAGCCGCTCGAGGAAGAGCTGCTCTTCAGGCCCCTCTCCAGGCCCATCGCGCGGCTGCTCGCGCCGAGTCGCGTCTCCCCCACCGCGGTGAACTTCATCGGCTGCGCCGCGGCAATCGGAGCGGCGGTCGTCATCGGCTCAGGAGTCACGGGGTTCCTGGCAGCGGCGGCCGTCTACGTCGCGTTCCTCATTGATAAAGTCGACGGAGACCTCGCACGTGCGCGCAACGTCGCTAGCCCGCGCGGGCAGTACACCGACGGCTTCCTCGACCTCATCGGCGAGGTATCACTCACCATCGGCGCGCTGTACGCGGTCGGGTACGTGCACCCGGTGCTCCTTGCGCTCTCAGTCGCAGGTCCGCTCCTCTTCTACTACCACGGCGTTGCTGTACCCTTCTACCTCCAGCGCACCGCGCCGGATCACCGCGCGCCGCAGCGCGCGAGCGGGTGGCGGACGCTCTTCTGGTACGGGAGGGCGAAGCACTTCCTGCTCTTCGCACTCCTCGCCCTGGTTGGCCGGCTCGACCTCGTCTTCTACGTGCTCCCGCTCCTGATCGTGTACACGTCGATTCTGTTCGTGCGCAACTTGCTCAACCGCCCGTGACCATCACCGTAGCCGTACCCACGTACCGGAGAGCTGACGCGGTGAGGCGCTGCGTCGAGAGCCTCTTCGCGCAGACCAGGGTTCCGGACGAGATTGTTATCGTGGACAGCAGCGAGGATGACGCGACCCAGGTCGCGCTCGCCGCGTACATGACGCGCATCCGCTACATCAGGCACAAGTCGCGCCTCATCCTTCCCATCGCGCGCAACCGGTGCATCGAGGCGGCGAGCACGGACCTCATCGCGTTCATAGATGACGACGCGGTCGCAGAAAAAACCTGGGTCCGCGCCATCGTGGACGAGTTCGAAAAGCACCCAGACCTCGGAGGTGTGACCGGGCCAACCATCAATGCCACAGCAGACCTCGTCCCCCTCGAGCCGCTCATCCGGGACTCCACGCGGCGCAACCGCATTCTCCCGTGGGGTGAGGTGCGCTCGGATAGCAGGCGCTGGGTGCCGCCGCAGACGCAGGAGGTGACCTCCATGCCCGGCGGCAACATGGCGTTCCCGCTCGCGCTGCTGCGCGATATTGGGGGCTTCGACGAGCAGCTCGACACACCCTCTTTCCGTGAGGAGACGGACGTCGAGTTCCGCATCCTCGCCAGGGGAAAGAAGTTTGCGTACGCACCGGGCGCGTACGCCTGGCACGTGCCGGGGCTAGCCGGTGGCATCAGCGACGTGGAGGACAGCTTCGCGCTGTACCTGTACCGGTGCGGCCAGAACCACCGGCGCGTCGTGGACAAGTACGTGCCGAAGGTGCTCTCGCGCCTCTCATGGCTCACCTGGAGCCGCAACCCGCCGAGCTTGCCGCTGGCCATTCTCCTGTCCGTGATCCGCAAAAAGAACTACCTCGCGTGGCACCGCGGGCTCTGGGGCTTCGGGCCGCCGCGAGACGTGCGCTGCTAAACCCGGTACCAGGGCTCGTGGTACGGAATGTGCCCGAGCAGGCGCGCGCGGACACCCTTGGCCAGCATCACCGCATCGGCGAGCACGTTGCCGTCCGGGCGGTGCGCCCAGCGGCGCAGCCGGAAGAGCAGCAGGCGCCACGCCGGGATGGCGTGAGGTAGTCGGTACCCCAGCGCAGCCGGATCACTGTTGCGCTGCCAGTACCGAAGCAGGGCCAGCCAGCCGTGCGCGCGGGCGATGCGCTCCATGACCGCAGCGTCGAGGTCGCCCAGGGCCTCAATTTTCAGGAGGTCACCCGCGGCAATCACCGTGAGCTCGTTGGCCGCGTGCGCGATGACCGTGAGGGCTTCAGCCTCGCGGGGGTGCTCAAAGAAATCTCGCGCGGCCAGGTACGGGAAGCCGGAGAAGGTCATGCCCACGTGCGCATCGATGGGGAGCGCGCCGCCAAAGAAGACGTCGCACTTGTCCGCGTCCACGTTCTCGACGCGCGCACCCTGAGCCTCAGACCAGGTGGTGAATTCCAGCATGGCCTCGCGCGTCCTGAACACCACGTCCACGTCGCTGCCGAGCTCGATGCCGTGCTCCTGCTTCGTCACCGCAACCTCGCCCCCGTACCTGGCGAGAATGCCCACCGCCTTCTCGCGCTTCTCGGTGCGGTCTTCGGCGGTGGCGTGCGCATCAGAAAAGGCTGCGAGTGACCCCGGCGCACCCAGGAGCTTCTGCAGCGCGAGGTACTGCGCGCGGTTGCGCCCGGCGTTGCGCAGGAATGGCTTCCAGGAAGACTTGCCGAGCGCGCGCAGCACATCCTGGTCCGCAAACAGGAGCACGGCCTTAGAGCAGAAAGCTCTCGCGGGCCAGGCAGCAAAGCTCACGAAGCGGAGGAGGGACTGCACGGCGTCAGGGGGCGCAGCTGCATCTACCGCGAGGTGCGGCACCCGGGCGAACACCTCGTCGTACACCCGGGCGTGGCGCTCGAGCTCGCCTAGTGGAACCTCGTACTTGCGGGCAAGGGCAACCTCGGGCGCGATGGCGAACCAGAACGCCACCTGCGGCTTCGGAGCGAGGCGCAGGAGCTGCGCGAGCACTCCAAGCTGCCCGCGATCCAGGGCGAGCTCCACGATGAAGTCGTACCAGTACCGATCCACGATGACGGTGCCGCGGCGCGACGCGGGCGCGATGCGCACCACGTAGATGCGCCAGAAATCGAGAACGTAGAAGATGCCCCGTAGCACGTGCTTCACGGTGCCCGCGCGCCTCTTGGCGCTCCCCGATCCGCTACCGCTACCTCCGCCACGCTTCACGGCGCCAACCAGGCGCGGCCACAGAAACTCATCCCGCAGCGCGATGAGCTCAACGTGTACGCCCCGCTCGCGGAGGGCCGCGCTGAGGCTGGCAATCTGGGTCGTCTTCCCAGAGCCGCCGATGCCCGAGAAGCTCAGAATCATCTGGCTACTCCTTCGTCTGGGGACCCGCCTCCATGATCTCCGGAATGCGGTTGTCCTGCGGCCAGAGCTCCATGATGCGCTTGCCGTACTTCTGCTTGCCCTCCTCGTCGCCGCTGAAGCGCGCGTCATCGAACAGGCTGTACAGGAGCTGCGGGCGGTCCGGCGAGAGCTCGAGGCCCTTCAGGAGCAGCGCGCGGCCGCGCTCGCGGTACAGCTCGTCTCCGGTAGCGTCGTACAGGTTGCGGTACGCGATGCCCGTCACGTAGTACATCTGCGATGAGGAGAGCGCGGAGCGGCGCTGCATCACCGGGAGGGTGTACTGGTCCATCATGAGGCCAATCGCGCGCACCACCGCGTCGTTGGTCTTGTCCGCGCCGGCGACGATGCTGGCGAGCGTGCTCGCGAAGTTGCGCGAGAACTCGTCCTGTCCAATTGGCGACGGTGCGTTGAGCGCCATCATGTACGGGACGGAGAACTGGTCCAGCGTCGTCGCCTCGCTGCTCTTCGCGATTGCCGTCACGTAGAGCTTGCTCTTGCGGTACGGGAGGTACGTACCCCAGATGAGCACCGCCACGGCGATGGCGGTAACGGCTCCCGCGATGATGCGCTTAGTGTTCTCTTGCATGGTCTTGTGGGTCTTTCTTCCAGCGGGTGACGGCAACCGCGAGCGCGGCGACGAGACCCAGGTTCATGAAGATGGGGAGCACGTCGAAGAGCAGCAGGGACTGCACCACGTACGCCGTCGGGAGCGCGATGAGAATTGCCTCCTGCACGCCCGTGAGGACATGCGTGCGAATTGCGCGGGACACCTGCACGAACACGAGCACGACGAACGAGATCCACGCGGCGAGCCCGATGATCCCCGTCGTGACGAGGTACTCGAGCACGATGTTGTGCGCGCGATCGAACCAGGTCTCCGAGTTCTCGCCGGGGATGAAGTGGCGCGGATCAAAGTACTTGTCGAAGACCGGCGTGAAGTTCTCCGGACCCCAGCCGAGGAGCGGACGATCCTTGAAGCCCTCCCAGGCAGATTGCCAGGTCCAGAGGCGGGTCTGCGCGGTGAGCTGCCCGAGGTCAATCTGCAGCAGGCGCGAGCCGGGGAGCGCGGTCACCACCGGGTGGTTGCGCACGGCGAGGAGGCCCGCGAACACCAGGACGCCCGCCGCGAGAGCGGCGAGGATCCAGCGGCGGTACTTGGGCTCACGCCACGCGTAGTAGAGGGCGGCAACGCCGCAGCCCGCGAGGAGGCCGATGAAGGCGCCGCGCGTCCCGGAGAGCACGAAGAAGATGGCCGAGAACGCGAGCATCGGGACCGCCAGGAGGGCGGCGCGGAGCTTGTTCTGCGCGGCGCTCCAGAGCCAGAGGACGTAGCCGATGATGAAAATGAAGTAGCCGGTCACGTAGGCCGCGTTGCCGAGCGAACCCTGGAAGCGGTCCACGGCCAGGAGTTGGAAGAACCCCTTGCCCTCGTACGAGGCGTAGATGCCGACGAACGCGTTCGGGTCGAGCGCGGCGAACACGCCGTACATCGCGACGCCGATGGACGCCACGATCGAGAACTTCATGATTGCCTTCCAGTGCTCGCGCTTCGTGAGTAGCCCCGCTGCCAGCACGAAGAACAGGAAGTAGTGCAGGAACTGGAACGCCCCCTCGCCGCGCTCGTAGTTAGACCAGAACGCGGCGACGGGGTCGTACGCGAAGGCCGATGCGAAGAGGACCGCGGCGGTCAGGAACATGAAGCCGATGCCGGCGGGAGAGCGCAGCACCGGGAGGAAGCGCTCCCTGAGAGAGCGCGGGTCCCACTCGAAGGCCCAGCCGAGGACCGTCGCAATTGCCGCGAGCGTCACCAGCGTGCGGAACAGGAAGTACTTGATGCCGATGAACGGGAAGAACGTGGACGGCATGACCACCACCAGCACCAGGGGGGTGCAGTAGAGGAGGGCTCGGGCGACCTGTTGGAGCATGGGGTGGTGGGGCGGGGAATCCCGCGGTACCCGGCTAGTGTAGAGGCTCGCGAGACGCGCGCCAAGCACCCTCTTTGTAGTACTATCAGTCCGTATGGCTAAGCCCGTCGTCCTCGTGGTGCTCGACGGCTGGGGCATAGGAGTCCGCGACGCGGCCAACCCCCTCACCCGCGCGAGCCTCCCCACCTTCGCGAAACTAGACGCCGGGTACCCCCTGACGAGCCTCGAGGCGTCGGGCATCGCGGTGGGCCTGCCCTGGGGCGAGGTCGGCAACAGCGAGGTCGGCCACCTCACCATTGGCGCTGGCCGCGTCCTCTACCAGCACTACCCGCGCATCACACTCGCGATCCGCGAGGGCAAGTTCAACTCGGTCGAGGCACTGGAGAGAATCGCCGCGCACCTCGAGCGGACGGGCGGCAGGCTGCACCTCGCCGGACTCCTTTCGGAGGGGAACGTGCACGCGTCCGTGGGGCACACCCTCGCGCTCTCAGACTGGGCGAGGGAAAAGGGGCTGGGAGACAGAACCTGGTTCCACGTCTTCGGGGACGGCAAGGATTCGCCGGCCAGATCCATGGAGCGGCTCATTGCGAAGCTGCCCGAGGGCCGCGTGGCAACAGCCATCGGTCGCCACTACGCGATGGACCGCGAGGAGGTCTGGTCGCTCACGCGCGCGGCGTACGAGTGCATGACGGCAGGCGCCGGCATCGTGACGCCGGACCTCGCGGGGCAGCTCGCGCACCTGTACGCACAGAACCTCCCCGAGGAGTTCCTCGAGCCCACCATCGTGAACCCCGAGGGCACCGTGAAGCCCGGGGACGCCGTCATCTTCTGGAACTTCCGGGAGGACTCGATCGCGCAGGTTGCGAGCTGCTTCGTCGAGCCTGCCGTTGCGGGCTTCGAGGTGCAGCCAGTTGCCGACACGCTCACCGCGACCATGACCGCGTACCGAACCGGGTGGGTAAACCCCGTGCTCTTCCCGCCAGACCACGTCGATACCCCGCTCGGCAAAGCCATCGCAGACGCCGGGCTCACGCAGCTGCGCACCGCCGAGACGTACAAGCACGCCCACGTCACCACGTTCTTCAACGGGTACCGCGAGGAGCCGCTCCAGGGCGAGTACCGCGTGCTCATCCCCTCGCTGGAGTACCCGCACCCGGACGAGCACCCCGAGCTCGTCTCCGCGCAAATCACGGACCGCCTCGAGCTCGCGCTCTCCGAGAAGTCCTTCAGCTTCATTCTCGCCAACTACGCCAACGGCGACGTCATCGGGCACACGGGGAACTTCGATGCATCGGTGAGGGCGGCGGAGGTGGTCGACGCGCAGCTCGCGCGGCTCCTCCCCTACGTGGAGCGCGGCGAGGTCACGCTCATCGTCACCGGAGATCACGGCAACATCGAGCGCGTGCGCGATCCGCTCACGGGGCGCCCCGAGACGCTCCACGACAAGAACCCGGTGCCCTTCTACCTCTGCGACACGGCGTACGTGGGCAGGCGCTTCTACAACGCGGACCGCCTCCGCGAGGAGACGGGCGGCACCCTCGCGGACGTGGCGCCCACGATCCTGGAGCTCCTCGGCATCCCCAAGCCCGAGGAGATGAACGGCCTCAGCCTGCTCAGCCAGCTCCAGTAGCGGGCGTCATTGCCAAAAACACCCCAATCCCGTATGGTTGCGCCGTAATGCAGGCCCTCCCCTACATCCAGGTAGCCCTCGCAATCCTCACCATCGTCCTGGTCCTCGTGCAGGAGCGTGGCGGTGGCATGTCCGGTCTCCTGGGCGGAGACGGCCAGGGTACGTACCAGTCACGGCGGGGCGTGGAGCGCATCATCTTCGGTGCCACCATTGCATCCATCGCAGCCTTCGCGCTGATCGCCCTGGCTCAGCTGTACTTTGCGCAGTAGTTGCGGAGGAGCCTGGGCTCCCGCACAATTTTGACGAGATTACTCGCCCCTTCGCCGAGGTGGCGGAACTGGTAGACGCACTGGCTTCAGGTGCCAGCGCCCGCAAGGGTGTAGGAGTTCGACTCTCCTCCTCGGCACAAGTGGAACCCCGAACCGGGGCACCCCACCCGTAATAACCATCAGGCAGCTAGAAGCTGTAAGAAACCTAATACATGGAAAATCAGAACAGCGCGGGACCTTCCCGCGAACCGCGTCGCCAGAGGCAATTCAACTCGGGCGGGCGAAACACCTCCCAGGGCGGGGGTGGCAACCGCGGACGTCGCCCAGGCGGCGGAGGCGGGCGTGGCGGATTCGGCGGCGGCCGCGGCCGCAGCATGGGTCCGGCACCCATCAAGCTCAACAAGTGGGCGGTGCCCGACGAGCCCAAGGAGCCGATCGTCCACGATCCGGAGGCTCTCCGCTTCGTGCCCATCGGCGGACACGAGGAGGTCGGGCGCAACTGCTCGTACTACGAGTACGGCAACGAGATTGTCGTGGTCGACGCTGGCATCCAGTTCCCCGAGGAGAACACCCCGGGCCTCGACTACATCATCCCGAACGTATCCTCGCTCGAGCCGAAGAAGGCGAACATTCGCGGCATCATCCTGACGCACGGCCACTACGACCACATCGCAGCCATCCACTACATGGTGGAGAAGCTCGGCAACCCGATCATCTACGCGTCGCAGTTCACGCGCGCCATGGTGGAGAAGCGCCACGAGGAGTTCGTGAACGCGCCGAAGCTCCGCTTCGAGACCGTCACGCACGGCAGCAAGGTGAAGATCTCCGAGAACTTCTCGGCGGAGTTCTTTGCGGTGGAGCACACCATCCCCGAGGCTCTGGGCTTCATGCTCAAGACCCCGGTCGGGAACATGGTATCCCTCGGTGACTACCGCCTGGACATCGGGCGCGACGGCAAGCCGCAGCACCTCGACGTGTACGAGTGGCTCGCCACCCAGAACGTGCACTCGCTGCACCTGGACAGCACGCGCGCCGAGGCGCACGGGCACGGCCCCTCCGAGTACGTCGTTGAGGACAACCTCGAGATGCTCATCAAGAACGCGCAGGGGCGCGTCATCATCGCGACGTTCTCGTCGCTCGTGGACCGCCTGATGCAGATCATGGCCATCGCGGACAAGCTCGGTAAGAAAGTTGCCGTGCAGGGACGCTCCATGGTCACCAACCTCGACATCGCGAAGAACCTCGGCTACCTCAAGGGAAAGACGGACCACTTCATCGACATCGAGCAGGTCAACAACTACAAGGACCACGAGGTCATCATCCTCATCACCGGCGCACAGGGCGAGCCGAACGCCGGCCTCATGCGCGTCGCCAAGGGCGAGCACCGCTCCCTGCGGTTCAAGCCCACGGACAGCGTCATCTTCTCGAGCTCGGTCGTCCCGGGTAACGAGTGGGGGGTCCAGGAGCTCCAGGACAAGGTCTCCCGCCAGGTCAAGGAGATGCACACGTACCGCACCATCGCCATCCACACGGGCGGCCACGCGTACGGCGGAGACCACGAGCTGGTGCTCAGCCTCGTGAAGCCGAAGTTCGTCGTGCCCATCCACGGGTACCACATGTTCCGCAAGGCGCTCGTGGGCATCTCGGAGGCCGCCGGCCTCCAGGCGGACCAGGTGAAGCTCATCGACAACGGGCAGGTCTGCAGCCTGACGGAGGACACCTTCACCATCACCCCCGAGGTGGTGGACACCTCGTACGTCGCGGTGGACGGCCTCGGCGTGGGCGATGTCGAGGAAATGGTCATCAGGGACCGCCTCGTCATCGGCACGGAGGGCATCGTCGCGATCGTCATCGCGGTGGATCGGCACACGGGGCGCCTCATCAAGTCCCCCGACGTCATCGCGCGCGGCTTCATCCACGTGCGGGACAACCACGCGCTCATTGAGGAGCTCAAGCGGCGCGTGAAGAACGTCATGCAGCGCATCCCGGAGTCCGGCAACGCTGACATCGACTTCATCAAGAGCGCGGTGCGCGAGCAGGTCAACCAGTTCGTCTGGGTGAAGACCAAGCGCCGCCCGATGATTCTCCCAATCATCATCGAGCTCTAGGTCCGGAAAAAACAGAAGCCCTGCAGCCTGCAGGGCTTTTGTTTTTGGACCTGGAAACAGGGCTAGTTCCTTGGAAGTCCAGAATCCCCTATGATTGGCAGCGATGAAAACGCCCCTCGTCTCAGGGATCCAGCCCACCGGGCGCCTGCACGTAGGCAACTACCTGGGCGCCCTCAAGAACTTCGTGGACCTCCAGAACCTGGGGCGCTACGACTGCCGCTTCGTCATCGTGGACCTCCACGCCCTCACGGAGCACATCACGCAGAAAGAGCAGCGCCGCAACATCCTGGAGCTCGCCGCGGACTTCCTCGCTGCCGGCATTGATCCCAAGAAGTCCATCTTCTTCCAGCAGTCTCAGGTGCCAGCGCACGCGGAGCTCACGTGGGTGCTCTCGAGCCTCACGCCCATGGGCGAGCTCAACCGCATGACCCAGTTCAAGGACAAGGCAGACCGCCACGGGGCGAACGTCGGCCTCTTCACGTACCCCGTGCTCATGGCGGCGGACATCCTCCTGTACGACTCAAAGGTGGTGCCCGTCGGCGAGGACCAGCTGCAGCACCTCGAGCTCGCGCGTACGCTCGCGCGCAAGTTCAACGAGCGGTACGGCCGCACGTTCGTGGAGCCCAAGCCCCTCCTCACCGAGGCACCCCGCGTCATGAACCTGCTCAACCCCGCGAAGAAGATGAGCAAGTCAGACCCCAACGGCTGCGTGTTCCTCGACGACGAGCCGAACGTGGTGGCGAACAAGGTGCGCCGCGCCGTCACCGACTCCGGCAGCGAGATCATCTTCGACCCCGTCGGGAAGCCGGCCCTCGCCAACCTCCTGCGCATCTACGCCGCCGTGGGCAGCACCACCGTCAAGCGCCTCGAGAGCAGGTACCGCGGCGTCGGGTACGGGACGTTCAAGCGCGAGCTGGGGGACGTACTCGTGGAGCACCTCGCCCCCATGCGCGAGCGCAAGAAAAAGTTCATGCGCGATCCCGCAAAGCTCCGCAGGGTTCTGGAGCGCGGCAGCAAGCAGGCGAACAAAATCGCCGGCGACAAGTTCGCGGACGTCAGGAAGAAGCTCGGGCTGAGCCTCTAAGCCTTCTTGATGCCCAGCCAGACCGTCCCCTCGGGGATGGTCACGTTGGTCTCCGCGAGCGCGGTCGTGATGCGGCGCGCGGTGAGGTCTGACGAGGTGTCTGCCATCACGCTCGGGAGGTACTTGAGCATGGGCGAGAGCGAGATGCCGTCGGTGTACACGCGCGCGCGCTCACCAGGCGCGAGGCCCGCCTGCTGGCGGAGCTCCTGAATCGCGCGGGTGAGCTCCCGCGCGGAGCCCTCCAAGATGAGCTCGGGGGTCAGCTCCGTGTCGAGCTCCACCGGATCCGCCATGCCAGCCTTCGCGATTACGGACTTCACGTTCACCTCCTGCGCGAGGAGCTCGACGAGGTCGGCATCTCTCTCGAGCGCCTTCGTGTGCACGCGCATGGACGCGAGCGGCTGGCGAACCTTGATGCCGGCCTTCGCCCGCGCGGAGAGACCTGCCGCGGCCAGGTCCCGGACGAGCTCCATCTTCTTCAGGAGCTTGGCATCCACCCTGCCCGCCGCGGGCCAGTCCGCCAGGTGCACGGAGATGGGGTCGGCACTCGCGCGCAGCTCGTGGTAGCAGGCCTCGGCAAAGAACGGGGCGAACGGAGCCATGAGCTTGCTCACGTCCGTGAGCACCTCGCGCAGCGTGGCCGTGCAGGCGGCGTAGTCCGCCTGGGAAGCCGGGCGCTGCAGGCGCTTCCTCGAGGAGCGCACGTACCAGCGGGAAAGGTCGTCCACCAGGCCCTCGACCGCGAGGATTGCCGTGCGCACGTCGTACGCGTCGAGCGCCGACGTCGCGGCGCGGACCGTCTCGTCGCGGCGCGCCAGGATCCACCGGTCCAAATCGGTGAGCTTCTTCGCCCCCTTCACGGGGCGGTTCCCGTACATCTTCCAGAACGAGATCGTGTTGTACGCGATGAGGTGCACGCGGCGCACCGCCTTGCCGAGCTCCGCTTCGTCAAAGTTCTTGTTGTCCCCCGCGTCGGTGGCAGCGTAGAAGTACCAGCGAACGGCATCGACGCCGTGCTTGCCGATGACCTCCCAGGGGTCCACGACGTTGCCCTTCGACTTGCTCATCTTCTTGCCGTGCTTGTCCTGCAGGAGGCCGAGCGAGATCACGTTCTTGAACGGGGCGGGCCGGCCCAGGAGCGTCGCCACCTCGAGGAGCGAGTAGAACCAGCCGCGCGTCTGGTCGACACCCTCGGCAATGTAGTCCGCGGGGTACGACCTCGCGGCACCCCCGCCGCCGTCCACGAGCTCCTTCCCATCGAACGGGTAGTGGTGCTGCGCGAGCGGCATGGCCCCCGAGTCGTACCACACGTCTATCGTCTCGGGGGTGCGGTGCATGTCCGCGCCGCACGAGCCACACGGCACGATCACCGAATCCACGTACGGGCGGTGCAGGTTCACCACGCCGTCCTCGTCGCGCGGCACGTTGCGCAAGTCCACGCGGGTCACCTGGCCCGGCACCAAAAACGGCTGGGAGAGGTCGCGGAGCTTCGCGAGCGTGTCGCGCTCCGGCCAGCCCTCTGCAGCGGCAGCGAGCATGCGCAGCGGGCCGTCGTGGCCGACGATCAGAACCCTGCGGCCCTGGTGGGCCGCCTCAAACTCGTGCGTGAAGTACCAGGCCCTCCGGCGCACGTCCGCCTCGGACTCACCGTTGCCCGGGTACGGGGTGTCGAGGCCCACGTCCGCGTGCTCGCGCCAGTACGCGCGGAGCTCCTCGAACTTCCTCCCAGAGAACGAGCCGAGGTTCACCTCGCGCATGCGGTCCTCGTACGAGACCGTGGGGACGCCGAGAATGTCCGCGACGATGTGCGCGGTCTCCTGCGCGCGCACGGCGGGCGAGGACACGATGAGGTCGATCCCGGCGCCCTTGAGCTCGCGGGCTGCCTTCTCCGCCTGCTTCTTTCCCCGCTCGGTCAGCTTCGACTCCGTGCCCTTGGAGTCCAGGACGCCGGACACGTTGTGGTCCGCCTCGCCGTGCCGGAGCACCCAGTAGTCGTTGCGCGCGCCGCCGCTGCGCTCGTGGAGCTCGTCGAGGCTGCCGATGACCTCGTGCTCGTCGCATCCCGAGCAGCGCCAGACCGGGAGCGGCGTGCCCCAGTACCGCTCGCGCGAGAAGTTCCAGTCCTTGGCTTCCTTGAGCCAGTTGCCGAAGCGGCCGTCCTTCGTGTGCTCCGGCACCCAGCGCACCGTCTGGTTGCGCTCCACCATCTCCTTGCGGAGCTTGGAGGTCGCCACGAACCACGAGTTCTTGGCGTAGTACAGGAGCGGCGTGCTGCAGCGCCAGCAGTGCGGGTACTCGTGCAGGTACTCGTCCGCGGCCAGGAGCGTCCCGCGCGAGCGGAGGTGGTCCAGTATCTTCGCCTCGGTGGTGGGGTCTTTCACGTACAGTCCGGCGAGCTCGTGCACGAACGGCAGGAAGCGCCCCGTCTCGTCCACGGTGTGCACCTGCGGGAGCCCCACCTTCACGCCAAGCTGGTAGTCATCCTCTCCGTACATGACGGCCGTGTGCACGACGCCCGTGCCGTCGGTGGTGGTGACGAAGCTCGCCGGGTAAACCTGGTACGATGCGGCGCTCTTGAGCGGCTCCACGTCGAAGAGCGGCTCGTACTTCAGCCCGGCGAGGTCTTTGCCACTGACGGTGCCGAGCACCTTCGCTCCCTCCCCGAAAACCTTCGTGACGAGTTCCTTCGCCACGATCACGTTGCGGTCTCCGTGGTCCACGATGGCGTACGTGATCTTCGGACCGACGGCGAGGCCGACGTTGCCGGGCAGCGTCCACGGGGTCGTGGTCCAGGCCGCGATAGATGCCCTGCTGCCGAGCGACGTCTTCCCCGCCTTCTGCCCGGGCAGAAGGTTAAAGAGGGCAATCGCGGACATGTCGGACACCTCCTGGTACCCGAGCGCGACCTCCGCGGCGGAGAGGCCCGTGCCGCAGCGCGTGCACCACGGGATGACCTTGTGCCCGCGGTACAGGTGCCCGCGCTGATCAATCTGCTGAACAATCCACCAGAGCGTCTCGATGTACTGGGGGCTGTACGTCACGTACGGGTTTTCCAAATCGAGCCAGAACCCGATGCGCTCCGTGAGGCGCTTCCACTCCTCCTCGTGCTCCCAGACGAGCTCCTGGCACTTCTTGTTGAAGGCTGCGACCCCGTACCGCTCGATGTCCTTCTTGCTCTTCATGCCGAGCGCCTTCTCAGCGGCTAGCTCCACCGGCAAGCCGTGCGTGTCCCACCCGCTCTTGCGGGGCACGTGGTACCCGCGCATGGTGCGGTACCGGAGCACAACGTCCTTAAACACGCGCGAGAGCACGTGGTGAATGCCGGGGCGCCCGTTGGCACCGGGCGGACCCTCGTAGAAGGTGAACTGCTTGCCGCCCTCGCGGAGCTTCAGGGACTGCCCGAAGACGTCCTCCTCCTTCCAGAACTCCAGGACGCGCTCCTCCGTCTGGGGGAGGGAAAACTGGGCGTCAAAGAAAGAGCGGGACGCCTGCGTGGTCTTCTTGTTAGGTGCGGCTTTCCGGGGCATGGGTACCCCATATCCTAGCTCACTGGAAGCGAAAACGTGAGCTACACACGCTCCACCGGGGAGATGCCCAGCAGCTGCATGCCGGACGCCAGGGTCTGCTGCGCAGACTTGAGGAGCGCCACGCGGGCAGCCTGCCGGGCCGCGTGCTCGTCCTTCAGGATTGGCACGGCCTGGTAGTACCCGTTCACCTTGGAGGCGAGCTGGTACAGGTACAGCGCGACGTGGCTCGTCTGCAGATCAGCAGCGGCGCGCGACACCGTAGGCGCGTACTGGTCCAGCGTGCGGATGAGCTCGAGCTCGCGCGGGTCATCCAGCGGATCGAGCGTGAACGCGGACACGTTGCCGGACTTCTCGATGAGGCTCGCAAGTCGCGCGTACGTGTACTGGAGGTACGGGCCGCTGTCCCCGCCGAAATCTAGGAGCCTCTCCCAGCTGAACGGGATGTCGCTCGTGCGCTGGTCCTTGAGGAGCGCGTACGAGACGGCACCCGTAGCAATCGCCGTGACGCTCTCCGCGGGAATGTCGTCTCCCCGCTCCTTCACGATGTCCGCCACGCGTGATGCAGCTTCGTCGAGGACCTCCTGCGCGGTCACGACCCTGCCCTCGCGCGTCGAAAGCTTCTTGCCGTCACCGGAAAGGACGAGGCCGTACTTCACGTGCACGGCGCGCTCCACCGGCCAGCCGAGCCGCTTCGCAATCGCGAAGAGCTGTTGGAAGTTGAGCGCCTGCTCGTTGGCCACCACGTACAGTATGCGGTGGTCCGGGTAGCGCGTGAGGCGCCGCTTCAGGAGGGCGAGGTCACGGGTCAGGTACAGGCTCGCGCCATCCGTCTTCTGGATGAGCGCCACCGGGAGCTTCTCCTCCTCGAGCTTCACCACGCGCGCGCCCTCGCTCTCCTCGAGCAGGCCCTTGGCGCTCAGCTCATCGATGATGCCCTGCAGGTCACCCTCGAGGGACGCCTCGCCGTCCCAGGTGTCGAAGCGCGCGCCGAGCTGCTCGTAGAGCGGCATGGCCGCGTCCACGGACGCGTCGCGGAACCGCTGCCAGAGGGCGCGCACCTCATCGTCTCCCTGCTCGAGCCTGAGGAACATTGCGCGCGCCTCATCTTCGAGTGAGGCATCGGCCTTCGCCTCTTCGTGGAAGCGGACATAGAGCGAGACCAGCTCCGTGAGCGGATCGGCTTTGAGCTGCTCCTCGTTTCCCCACCTCTGGTACGCCACGACCACCTTCCCGAACTGCGTGCCCCAGTCCCCGAGGTAGTTCCAGCGGGTCACCTCGGTGCCCGTTGCCTCGAGCAGCCGCGCGATGCTCGCGCCGAGCACCGTGTTCCTGAGGTGCCCCACGTGAATAGGCTTGGCCACGTTCACGGAGGAGTACTCCACGATGGCCTTCTCGCCGAGGCGAGACTGGAAGACCTGCTGCCCCCTGTCGATGATCTCCTGGAGCACGCGGTGGTGCGCCTGGGGCGTGAGGCGGATGTTCACGAAGCCCGGCGCGGCAACCTCTGCGTTGAGGACGATGCCCTCAAGCTCGGGATCTCCGACGAGGCTCACGGACAGCTCCGCGGCGATGCCCATCGGGTTCGCCTTCCGCTCCTTGGCGAGCTGCAGCGCGACCGGCGTCGCGAAGTGCCCGTGCTCGGCGAGGTCGGGCACCGTGACGGTGGGGTTCTCGACGCCGGTGAGGCGCGAGATGGCGCGGGCTAGGAGCTCCTGCATACGGGGAATAGTAAAGGAGGGCGCGCCTGTGAGACAGGTCTGAAATTGCTAGAGTTACGGCATGCCACAGGTAACCGGCACCATCGCGGAGAACCGGCGCGCCCGGTTCGACTACGAGATCCTCGAGAAGATTGAGGCCGGCGTCGTCCTGTCCGGGCACGAGGTGAAGAGCGCCAAGCTGGGCCGCCTCAACCTCTCCGGCAGCTACGCCCTCGTGCGCGGCGGCGAGGCGTACCTCTTCAACGCGTCCATCCAGCCCTTCCCGGGCGCGAACGTCCCTCCCGGGTACGATCCCTCGCAGAACCGGACGCTCCTGCTCGAGAAGAAGCAGATTCGTGAGCTCGAGGGAAAGCTGAAAGAAGCGCGCCACACGCTCGTTCCCCTGCGCGCGTTCGTGACGCGCAACCTCATCAAAGTGGAGCTGGGCCTCGCGCGCAGCAAGAAGGGCACGGACAAGCGCGAAACAATAAAGAAGAGGGAGACGGACCGCGAGGTGCGGCGCGCGTTGAAGCGGTAGCAAAAAGGAGGGCTCACCGGTCCCTCCTTTTGTTTATCCTTTCCTCAAGCCTCTTGAGCAGCGGGTAGAAGAAGTAGAGCAGCAACCCACCTGCAAGAAAGATAACGAGAAACGTTTCATCGAAGCTGCGCGCGAACTCGGAGTTGGCGCTGCGCATGGATGAAATGAAGTCGCCGTCTGTAACGAGCTTCTGAAGAAACATGTGCGCACCTCCACGCGTAACAAGATGTTGGGAGCTACGTTATGTATACCAGGAGCACGTATTGCTGTAAACATAAATTCGTGGTATAATGCTCTCGCGGGGATGCACGGCTTTGATGGCGGACGATCCGCAGCCTGCGCGCCGAGCGCCAACTCGTGAATCTGGCAAAAACAAATACCTGGCAACCAGCGCGTTGCAGCTCCGGCCTTCGCTTTTGCGTAAGCCCGAGCTTCCCAGCTCCTAGAGGGCTGGCATCGGAACCGATTCGCCTCTAGTCGATCTTCCGGTGTTACAAAATGAGGCTCGCCCGGTCGCCCGTTTGTGGTACATGGCGCCCGAGTTAAACCCCAGAACCGCTCCTCTACTTCTGTAGAAGAAACTTCCGTTCCAGCAATGGGACTACGCGCGTAGACGGCTGCGTTCCCGGCCGACCAGACGAGGGTTCGACTCCCTCCATCTCCACCCGAAAGATATTGACGTAACTATTAAAAGTAGTTATTAATATTTTTAGCTTTTTGCTAATACTAAAACGTGAGGAGGAAAACGGATGACCATCCTGTTTTTCATTGTGCTGACCGTGTTCGTGGCGGTCGCCAACAAGCAAATCGGATTCATTTTAATGAAAGGTTCGATCTTCGAACCGCTCCGTCGCGCAATCGGGCGCAAGGCACCTGCGAGCTTCTTCGCCGGAAAACTGAAAGAGCTGTTCTCTTGCAAGCTGTGCATGTCAGCCCAAACTGGCTTGCTCTTCTTCGCAACACCGGCTGCTCTCTTCGGCACCAACCCCCTGACCGCCATCCTGGCGGGCGAAACGACCACCCTGGTCACAGTCTCCATCGGAGCCCTGCTCTGGTTTACCACCGGAATGTACGTCTCGGCGGCGACCATGCTCGCGTGGAACGCACTGGAGTACCTGCCGGAGAGAAACCGAATTCTGCAGGAACACTACGAGGCAATCCGATCCCTGGCAGCCAAGAAGGTTGGCGCCGGAGATGGGGAAATCAGCTTGGAGCTCTTCTGCGAGCTCATCGCGCACCTCGAAAAAGAGTGCGACCCAATATTCTGGTGCGGATTCGAGCGGCTCGCGTGTCGCAAAGAAACCGCCGAAGAATTTCTGGAAGGACGCTTCGACGCGGATACCGCTCAGAGCGTTCTCGCCAGGCTGAGCCCTCGACTGCGCCAGTACTTCGCCAAGCGCGAGACCGACGATGCCCAGGAGAGGCTCGCCCTCCAGGCGGAGATATACGCACAAACATGAATCACTCACGAAACTCTTCACACGAAACATTGGGACCGCAGCGCGGTCCCTTGTGCGTTTTGCACAGGTGCGAAGTAGTACAATGAAGTCATGGCCTCATACAAAATTCTTTCCCTCACCGGCCTCCGCGTGGCCCTTGGAGGACTCTTCTTTTACGCGGGCATTACCAAGGTGGCGAATCCAGACTGGAGCGCTGCGGGGTACCTGAAAGGCGCGGAGAACTTCACCGGCTTCTTCGGCTGGCTCGCCTCTCCGCAGGTCCTGCCGCTCACGAACTTCCTCAACGAGTGGGGGCTGACGCTCCTCGGCATCTCACTGATCCTCGGCATCTTCGTCCGGCTGTCAGCACCGCTGGGGGCAGCAATGATGGTCCTGTACTACGTGGCACTCAGCTTCCCGTTCCCGAACGAACACGCCTTCATCTTTGACGAGCACATCGTGTACGCGCTCGCCCTCCTGGTGCTCGCCTCGCAGCACGCCGGGCGCCACTACGGCCTGGACGCGGTAATCAAGAGCAGGTTCAGCTAGCTTGACTCGCCTCCGGGTGGGGGTATGTTCTGGGTGGTTCTAACCGTCCCGTCACAGCACGGGGCATAATCCAAACGAATAAGGAGGGACAGAAAATGTCCGCAAATACAGCAAAAACGGGTGAGAAACGAGTTCACCCGCTCATTACCAAAACCGCCCATGGAATCAGGGACTGGGGAGAGTGGCTCGACCTTTGGGAAGCAGCCGAATCCTTCCAGACACTGAACGGACTGCTGCACGTCGGGTTCAGCGTGAACCTGCCGTGGCGCACAGAGGACAGGGAGAACGGCAAGGACTGGCACGACCGCGTGCTCTTCTACCTGCAGGTTGCAGATCGCTGGAAGGAGCACGGGTGGTGCGTCACCGAGTCCGAAGCAAACGAGCGGTTTTTCATTGGTCTCAACGAGAAGGGCGAAGGCGTTCACAAGAACGCCGGAGAGCTTCGCGGAAAGCTCAGCGAGAAGGCATTCGCCATGCTGGCGGGTCACTTCTTCAACGCCGAGCTCTGGGATTTGTACGAGCACAGGAAGTTTTTCTGGATCTGGAACGGTATCGGATCATCTGAAAGGCTCCTCGCCGAGCTCGCACACTTCTTCAGGCTGGACGGCTCAGCTGTGCTGGGTTCCCGCATGGTGAACCTGGGATGGCGGGACCAGTCACACCACGAGGTGCGCGCGGAGAAGTTTCTGAAAAACTTCGCAACGTACCTCTGGGAGTGGCAGGCAGAAGAGCTGTGGACCGGAGACGAAGAGAAAAAGCGCGCGCATCGAGAAAGGGTCGCGGCGCACCGTGCCCGTCTGGGTGCCGCGAAGCTCTGGGTCGTCGAGTCTCTCGATGCTCTGCACCAGCTCAGCTTTCTCGAGCGGTGGATGGACCGGCTTGATAAGCCAGTCCTCGGCAAGCTTCAGGAAATTGCCATGCGCACCGAACTGAAGTCGTACAGCCATACAGTCAAAGACCACCGCAAGGTGGCGACGCTCGAAGAGGCTTGCTACGCTGGATCCGATGCAGCCTGGCTCCTGGCTCGGCACAAGTTGCTGACCCGTGAGGGGAAGCGGCTACGCTCGATTCAGGAAGCCCAGGAGGAGCGAGATAAGGCTGAGCAGAAGATAAAGAAACTGTCCGCGCAGGCTACCTGACGCGGAGCAGCCAGAGGGATCGCACTTGCGGTCCCTTTGCACGTTCCGGCACCAAATCCACCGAGCCGGCATGGTAACATGGGCGCATGAGCAGAACCCCATACGCAGCTATCACGGCACTAGCAGCCATTATTGTCATCGGAGGGGCAATCACGTTCTCCTCCAAAACCCAGCCCGGGAACGAGCCCGCTCCGAACGAGCAGGCGAGCAGCACCCAGAGCGGGGGCACCACCAGCGTTAAGGTAGCCCTGCTGGACTACACGGGCGAGAGCGACGGCAAGCAGCGCGGCTGCGACCGGGTGGCCATGGTGGACCGCACCGTGCCCCTGACCCAGGCTCCCCTGACGGCAGCCATGAACGAGCTCTTCAATGTGATTCCCGCGGAGCTGGACGGGTACAGCAGCTTCATGCCGAAGACCGCCGCGACGCTGAAGTTCGAGAGCGCCACGGTGGCAGACGGCGTCGCGAAGATCTACCTCACGGGCAGCCTCTCCGGACTCGCGGGCGTCTGCGATGATCCCCGCGCAAAGATTCAAATCGAGGAGACCGCGCTCCAGTTCCCCACCGTGCAGTCCGTGAAGCTGTACCTGAACGGAACGGAAACCGAGCTGCAGCCGAACGAGCAGGGCTAGGCGCGATATGGCAGAGAACAGATCTCCCTGGCTGAGCCAGCTTCGTGCGGACAGGCCCAGCCACAAGTTGGACCGGGATGGCGACGCGGACGTCGCCATCATCGGCGCGGGCATCGCCGGCATCTCGACGGCCTTTTTTATTCTCAAGAACACCGAGAAGACGGTGGCAGTTCTCGAGCGGGACAAGCTCGCGCACGGGGCAACCGGCCACAACGCGGGCCAGGTGGTCAGCTACTTCGAGATCGGCTTTGCGAAGCTGGTGGAGCTCTTCGGACAGGAGAAGGCGAAAGCTGGGCAGCTCGCCGTCGAGGACGCCTGGGGCTTAATCGATGAGATGTACCGGGACGCGCAGATGGACATCCCCTTCGCACGCTTCATGGGGCACGCCGGCCTCATGACGCTGGATCAGGTCATGCGGCACATCAACAATAACGCGGCACGCGCAGCAGCTGGGCTAGACGTCGAGCGCATGCGCATCGCGGACAGCGCCCCGTTCCTGGGTGAAATTCCAAAAGAGCACGCAGACCTGTACGAGGTGGTGCCTCACGCCGAGATTCTCGATGCGCTCGAGACCAAAGTGACCGACTACCTCGCCATGCTCTCGCACCAGAAGGGTGTGATCAACAGCGCGCTCTTCTGCCAGGAGGTCGTGGCGTACCTCCAGGGCAAGTACCCGGACCGCTTCACGCTGTACGAGCACTCGCCCGTGGCGAAGGTCATTCTCCACGAAGAAAGTGCGGTGCTCGACGTCATCGAGCACACGCTCACCGCGAAGCACGTCGTGCTCGCCACCAATGGCTTCGAGAAGTTCACCATCATCGACCAGAACAACCTAGTCCTCGATCACAAGTTCCACCAGCTCATCGAGGGAACGGTCGGATACATGTCCGGGTACCTCGAGCCCATGGACAAGCAGCCCGTCGCGATCAGCTACTTCGACAAGGGTGAGGAGGACGCCTCGCACAACGATGAGCTCTACTACTACCTCACCCGCCGCCCGTACGAGCAGGGCGAGGCCAGCCAGAACCTGATCTCCATCGGCGGTCCCGACGTGGACATGCAAGACTCTCGGGCGTACCGCCGGGATCAGGACTTCCCGGATTCCCTCATAGCCAGCATCGATGCCTTCGTGAAGAAGACGTACGACCCGGACCCGAACCGGGCCATCGAGTACGTCTTCACCTGGCACGGCCTCATGGGGTACACCACCAACTGGGTCCGCTTGGTGGGCAAAGAGCCCCGGAACCCGGTCCTGCTCTACAACCTGGGCTGCAACGGGGTCGGCATCCTGCCCTCCGTGTACGGGGGAAGCCGGATTGCGGAACTGGTAGCCGGGAAAGAGCTCGAGCCGTCCATCTTCGACGTGCCTGCCAGCCGCAGTTGACCCGATCTGGCATTGGTGGCTCAATGCAGGCAGTTTGCGAAGCAAAACAATTCAAGAAGGGAGGAACACCATGTCAAAAGACACGAGCTTTTCCCACTGGTTCGAACTGTGGGAAATTTTTGAGCAGTACCGCGGGGCACGGCGCACCGTGACAGACGAGTTCATCGCCTCGGTGAACTTCGGTGCAGTGGGGCAGCTACCTTTCCAAATTAGAAAGGTGCTGACCTACATGCAGAACATAGAGGGTGCTGTCTGGGGCGTGTACTTCAGGGAGCTCAGCAGGACTCCGACCGGGCGCAACCCCGTAATCGGAAAGTTCTTGGAGAACTGGCTGGAAGAGGAGAGGCGACACGCCGCGCTCCTGGAGCAGGTTCTCGAGGCTGCCGGGGGTGCGGTTCCGGGCAAGCTCATGCAGCCCTGGGACACCAGTTGGGTGGCGCGCATCATGGGAGAAAATCTGTTCGGCGGCGTGCACATGGCAATGGGCGCGACCAATGAACTGATGACCTCTTTTGCGTACAAGACCTTGGCAAAAATCGTCCGCCGCGAGCACCCGGAGCTGGCGCGCGTGCTCATTGCCATTGCGACTGAGGAGTCCATGCACTACGCGTTCTACTACAGAGTTGCCCGGGTGTACCTGGGGCAGTCTCGGCGAGCGCGCTGGGTAGCCGCTCCGATTCTCAACCGCTTCGCGGTTGGCGTCGGGGTGGGGGTACGGGAAGTAGAGGATGCCCACGAGGTCTTCCGCTTTCTCCTGGAAGGTCACCGCGACGATTTCATCGAAAAGGTGGCGAGGAAAATCAGGCAGCTCCCGGGGCTCGGCGCGTTTGACGCCATGGAACGCCTGTACGACAGGGTTTTTGCGACCCAGGCATAACGGTGGAGCCGCCTCACGAGGTGGCTCCTTCCCATTTTGCACGCTGCCCCCCGGCACGGGCTGCCGGCGGGAACCTGGACCCATCTTTGACAGAAACCCCCTATTTCCTTACGATTCGGCGGCACCTGTAGTCATTCGACAGCCATTCAGAAATTTCGCGTTAACAGCCAGATCACTGCCCCAGAGGTGCGGGTACTTGGAGAGGATGGAGAGCCGGTAGGGGTCTTCCCGCTAAAGGAAGCCCTGGCCATGGCAAAGGACGGCATCGACCTCATCGAGGTCGTGCCGCACGCCAAGCCACCCGTCGCGAAGCTCATGAGCTTCGACAAGTTCCGCTACCTCCAGGACAAGGAGGAGAAGCGGCAGAAGCAGGCGAGCAAGTCATCCGGGATCAAGCAGATTCAGGTGACCGCCCGCGCTGCTGAGCACGACTGGTCCACCAAGATCAAGCAGCTGGATAAGTTCCTCGAGGAGGGTCACCCCGTTGAGGTCCAGATGAAGCTGCGCGGACGCGAGAAGAGCCCTGGCATGCAGGATTGGGTCAAGGAGCGCCTCGCCACCTTCCTCGGAATGGTGTCCGTCGAGTTCAAAATCATTCTCCCAGCGCGACCCGGAGGCCGAGGGGTCATCATGCAGATCGGCAAAAAGTAACCACACATTCACCACCACCATGTCCATGAAGAAGAGCGTCAGCTCACGTATCAGAATCACGAAGAACGGGAAGGTCATGCGTCGCACCATGGCAGTCGGTCATTTCCGCACCCGCAAGAGCGGCAAAAATTTGCTCCGGAAGCGGATGCCGGTCTCCTCAAACCTGAGTGCCCAGACCCTCAAGACCTACTAGCCAAACCCGTACCCACCTTGTTACAGTAGCCACCTATGCCACGAGTTAAGCGGGGAACCATAGCCCACAAGCGTCGCGAGAAGCTCCTCAAGAAGACCAAGGGCTTCAAGTGGGGCCGCAAATCCAAGGAGCGTGCCGCCAAGGAGGCCCTCATTCACGCGGGCGTCCACGCCTTCCGCGGCCGCAAGGAGAAGAAGCGCACCAACCGCGGCATCTGGAACATCCGGATCAACGCGGCGCTCCGCGCCGGCGAGGAGCCCCTGTCGTACAGCGCTTTCATCAAGCTGCTCAAGGACAAGAACGTTGACCTCAACCGCAAGGTGCTCGCCGACATGGCGGACAAGCGCCCCGAGGCGTTCGCGGACGTGGTCGCGATGGCCCGGAAGTAAGGAGGGACACGCAATAAAAGGGAGCCGGCGAAAGTCGGCTCCCTTTTATTTCGTGCGCAGGATCACTGGACCAGGACCCCCTCCCCCCGAAGCAGCTGCAGCTTCCTGTCGGCACCGAAGCGGTACCCGCCGGGGGTGCCGTCACTCCTCACCACGCGGTGGCAGGGAATGCCGGTCACGTGGATGCCGTACCGGTTCATGATGGTGCCCACGGCGCGGGCGGCCTTCGGGTTGCCCGCCCGGGCGGCAACTTCGCCGTACGTCATCGTCTTCCCAGCTGGAATCTTCGCGACTACCGCGATGACGCGGTCCCTGAAGCTACTTGGCTGCTGCACCGGCGTGCGGCTTCGGAGCCGTTCCCGACTGGCCGCGACCGCGGCGCCCGCGTCCCCGGCGCGAGAAGCGCTTGCGCGGCTTGCGCGCGCCGCCGTGCGCCGGCTCGGCCTCGCCGGACTCTTTGCGCAGGAAGTCGTGGGCCTGCTTGAGCACCCGCTTCGTGCCGACGTACTTGGTGCCGATGATCTTCATCGCGTCCGCGTACAGGAACCACGCGTAGCCGCTGTGCTCGCGGGGTGAGATGACGACATCCGCCTTCTCCGTCTCGGCGAGGTACAGGATGACCGTGTCGTAGATGCGCTCGTCCCCGATCTTGAAGTTGTAGCGGAGCTGGGTCTTGAACCCCGGCACGAGCTTGAGGTCTTTCTCCTGAATCCCGGTCTCCTCGCCGAGCTCGCGGAGCGCGGCGGTCAAGTCGTTCTCCCCCTCCTCGAACTTGCCCTTGGGGAAGTTCCAGTACGTCCCGCGGCGGTACAGGAGCAGGTACTTGGTGCCCTCCTCCGTCTTGCGGTACACCACAAAACCAGCGACGGTCTGCTTCTTGACCGTCGCTTTACTTGCGGGCGCAGCCGCTCTGGGGCGCTCTCGCTTTTCGAGCATGGGGACACTATACACCAGGCCCCCGCTCCCCGGCTACCGGGGCTTGATGAAGTTGCTCGTCATGAGCGTCTCCCAGGGCCGGCGGGCGCGCTTCAGGCCTCCCGGGAGGGTGAACGTGGGGGCGAAGAGGATGCCAATGGCCGCCACGAGGGAAAGGGTGCCCGCCGCCACGAAGACCGCATCGAACCCGTACGTTGCGGCCAGGACGCCCCCGGAGAGTCCCGCGGCGCCCGTCGCGATGCCCCCGATGGAGCGATCCAGTGCCCACTCGAGGGCCGTGTGCTCCGGGTCCACGTGGCGCGAGAAGATGCTGCTCCAGGCCGGAATGTAGAACGCGAACGAGACCGCGTGCACGAACTCGATGAGGTACACGTGGGTGACGGTCGTGGCGAGCGGCATCAGGAAGGCTGCGGCTGCGGCAATCATGAGGCCCATCAGGAGGGCGTGGAACTCGTCCTGCTCGCCCGGCGTGCGATCCAGGTACGACGCAATGGGAACCTGGAGGATGGAGCGCGTGAACCAGAAGATCGCCACCGCGATGCCGACGGCTGCGAGCGAGCCGCCCGCAACCTGCTCGGTGACGAAGACGCCCATGATGGGGTTAATGAGGCCCCACCCGGCGAGGAGCGCGAGGTCCGCGAAGATGAGCGCGGAAATGATGCGTCCAATTTTAATCTTGCTGATCGTCATGTGCCTCTAGTGTACCAGGGAAAAAGCTCCGTCCTGGAACGTGAGCGCCACGCTCTTGCCGCGCTCGAGGCTGCCCGCAATGAGGAGCGGCGCGAGCACGCCGTCCAGAGCAGACTCGGCAGCGCGGCGCAGGGGCCGCGCGCCGTACTGCGGGTCGTACCCCCTCCTCACGATTTCGGCGAGGGCCACGTCATCGGCCGTGACGGTGATGCCGTACTTCTCCATGACCAGGTCGCCAATCTGGCGGAGCGTCTCTCGTGCAATGCTCTTCATGTGGTCCGGCGAGAGGTCGCGGAAGATGACCACGCGCGTGAAGCGGTTGAGGAGCTCCGGCGAGAACACGTCCGCGAGCTTCTCGCGCACGTACCCCTCGAGGGAGGCGACGCTCTCGCCCCGGCGAAGCGCCTCGCGGAGGATGTCCGCCCGGGCGTTGCTCGTCGCGACCACCAGCGCGTCAGAGAAAGAGACCGTGCGCCCCATGCCGTCCGTGAGGCGCCCGTCCGAGGTCACCTGCAAGAGGAGCTTGAGCGCTTCGGGGCTCGCCTTCTCCACCTCATCCAGGAGCACCAGGCGGTGCGGCGAGACGCGCAGGGGTTCCGTGAGCGCTCCGGGATCCGTCGTGGTGCCAATCAGCCGCGCCACGCTGCCGCTCTCCGAGAACTCGCTCATGTCCAGGCGGGTGAACGCGTCCTTGCCGTACACCACGTCCGCGAGCACCTTCGCGAGCTCGGTCTTGCCGACGCCCGTGGGACCCACGAACAGGAAGCTCGGCGGGGCGCTGCCGGGCGTGAGCCCCGCGCGGTACGCCCGCACGGATTCCGCCACGGCGGACACCGCCTCATCCTGGCCGAAGACCCGCGCGCGCAGGCTGTCCTCCAGCTGCATGAGGACGCTCGCCTCCTCCGGTGCCGCAGCGCCCACCGGCACGTGCACCTGCTTGCCGATGACCCGCTCCACGTCAGAAGCAGCCACGCGGCTCTGCCCGGACGCGCGCACGGCCTGCGCCGTCTCGGCGAGGAGGTCCAGCGCGCTGCCGGGAACCGCGCGTGCGGGCGCGAGGTACTTCGCCGCGAGCGTCGCTGCGGCGCGCAGCGCGGACACGGAGATGCTGACGCGCTCTACCCGCTCCACGTCACGGGCAGATCCCGCGAGGACGCGCACGACCTCGTCGGTGGTGAGCTCGCCGAGACGCACCACCTGGAACGTGCCCGCGACGTCGCCGCGGGTCTCGAGGATCCGCGCGTACGCTTCGGGGGTCGTGGCCGCCAGGACGGGGAACGTGTCCGCGGTCAGAATCGGGAGCAAGACGTCCGCGGCGGCAACGTACGCGCCGCTCGCCTGCGCGAGGTGGTGGAAGTCGGGCATGTAGAGAATGACGTTCCCCGCGATCACGATCTCGTCAGCCACGCGCTTGATGAGCGCGGCGGGATCTGAGCCACCCGCGGCGAGAATCGCCGCGACGTCCACGCGGACCAGGCGGCGGTCCAGGAGCGGGGCCGGTGCGGTGCCCGCGACGATCTGCCTGGCCACCTCCCCGGCGACCGTCTCCTTGCCGCCGTTGGTCGGCGCGACCAGGAGCGCGTGCGGGTGCGTGGGCTTGGCGAGCGCCGCGAGCGCGGTGGCGAGCGCCTCCTGGTGCCCGACCAGGAGCGGGAGGGCACCGACGCGGGCTAGGTCGGTCAGGTCGCTGGACACCGAGTCCAGCGCCGGCGTCGGGCGGCTCGTCCAAGCGCGGTTCATGATGTGGTGCGGCACCACGCGCGGAACCGCCCTCACCTTGCGCGCCTCGAGGGCCGTGGCGCGGGCAGCGTAGGCGAGCTCTTCTGGCTCGAGCCTGGCCCGCGTCGCAGCGCGCGCAACGTTCTCGTCACCGGAGGCGATGAGTCCGAGGAGCAGCGCGAGCGGGGTCACGCCAACCTGGTCCAGGAGAACGGCGGCATCCGCGGCGCCTGCCACCACCGCGGCGAGCTGAGCCTGGAGGTCAACCTCGGAGGCGTCCGCGAACTGCTCGGCTGTGGCGAGCGCGTCCACGTCAGCCTCCGTGCGGGAGAGCGCACGGGAAACCGTCTGGTCGCGGAGCAGCTGCGCCAGGAGCGCGACGGTGAACGGCTGTCGCGTGATTCGCGCGGCATCGTAGCCTCGCTCGAGAACGCGGTACGCGGCGGGCGTCAGGGCGGGCGCCAGGTTCGGGCTGGCGGCAGCTGCCAGGGTTGCGAGCGTGCGGTCCGGGTACCCCCGGTACCAGATGCGCTCCGCAAAGAAGAGCAGCGCGAAGATGCCGAGGCCGCGGAGCGTCGGCACGTCGCTCATGACCCCGATAAGGGATCCGGCCGCGAGGAGGGCGAGCGTCGCTCCCCGCACGGTGCGCACCAGGAGGCGACCCGGCAGCGAGAGCGTCAGGCGCGGCTCCTCGTACGTGGCGCCCCTAGAGAGAAAGGACTCCTGCTGCATAGAGCAAAACGGCGGGAATGAGGAGCGACCAAGCCGCGAAGGCCGCGGCGAAGCCTACCGCGAGCACGAGGTGGAGCGCCGCGCCGCCGAGCAGTCGCCCGAGGCGGAAGATGGGCCCGATGATGCGCCCGACCACCGAGTAGTCCCCGTACAGGGGGCGAAACAGGAGCTGCAGCATCGCCCTGCTGGCAACGGCATCCTCGAGGCGCCGCGAGTGCGTGCGGTACGTGCGGAGGAACGCCCTGCTCCCATCTGCGTACCAGTGCCGGAAGAAGCCAATGGTGCGGGCAATGGCGAGCTGCACGAGGTACGAGAGCGCGAACGTGCCCTGCATGGGCTCAGTATATCAGGCGCCAGCCTCCTTTTTTCTCGTCTCGCACGCGGCGAGCACCGCGGGCAGGCGATCGAAGGTCAGCTCAAACTCTTTCATCACCGAGGGGTTCCGGAGCGCCGCAGCCGGGTGGAACATCGGCATCACGAACCGCCCGCCGATTTGGAACACCTTGCCCTGGTCACGGCTAATTTTCGCCTCGGGCAGGAAGTGGCTCATGGAGAAGCGCCCGAGCGGGACAATAACAGCTGGGCTCAAAACACCGAGCTGCTCCACCAGGTACGGCTGGTACGCCGCAATCTCTTCGGGGAGCGGGTCACGGTTCTCCGGCGGACGGCGCTTCACAATGTTGGTGATGTACACGTCTTCTCGCCTCCAACCGATGCGCTCCAGGTTCTTGTTGAGGAGCTGCCCGCCACGCCCAACGAACGGCCGCACCAGCTCGTCCTCTCTGGCGCCAGGCGCCTCGCCGATGAAGACGACCCGCGCGTCGGGGTCTCCCTCCCCAAAGACCAGGTTCGTGGAGAGCGGCAGCGAAGTATCTCGGGCCATGCGCTCGCGAATTGCATCCAGCTGCTGCTCCCTCGTCATGCGTAGATTGTACAGAAACTAAAGCGGACCGACTGGGAAAATCGGTCCGCTCTGGCGAGGGGTTAGCACGCCGAGACTTGGATCACCTCCTTGGTGGCAGGAGCCAGGGTCCCGGCGAAGGCGTTGCCGAGGAGGGCGCGCATATCGGCGAGCTGGTCATCACGAACGGGTGTTCGCGAGAAGATCGCCTTGCGCTCCAGGCGATGGCGCACGCGGTTCAGCTTGCGGAGAACGGCGTTGCGGTCGCGCGGCGTGCAGTGGTCCCACTCCTCGACCATCGTGTAGAGGTCATTCTCGGAGAGCCCCAGGAGCGTGGCGAGCGTCACGCACGCCTCCCCCAAGTTCTCCTCATTCGAGAACCACCTCATGAAAGCTGACGGGTGCGTTCCCGTAATCGCCGCAGCAGCGACAATCGCGAGGCATCCCCTGTTATCGGGCGTGCACCACTCCTTTTGGAGGAGGGAGCTACCCGCAGCTTGGATTGCGGAGATAGCAGCCAGGTGCTGGTTCGCTGGCAACCTCATGCCGGCTAGCAGTTTGGCAATCTTTTTGACTCGTGACATACGTCACCTCCAGATTGTAAAAATTTTGAAAACAGCCTTTCAGCTGGTCCCAGTATAGCAGTGCCCCCGGATGGACTCGAACCATCGTTACGGGTTTCGGAAACCCGCGTCCTATCCTCTGAACGACAGGGGCATACGCCGAGAGCCTAATCCAGCCCCAGGGCAGGCGCAACGAACCGCGCCACGTGGAAAATGGCAGCCAGGGTGAAGAGCGCGGACAGCAGGTTCACCGCCAGCTGCTCTCGGCCCCGGAGGCGGAGAGCCTTGCGCGCCACCTGCAGGATGGCCACGTACTGCGTGGCGAGAAACACGCCGCCCACGAGCTCCACGCTCTGCAGGAAGCTGTTGAAGCCGGCGAGCACCAGGAGGTACGGCAGGAAGAGTGCCACGGAGAACGCCATGCTGCGCGGCCAGCCGAGGCCCCTGCGGAAGGCGCTCTTGATCTCGAGATTCATGGGCAGGTACGAGGTCACGATGGCTGCCAGGCCAAAAACCATGAGCGCGCCGACTTGCCACCCGGGGAGGTGGAGCACCCCCGAGATGGTGTCCGGGGTGACCGGATTGCTCGCCGAGCCGAGGGTCAGCGCGAAGGCCAGGTACGCGATTGCCACGGAGACGGTGCCGATGCCGATTGCCTGCCGGCGGTACCCGCGCTTCGCCCCGACCGCCGCAATGGCCGGCTCGATCGCCGTCCAGCCGGCCAGCGCGAAGAGAATCGGGCCGAACGGGAGCAGCACGTTGTCCCAGTTCACCGCAACGAACGAGGTGAATGAATCGGAGACCGGCACGGTGAGCACGAAGAGCAGAATCATGGCGAGCATCACGGCGGTCACGAGGAGCTCAACCTGCATCAGCCTCCTGAAGCGGAACAGGAGCGGCGCGGAGCACAGCGCCCAGAAGATGAGCATCGCCGAGTGGTCCGTGAGGTCCGTGATGCTGCTGAGGAACGTGGCGCCGAGCACCAGGTACGCGGACAGCGTGAAGATGATGCCTAGGATGGTCGCGACGAACGTCACCTTGGCCGCGCCGTACCCCAAGTGCTCGCGCGCGAGCTCGAGCAGGTGCGTGCCGGTAGGTCGCTCGCGGAGCACGCGCCAGTACAGGATGTGCGCGTAGATGACCGCGGCCGAGAGGCCCGCCAGGAAGATGACGAACGGGAAGAGGCCGGAAGCCTTGGCGAGGTACGGGAGCGCGAAGATGCCCGCGCCGAGCGTGGTCCCGGCGAGGGTCCCCGCGGCTACGAGTCCGGGGTTACGAAGCATCGGACGAGGCATCCAGCCTGCCCTCTGCCACCGCATCCAGGCGGGCCCGCTCTGCATCGATAGCGGCGACCAGTGAGGCAACGAGGGCGAGCGGGTCTCGCTCGAACACCACCGTGCGGTTCCCGCGGTGGCTCGCCGAGAGAATGTCCGGGAGCATGTCCGCAACGCCGCCGCTGCCGAGCAGCACGCCCTGCGGGAGCCCGTCCTCGAACGAGGTGGTGAACTCGTGGAGCGTGCCCGTGCGCCCGCAGATGGTGATCACCGCATCAGCCGCGCGCGAGACGAGCAGGTCACGGCCGGCGTAATCGAAGCCGGTGTAGATGATGAGGTCGTGGTAGTCCGTCGGCAGGCGGTACGTCTTCACGTGGTGGGCGCGGCTCGCTGCCGGAGAGAGGCCGAGCACGAAACCGCCCGCCTCCTTGGCGGCGCGCGCGGCCCAGTACGGGACGCCGCTCGTCGCGCCGGTCACGAGGATCATCCCGCGCCGGGCAATCTCCTGGGCAATCTTGACCGTGTCATCGAAAGCCGTGACGGAGCAGTGCCCGGTCTCTGCGGCTCCAGAAATCGCAATGGCGTAGGGCTGCTTGCCGCTCTGGAAGTTGGGGAGGTCTTTGAAGTCAATCATGTGGTGCTTGGATTATAGCGTGACGGTGTCCCCCATTTCTGGGACCACCGCGCTGAGGCCCAGCTCGGTCCGGATGGACTCGGCGAGCGCTCCCGCGCGGTCCAGCTCTCCGTGCGTCACGAACACGTGCTTGACGGTGTCCTTGGTGGCAGCAATCCACTCCAGGAGCTTGGGCTGATCGGCGTGCGCAGAGTAGGAGGTGATGTTGCGCACCTGCGCGTTCACCGGAATGAGGTCGCCGAAGATGTCCACCTCGCGCGCGCCCTCGAGGATGCGCCGGCCGAGGCTGCCGACGGCCTGGTACCCGATGAAGAGAATCGTGCTTGCCGGATCTGCGAGGTAGCGGTGCTCGTGGTGCAGGATGCGGCCGCCGTGGCTCATGCCGCTGCCCGCGATGATAATCTTCGGAGCTGCGACCTCGTTGATCGCCTTGGAGAGTTCCGACGTCAGCGTGAGGTGGAGGCCGGGGAAGTTGAAGATGTCATCACCCTCCTGGATGCTCCGCTCCGCCTCCTCGTTGTAGTACCGGCGGTACTTGTGGTAAATCGCCGTGAGCTTGATCGCGAGCGGGCTGTCCAGGAAGACCGGCACGCGGGGGATGCGCCCCTCCGCGAATAGCTCGTTGAGGTGGTAGAGCAGGTCCTGCGTGCGCTCCAGTGCGAACGCAGGAATCATGAGCACGCCGCCGCGGCTCACCGTCTCGCGAATCACCTCCTCGAGGTACTCCCGCCGCTTCTCCTGTGGGTCGTGGTTCTCGTTGCCGTACGTGGACTCCATGACGACGTAGTCCGCCTTAGCCGGGAACACCGTGGGACGAATGATGGGCGCCGGGTAGTTGCCAATGTCGCCGGAGAAGACCACCGTCTTGCCCTCCGCGCGAATGGCGATGCTCGAGGAGCCGAGGATGTGCCCCGCATCAAAGAAGCGCGCGAAGATCTCGCCGTGCTGGAGGTCCGTGTCGTACTCGACGCTGTGCCAGAGGCGCATGACGGACTCCACGGTGCCGATGGTGCAGAACTGGGCCTGCCCGCGCCGCTCTGCTTCCTGGCAGAGGAGCTTCTCCGAGTCGAGGAGAATCAGCTCCGCGCAGTCGCGGGTGGCTGGCGTCGAGTAGATCTTGCCGCGGAAGCCCTCGCGGTACAGCTTCGGCAGGCGGCCGACGTGGTCCAGGTGCGCGTGCGTGATGAACACCGCCTCAATCTCCTTCGGCTCGTACGGAAACGCCTTGAAGTTTTCATCTCCCGCGAAGGAGCTGCCCTGGAACAGTCCGCAGTCTACGAGCACCTTGTGCCGTCCTGTCGTGAGCAGGTAGTTGGACCCGGTGACCTGCCCGGTTCCTCCGCAGAACGTAAGGTTCATGCTGAGATTGTACAGGAAAGGCGTAGCGGTTTCTCGCGCGTTCCATCGCGCGGCGCGATGCGCTCCACGCCGTGCTAGTGACAAATGTCGCATTTCATGCTATAATTGCACCAGCAAGCCTACGGGGCTACATCTTTATCAATAATCAATAAAGGAGGTTGCCAATGCAGCAACTCGTCATGGACAAGGTAGAAACCGGATCGCAGTTCGGAGTGGTGAGCGACGACGTCCGCAAGACGGTCGAGTTCACAACGAAGGATACGTTCCTCGTCTGGGAGGAGAACGCGCAGCGTGCCTGCTACTTCGAGATCGTTCGCGATCCGATGGGCAGAGCAGTCCTCGCGGGACACCGCGGTGACGTGAGCGTTGCAACGCATAGCTCCATTAACGTGGGGGACCGTTGCAAGACGCGCGAGAGCTACACGGGACAGTCACCCCACAGCAAGGTGGCGGCGCTCGTCGTCAACGCGCTGCGAGAGAGACTTATTCCCCGGGTAGAGCTACCGGCTCTTCCTGAAAATCCAGCTCCTTCCGAACGTCACTCCATCAAGTCACCGCCCACCGGCGGCTGGCAGTGCCCGCACTGCGGCGCACAGAACCCCGGCGATCCGTGCTTCAACTGCGACAGGAGAGCAGATGAAGAGTGATCTCCGCAACAAAGTACGAAGCCCCTCTGGGGCTTCAAGCTTTTTTATACCTTCCGCAGGAAGCGCAGTGCGGCTTTGAGCCTCTCCTCAACTCCGGACACCTCGTCTCCCACGAGCTTCAGGGCGGCGGCGACCTCGTCTCGCTTGTACCCCAGGGAGCGGAGCGCCTCCATGATGTCCGCATCGGCTCCAATCTGGTCCGCCGAGGCGAGCCCCGTGTACTCCGCGACCTTTCCCTTGAGTTCCAGGACGATGCGCTCCGCGATCTTCTTGCCGACACCCGGCACCTGGACCACCACGTCCGCCTTCCCCTCCTCGATGGCTGCCGCCAGGGCGGAGATGGGAACGGCGTCCACGACGGCGAGGGCCAGCTTGGACCCGATGCCCGTCACCGAGGTCAGGAGGAGGAAGAAGTCTTTGGTTTTCTGGTCCGGAAACCCGTACAGATCCATGACCCCCTCGGCGAGGTGCAGGTGCGTGAAAATCGCCACTTCCTGGGAAATATCCAGGGAATCCGCGAACTTTCTGGGCACGGAGACCAGGTACCCAACCCCAGAAACGTCCAAAACCACCCTTCCCTCGGAGACGTCGGAAACGGTGCCAGATAGCCGGGCAATCACGCCCAAAAGGTACCATTACCTTGCATTTTTCCCCAATCCCCTTACGATGGCTCCCATGCCAAACACGTCATCTGCCCGCAAGGCAATGCGCCAGGCGGCCACCAACAAGGCCCGCAACGTCATCCGCAAGGAGGCGTACAAGAAGGCGGTCAAGGATGCCCGCAAGACCATCTCCAAGGATGCCTCTGCGGCTGCCGATCCGATGAAGACCGCCTTCAAGGCGCTGGATAAAGCAGCCAAGAGGGGCGTCATCAAACCCAACAAGGCTAGCCGCCTCAAGAGTCGCGCCGCAAAGGCTCTTGCCAAGGCGACCGCGAAGTAAGAAAGAGAGCTCCCGGTGGGAGCTCTCTTTCCATCAGTACTCGAACAGCACCTTCCGGAAGTTTTTTACTTTTCCGGACACAGCATCTACCTCGATGCCCTCCTGCGCGTAGAGCTCCATGCGCTCCGCGCGGTGTGACGCGTCTGCCCACACGCGCCCGTCCGCGTACACGATGCGGTGGAAGGGAATGCCGCGCTCGCCGGCATCGTGCGCCTTGCCGAGAATCGCCGTGACGCTCTGCGATGCCATTGCGCCGCCACCTGCGGCTCGTGCGATGCGGCCGTACGTGGTCACGCGACCCGGCGGCACCATGAGTGCCTTCTTCACGACCTGCTCGCTGAACCTGCCCACCCTAGTAGATGGCGAGGGCCACGAGCGCCTCGTCAAAGTCCCATCCCCCGGTCTTCACCGCGACGTCACCGCGCGCAGCGGCGAGCGGGTTCGCGCTGTACGAGGCCATCGCAAAAATCTTTGCGGGAGCGTCACCGGTGGCCTCGAGGTGAGCCAGCGTCGCGAGGCGCCCGGCGGGGTCGCCCGATCCGAGCTTGCGAAACTCTCCCCAGCTCGGCGTACCCCCGCTGGGTGCTGCGGCGATGGATCGCTCCATGCGCTCCGCGCGAAACTCCGCGGGCGTCGCGGCGAGAACGTCGAGCTCGGTTGCCACGCCCCAGCTGTCTCCCGAGAACGCCGCGGCGAGCCTCTGCACCTCGGTGCGCGTGAGCTCGCAGTTCCTGTGCTGAGCTTCTCGTGCCACGAACGTGACCCACGCGTCGCCGGCGAGCTTCGGGAAGGACTCCTGCTTCACGTCGTCTTCCGTGAGGCGCGCGTACGTCTTCGCGGGCTTGTCCGTGTCGGCAACCAGAATGAGGTGGTCCCTCTCGCTCGTCGCGGTGCGGTTCACGAGCACCTTCAGCTGGCCGGGCGTGAGCTCGAGCGCGCCGCTGAGCACCACGAGCGTGCGCGGGGAGAACAGCGACGTGCTCGAGAGCACCTCGTTCACGCGGTCTGCGGCGTCAGGTTCAGACTCGGCGTCGAAGCGGCGAATGCCGGAGCCGGGGTACTTGGAGAGGAACTGCCGGATAGCCTCTGCCAGGCGCTGCGCGCGCCGATAGCTGTCCGCGCCGTGCAGAAAAATCGTCACAGGAGGGGGCCGCGATCTGGGTGAGCAATCTCGAGGTGGTCGTAGCCGGCGGGCAGGAGAACGCGCCCCCCGGAGGTGCGCTGCAGGAAGCCCACGGACATGAGGAACGGCTCGTAGATGTCCTCGATGACGCCCCGGTCCTCGGAGAGGGCTGCGGAGAGCGTCGCAATGCCGACGGGGCCGCCCCCGTACTTCTCGGCAATGGTGCGCAGGAGCATGCGGTCCTGGGGCTCCAGGCCCCGGTGGTCTATGTCCAGGAGCTTCAGGGTGCTCTGCGCCGCCTCGAGGTCGATGGCGTCCTTGTCCGCGACGTGCGCGTAGTCACGCGCGCGGCGCAGGAGGCGGTTGGCCACGCGCGGGGTCGCGCGGGCAGCACCCGCGAGGAACGCTGCCGCCTCGGGTGTCACCGATACGCCGAGCAGCTCAGCGTTGCGCTCGATGATCTGCTGGATCTCGCTCGGCGCGTAGTAGTCGAGGCGGAGGATCGCGCCGAAGCGGGTGCGGAGCGGGTGCGAGAGCAAATTCTCGCGCGTGGTGGCGCCGAGCAGCGTGAACGGGGGGAGGTCGAGCACGAGGCTGCGCGCGGACGGACCCTTGCCTACAATGATGGGCAGCTTGCGGGACTCCATCGCCGGGTACAGCACCTCCTCGATGGCGCGGTTCATCCGGTGAATCTCGTCGATGAAGAGAACGTCGTTCGGCTCGAGGTTCGTGAGGAGTGCGGCGAGGTCACCCGCGCGCTCGAGCGCGGGGCCGGACGTGAGGCGGAGCTGCGAGCCGAAGGCTTTCGCGGTGAGGAGCGCGAGCGTGGTTTTGCCGAGACCGGCGGGACCCGCGAAGAGGAGGTGGTCCATTGGCTCGCCGCGTTTCGCGGCTGCATCAATCATGACGCGCAGATTGCGCTTCACCGTAGATTGCCCGACGTACTCCTCCCAGGCACCAGGCCGGAGAGCCTGATCTACTGATGTTTCCTCAGCTGAACCGGAGGGTACTGGTTGGTCCATACGGGCTAAAAGTACCAATTTCAGGGCAGCTGGCACCATATTGACAAATGGGTGTAACTGTATTAGTATACCCACGTTAGCTCATGGAGCACCGTTCTTTCTGATCTGGGGGCAGGATGTTGATCTTAGTCTCAGGATGGTCCGGTTTCGGCGGGATCTCTCCTCGGATTGCATCCATTTCTCCCAACCTGCTTGGGAGTTACCACTCTTTCGCGTGTCCCCAGATCAGAGGGAATGTCATTAAGACAATGAACGTACGCTCGGTGCTACGTAGCACGAGCCCAAGAAAATTTAAGACATAAACCTGAACTCAATTGAGAAGAGCCCCGCTGTGAAGCGGGGCTCTTGCACTGCCCGTGTTCGTTTAGCTGATCATCTTCTCCGCGCGGAGCGCGCTGACAATCTTCTGCGTGATGTCGGAGAGCGGAACCTGCCGGTACGGAGCGGGAGAGAGCCACCTGGAGTCGGTGATCTCTGCGCCGTACCTGCCGACGTTGCCGACGTACGTGCTGCCAGGATTGAGCACGTACGTTCGCACGACAATCTCGCGGTGGCTGTGCGGCGTGATGCCGGTGAACACCCTCCAGAACGACGCATCGTCGAAGCTCCACTGGAAGCTGGGGAGCTCTTCGCGGAGCTCTCTCTCGAGGCACTGGCGGTCTGACTCTCCCGCTTCCGGCTTGCCCCCGGGGAGAATCCAAATGTCCCGCTTCTGCAGGAGCAAAAGCTCGCGGTACTGGTCGGTGACTATCAGGTTAATGCAGTCCCCGATACCCGCGTGCACCTTTTCTAAAACCCCCAGCTCCTGGGAGCTGCCCTCTACCGTATGAACCATATTTCACCTCACTGTTTTCTAGTATCTGCGGCTAGAAAACAGAAAATGTGGGCTTCCGTCAACCGCTAGGCAATCGGGCCCGTGACCTCCTCAACCTCTCGGAGCGTGGTCACGCCGAGAATCGCCTTGAGCACGCCGTCGTGCTGCATCGGAATCATGCCCTGCGCGGCGGCGGCCTGGCGCAGGGAGACCTCGGACGTCTCGCGCCCAATCTCAGCCTGGATGGCATCGGTGACCTGCAGGAACTCGAAGATGCCGATGCGCCCCTTGTAGCCGAAGTTGTTGCAGATGTCGCACGCACCCGGGATGTACTCGACACCCTTCGCGAGCGCGGCCTCGTACGGGGTGCGGTCCACGCGCGCGGGCAGCGCGTCGAGCGTCGCGCGCAGCTTCTCGAGTAGGGACGGATCCATGGGCTGCTCCTTCTTGCAGGTGCAGAGCTTCCTCACGAGGCGCTGCGCAATGACGACGTTCAGCGCCGGGGCAATCGTCGCCGGGCGCACGCCGAGGTCGATGAGGCGCGGCACCGCTCCGAGCGCGGAGTTGGTGTGGAGCGTCGAGAACACGAGGTGACCCGTGAGCGCAGCCTGCAGCGCAGTCTCGGCCGTCTCCCCGTCACGAATCTCACCGACGAGAATCACGTCGGGGTCCTGGCGGAGAATGGAGCGTAGTCCGGAGGCGAACGTGTACCCGCCCTCCGGGTCGACCTGCGTCTGGTCGATGCCCTCGAGCTTGTACTCGATCGGGTCTTCAATGGTGATGACCTTCACCTCGGGGGTCGAGATGTGGCGCAGGAAGCTGTACAGCGTCGTCGTCTTACCGGATCCGGTCGGACCCGTGTTGAGAATGATGCCGTTCGGGCGCGCGAGCTCCTTCAGGATGAGGTCCTGGTCATCGGGGCGCAGGCCGAGCGCCGTGACGTCGACCGCGAGGGACCGCGGATCGAGAATGCGCATGACGATGACCTCGCCCGAGTCCGCGGGAATGATGGAAACGCGCACCTCTGCCGATGCTCCATCCGCGAGCTTGATGGTGAAGCGGCCATCCTGCGCCTCGGACCGCACGTTGAGCTTCAGGCGGCTGAGCAGCTTGATGCGGTTATCGAGCCCCACGAACGCGTGGCGCGAGAGGTGGAAGACGTCGTGGAGCAGGCCGTCGACGCGCAGGCGCAGCAGCGCGCCGTCATCCTTGGCTTCAAGGTGAATGTCGGAGGCGCCGCTCGCGAGGGCACCCGAGGCCACCCAGTTGAAGAGGTCCGTCGTCTGCACGTCATTGAAGTCGGCGGTCTCGAGCTTCTCCTTGAGCTCCTGGAATGATTTCGGCTGCCCCTCTCCCCCGACCTTCACCTCGCCGGTAATCTCTTCGGTGGGCTTAGCCGTGTACTGGTAGAAGGCGTGCGCCTCGTCGATGCCGGAGCCGGACGTCACGAAGACTTTCAGGTGGTACCCGCGCTCTTCGAGCTTCTTGAGCATCTCCTGCACGGCGGGGTCGGTGGGGTGCTCCGCGGCAACCGCGACGTTGCGGTCCCGCATCTCCACGGTGGCCATTCGCAGCTTCTTCGCCTCGTCCTCGGAAACGAGCTGGAGCGCGTTGATGGACACGGGCGCGCGCCTGATGTCGACGTACGGCACGTGCATGGCCTCGGCGCGGTGGGCCGCGTCACGCTCCTCTGCCTCCCTCCGGATGGAGGAGACTTTGGCGGCAACGTCTTCGGGAAGGTCGGTCATGGTGCGTGTTGCTGGCGCAGGTCGTACGTGGATAGTATACGGCTGTGGCAGGACACTCGCACTGGGCAGGCATTAAGCACAAAAAAGCGCTCACGGACGCAGCCAGGGCGAAGTCGTTCTCGAAGCTCTTGCGCGCCATCTCGGCAGCGGCTCGCACTGAGCCCAACGTGGATTTCAACCCGCGCCTGCGGACCGCGGTGTCCAAAGCGCGCGAGGCGCAGGTGCCCGCGGACACCATCCAGCGTGCCGTGGATCGCGCTGCCGCAGCAGCAGAAAATCTCGAGGAGCTGCTCTTCGAGGCGTACGGGCCGGGTGGCATCGCCCTCATCATCGAAGTCACGACGGACAACAGGAACCGCGCCATTGCCGAAGTGAAGAGCACGCTCAGCAAGAACGAGGGCAAGTGGGCTGCGCAGGGAGCCGTGCAGTGGGCATTCCAGAAAACGGAAGCCGGAGACTGGGAGGCGCAGTTCCCGCAAGAGGTTGGGCAGGGTGACGCGAAGCTGCTCGGCAAGCTCGTGGATGCCCTCGAGCAGCTGGAAGACGTGCAGGCCGTGACCACCAACGCCTCATGATCGTCCTCGGCGTGGACCCCGGATCGCGCAGGATCGGGTACGGCGTTATCGAGCAGGGCGCCAGGCCCAGGCTGCTGGGAGCCGGCCTCGTACCCGTGACCGCGGGAAAAGACGCGCCGGCCCTGGTCGAGCTCCGGAAGAACCTGCTCGCCATTATTGAGCAGCACCAGCCCGATCTGGTTGCCGTGGAGAAGCTCTTCTTCACAAAAAATCGCACCACCGGCATCGCCGTGGGGCAGGCGCGCGGCGTGATCATCGAGTGCGTCGAGCAGCGGAGCATTCCCATTGCCGAGCTCACGCCCAACGAGGTGAAGCAGGGCGTGACGGGCTCAGGAAACGCGGACAAGCGTGCAGTTGCAAAAATGGTGCAGCTCATCGTGGACTGCGGAAACCTCAAGCTCATCGATGACGCGACCGATGCAATTGCGATTGCGCTCGTTGCGGCGCAGCGCGCGCGGACGGGGAATTGACAACAGCTGGGCGTGACTTAAGGTACTATCCGTTTACTAATTTTTACCTAACACATGGGACCACGTTCAACAGGATTTGATGAGCTGGAAGCCGGGTACCCGGCAATCACCGACGACGAACCCGGAGAGCCGGCATTCGCCGCGGAAGATGACGAGGACGGCGACGAAGCTCCCGCATCTGGCAAGGGCGAAGTCGAAATGGATGAGCTAGAAATGGCGGAGCAGGATTACCTCAGGGAAATTCACTCCGGAATGGTGGTCTCAGAGGAAGAGGATCTCGCGGTGTAACCCGGCAAAAGAGCCGCGGAGCCATAGACAGGCTCCGCGGCTCTTTTTACTATGAGTCTCATGCACCATCCGCACGAAAAGCCCCACGAGAAGGGCTTGCTGGGAAAAATTCACATCAGCAAAGAGTTCTCTGGAAAGAGTCGCACGCACAAAATTCTGGTGGGAGTCGGCCTCCTCGCCGGCATCGGCGTCGTGCTCGGTGGCATTCTCGTGCTCGCGGTCGCGGCGACGCTCCCGTCCGACAGCGAAATTGCGAACCTCAAGATTCCGGAATCAACCAAGATCTTCGACCGCACCGGGGAGGTGCTCCTGTACGACATGAGCGAGAACCAGCAGCGCGTGGTGGTTCCCCTCTCCGAGTTTCCGCAGCAGCTGAAGGACGCGACCATCGCGATTGAGGATCCCCGATTCTACTCCACGCCGGGCATCGACCTGCTCGGCATCGGGCGCGCCATGATCAAGAACATCCTCGCGGGTGAAATTGTCGAGGGTGGATCCACGATTACCCAGCAGCTCGCGAAAAAAGTTTTCCTCACCGATGACCGCACCTTCACGCGAAAGGCGAAGGAGGCGCTCCTGGCCATCAAGCTGTCCAGGTACTACACCAAAGATGAGATCCTGGAGCTGTACCTGAACCAGATTCCGTACGGCCCCACCATCAACGGCGCGGAGACGGCGGCGCAGATGTACTTCAACAAGCCGGTCCGGGAGATCTCACTCGCGCAGGCAGCGCTGCTGGCTGCGCTCCCGCAGTCTCCGGTGCGCTACTCGCCGTGGGGCAAGAACACCGACCAGCTCTTCGCGCGCCAGAAGCGCGTGCTCAAAGCGATGCTCGACCAGGACAAAATCACGCAAGAGCAGTACGACCAGGCGGTCGCGGAAGAGATCACGTTCAAGGAGCGCTTCAACAGCATCAAGGCTCCGCACCTCTCCCTGATGGTGCAGGACTACGTGGTCGAGAAGTACGGCGAAGAGGCGGTGGGTCGCGGCGGGCTGCGCATCACGACCACGCTGGATTGGAAGATGCAGGAAGCTGCCGAGAAGGCGGTCCTCGAGGGAGCCAAGCGCAACGAGAGCCTGTACGGGGGAACCAACGCGGCGCTCATGGCCATTGACCCCAAGACGGGACAGGTGCTCGCGCTCGCCGGCAGCCGCGACTACTTTGACGAGTCCATAGACGGCAACTACAACGTGCCCTTCCAGGCACTCAGGCAGCCCGGATCGACCCTGAAGCCGCTCGTGTACATGGCGGCGTTCATGAAGGGCTACACGCCCAGCACGCAGGTGTACGACGTGCCCACCGAGTTCGTGTCCGGAGACCCCAACTGCCCGGCAATCCCGAACTTCGCGAGCGGCGAGGGGAGCTGCTTCCACCCCCAGAACTTTGACGGCGCGTTCCCGGGTCCGGTGTCCCTCCGCTCCGCGCTCGCCCAGTCTCGCAACGTGCCCGCCGTGAAGGCCCTCTACCTCGTGGGGCTGCGGGACATGCTCGGTCTCGCGGAGCAGCTCGGGCTCACCACGCTCGGGTCAGCGGAGCGTCTCGGCCTCTCGCTCGTCCTCGGTGGCGGCGAGGTGCACCTCGCAGACCTCGTGCGCGCGTACAGTGTCTTCCCGGGAGACGGGTCCATCCATGACCGCGCCGTGATCTTGGAAATCAAAGACGAGCAGGGTGAGGTGCTCGAGAAGTTTGAGGACAAAGTCACGAAAGTTGTGGATCCCGAGTACCCGCGGATGATCAACAGCATTCTCACGGACGTGAACGAGCGCGGCCGCCTGCTCGGATCCAGCTTGAGTTCCACCATTTTCGACGGGTACGACGTGGCCCTGAAAACCGGCACCACGAACGACTACCGGGACGCGTGGGCAATCGGGTACACGCCGTCCATCGTGGTCGGCGTCTGGGCGGGCAACAACAACAACCGCCCCATGGTCTCGCAGGGATCGAGCCTCGTTGCGGCAATCCCGATTTGGTCCCAGTTCCTCCGAGAGGCGCTCCCACTCTTCCCGCAGGGAGAGGCGCTCGCAAAGTCGAACGGGCCGACCACGGGCAAGCCAATTCTCGACGGCAACCCGATGCCGGACGGCACGGCGCACAGCATCTTGCACTGGGTAGATCGCTCTAACCCGACCGGCCCCCCTCCGAGTAATCCCGGATCAGACCCCCAGTACAGCAACTGGGAGACGGCGGTGCAGGTCTGGGCCGGCAACATGTCAAGCTCGTCTACCTCCACCACTCCCGGATCTGCGGCAATCTCAATCTCCCTCCGTGAACCCTCCGGACCCATTTCTGGACGTGAGGTTGAGTTCTCGGGAACGGCGAACCTCACCCAGGAAGCGGGAGACGACGAGATTGATGAGGTCGTCATTCTCTGGAACGGCAGCCAGGTGCGCCGCTTCCGTGGAAACTTCGGCAGCAGCTATGATTTCTCTGGAAGCTTCCGGAATAACGATGGCGAGGGGAGCCACACGTTCGTCGTCCTGGTGCGCACCAAAACGGGAGCGGAGAACTCCCGGAGCATCGAGGTCACAGCCGAGTAGTTCTAGGAAACCAGGGGGGCGAGCACGTAGCGGTACGTCCCCTCTCCAGACCCGCGCAGCAGCGCGGGTTTGTCGACGTTGATGCCCATGGTCACGCGCTCGGCGGAAATAGCGCGCAGGCCGTCACTGAGCTGGCGCCAGTTGAAGGTCACGGCTGGGAAGGAACTCGTCACGTGGGCCTCCACGGATGTCGAGTGCGATCCGACCGCGTCACTGCCCGCAGAAATCGTCAGGGAAGCGTTTTCCCCCTCGCCGCTGGGCTCAATGGTGATCTCGCTGCCCTTAGCCGCGAACACGCTCGCGAGCTTGAGCGCTGCGGCGAGAGCTTCTCTGTTCACCGTGAACTCGGCAATGAAGCTGGGCGGGATGATCTGCTCGTAATCCGGGAACTGCGCCGAGATGAGGCGGGTGGTCACCTGCCAGCGCGGAGTCTCGAACGTAGCCTGGTGCGTCTCGAAGTAGCACGCGACGTCCTCGTCATCGTGTATGACGCGGGAGAGCTCTGAGGCTACCTTGGCGGGTATGAGCGCGCGGACGGATTTTTCTGGTAGCACCGCTCCGTCCACGGATGCCTCCGCGAGGCGGAAGCTGTCTGTTGCCACAAAACGCAGCATCCCTGCCTCTGTGGTGACGAGAACGGCAGCTAGCTCGGGTGAGAAGTCCGCGGCTCCCTGAGCGGCAAATGAGACCCGTGAGAGGGCCTCCCTGAACAGGGCACCCGGAATGGAGATCTGCAGCGCATCTGCGCCGCGAGTGGGGATGCTCGGAAAGTCATCTACGGGAGCACCCGCGAGCGTGCCGTTGTAGTGGTCCGTGGTGATGCCCAAGCCTGAACCCTGGGCCTCCAGTGTGACCCTCTCATCCGTGAGGGCACCCACGAGGCTGCCGAGGAGTGCGGTGGGTACGGATACCTTCCCGTGATCTACAACCTTGGCGGCCACGGTGGCGCGTACCGCGAGCTCGAGGTTGGTGGCGGTCAGTACGAGCTGGTCCCCCTCAGTCTCGAGGAGCACGTTGCGGAGCGCCGGGAGCTGGGCTCCCGAGCCGCTCGCACGCTCCACCAATCCCAGGGCTGCCGACAGGGTGTCGCGCAAAGTCACAGCTTTCATGCCGTAACTATAGTAGTAATAAATATATTGTTGTAGTTGTTAGTCCTGGGGATTCTGTGTACAAAATCCGTTGCCGATTTTAGGGGTAGGCGGGGGCTGGGAGTGCCGGTTTTTTGCCGTGTGGACTAGTGCTTGGAGAGCAGCTCACGCACCCTGAATATCTTTTGGTTGAGGATTGCGTTCTGATCAGCTTCGCGTGCAATCTTCTCGTAAGAGTGGATAGCTGTGGTGTGGTCCCTCCCCAGCTTTTCCCCGATGGTCGGGTACGAGAGGTCAAGCATGTCGCGCAGGAGGAACATGGCAACCTGCCTCGGCTCCACAATTTCCTTGCGCCGCGAGCGGCCCACCAGATCTTCCGTTGCGATGTTGTACACCTCAGCTACGGCGCTGATGACCTGCGTGTCGGTGACGGGCTTGGTGAGCGCGCGCATCGTTTTTTCAATGATTTCCTCGGCAATGGCAGCCGTGACCTCGCGGCCCCGCTTCTCCTGGAAGAACAGGAGCTTGGTGAGGATGCCCTCGAGCTCGCGGACGGACTTCTTCATCTTGCGGGCAATGACCTCCACCACGTCGTCCCCGAGGTGGCTAGATCGCTCGTCGAGCTTGCTGCGGATGATGGCTACCCTCGTCTCGAAATCGTACGCGGTAATGTCCGCGATCAGTCCGCCCTCAAATCGGCTGCGGAGGCGCTCCTCGAGGGTCGGGATGGCGTACGGGGGCCTATCGGACGAGATGATGATCTGCTTGTTCATCTCGTGGAGGGCGTTGAAGGTGTGGAAGAACTCCTCTTCGGTTTTGTCCTTTCCGCCGATGAACTGAATGTCGTCAATGATGAGGACGTCAGCTTCGCGGTACTTTTTTCGCATATCATCGGTGCGGCGGTTGCGGATGGACCACACGACGTCGTGCGTGAACTTCTCGCTCGTCATGTACTGCGGCCTCAGTGCCGGGTTCCGCTTCCTTATTTCGTTGCCGATTGCCTGAATGAGGTGAGTCTTGCCGAGACCCACTCCGCCGTACACGAAGAACGGGTTGTACTTGGTGCCGACGTCATCGACGATGGCGAGCGCAGCAGCGTGGGCCAGCTCGTTCGATTGGCCCACGATGAATGAGTCGAGCGTGTAGCGCGTGTTGAGGCCAGTTGCCGCGTCAATCTTGAGATCGAGCTGCATTGAAGAAACCGGAACGTTAGCCTTTGCCGGACGCTTCGGAGCGGGAGCCGTGGAGCTGTTGATGACCACCTCGATGTGCTTCACCTCGGGGTTCAGGGTGCGGACGATCCCCAATATGTCCTTCTCGTACTTGTCCTCAACCCATGACTTCGCGAAGGCGTTGTCCACCGCAACGCCGAGGGTGTCCCCAGAGAGGTGAGCCACGGTGGTGCTCTTCAGCCACATGCTGAAGTTGGTCCTTGAGATGCGCTTCTCCATCTCCTTGAGGACAGAAGACCAGAGCTCGTTATGTTCCATTTCGTGTGTTCAAGAGTGTCTGGGTGGTGGAGCGTGTTGGGACTATTGTATGGCCCGCAGGCCCCGCGTCAAAGTTTTCCACAGCCCCGAAATGTGGTCTGAATCGTCCATTTACAGCCAAATATGCCTCGTGTATGCTCTGCCCCATGTCTCAGACCTACCAGCCCAAGAAGCGCAAGCGGGCGAGGACCCACGGGTTCCTCGTCAGGAGCGCCACGCCTGGTGGTCGTCGCGTCCTGGCGCGCCGCCGCCGCAAGGGTCGCGCAAAGCTCTCCGTCTAAGGGCTCTGGTAACCTTTACCCATGGTTCCCCGCTCCCTGCGGGCTGATCCCCGCGCGCTGCTCGCCGGGCAGGCCCAAGTAATCAGGCTCCCATGGGGTGTAGCCCGGTTCTCGCCCGGAAACACGGGTCTGGCGGTGGTAGTTCCGAAGAAAGCTGCAAAGCTATCCGTCGTGAGGCACCTGGCCAAGCGTCGCGTCGCGGGTGCGCTGCTGGGAAGCTTGCCGAATGGCTTCCAGGTCATGGTGACCCTCAACGCCGCGGGGGTATCCGCACGGGGAGAGAAGCTCCGGGCGTGGTGCCACGAGCTCGGGGAACGTATACTCCAATCCACCCATGCTTAGCATCTACCACACGCTCATCGCGAACCCGCTCCTCAACATTCTCGTCGGTTTGTACGAGACTGTTGCACTGGAAGACCTGGGGGTCGCCATTATCATTCTCACCATTCTGGTGCGCCTCGCCTTCTACCCGCTCTTCCAGAAAGGGCTGGAGCAGCAGGCGAAGATGCAGGAGCTGCAGCCAAAAATTAAAGAGCTCCAGGCGAAGCACAAGGGAGACCACGCGGCGCACTCGCGCGCACTCCTCGATCTCTACAAGGAGCACAAATTCAATCCGTTCTCGAGCGTGCTGATGCTCCTGATTCAGATTCCGATTCTCATTGCTCTGTACCACCTGTTCCTGAGCATCTTCTCTCCGGACGTCCTATCGCGCCTGTACGCGTTCGTCCCGAACCCCGGTGCTCTCAACCAGACGGCATTCGGGTTTCTCAACCTGACCGAGTCCTACTTCACGCTCGTCGCGGTAACCGCGCTCCTCCAGTTCGTGCAGGCGCGGATGGCAATGCGCGGCGTGAAGTTCAACGACAAGGCGCAGCAGATGACGAGTCAGGTGCTCGTCTTCGTGGCGCCGGTCATTACGCTGGTGATCTTCGCGACGCTTCCCGCCGCGGTGACCCTGTACTGGCTGGTCTCATCGCTGCTGTCCGTGGGGCAGCAGTACCTCGTCTCGTACCGTCGCGCCAATGCAGAAGCTACCTCCTGAGCAGTTCGTAGAAAAAACCCTGAAGTTGCTGGGTTTTGAGGACGTTAAGGTCTCGGTAGACGAGGACGGGCGCCGGGGCGCGCTGGTTATCGAGGGGCTGGATGGCGAGCACCTGCAGGACATGATCATGGCCACGAACGCCCTGGTTGCCAGGCACGCAGAGAAGCACAAAGAGAAGGCCCCCTTCTTCGATATCAACGGGTACCGCGCCCAGCGCGAGGAGCTCATCTCTTCAATTGCGGCAGCGGCGGCGGAGAGGGTTCTCCAAAAAATGGAGGCCATCAGTCTCCCTCCCATGAACTCGTACGAGCGCAGGCTCATCCACGAGCACGCCTCTCAGGTTCCCGGAGTCAGCAGTGAGAGCGCCGGCGAGGGCAAGGAGCGCCACGTGGTTATTTCCCCCGAGGCCTAGATTGCAGATTTGTACAGTGCGCCGGTGATGCGGTCTAGGTAGTAGACGGTGCTGCCAACCACCTGCAGGTCGGTGGCATCAACGGGAGCTGGCGTTGCAATGGTGAAATCTACGGAACGGGTTTCCAGGTTCACGCCCACGAGGACGTCATCGCTGAAGAACTCCTTGCGGTAGTAGGCGTCCGGGAGTGTTTTTCTCTGCAGGTCATCTTGGTCACGAGGTGCGCCGCAAACAACGTAGGGCGTCTCCTCATCCTCACCCGTGGGCATGCCAAAGAATGTGCACTTGTCTGGGATGGTGGTGAAAGAGAGCACCGCCTGCTCGATGCCGCCCACGATGAGCTTGGTGCGTCCGCCAGATCGGTACTGGTTAGCCTGGAAGGCCAGTGCGGTCTGCGCCGCGTCGTCCCACTTCGCTGCGTAGCCGAGCTTGCCCCGTGCAGCAATGGTCACGCGACCAGACGCCACGTCTACCGCCCAGGTAGAGCCGGCGCTCTGGTAGTTGGGCTTATCGGTCACGAGGATGGTCTGGGCATTGGGCCAGTCAATGGCTACGTCGCCCAGGGCGAGAGCCACCACCGTCCGAACGGTGCGGCCGAGTGCCGTGTCGTAGATGCCGATGGCAGTCTTTCCGGTAGCTGTGTCAGGCGTGAGCGTGGCGAGCTGGCTTCCCGAGGGCGCCCACGTCGCATCGCGGAAGGTGCCGGGGACAACGCGCCAGGTTGCGGAGGCAACCTCAAAAATGTTGACCTGAGTGCGAGGCTGGTTACCCGTGAGCACCAGAATGCGGCTCCCATCGCCCGAGAAAGATGCGGATGCAAAATTCTCAACCGGCTTGTTGGACAGGCTGGTGACCGTGGTGCTGGCAACGCGATCTATCGTGCCGTCCCTGTGCACTGCGACCACGCTCTCATCCGCGTACACGTAGTAAGCAGCAATGTCAGAAACGGGGATGGTCGCCTCGGCTAGGAACTCTCCGTTGCCCGGGTCTGCGGGGTTAAACTCCCCTCCAATTTCGGGGAGGTTACCGGCTGCGTCCCCCGCCCCGCTTGAGCCGCCGAGGAGCCAGTACCCCGCCAGGCCGATGAGGGCCAGCACGAGCAGCAAGACCAGAATGATGATTATTCGACGTCGGTTCATGCTAAGTGCCCAAATTATAGCTTACTTTTTCTTGCAAGCAGGCTGACTTTGGATGCGGGTGATCTGCTCCTGGGTCAGACCGCCCCAGGTGCCCGAGGGGCACCCCTCGACGTGGAAGTGGTTGCCCGTCGAGCGCCCAGAAGCTTTGAAGCCGCACCCCGCGAATTCGTTCTTGTAGTACTCGTTGAGTGCAAAAACCCCGCACGCGGTGAGGGCGTCGTAGAAGTTCTTCACCGCTTCGCAGTTCCTGGCGTAGCTCGCGGGTAGGACGAAGTCAGCAGAGCAGCCCGTGTAGTGCATGACGGAGCAGTGCTTGAGGCCGCTCACGGGGTAGGCTTCGGTGAAAATGATGCCGCTCGTGGGGACACCCAGCCTGTCAGCTGCGCACTTCACGCCGTTCACGATGACCTTGTGGGCCGTGCACTCAGTGGAGACCTGGCACTTGAAGCCAGCCGCTGCAAGGTTTGAGCACCCCTGCGGGTTGCTTATGCAGGTGTCGGTTGCGGGCGGCACGACGCCGTTGCCCCTGGTGGTTCCTCCCGTTGTCGGCTGCTCCTGGTCCTGCTCAACCACAATCTGGTAGTTCGTGTCCCACCCCTCCCCCCGCTTGCCCTCGAGGGGCGCGAGGTACGGCAGCTGCAGCGTCGTGAGCCCCGGGTTCACGACGGCGAGGATGGCCCCGGCGCCGACGAGCAGGAGCGCCCCCACGAGGGCCTGCACGATGCGGTCCCACGCGTCCGCGAGCGCCGCGGGGTTGCCCCGGGAGAGCGTGTACTGGACCGCCCCGTACGCGATGCTCCCCAGGGCGAGGAGCCCCGCGACGGCGAGCGCGAGCAGGTACGCGTTCTGCACGAACGCGAGGACGCCCCCGTCCTGGCTCGGGTCCAGGGGGCCGGGGAGGCCGGGGGTGATCTTGGTTGCAGCTGCCCGCGCCGCCTCAATTAGCATCACTGAACCGGATCCAGGCTCACGCTGGCCTCAGCTCCCTCGCTCTCGGAGAGTGCATTCTCCACGGACACGCCCACGTCCGCACCCTGCGTCGGGATTCCATCAACGGTGATGCTCAGTTCTCGCGGATCTCCGCTCGCCTCGGGAACCATCCCGTTGATGGTCCACGTGTAGAGCAGGTCATCAGCCGATGCCACGTTGAACGAGTACGGTGTTGCCTTGAAGTAGTTCTCCCCGGACCTCAGGAAAGACCCCCCGGGTGCCTCGATGACCACGCTGGGTTCAGCAAAAGGGACCACCATTGTTGCCTCGGTCGCGCTGAACGGTGCGCCGACAATCTGGACCCGGACATCGATGTAGTCATCAGAAAACTCGGAGACGCGGAAGGTCGTCGAGAAGAGCCCCGGGCCACTCTGGTAGAGGTCGTCGTTGATGAACCAGCGAACCTCGTAGTTTCTCAGGTCTGCGGGGCGGCCATTCACCAGGGCTTCAACCAGCAGCAGGACGCTGCCACCCACCGGCGATGCCACCTTGCCCGCGTACCCCTCGGGGCTCAGAGCGTTGCTCCTCCAGGAGACCATGAGATCGCTGCTGGGAGTTGCGGGTGCCTGGGCGAACGCCGGATTCGCCACCGCAAAAGCAAGTGCGACACCTGCGGTGAGAAACTTGAGCATGATGCTAATTGTACCTTTTCCCGCTACCGGCTCCCAGCCCTACCCTGCTGGCTTGGGTGGTTGGCTGCGGCTGGTCGTTTTTGCTCCCGTGACGTCAACGTCAATGACGTCGGTGAGCTCTGGGAGGTTGTCCCGCTCGAGTTCCTCGTACGGGGCGAAGAACGGGTTGCCCGCTTCTTTAGAATCGGGGTTGCGGCTTTCAGAAATACCGGTTCTGGCCATCTCGTACGCCTGCTTCATCTTAGATTTCTTCGGCAGGTACCCATCTCCGGCACCCCGGTTGCCGCTCTCGGGGATAGAGCGCAGGGGTCCGGGCAGGCGCTGGCGGAGGTCGCTGACCTTCTTCTTGTACTGCTCAGCTTTTTTCTCAACCTGCTCGAGCTTCTGCATGCGCGCCGCCACCCGCTCTCCGGCAGCTGCCGCCTTGGCGCCGGCCATGTTTTTCGAGGGAATGTACTGGACCACCGTAGAGGCAATCTTGCTCTGGTCTGTTGCGATCACGAGAATTGCGCCAACCAGGTAGAGGGGCAGGTAGTCCACGATGGGGATGTACTCCGCGAAGTACATCACGAGGAACCGCACCATGGGGCGCATGGAGGGAATCCCCTTGTAGATCAGGTAGATGAGCAGGATGACCGCCATGGCGGTCGCCAGAATATCCGCAATCGGGATTTCAAATGCGAGCGTGTCGGCAATGCTCAGGATGTCGAGGATGAGCGAGACAATGATGAGCAGGGCTGCGCCCACTTTGCCTATCTTGTGCGCGTTCCCAGTGTCCTCTCCCGCATCTGGATTGCCACCGGCGGCCATGGTTTGGTACCGGTCCATCGTCTACACGAGCCCCGTTTCCTCGAGGAGCTGCTGGGGATTTGTGGTGATGAGCTTGTCCTCAAAGAAGGACGGAATGATCTGGAGGGCGATGTGGCGCTGCCCGGCGAAGAACAGGCCGGTGCCCACCTCCGCGGTCAGGAGGAGGTTCTTCTCGGTCTCGGTTAGGTTGAAGGCTTTGCCCACAATGTCGATGGTTGCGGGAGCCTGCTTGAGCAGGAGCTGCACGGACGAGTTCGTGATAATCGGGCGGCCGTACGGGGAGCGGAGGAAGTCCTCCACGTCCTGCGTGATGGTGGAGACGCCGAGGTAGTACTTGCGGGCGCGCTTCACCAGGCCGAAGAGGAAGTTAGCACTGTCCTCGTTCTTCATCATGATCCAGGCCTCATCGATGAAGAGCAGGCGCTTCTGGAACCGGGCGCGGATGAGGTTCCAGATGAAGTTGAGGATGACGTACATGGCCACGGGGCGGAGCTGCTCCTCGAGGTCACGAATCGAGAACACAATGAGGCGGTTGTTGAGGTCAATGTTCGTGGGCTTGTTCACGAATCCGGAGAAGCTGCCCTGCGTGTACTTGTACAGGCGCTCGGCAAGGGAGCGGCCGCCGTCGATGCTGCGCAGGACCGTCTCGAGGTCCTCCAGAATCGGAGGCTGAGCCTTGGAAAAATCCTCTCCGGCAACAATTTCACGGCTGGCGTACGTCTCCGTGATGGCGCGGTCCAGGAGGGCGTCCTCTTCGCTCGTCATCTCGCCGAGCATGAGGCGCGCGAGGCCGGCGACCGAAACGATGTGGGACCGCAGAACGTCCGAGGCAGACTCGTTGGGTGGGACGATGGGAATGTCGAACGGGTTAATCGTGTTGTTGCTGGTCAGCGAGATGTTGAAGAAGCTTCCCCCGAAAGCCTCGGTGAGCTTCTGGTACTCGTTCTCGGGGTCGATGACGATGATGTTGGTGCCCATCATCAGCGAGCGGATAATTTCCAGTTTCGTCGCGTAGCTCTTTCCAGAGCCGGACTTTGCGAACACCACCTGGTTGGCGTTCTCCAGGCTGAAGCGATCGAAGATGACCAGGCTGTTGTTGTGCCGGTTGATGCCGTACATGATGCCCTCCTCGCTCATGAGGTCCTCTGCCACGAACGGGAAGAACGAGGAGAGCGGCCCCGAGTTCATGGGGGTTGTGACGTTGATTTTGTCCTGGGAGAGAGGAATCGTGGATAGGAGGCCCTGGAGCTGCTGGAATAGAGCCGGCTTGAGGTACACGAGCTTGGCTTCGAGCATGGACGTAATCTTGGATTCGAGCTTGGACAGTGCGACCTCTGAATCAGCGTAGATAGTGATGTACACGCCCACCGTGAAGAGCTTCTCCTGCGCCTGCTGGAGGGTGTCGCGGAGGCCCTCGACGTCATCGAGGGCAGTCTCGAGCTGCGGGTCGCGCACGAGACCCTTGTCAGCGGCCGTGTTCATCTGGGCTTCCACCTGGGCTGCCTTCTTGCGGAGCTGCTTGAGTGCCAGGCCCGTGTCGAACGGGTTCACGAACATGGCAATGTCCAACAGCTCAGGCAGGTTCACGATGGGCTCGAACCAGCCGGTGGTCAGGAACCTCGGGTAGCCGAAGAAGAAGAGAGTCTTCGCGTACTTGGTGCCGATTTTGACGCTCGACGATCCCACCTCTACGCCTGCGGGTGAGATGATCTGCTTCGCGGACTGGAATGCTGAGTCTGGCATGGCTACGCGGCGGGGGCGGTTGGCATGGGAACGTCGGTGCGCTCAATCGTGTCGGGGTTGTAGAAGTTGTAGTACAGCTCTACCAGCTCCTGGTTGTTGAGAATGGTAGCCTCGAGGCCAATCTGGCGGATGCCGTCTATGACCGACTCGACCCTCTGCTGGAGCTGCCCCGCGTTCTCCTTGAAGGTGCTCTCGGTGGAAGCTTTCATTTCCTCCTCGTTCTTCTTTTTTCCGAAGAAGGGCAGCGAGCTCGTCACGCTGCTCGCGGACGGAAGGTTCATCGGGTAGTACGGGACCACCACGATGAACATCTTGCGCATGATGGCGAACTGGGAGACGAAGCCGCGAATGAACTCCTGGTACTCGTTCATCTGGTTGCGGAGGAGGCCGCTCGGCTCGTCGGAGCGGCGCTTCTCCAGGAGCGAGAGGTACTTCTCGATGTTGATCTTGCGAGAGTGAATGACAATCTGGACCTGGTAGTCCAGTGCGTTGAGAAAGTTCTGGTACGCGCGGACGATCACGTTCTGCTCCTCCTCAGACTTGAGGGCGAAGTTGGTGCCGCCAACCATGACGAGCTGGCACATGCCTCCGCCGCGCAGCATGACGATGTTGTCCCTGATGTCAGAGATCTCAACCAGGTCCTGGGAGTTCGCCGCGTTTGAAGCCATGGAGGTATTATCTGCGATGGAACTGCTGGATGCTAGCCGGTGAAATCGACGCGCTTGGCTGCCCGGAGCTCGCCGGTGACCTGGCGGAACACCTCGAACGTGCTCTCCGCGGCGGGGTCGCGGACGTCTTTCTGCTCGGCTTTGCTGCCGGTTTGGACGTACTGCCAGGTCTTTTTGAGGCTGGTGCCCGAGATGATGCTCTCGAGGTTCAAGCTGCCGCTGACCTGGTGCATGGTCTCGGTGTTCTTGGGCATCTGGGGCTTATCCGGCTGCCAGAGGTAGAGCTGGGGGTTCCAGTAGAAGAGGAAGCCGAGGATGACGAGCTTTGAGAGCTTCTGCCCGTTCACTTTGACGAACGCGAGGCTGATGCCAGCTCCGCCAACCACCAGGGCGAAGAGGATGAAAAGGAAGCTCTGGAAGAAGAAGTACAGAACGAAGATCAGGGCTGCCGTGATGCAGACGTAGATAAACTGGCGAATCGTGAAGGGACCCGCGATTTTATCCTCGGTATCGATGAACTGTGGGATCTGGTACTGCATGGCGCCTCCTGGGCGCTAGTCTACCACGCTTTACGCCTTCGGAGGTGCCGGAAGGTCGTCTATGGGGGTCGGAGCTCCAGCGTGGGTCGGCGCGGGCGCAGTCGGAGTTTCCGAGTAGTCCACGTTCTTTGCGTCCGCTGGAATCGGAGCTTCGAGGACGTCAGTCGCGTGCTTGCGGTTGGCCCCAAACTTTGCGGAGTGCCACGGGGCAATCTTGCTGATAATGCTGTCCACGAAGCCGGAAGGGGCTGCGTCAGGCTCTGGCTGCATCGGAACGGAGACCACCTCTGGAGAGGGCGTGACGGGCAGGTCCATTGCCGGCATTGGGGTGGTCGCGAGCGGCACCGGGGCGGTCATCGAGAACGCCGGAGGGGCGACGTTCTGCGCGGAGTAGTCGATCTCCTGCAGCTGCGGCGTCTTCTTCTCCACGAAAATGGACTGGAACTTCGAGTCCAGGCTGGCCGCCGTGCCGAGGTCGATGCGGGCCGCCCTGCGGGGAGGGGCGGATGGCGTAACGCCAGGCGCAATGTTGCCGCTGCCCATGGGGCCGCCAATGCTCGCCGTTGCAGCAGATACCTGCTGCTGGTTTGCGAGGGCATCGCTGTGGAGCGGCAGGGGGGCCGGGGCAGCAGAGGTCGGCACGAACGCTGGCACCGAAGCCGTGCCGGCCACCGGGGCGGGCACGACCCGCTGCGGTGCCACGGGGGTGGAGCTCGGCATGCTCGCGGGTGCGCCGGAGATTGCAGATCCGCGAAGGTCGAGCTGGGGGCCGATGGGAACGGGCACCGTTTTCTTGGTTGCAGCGCCCAGCTCCTCTTCTCCGATGCCGAAGCGGACCAGGTCGTTGGCAATGGGGAGGAGAATTTTTAGCTTCACCTCTTCGTAGACAGAGCGAGCGAGGGCCGGCGTAATGCCGAGCTCAGTAGCGAGCCTGCCCTCAAATTCGGAGAGCTTGATGTCGCGCACCTCGAGAGCGAAGAGGAGCCTCGGGAGGGCAGTTTCAGTTTCCGGCAGTGAGAACTTCTGCTCGATGTCGACGATAGCCTGGTCAACGGCATCGCTCCAGAACCAATCCTGGATTGGCTGCGGTACTGCTCTCAGTTTTTCTTGTGCGGTGGCCATGGTTGCAGTTTAGCTAGTTCCCCAGAGCTGGTTAATCGCGTCCTGCTTCGTCTTCACCTCGCCCTTCGAGTCCACCGTCGACTGGAGCTTGGCGCGCGCCCTCTCGCGGCGGGTCTCGAAGTTGACGCTCTTCTCCAGCGTGTTGAGCATCGCCTTGATCTTCGTTTCGGTGGTGCGCTTGTGGTTCTTGAGGCCCTCAGCGTCGAGTTTGAGATCCTTGAAGTACGCTTCCCACTTCTTGTCGTCCCCGTTTGCCTTGTCCTCCTCAATCATCTTGCTGAGGAAGTCGAGCGTGCTGTCGATGTGGTCAATGGTGAGCGGGTTGATGTCACCAATTTTCTTGAGGGTGCCGGTGTTGATGGCGAGCGTGTTGAGCGCCTGCCCGAGCTGGACGCCGCCATCGTCATCTTCCTTGGGGCCGAACATGGTGACCTCGTTGGCGATGTTGATGACGTTGTCTGGCTTGATGGCGCCGACGTAGCCCGCGATGGCTTCCTCCTTGGTGATGACGTCGCTGTCGTCTTTGGCGTCCTTGCGCTTCTTGAGCGGAGCAAACTCTGCCAGGCGAGGATCTGCCTCGAGGACGTCCTTGAGGTTGCCGGCGTCAGCCTGCCTCTTGAAGAGCTTCTCGAGCTTCTCCTTTTCGACCTGCTCAGCTTTTTTCTTCTTTTCAGGGTCTTCGGTCTCCCCCATCTCGCCCTTGCTGCGGGTCTTGGCTGCGGTTGAGATGCGCTCATCCATCTGCTTCTTGATGTCCCCGAGGCCCTTCTTGTCTTTGAGGAGCTCGAGAATGGCCGCCTCGCGGTCCGGGTTCGCAGCGAGCGAGCCACTGCTGAGGCGATCCAGCTCCTTGAGGAGGGCGTCCTTGGTGAGGCCGCCGAGGTCAGTCTTGTACCCCTTGATGCGCTCCTCGGGACCCTTGCGATCTACGACACCCGCTTTGGCAATGGCAGAGCCGGCCGCGCCCAGGCCGACCATGCGAGCGGCGCGGTTCCCCGAGGCGAGGGTGGAGAGTCGTGATCCGAAGCGCTGGAGCCTCGAGTTGCCGTCCGCATCCTTGCCCGAGCTGCGGGCACGATCGAGCGCGCGCAGGCCAGCGTTCTTGGAGCGTGTCGTGACCTGTCGCTTCACGGAGTTGCCCGCGGATTCCATTATTTTCACACCGGTGCCCGCTACGCCGATGCCCATTTTGTGCGCGAGGTAGAGGCCTCCCCACAGTGCGCCGCCGATGATGCCAGCGGTCATGATTTGATCCACCATCGGCTGCAGGAAGCTGCCCAGAATTCCAGAGAACGCGTTGAGCACGCCCTTGTTAGCAGATGCCGCTGTTCCCAGTCCGCCTGATGCGTTGATGCCACCAGAAGCGGCGAACACGTCGGCAATGCGGAGACCCAGGTACAGGAAGAACAGGGCTACCGGGCCGAAGAAGGTCCACTTGATGAACAGGTTCATCCACTTGGATACGTACGACTGGGAGAACGGGAAGATCCAAGCGACCCAGACACCGGGGAGCATGACCAGCAGCAGTCCTAACCAGATGTACCTCAAGAAGAAAGCTACGATCATCACCCCGAGGAACAGGAGCACCTGGAAAATGAGGGCAACCGTGATGAAGACGCTGACAATCATCGCGTACATCTGGCCAGCGTTGGCAGCGGCATCGCCAAACTGCTTAGCCCACTCGTCCTTCGGGTCACCCTTGATGAAACCCTGCTGCGGCTGCGTTGCCGTTGCGAGCCTGTCGGCAAACTCAAAGAACTGGGTGTTGCCGTCTCCGGTGGGCACGGACGCGTTCAGGAAGAACATGGATAGCTGATCTGAGAACGACAGGGCGGTACCAGCGAGAACCAAGCTGAAGTTCACGCCAACCGCGGCGATGACAATCTTGAGGAGCAGCTGCCTGACGCCGTACGTGTTCCAGCGGACAATCGTGGCAACAGCCATCGTGATGACGGCAGCGACGAAGAGGATGTTGGCGAATGCCAGGACAATAGAGAAGCCAACCGATACCGTCGGTGAGTTAACAATGTCGAGGTTGAGCCGCATGACGACGCCCAGGAAGAAAGCCTCGATTGCAATGAAGAGCGCTCCAATTGAAGCAATGGCCCACGAAATTGCGTACGTCGCGTAGAGGAAGGCACTGAAGATGCCACCCTTGACCGACTCGAAGAGGTCAAAGATGGACCAAGCAGCGTGAGCCTGCTCGGGAACGAGCAGGAGCAGCGCGCCCAGTGCCGCAGCAGTGCCGAAGCCAAGGATCCTCGCTCTATTCATCGAGGGTGGGCAGCGGGATGTTGCAGGCTCGGTCGCGCAGGTTCTCCTGTGCGGCATCGCGGAGGCCATCAATCTGAGCGACGCGAATGGCAACGCGTGTCAGTACCGAGGCCATGCTCGAGTTGATGACGTCCGCCTCGTTCATGTACGTGGCAATGCCCATGGCGGATGTGGAGCTGGCGACGTTGGAGCGGAGTGTGGCCAGCGTCCTCCCCGTGCGGGAGAGCTCAGTGCGGTCAGTTTCGTTGGTCGGTGCGATCCGATCAATTGCGCCAATGCGCTGGTTCGCGTCCGAGGCGTAGGCGGTGCAGGTGAGGGCCACCGAGCGCAGCACCGGAACGGTCGAAGACGCCGTGGTGGGCCAGGTTGCCGCAGAGCTCGATGCTTGGTTGATGCGGCTTTCGAGGCTGCCAATGAGCTGGAGAGCCTGGCTCCTCAGTCCATCGATGTCGGGGTCAGGGTCCCCGCTGCCCGGGAGCGTGCTGGTGCCCGTCGTGCTCGTCGTGCTGGGACCCGGGCCACCGCCGTCTCCGTTGAACAGGCCCAAGATGCCACGCTCGGCCATGCCGACCAGGCGGGTGATGGCGGCATCAATGAGGACGCCAATGAGCCCCGCCAGATCTTCTGCGTTGACGATGTTGTCGAGGGAAGCGCCGAGAGCTTTCTCGACCTGGCCAGCCACAGCGCCACCTGGAGTGGTCTGCTGCATGCCACCGGGGCGACAGACTTTCACCTCGCAGTACCTGCCCGGTGGCAGTGAAGAGGGAACCGTAGTCGTGCCGCGCGTGATGGTGCTGACCGAGAAGCAGCCGCGTGGACCTATGCCGACGACGCCCGAACTGCTGGATTGGTTCATGGTTTGGTACTGACCCTCCGTCATGATCTCGAGGTCGTAGCTCACGCACCGCTCCATCCCCTTGTACCCCTGGTTGGCGGCAGCATTTTGGCTCGCGGCCTCAGCGCTAGCCTGGGACTGTCGGGCAATTTGCTCGTTGGCTAGGATGACAGCTCCGAAGACGTTGTTCTCGGGGAGGACGGAGCTCAGGAAGCCTGCCCAGCCGCCCGCGCGGAAATCGTCATAGAAGGCGCGGATGTTCTGCACAACCTGATCTAGGGTGCAGGTAATCGGGGTTTGGCGCGTTTCGGGTATGAAGGCGCGAGCTCCTCCCGAGGCGAACGTTGAGAAGTTGGTACACAATTGGGGCGCAATCATGGTGAGGGCTTGGTTGGCAGCCCCCACGCCAGCATCCGTCAGGAACTTCTTCCAGTTCGTGATGAACTGGGGCTTGCCGCCGCCCTGGACCCACTTGATGGTCTGCTGAATCATGCGGCCCACAATCTGGTTCTTGAGGATTTGGGTCGCAATTTTTCTGGCCCACTCCACGAGCGTCTGCGTCCAGGTACCGGCAATGCCAACGCCGTTGAAGATGCTGACGATGATGTGCTTGATGTCCGTGAAAACGAACGCGTGAGCGGAGGAAACGCCGAGCATCGACGCAATCATGAAAGGCTCGCGCGCTTGCGCGAACATCTCGGGAGCCTTCTCCTCGAACTGCGTTACCGCAAGGTGTACCCGAGCTTCCTCCTGTGCCCGCAGCTCGGGGAACTTTGCGGTGAAGACCACCGCCTTGAGCGGATCGGTCGCGTAGTTGATGTCGCTGAGCTGCCGGTTGAGCTCGAGGTACGTGAGGAGTGAGCGGTGCATGTCCGCTGCTGGCTCCGGGACGGTCGCATTGTAGAGTGCCTCCTGCGCATCGGAAAAGATGAAGTTCGAAGCTTGCATGGAGGCTTCGGTCGGCTCTCCGTAGGAAGCGCGAGCCATCAGGCCGGAGATGCCGCGATCGCTGTTGATCTTCGACATGGTTTGGTCGAGGGTCGTGAAGTACTCGTCGACCTGCGTCGTCGTGTAGTTGCGCACCACTTTCACCCTGCCCTCATCGATGGCGTACGTCGTGGGGGCCATCGCCGCGTCGGTGACGTACTCGTCAACGAATGACTCGATGTCGATCGGGGGTGCGATGCCGTACCCCTCTTCCGGCCCGTTCGGGTTCTGCTTCACGAACTCGTACGCCAGGCCCTTGGCGAGAGTATCCGTGTAGTTCTCCCGGGTTGTGATGGTCGGGGAGAACTCTTTCGCTAGGTCGTAGCCTTCCACGACGCGCCCGCCGGGGATTTCTTCAATGAGCGCCGTGTCTCCAATCTTGGGGACCTGCGACTCGGCATTTTTTTGCACCGTGCGCGCGATGAGGGCGTCCCCCTCGCTGCGCTGGCGTGCGAGGCTCGTGACAGCGAGCGTTGCAGAGCCAGCCAGAAGGGCGAGGACCAAGAAGGTCGTTACGAGCCGCCGGAGATCGTGACTCTGCATAATCTGCTTAATTGTACGGCAGTGAGCTCTGCCAGCACAATCAAGCTTTTCCAGAGTAGGTCAGAATTGCCGCGAGCTTCGCAATCAATTCCACCGAGAGGTCCTGCGGCCTGGCGTTAGTGGGGAGGCCCACCTGTTCGAGCGCAGCAGTGACGGCAGCTTTCTCGGTGCCGTCCCCCGTCAGGTTGTTGGCTAGCACTTTCCGGGGCTGCGTGAAGGCGCGGCGCGCCAAATCTTCGTAGGCGGCTCTGTTCTCCACCGGATGTTCTCTCCTTATAAAGGAGAGAACAGCAGAATCTACCCTGGGAGGAGGGCTGAAAGCCGTTTTGGGGACCAGGGTCACGATCTCGGGCGTCGCCCAGGCGCCCACAAAAGCGGCGAGCTTGGTGAAAGATCCAGGACCAGCTGCAATGCGCTCGGCGACTTCCTTCTGCATGAGCAGGGCTGCCCGTCGGGGCGGGTTAGCCAGTTCTCCCATCTGGCGCACCAGAAAGCTCGTCAGGTAGTACGGAATGTTGCCGGCCAGCTTCCAGTCCCCTTCGAGGGAGTCCGCCACCGATCCCAGGACCTCGCGGATGTCCCCGTGCACCACCTCGAGGCTGGGGTTCTTCTCCTTATTATTGTGAACCAAACCCGCGGCGAGCTTCACGTCACGTTCAATCGCGATAATGCGATGGTGAGGCTCGGCGAGGATGTGGCGCGTGAGCTCGCCGTGGCCAGGTCCGACTTCGACGACCGTGTCGCTCTCACCGAGCTGGAGCGCACGAACGAGAGCCCGCGCGGGGCCCGGGGTTTTCAGGAAGTGCTGTCCCAGGGGTTGCCTCATGGTTACCACAATACGTCTATGTACCGCTCTTCGTCATCCAGGTCGAGCCTGCGGCTCCCCCGCTGCCCCGCGGTGACCGTGTACTGTTCGGGAATTTCCAGAATGAATCTGCTCGGAACGTGCACGAAGCTGATGGATAGGTCCTGGCGCGCCCGGGTCATTGCCACGTAGAAGAGGCGGCGCTCCTCTTCAAGCTCCGCCTCAGATCCCAGAGAGCGGCTGTGCGGCATGGTCCCCTCGCTCGCTCCGGCAATGTGGACGCGATCAAATTCCAGACCCTTAGCCATGTGCGCGGTCATCAGGGTAATGCCGGCAGCCGAGTTGCCTCCCGATCGGGTGTCCGTGGACTGCACCAGTGAGACGTGCTCGAGAAAGTCCGTGATGGTCTCAAAGGTTGCTGCGAAGTTGCGCAGCTCAGAGACGTTTGCGATGCGGTCCTCGGCGTTGTCGAACGTGTCCTCCAGGTGCGCCGCGTAGTGGCTCGCCGAGAGGAACACGTCGATGGCCCTCGTGGGCGTGGGGCTATCGAGCTCGAGCAGCGCTTCGAGGATGGGCGTACCCCGCTTCTTTTTGAACGTTTTCAGAATGCGCTCCGCGCCGAGAGCGTCATGGTGGTTGGCGGCCAGGCGCACGGCAGCGAGCACGTCCCGAATTTCTAGGCGGTCGTAGAACTGGACGCCGCCGTAGACGTGGTACGGAACCCGTGCCCGCACGAGGGCGTGCTCGAGGGCGCGAGCCTGCGCGTTGGTCCTGTAGAGAATAGCCGCTGAGCCTTTGCCAGATTGCACGTACGCTCCCAGCTGCTGTGCAATCCAGGCAGCCTCGTCGAGCTCCGTGTAGAACTCCGCAACGGTGATGGGGTTCCCCTCCTCCTTGTTGGCGCTCAGCTTTTTCTCTATCTGGTTCCGGTTGTTGGCAATGACGGCGTTGCTGGCCTCAATGATCGTTTTCGTGGAGCGGTAGTTTTCTTCGAGGCGGATGACGCGAGCCTGGGGCCAGTCCTTCTCGAACGCGAGGAAGATGTCGATGTTGGATCCCCGCCAGCTGTAGATGGTCTGGTGGTCGTCTCCCACGACGGTGAGGTGGCTGCGCTCACCGACCAGCGCTCTCACCAGGCGGTACTGAGCCGCGTTGATGTCCTGGTACTCATCGATGAGCACGTACCCAATCTCGTTCTGGTAGCGCTCGCGCAGCTGCGGGTGCTCTTCGAGCAGCTGCGCCGGTTTGATGATGAGGTCGTCAAAGTCGAAAGCGTTGTTCGTCGCGAGTGCCTCTTCGTACGCGCCGAAAGCAGAGACAGTCGCCGCAGCGAGCGGAGACGGATTGCCCGCGAGGTTCTCAAGTTGCTCCATGCCATTTTTGATGGCGCTGATTTTGTTTCGTAGCGTCGCAGCGGTGACCTTGCCCGGGAGCGTTTTAGCGATGCGACGCAGGAGCGTCATCGTGTCACCGTCGTCGTAGATGGTGAAGTCACGGGTGCGCGTGCCGAGCAGCGGTGCGTGCTTGCGGAGAAAGCGGGCTCCGAAACTGTGAAACGTCCCAATCCAGGGAGCGACTTCCCCGCCAGCGTGCACCGTGCGCTCGCGCATTTCTTTTGCGGCCTTGTTCGTGAAGGTGACGGCAAGGATGCTCCGAGGATCGACGCCGAGGTCAATGAGGTGGCGGATGCGTTCCGTGAGGGTGCGAGTTTTTCCGGTTCCTGCGCCCGCGACGATGAGCAGCGGTTCAGCTCCTGCTTCTACTGCGGAGCGCTGCGCGGGGTTGAGGGGTGCTGGTGTCATGCTTGCACTCAGGCTTGGTGCTGGTAACCTTAAATTCTCGTGCTGACCCAGACTAGCACCCCGGTTCCGATACGCCTAGCAAGGCGAATCATTCTAGGAACGACAATTGCGGGCTTTGTGTACGCCGCGGCCGCCTCTATATATACCGGTATCGAATTTGGGGTGCAGCAGGGCGTGGACACGGCTCTCTGGCGCCTTGCCAGTGTGGCCGTGCCGCCAAAGGTGCAGGCGCTCGAGCCCACCCCTAAAAAGCTAGCGTCAAAAGAACCCGTGGCTCCGGCCCCGAGCACTGCCCTCATCAGGCCCGCGAAGGGCATCGATTGGGGCATCATCCACGGAAACAATGGCGTGGATATCGCCAACAAGTGTGGCACCCCCATCGTCGCCGCCGCGAGCGGGACGGTTACTGAGGTGGGATCAGGTTGGAACGGGGGCTACGGAAACGCAATCCGAATCAAGCACAAGAAGACGAGCACGTACTACGCCCACCTCTCAGAGATGCACGTGTCCGTGGGGGACGTCGTGGAGCAGGGCGAGGTCATCGGCCTCATGGGTATTACCGGCAAATCCACTGGATGCCACCTGCATTTCGAGGTACGCGGAGGCAGCAATCCATTCGGCAACTAGTTTTTATTTTTTCTTAATATGTCGCAAAATATTGATAAACATGTTTATCAGAGGGTAAATGTTTGTCGACAAACATTTATGTGCAATTTGGTAAAAAGTGTTTAGCGCTAAACACTTTTGTTTCTAAAATCCGGTAATTTTTGATAAAACACCCTGACAAACATGTTTGTCAGGGTGTTCGATGTTTAGCGCTAAACAAAAATGCTGTTTTTAGATCTAAATTAGGGAAAAATGTTTAGCGCTAAACAAAATTTCGCAAACAAAGTGTTTAGCGCTAAACAAGTATTTACTGATAAACATGTTTGTCAGGGATTAATAATATGTCGCGAAATATTGTTTATCAGGGAAAATGAAATATTTACAGCTGAATTGCCGTAATAAAGGTACCTAGAGAGGGTTTGCCGGATTGCCAAGGTGTCCGCCCCTTGGCAATAATTCGTGCGTACAAAACTAAATAGGTACAACTCAATAACAACTTAATAGACATGCTAAATATCAAAGATATCGGTAAGGCTCTGAAGCAGATTGCTGATGAGAAGGGCCTCCCCCAAGACAAGGTCCTAGAGGCCATCGAATACGCCATCGCCACCGCGTACAAAAAGGAGTACGGCGGCAAGAGCGAGATCATCAAAGCGAACCTGGACATCAACTCCGGGGCTCTGACCTTTTGGAAGGAAAAGACCGTCGTGGACGAGACCATCGTTCGCTTCGTCACCCCCGAAGAGGAGGCCGCAGAGGAAGAGGCGCGCACGCTCGCACTTCAGCAGGGACTTCGCCCCGCTTCACCTGATGCAGAGGTTGATGAGGATGGGCAGCCCAAGCTCCCGCGGTACAACCCGGAGCGCCACATGCTCCTCGATGAGGCGAAGGCCATCAAGCCAGACGCAAGCATCGGAGACGTGCTGACCTTCCCGCTTGAAGCTCGTGAGGACTTCGGGCGCATCGCTGCGCAGGCAGCCAAGCAGGTTGTCATGCAGCGCCTCCGTGAGTCTGAGCGCTCACTCATCCTGGATGAGTGGCGCGGCAAGGAGGGGCAGATTGTTTCGGGCACCGTCCAGCGCTACGAGCGTGGCCACGTGTACATCGACTTCGGTCGAGCGACGGGCGTCATGTTCTACAACGAGTCGATTCCGGGTGAGCACTACCGCACCGGAGATCGTCTGCGCTTCTACGTGCTCGCCGTGCAGGAGGACACCCGCATGCCGGGCATCATCCTGTCCCGCTCGCACCCGATGTTCGTGCAGAAGCTCTTTGAACTCGAGGTGCCGGAACTCGCAGAGGGCGCCGTCGAGATTAAGGGCATCGCACGTGAGGCGGGGAGCCGCACGAAGGTTGCCGCGCAGTCTCACGCGCCAGGTGTGGATCCGATCGGCTCCTTCGTCGGTCAGCGCGGCACGCGCGTCATGGCTGTGACCAACGAGCTCGGACAGGAGAAGATCGACATCATCGAGTGGTCTGAGGAGCCGGAGGTGTTCATCGCCAACTCGCTGTCACCGGCGAAGGTGAACGTGGTGGAAACCATGGATCGCCGCGAGGCGCGCGTCTTCGTTCCGGAAGATCAGCTCTCACTGGCAATCGGTAAGGGCGGGCAGAACGTGCGCCTCGCCGCGAAGCTCACCGGATGGAAGATCGACGTTCGTTCGAGCTCTGATCCGGATGCAACTCAGGAGGGTGGCGTCGCCACCAGCGAGGGGGAGACGCTCGCTGACGACGTGGACGAGGCGGTAGACATTACCTCGGCAGATCCTGAAGAGCTCGCAGAGGAGGGAGCAGAGATTGCCGCAGAGGAGGAGGTGGTCGAAGAAGAGAAGCAGGCCTAACGAGCAATGAACGTCATCCACGGCCTAGGAGCAGGGGAAAAGGCTCCAGAGATTGTCACCGGAGTCATTGAGATTCCGAAGGGCAGCCAGAACAAGTACGAGTACGATGAGGAGAGGGGAGTTTTCACTCTCGATCGCGTGCTCTACTCGCCGATGCACTACCCGCTAGACTACGGTTTCATCCCGGGTACGCGATCGGAAGACGGGGATCACCTCGACGTGATGGTCATCGGCTCTGATCCGGTGTTCACGGGGTGCGTCGTTGACGTGCGGCCGGTCGGCCTCCTCGAGATGATCGACAGCGGCGAGAAGGACTACAAGATTCTCGCGGTCCAGGTGCAGAACCCTCGCCTGGCGCACCTGAGAGACATCCAAGACGTTGAAGCATGGAACGGGCACCTCCTGAAAGAAATTGCCCACTTCATGGAGTCCTACAAGCACCTCGAGGGCAAGAAGGCGGAAGTCGCAGAATGGCTCGATGCCAAGGCAGCCCAGAAGGAAATTGTGGACGCCATGGCAGCATTTGCAGCAGAATCAAAGTAAAGTAATGAACCTCATCCCAACAGTTATCGAGAAATCCCAGTTCGGAGAGCGGGCGTACGACATCTACTCGCGCCTGCTCAACGAGCGCATCATTTTCCTGGGCGGCCCCATCTACGATGATGTAGCCAACACGATCATCGCGCAGCTCCTGTTCCTGGACTACGCGGATTCTAAGAAGGACATTCACCTGTACATCAACAGCCCCGGTGGTTCGGTGGTGTCCGGCATGGCCATCTATGACGTGATGCAGTACGTGAAGGCAGATGTCTCAACCATCTGCGTCGGCATCGCCGCTTCAATGGGGGCGACGCTCCTGGCCGCCGGTGCGAAGGGCAAGCGGCACGCTCTCCCTAACGCGGAGGTGATGATCCACCAGGTCATGAGTGGCGGCATCGAGGGGCAGGCTACGGACATTGAAATTGCGGCGAAGCACATCCTGCACACCAAGGAGCGCATGAACGAGATTCTCGCGAAGCACACGGGGCAGACTGTCGCGCGCATTGCCAAGGACACCGACCGTGACAACTACATGTCCGCCGAGGAGGCGAAAAAGTACGGAATGATCGACTCGGTTATCAAGACGCACTAGCGCCCGCACGAGGGCAAGAGCCGGCCCCGGGGCCGGCTCTTGTTTTTACCGAGATGCCCGCAGCGCGCTCGCGATGTCATCCCACGTCCGGTACCGCTCCGCTTCCCCGTACCCCTTGCTGGTTTTGCCGTTGTCGTAGAGGTAGACGGTGCCGCGGTAGCCGAGATCGGCTAGCTGCCCGGGGAGTTCCGGGTGATCATCCACGATGCCGATGACGTGCGGGTAGAGCCTCACGAGGAGGCGAGCCTTCCAGCTGTTCTTCTCCTCAAAGGAGGTCTGCTTGCTGCGCATGATGAGCGGGGCATCCGGAAAGCCGTGCTCGGCGAGCCAGCGCTGCGTGCCCTCGAGCACTGACTCGGGGCGGGCGGTAATGTACGCGGCAATCTCGTGCGTATCGCCGAGACCGGCTACAGCTTCCCTAGCTTCTGGGATGACGGGCATGCTCGCGTTGAAGTCATTGGAGTGCACCAGCTCCTGCAAACGCGCGAGGGCCTCGTCGCTCTTCCAGTACGGGACGTTATCGAACCAGCCGTACTTCGCCACAACTTCTTCCCGCGTCAGTGACTCAGGGTTTGCGAAAGAATCGAGCATTTCCTGCACCCAGCGTGAGTCCGTGTACGAGAGCGTGTCGTCGATATCCAGGGCTAGTCCCGGCTTCGCGAGCTTCGAGCAGTGCTCAATGAGCTCATCTTCAGAGAGCGGCGCGTACGGCATGGCTACGAGACCCTGAAGTGCACGAACCGGTGCTTGCCCACTTTGAGGCGCAGGTCTGCCTCAATGGGGAGCAGGGCGTCTCCAATCTTTCCTCCGGCATCGAGGTCTGAGATAGCCCCGTTTTCGATGAGGCGGCGGACATCAGTCTTGGAAGAGGCGAGCCCCGCATCGACGAGGGCTTCGATGAGCGGCGTGCCGGATTTCACGGAGTGCTCGGGGATCTCATCCGGCGTGCCGCCCTCGCTGAATGTGGCGATCCAGGACTCGCGCGCGGCTTTCGCGGCGCTGTCATCGTGGTACGTGCGCACGATTTCTTCAGCGAGTTCGAGCTTGAGGTTTTTGGGGTTTTCCCCTCCGTTGAGCCGCTCGTACTTCTCCTCCACCTCGGGGAGGGGGAGGCGGGTGCAGTCCACGAAGACCTGGATGATGCCCTCGTCGGGGAGCGCCATGACTTTGCCGAACATCTGGTCCGGAGTCTCGTTGAGCCCGATGCCCGTCCCCGCGCTCTTGCTCATCATTTTCTCTCCGGTCGCGGGGTTCTCGAGCAGGGTCGTGGTGATCACAAACTTCTCGCGGCCGAGGTACCGCTTCACGAGCGTCCTGCCGGCCAGCATGTTGAACGTCTGGTCCGTGCCGCCCACCTCGAGGTCAACGTCGAGTGCCACGGAGTCGTACCCCTGCATGAGCGGGTAGAAGAACTCGTGCACGTACAGGGGCTTCTGCTCCTTGATGCGCTTCTCGAACATGTCGCGCTCGAGCATCTGCTGCACGGTGAAGCTGCTCGCGAGATCGGCGAGCTTCTCAAAGTTGAGATCCTTGAGCCACGCGCTGTTGAACTTGAACTCAATCGGGTTGCGCTTGTCCTCGAAGGGGAGAATTTTGCCAATCTGCTCTTTGAAGGTCGCGAGGTTCTTTTCTATCTCCTCGCGGGTGAGGCGGACGCGCGCTGACATCTTGTCCGTCGGATCGCCGATCATGGCGGTGAAGTCACCGACCAGCACGACAATCTTGTGGCCGAGGTTGTGTAGCCTTTCGAGCAGGAGGTAGTTGGTCGCGTGGCCCAGGTGGACGTAGTCAGCCGTCGGGTCGATGCCGACGTACACCTTGAGCTGCTTGCCGGAGCTGAGCGCCTCGCGGAGCTGGTCCGCGTCCGGGTACACCGTGTCGACGGAGCGCGAGAGGATTTCCTCGATCAGGGTCGGGTCGGTGTTTATCTGCATACGTGCGATTTTAGCACGCCAGAACGTTCGGAGCGGGTAAGGGGAATCGAACCCCTATCTTCACCTTGGAAGGGTGACGTACTACCACTATACGATACCCGCGTGGTGCCGTAATACTACGAAAACCGAGAAAAAAGGCTAGGTTACGTTCCCTTACCACCCCGGGCTTTCAGCCGTACAATGCCCTCGAAGCACCCATAGCTCAACGGTTAGAGCAGTCGTCTTATACACGACCGGTTCCTGGTTCGAGTCCAGGTGGGTGCACCCGCTACGGATTGGTCGCCGGGGTCGAGGTGGTCGGCTCTCCCTCGAGCTCTAGATCAACGGTCGTGGTCGCCGTTTCGGTGGTACTGGTGCTCGTGGTTGCCATGGGAGCCTCAAAGAAAATTCTGCGCGAGGTGCTGCGGCTGCGCCCGAGGAGCTTGGATGCCTCCACGGTGAAATCGTTAGGGGTGCCGGGCTGGAGGTTCACCTCCTTCTCCCACGTGCCCGCTTCGGTGAGCGGAACCGCCTCGCCGTTAATCGTCACGCGACTGCCGGGCGTTGCGGTGCCAGCAATCTTTGCCGGGCTCTCCGTATACACGATGCCATCGCGGTCCGGATCGGTGATGGCAACGTCTGGCAAGCCGAGAATGGCCGCGAAGCGGAATCCGACGAACGTGAGCAGGAGCAAAATGACGGGCACGCCCCAGAGGAGCCAGCGTGGCGCGCGGTTGCGGGAGAAGCGGTTGCGGGGGAGGAGGTCTCCGGTGCCGGAGCTCTTCACGGGTTCGGCGCGCTTGATCTGCTGCCACCAGGCCTCGCCATCGAAATCGAGCAGGGTGCCGAGCTTGACGAGGTAGCCGTGCAGGTAGGGGGCGGCGGGGAGGTTCGAGTGGTCACCCTGGGCGAGCTGCTCGAGGACGGCGATGGGCACGCCAGTGGAATCGGCGGCCTGCTGGAGGGAGAGCTTGCGTTCGCGGAGCTTGGTGAGGAGGAGTGTGGAGAGGTCTTCGTGCATTTAGGCTTCCAGGAAATCCTCGATCTTATCCATGAAAACCTCACGGGGTTTCGCGCCGTCTCCGGGGCCGATGAGGTCCCTGGCCTCCATGATGTCCAGGAGGCGGGCAGCACGGGCGTACCCGACCTTCAGGCGGCGCTGGAGCAGAGAAGCTGAGGCTTTCTGGGCCATCCCGACGGTCGTGACCGCTTCGTGGAGAAGATCGTCTTCTTCCTCATCTTCCATGAAGGTGTCGAGGTTGTCGAGGGAGTTGGCGGCGGGGCGCTCCTCGCCGTCCTCCACCTCTGTTTCGGGCTGCACCACGTTGTTGTGCTGCTTCACGAAGTCGGTGACCTTGGTGATTTCGTCTTCGGTCAGGTAGGCGCCCTGGATGCGCTTCGGCTGCGTGTGCTGCGGGGAAAGGAAGAGGAGGTCTCCGCCGCCGAGGAGCTTCTCGGCGCCAGAGCCATCGAGGATCGTGCGCGAGTCGATCTGGCTCGCCACCTGCAGCGCGATGCGGTTCGTGATATTCGCCTTGATGAGGCCGGTGATGACCTCAACGGACGGGCGCTGCGTGGCGAGGATGAGGTGGATGCCGGTCGCGCGCGCCATCTGCGCGAGGCGGATGATGTATCCCTCGACCTCGCGTCCGAAGGTAGCCATGAGGTCCGCCATCTCGTCGATGACGATGACGATGTACGGCATGGCGCTGTCCTTGTGCTTGGCGTTGTAGCTGGCGATGTCACGGCTGCCCACCTGGGCGAAGAGCTCGTAGCGCTGCTCCATTTCCTGGATAGCCCAGCGGAGGACGGCGAGCGCTTTCTTGTTCTCCGTCACCACGGGGAGCGCGAGGTGGGGGAGCGAGGCGTACATGGAGAGCTCCACGCGCTTGGGATCCACGAGCGCGAGGCGGAGCGTCGCTGGGGAGTTCTTGAACAGCAGCGAGGTGATGAGGGAGTGCACGAAGATGGACTTTCCAGATCCGGTCGCGCCGGCAACGAGGAGGTGGGGCATCTTGGCGATGCTCGCAAAAATGGGGTCGCCGGATACGTCGCGCCCGAGCGGGATGCCGAGCGGGCCGGAAGCCATGAACTCGGGGTACTGCAGCAGGCTGCCGAGGCGCACCATGGCCGCCTGCTTGTTGGGCACCTCGATGCCCACGAGGCTCTTGCCCGGAATGGGAGCCTCGATGCGGATGGGGTGCGCGGCTAGCGCGAGCGAGAGATCCTGGCCGAGGTTGGTGATGCGCGTGAGCTTCACGCCCTCTGCTGGCTTGAGCGAGTAGCGCGTGACCTTGGGGCCGACCGTGATCTCGCCCATGTCCACGGCGATGCCGAAGCTCTCGAGCGTGCGCTTGATGATGTTCGCGTTCGCGCGCAGGTCACCGGTGGTGGGCTTATCCGCACCCGAGTTGAGGAGATCGAGAGGCGGCGGGGTGTAGTCCGCGGGGAGCCCCTGCAGCACCTCACCCTTGCGCTTCTTGGGTGCGGCAGCTTCCTTCCTGCTCGAAGAGGGCGAGGGTTCGTCGTCGAGCTCCTCTCCATCGGCGGCAACCTCGACCTCCTCTTCAATGACTTCTTCCTCGTACTCCTCCTCCTCGGGTTCTTCCTCGTAAGCCTCTTCGTACTCCTCCTCGTCCACGCTCTCAGCTTCGGTCTTCGTGAAGAGCGCCGCGATGCGAGACCTCAAATTGAGCGGGCGGTTGGTGGCGATGAGCACACCCGCAAAGAGGATGAGCACGTTGATGACGCCCGCGGCGAGCCTCCCGAAGGGGATGGTGAGGAAGCCGAAAATCATGCCGAGGTAGCCACCGGCGAGGTGCGCGTACACCTCGAGGAGCGCGAGGCTGGCGAGGCCAGCGAGGCTCGCGCCGAGCAGGACGGTCTTGAGGATGTTGCGGCGCTCGGAGAACAGGAGGATGGCCGCTGATCCGAGGAGCAGGACGGGCAGCACGAGGTACCCGAAGCCGAAGAGGGCCGTGACGACATCAGAGATGAACGCTCCGGCGGGGCCAGCCTGCTGCCACTTTGCGAGGAGCAGGAGGGCGGCGACGCCGATGAGGCAGATTGCCACGACGCTCGCGCGGGTGTCCGGGTGCAGGTCCTCGTACACCTCCTTGATGGGTCTGATGGCGTGCTTGCGCAGGCGAGAGGGTGAGGATTCCGTGTCCTTCTTTTTAGCCATGTATGAGGCAATTAAATAGGAAAAAGGCGCTCACGGAAAGCGCCCTCCTCATTTTTGGTCTGATTGAACCTACGCGGATGCCCCGCGCGAGCTGGGCATCCAGAACTGCCCGGCGTGGCTCTCGAGCCTCTCCAACAGCGACGCTGCCGTCGCGGCAACGCCCGCTTCGAGCGTGCCGAGCGTGATGCTCGGGACGAACTCTTCAGGCGTGAAGATGCGCGCCGCAGCCTTTCGTTCCGCAGAGGCGTTCGCCAAGCGGAGAGCGATCTGCTCGTCGGTCTCGTTGCTGGTTGCCTGGCGAGCCCTGAGCCGCTTCCTGAGCACACCTGGCGGCGTGTCCAGAAAGAAGAAGCACCCCAGCGGGAGAGACGGGCGGATTGCTTCGATGCCCTGGACGTCAATTTCCAGGAACACGAACTTGCCCGAAAGGATTGCCTCGTGCAGCGGCTCGGCGGACGTGCCGTACCAGTTGCCGTGCACCTCCTTGCACTCGAGGAACGCGTTCGCTTCGCGGAGCTCCTCGAACGCCTTTTGGGTCACGAAGTGGTAGTCCACCCCGTCACGCTCGCCGGTGCGCGGATGGCGCGTGGTGTGCGAGACGCTGAAGTGGATGTGCTGCCCGTATTGCTTGCGGATGTGCTTCACGAGCTCCCCCTTGCCAGCCCCGGACGGGCCAGACAGAGAGAAGAGCTTGGTGCCATCAAAAGATACAAACCCGTATTGGCACAGGTTTGCCAAGTTCACGTACGTCATAAGTTACCTCTCTTGTATTCAGTTTTGAAAAATCGTGGGAATACGTAACCACAATTCACGTAGTATGTCCACCCTTCCCCTCGGGGAGTCGTGCCCCTAGAGTGTCCCCATGACCCAGGGGGACACTCTCGTGTTCGACATCGAGACGAGCAACTTCTTCACCGATTCCAGCGTGGGGTGGGGCAACTTTGAGGCCATCAGCATATCGGTGGTGGGCGTGTACTCGTACCAGAGAGATGAGTACGCCTGCTTCGAGGCGCACGAGGAGGGCGCTCTCAGGGAGTGGTTCTCCGGTGCCTCCAAGCTGGTCGGGTTCGCCAGCAACCGGTACGACACGCCCGTCCTGAATTTGTACTTCAAGCGGAGCGGTGCGGGAGAACACTTGGACCTCTGGAAGAAGCAGCGGGTGGACCTGCTCGAGGAGATAGAGCTCACCACGGGTAACCGCATCAGCCTGTCGCGCCTGGCAGAGGCGAACCTCGGCGTGGCGAAGAGCCAGCACGGCAGCGAGGCAATCACGATGTTCCGCGAGGGGAGAATTGATGAGCTGAAGGAGTACTGCCTCAAGGACGTGCGCCTCACCCGGGAGCTGTACGATATTTTTGTGTCTAAGAGAGAGCTCATCATTCCGGATCGTGAGACCGGCAAGCCGACCACCATCAAGTTCGATGCACCTTCCATCCAGCTACCGCTATTTTGATTACGCGGCCGGTTGGCCGGTGCGCCCCGAGGCTCTGGAGGCGTACGTCGCCGCGGCGCGCGAGGTGGGAAACCCCGGCTCGGTGCACCGCGCGGGCCAGCTGGCGCTCGAGCGCCTCGACGTTGCGCGCGATGAGCTGGCGGGCGTCCTGGGTGTCGCTGCCCACGATTTAGTCTTCACCGCATCTGCAACCGAGGCGAACAACCTCGCCATCGCCGGTACCGTTGAAGCTTTTCGCACGTCGCACCCCGGCGTGCTGCCGCGGGTCGTCATCTCATCTCTGGAGCACGATGCCGTGCGCGTGCCGGTGGAGCGCCTCGCATCGCTCGGGCTCGCCGAGGCCTCTGTCATCCCCGTGACGCACGAGGGAGGTTTCGATTTTGCGGCGTTCGAAGAGGCGCTGGATGAGCGGGCCGCGCTGGTATCGGTGATGCACGTGAGCAACGAGCTGGGAGGCGTGCTGCCGCTCTACGAGATTGCGCGCAAGGTTCGCGCTGCGCGCGGAGGTGGCGCGTGGCCACGGCTGCACAGTGACGCGGTGCAGGCGCTCCCGTACGTTGCAGACCTGGCGCCGGCACTGGGCGCAGACCTTGCGACGTACGCCGCGCACAAGGTGGGTGGCGTTGCGGGTGCCGCGGTCCTCGTGGCGCGCGGCGGGCGTGAGCTGCTCGTCCCGCAGGTGAGAGGCGGCGGGCAGGAGCGTGGGGTGCGCTCTGGCACCGAGGACGTTCCCGCGATTGTGGCGTTCGCACGGTCTGCCGCGATGGCCAGGGCAGAGTCAGCCGCGGAGGCAGGCCGCCTGCGCGCGATCCGGGAAGTGCTCCTCTCGCAGCTGGCCAAGCTCGCGCCCGAGGTGCAGGAAAACCTTTCGGGTCTGCGCGAACAGTCCCCGCACATCGTGAGCCTGCACGTCCCGCACGGCCACGCGCAGGAGACGGTGGCGCGCATGGATCTGTCCGGCTTTGCCATTGCGGCTGGGCCGGCGTGCTCTGCGAGGTCTGTTGAGGCTTCGCGTGCGGTGCAGGCTCTCGGGTACGGCAGGCAGCGCGCGGAGCAGACCGTGCGCGTCAGCCTCGGCTCGCAGACGTCAGCGGATGACGTTCGCGCGCTGGCTACGTTCCTCGCGGGCTAGATGTCCGCGCCAACCTCGCGCTGCGGCACGCGGCGCGCGTCCGTGGCGACGGTGAAGGAGAACGTGGTGCCGCGGCCGAGCTCAGAGGCGACGCGCATCTGGCCGCCGTGGGCGCGGACAATGTTGCTCGCGATGTAGAGGCCGAGGCCGGTACCTCCCGCGACCGCTTTGATTGCGTTCTCGGCACGGAAGAATTTGGTGAACAGCTTCTCGACGTCACCGGCTGCAATGCCGATGCCGGTGTCTCGCACGCTCACCTGCACGAAGGCGGGGTCTTCGGTCTGCTCTGCCTTCACCAGAATCTCGCCGTTTTTGACGTTGTAGCGGAGTGCGTTCTCGATCAGGTTGTTGATGACCATGACAATCTTCTCGCGATCTACGATGACCGGGGCGAGCGCAACGTTGGGGCGCTCGAAGAACAGCTTGATGCCGGCAGCCTCCACGATGGGGAGAGCCTTGGCGAGCTCGGCGTCGAGAATTTGCACCATGTCGGTCGCCTCGAAGCGGTACCCGAAGCGGCCCTCCTCAATCTTCGCGACGCCGAGCAGGTCTTCGGCGGTGCGCGTCAGCGTCCTCACGGACTCGAGCGTCTGCGTGACCAGGGCCTTGTCGTCGGGGCCGATGGTGGCGCTCGCCGCGAGCGTCTCGAGCGCCCAGCTGACTTCGGTGAGCGGGGTGCGGAGCTGGTGGCTCGCGACGGTCACGAACTCACCCTTGCTCCGCAAAATGGCAATGGTGCGGGTGCGGTCGCGAATGACCTTGAGGAAGCCCTTGTGCTCGGGCAGCTCGGTGGTGCTCACGCGGAGGTTCAGCTCTGGGTCGCTGAACGCGAGGTCGACCACCTGGAGCCGGCCGTCTCCGCTGGACCTCGGAATGACTACCGGGGCGAGCGAGGGGTACACGACCTGGACGAGGCGGGTGTAGCGGGGATCGGTCTGCGCGAGCTGCGGCGTGATGACGAACTGGGCGAGCTCTTCGCGGCTCAAGCCGAAGAGCTGCGTCGCGGCGTCGTTGGCGAACACGATGCGGAATAGGCCATCGTACGCGATGACGGGGTCACCCAGGAGCGAGAGTACCGTGGCGGCGTCGCCGAGGTTCACGGGTGGCACCCCCTTCGGGGCAATGAGCGCCGGTGACGAGGAGTCGCTGCCCGAGAGCCCGGGCAGGACGTCGGTCGCGAAGGCGGTGACGAGCAGCGCGATGGTGGCGAGCAGCCCCAGGCTCGCGCTCAGTGCGCTCGGGCTGGCGGCCACCAGTGCCCAGGTTGCTCCGATGGCAACCGCAGCAGCGGCGATGCGGATTTTTTGAGAGCGGGAGAGTGGGTTCATGCGGAGAACGGCTCGAGTGAGCCCCAGCGGCGCCCGGTGCGCACGTCCACGACCAGGGGTACGCCCAGCTCGGGCATTGCAGCCTCCATGGTCTGACGAATGTGGGGCACGAGTGCCTTAATGCTACTCGTGGGCAGCTCTAGCAGCAATTCATCGTGAATGGTGAGGAGAATGTGTCCCCGGCCGCCGCTCGCGAGCAGCTCGCGCACGTTGATCATGGCGCGCTTGGCAATGTCAGCGTCGAGGCCCTGGACGGGCTGGTTGATCGCGGCGCGCTCGACCTCGGCGGTGCGCCAGCTCGGCGCCCCGCTCGCGAGCTCGGGGAAGTAGCGCCTCCGCCCGGTCAGCGTCTCGGTGTACCCGGACTTGCGGGCGTTCTCGAGCACCTGCTCCTGCCACGCTTTCACGGCCCCGAAGCGCTCGAAGTAGCGGGCGATGAAGTCCTGGGCTTGGGCCTTCTTGAGGCCGCTAGCCTTGGCGAACGCCGTGACGCCCATGCCGTACACGAGGCCAAAGTTGAGGGTCTTGGCGATGCGGCGCTCCTCCTTAGTAATGGTGCCAGCGTCCTTGCCGAGCACGACCGCGGCGGTAGCGGAGTGAACGTCCTCGCCGTTTTTGAAGGCGCGCGTGAGTTCTGGATCGTGGGACAGGGCTGCGACGATGCGCAGCTCCAGCTGCGAGTAGTCGAAGCTGGCGAGCACGTGGCCCTCGCGCGCGACGAAGGTGTCGCGGAGCGCGTGGCTCCACCGGCTCTCCTGGGGAATGTTCTGGAGGTTCGGGTTGCGGGAGGACAGGCGGCCGGTCGCGGCGCCGGTCTGCACGTACTCGGTGCGGAGCGTCCCGCTCGCGTCGAGGCGCGCGAGGATTGGTTCCACGAAAGAGCTCCGCACCTTGAAGTGCTCTCGGTACTCGAGGAGCATGCCCACGATGGGGTGGGCATCGCGGAGCTCGTCCAGAATCTCAGCGCGCGTGGACTCCTTCTTCTTGCCGGGCATGGAGAGGTTGAGCTTGCGGAACAGGACGTCAGCAACCTGCTTGGGCGAGTTGAGGTTGAACGGCGCGCCCGCGAGTTCGTGAATCTCCTTCTCGAGGGAGTCGCAGGTTACCGCCACCTGGTCTGCGAGAGATTCGAGCGCCTCTCGGTCCACCTGGATGCCGCGGCTCTCCACCTCGGCGAGCAGGCGGATGGCGGGCAGCTCGAGGCTCTGGTACACCCCGAGCATGTTTTCCTTCGCGAGCGCCGCCAGGAGCTTCTGCCGGAGCTCGGCGAGAGTCGCGGTGTCACCACCGGCGACGACGCTGCGCACGGCCTGGTCCTCGTACGCTTTGAGGTCTGGGTAGAGCAGCCACGCCGCGATGCCCAGGTCGTCGTACGGGGCCTCGAGGTCGCGGCTCTCAGACCAGAGCACCTGGAGCGCTTCCTTGAGCCCGTACCCAGCCACAATGTCACCTGGTTTGCGGGCGGAGGGGTCCTCCATGAAGTCTTCCAGGTTGACCACGGGTTCAGCCGCGCCGCTGACCGGCACGTCCGTGCGGGCAAACGTTGACGGGGCGGCGGGCGCCTTGCGCGCGACCCGCTTCTTGGGTTGCGCGGCGAGCGGATCTCGGGGTGCGAGCGCGTTCGCCAGGCTCAGGAAGCCGACTTCGTGGAAGTAGTCGCGCAGCTCGCGGCGGTTGAGCTCGGGCCGCGCGAGTGAGGCCAGGCTCGGTACGTCCACGGGCACGTCGCGGCGGAGCGTGGTCAGGTACAGGGACGCGCGGAGTTGGGTGCCATCGTCTGGAAGCTTCGCGGCAAACTTCGGGAGGGCTGTGAGGTTGGCCAAGATGTCATCGATGGTTGGGTAGTCTTTGAGAATCTGTGCAGCAGTCTTGGGTCCCACGCCCGGGACGCCCGGGACGTTGTCCGAGGTATCACCGACGAGCGCCTTGTACGCGGGAACCTGCTCCGGCGTGATGCCGTACTTTTCAAAGACCGCGTCGCGATCGAGGACAGTCGTGTCCGTGATGCCCTTCTTTAAGGAGCGGGTCACGACGCGCCCGTCATCCACGAGCTGGAGCAGGTCAGAGTCACTGCTGAGAATTTCGATGCTGAGGTCAGCCTCATCCTGGAACTTGTCCACGATGGTGGCGATGACGTCGTCCGCTTCGAACCCCGCGAGCTCTATGAGGGGAATGCCGAACTTTGCGAACAGCTCTTTGGCCTCATCGATTTGCGCGGCGAGGTCGTCCTCCATGGGCGCGCGGTGCGCCTTGTAGTTGGCATCCAGCTCTTTGCGGAAGGTCACGCCGCGCGCGTCACCCGCCACGATGACGTAGTCGGGCAGGCTGCGGAGCATTGCCAGAATGAGGCGCGCCAGGCCGTACACCGCTTGGATCGGGCGACCGTCTGGCGTGGAGAGGGGCGGGAGCGCGTGGTACGCCCGGTGAATGATGGAGTGCGCGTCTATGATGAGGAGCTTCTTCATGCGTGCCAGGTGACGGTGATGGTGCGCTCCTCTGGTGTAGAGCCGTGAGCAAACGAGACGTCGACGGTGGGGGAGAACAGTGCCCCACCGACCTCGGGCCACTCGACGACGATGACGTTAGCGGGATCAGCTGCGGCGCCCGTGAGGTCCAGCGCACCCAGATCTTCTGCGGACGTGAGGCGGTACGCGTCCACGTGGTACGCGTTTTTGAGGTGCGCTACCTCGAGCGGGTAGCGCTGCACGAGCACGAAGGTGGGGCTCGTGACGGTGTCCGCGATGCCGAGCGCCCGGAGGAAGCCCTGCGTGAAGGTGGTCTTGCCCGCGCCGAGGTCGCCGCGGAGGGTCACGATGGTGGCGCGTTTGCCGGGTGCAGATTTGACGCGTTCGGCAACCTGCCCGGCGAGGTGCTGGGTTTCACTGGCTGAGTGCGTGGTGACGGTCTCGGGCATACCGGAAAGCTGCCGTGGCTAGCGCAGTCAGGATACCAGCCGTGCAGGTCGCTGTCCCCAAGATTGCGGGCAGGGGAGATTCCGGGCTGAGGTTCGCAATGGCGGGGACGGGGGCAGCCGCAAAAGCAGCTTGCCCGGGCGTCGAGCTTGCCCACGTGCCTCCGGCCACGTGAAACCCGTGACCCTCGGGAGCGCTCCCGGGTGCGGAGACGTCCTGCCGAAAACCGGGCAGGGTCAGGGACGCTGTCGCCTCCCGGTTGCGGATGGCTGCCGTCCCGGTTCGCACGATGCTGCAGCTGCCGGGCGGTAGCGCGCCCGTGAGGTACAGCGACCGCTTGCCAATCTCGAGGGTAGCACGACTGAGGTTTCCCCCAGCTTCGTCTGCGCAGATTTCCACCCACTCGTTGCCCCGATCTGCGCCAGCGGGGTTGGCGAAAAGCTCTGTGATTCGGACTGCCATGTGCCCAGTGTGACCGCGCGGGGAAAGGAGCGTATCCTTGAGGCATGAACGAAATGCAGGAGGTCCTCGCCCGGCTCGAGAAGGTAGAGGCAAAAATTGATGCCGTGTACTACTCCGCGGAGAAGACCCGGAAGTACTTTCTCTGGACGCTGATTATCACGGCGGTGACCATCGTGCTGCCGCTCCTCGCGATGGTGGTGCTCATCCCGTACTACGTGAGCACGCTCGATCTCAGCGGCATCGACGGCCTGATGCTGCAGTGATAGCCGAGAGAAGGGGGAGCGCGTCTGCACTCCCCCTTCTCTAACTTGGGTGTCCGACCGGACTTGAACCGGCAACCGCCAGATCCACAATCTGGAGCTCTAACCAATTGAGCTACGGACACCACGCCGCGGTACTGTAGCACGGGTCCTCGTTAGTGACAAAGTGCCATTTCCGTGTTATAAAGACCTCCGTGGAAGCTTACGCAGCGAGTGTCCTCGCGCAGGTGCAGCTGGCTGGAGAAGCCGCGCCCTCAATCGCTTACGTGCTCATCGCCTTCGGGACGGCGGTTTTTGGCAACCTCATCGCGCTGCCAGCCATCTTGCTGGCGCTCGGCGGAGCGTTCGGGCCGGGAGGCGTGATCCTGGCGATTCTTGCCGCCCTGGCCGGGCAGCTCTTCGGTGATGCGACGTGGTACACGCTCGGACGGCTCTCGGTGGGCACGCGCTTCGGCGCGTGGGTGCAGAAGAAGCTCCCCCTGCACGAGCGCATCGCGCGCTTCTTTGAGACGGGCAGCGTGTACGTGCTCATCACGTCGAAGCTCCTGACGACGCCCACCATCCCGATTCTCTTTTTGCTCGGGTGGCACCAGGTCCCCCTGCAGCGCTACGTGCGCCTCTCGCTCATTTCTGCTCTGGCGTGGCTGGTGGGCATGGTGCTCATGAGCGCCGTGGTGTACTCGGGCATCCGGCTCGTTTTCTAGTGGTATACTGCACGCATGCCGGCAGTTCTCAACCAGCAGCGTGTAGATGAGATTCTCGCTGAGCTTGATGCGCGCCTCGCGCAGATCAAGCTCAGCCACCGCGCCGCTCTCGAGAAGATGCTCGAGGACCTGCGCTCCAAAAAGCTCGAGGACCTGCGCAAGGCGTTTCCCACTGCCCAGTAAAACATGCCCACACCAAACGAAGATCTCGAGAAGGTAGGTTCCACAGAGACCGTCCCCGTCCCCGCATCACCTGAAAAGGCGGAAGGCGGCGCTGAGAGTCAGATTGCCACGAGGGTAGAGAGCAGCGCGCGCGAGGCGGACGCCGTCTCCGAGGATTTCAAGCAGTCTGCAGCTGAGGTGGCGGAGGGCGATCCGGAAGCGGTCGCGGGTGCCGAGCAGCAGGTAGCGGCAATCACGGAAAGCACGAAGGCACAGATTGAAGAGGCGCGGCAGAAAGCGGCGGATGATCTCCAGGCGGAAATCCACTCGATGCGCGAGGACATCGCGATGGTGACGCGCGAGGATGACTTCGGGCAGGAGAACAGCATGTCAGACCGCGTGTATGACCGCCTCAGTCAGGACCTGAAGGGCAAGGAGGCGGAGCTCGGGCAAATTGTCATGGAGGGCGATGTCCCGGGCATGAGCAAGTTTGATGCGGAAAGTGCGCTCTCTGCTCTGCAGAGCAAGACCCTCGAGGAGGGTCTGGTTGCCGTGAACGAGGCTGCGGACGAAGACAGGATGGATGTGAAGGAGAGCGTGCTGCAGAAGAGCAACGAGATCAGCGCCCGCCGCGAGGAGGTAGCCGCGGCGCTGGAGAAAGTTTCCGCAGAGCTGCCCGCCACCGCAGTGCCCGTGGGGTTTGAGGAAGATACGTCTGCAGAGGTGAAGCCGATCCCGATGCCGCTCGAAGCCCTGCCGGTCACGGAGCCAAAAGTTCCCGTAGACGAGGCGGTGCGGGCTGCGGCAATCATCCACAAGCAGCTCAAGGGCATTCCGCCGCAGGTTGAGCCGCTCCGCAGTAACGCCAACGTGGTCATCGCGGAGCTGGAGAAGAGGAAGATCGCGTTCAACAACGCCAAAGAGGATGTTGAGCGGCAGATGGCGGGCGTGACGCCGGAGGAAGCTGCAAAGTTGGGAGAGGCGGCAAAGGAAATGATGGCAGCCATCAGCAAGACTGACGGCGACATCGCCGAGCAGCGGGAGCTCCTGTGGGCGCTAGACGTGACCGAGAGAGCTCAGACTGTTGGGGTAGAAGATGCGCCCGTGGAAACCGGTCCCACTTCGCCGGGGAGCATGGCCATTGATGCGGCGCGGACTGAGGTGGAGCGCCAGACGGGCAGGCCATTTGCGGGTGCCAACCTCCAGGAACTTCGCGCGAGCGCGGAAAAGGGCATGCAGCGGAGCGGCGAGGAGATTGAAGCTCTCGAGGAAGAGAAGCTGAAAATTGATGCCGAGATGGCGACCGCCGATCCAGATCGCAAGAAGGTGCTCGCAGATCGCAAGGCGGGCATGGACCGGCGCATCAACCAGCTCAATGACGTCAACGCGGATAGCGCAGCCCTGCTCGAAGCGCTCGAGGCTCTCGGCGAGTTCGGCGTGCCCGCGGCGCAGCCATCTCCAGAGGAGGCGGGCGTGGCTGACCCCATCGGGCCAGAGGCTACCCCGGCAGCGCCGCTCGCACCGGATGCAGCGGCTCCAGACGCAGATCCGGTGCTCACCCCGGAGCAGAAGCTCGCCGCGACCCGCCTCGACCACGTCACCGCGCTCGAAGACCTCGTGCAGTGGATGAGGGGAAAGGGCGAGGTCGCAGATGGAGAGAAGCAGGAGGTGAGGGGGACGTGGGGCGGAGCCGTGAAGCGTGGCCTCAACGCCATCTTGAAGAGCAGCTTCGAGAGCAACCACGTGACGCTGAGCCGCGAGCTGGTGGACAAAGCGGTGGCAGAGCTCAACAAGCAGGAGGCGCTTGGCCTCGTTGATCCCACGAGCGACGTCGTTTCGCGCCTCGCGGGCGAGGTGGGAGACTGGAACATCATGAGCCTGGGAAGCTCCGTGCTCCGCAACCTCGACATCAACTCGGAGACGGCGAAGAAGCTCATTGCAGCCGTGGACGCGAAGCGTGCGTACGACAAGGACGTCCGCGCACGCATCGAGGCCGTTCGCGCGGCGCAGGGAGAGGTAGACCCGTCGCTGAACACGGATCGCACCCTCGAGGAGCTCGCGCGTCGCAAGAGAGAGGTCTTCGAAAAGGTGGTCGTGGGCGAGTTTGAGGCTCAGAACGCGATCCGCGAGCAGCGCCTCCGCGACGAGCACGCCAAGAAAGTCGCGGAGCGGGGTGCTACCTCGAAACTCATGCACCGCGTGTTCGATGGCGTCATGGGCAAGGTGCGTGAGCCGATCAAGAAAGTGGGGGCGAGGTACGCGAAGCTCCCGACGTGGGCGCGCCTCGGCATTTCAGCCACCGCGGGTACCGCGGTGGTGGCGCCCATCCTCATGTTTGCCTCCGTGCCGACGCTCGGCACAGCCGCGCTCACCGTGGGCAGCATCTGGGGCTCGAGGTTCGCACGTGCCGGCGTGTCCGTTCTGGCGGGCAAGGGATTGGGTCGCCTGTACGAGAAGCGCGCAGCCAAGCAGGTGCAGAGTGCGAGCGAGCAGGCCGCGCGGTTCTCGGATAACCAGCAGTGGAACGAGGTCGTCGAGCCGAACCACCGTGGCCTGGATGCGCTCGAGGCGCACGAGATTGCAATCCGTGAGTACGCGAACCAGAAGGCCATCGAGGCGCGCATCGCTCGTCGCAAGAACCTAGCGACGGTGCTCGGCACGGTGGCAACGGCAGGCTGGCTCTCCGCCAGTGGCAGCTTCGCCTTTGGCGGGAGCGGATCCAGCGAGACCCTACAGAAGCCCGTGAATGCCAACGTCGCGTCGAACCAAAATCCGCTACCCCAGGCTAGCCCCACGGTCGCTGAGACGGTGAAGCCGACGCCGAGCCCGACGGCATCCCCGGAGGCCTCGCCGACGGCAAGTCCCACAGCCTCACCGACGCCCGAGGTTTTGGAGAAGCCGAAGGTCCAGGTTGAGACCCAAAACGGCGCGCCCAAGCAGGTGGAGCAGCCGGCCAGCGCGGAAAAGCTCAAGGCCGAGGGTTTCGAGATTACCAAGGAGAGCAACAGCATCTGGAGCGCCGTGAAGTCGCAGGTTTCTGAGTACGCCAAGAAACCCGAAGCCACCGCTCAGCAGCTCGGCATCAAGCCGGAAGAGCTCGCCGAGCTCAAGGCGAACCCGGACAGCCCGGCGTCGCTGCGCGTGCTCGATCGCATCACGGCGCGCGCAATCACCGCTAGCAACCTCCAGAACATGGGCATCAAGAACGTGGGCGCCCGCGTCCTCTGGACGCCGGATGGCAAGGTGCAGGTGACGGATGGGGCAACGTACGAAATGCGCCCGCGAGTTTCACAGCAGCTGGAGCCAGCAGAGCGCCCGCGGGTGAGTGAGCAGGTCAACCGCACCACGCCCAAGGCGGTCGCCGAGCAGCCAACTCGCACGAGTACGCCGGTAAGTGAGGTGCAGGGTAGCACCCAGGTCACGCAGGCAGCGGCCATCGAGAACCAGCCGGCGACGATCAACGCGACGCAGGTGGTGGAGGTGCAGCAGCCCGTGAAGGTGACAGAGCAAATCACCGCGAATCCGAGCGAGGTGCTGTACAACCAGTTTGAGACCCAGGAGAGCATCGACCTGGACCAGCCCAACGGGCTCGGCACGGCGCCGGTGAGCGCATTCCTCCAGGGCATCGATCCGAACACGCCGTACAGCCAGCGAGTCGGGTTGGTGAACCCGCAGACGGGGCAGACGCTCGAGTACACGCGCGGGTACCGCCGCCTGCACTCGGCGATGTTTGATGAGAAGTCTGGGTTCGTGCCGACTCAGCAGGATCTATCCAAGCCAGTCCGTGACTTCGTCCGTGAGCGCCTCACGGTGCGAGGCAGCGCGAAGCTCGACGTGGTGGAGCCTCAGGAGAGCCCGGCTTCAACCACGCAGCAGACGGGCAACACCGTCACCCGTCAGCCGGTGAACATGCCGCGCACGTACTCGCCGAACCAGCAACCCGTGAACATGCCGCGCACGTACTCGCCGAACCAGCAGCCGGTGAACATGCCGAAGGTGCTCACCCCAAAGCCGGACATCCCCCCGCAGCCCTAGCCCACCCACCCGTTACCCTTTACTCTTAGCCACATGAACCAGAACCAGAAAGACCTGATGGTCGCGCTCGGCCTCGACAACCTTCCCGAGGAAGAGCAGGTCGAGCTGTACAGCCGCATCGGCGGCGTCATCTTTCAGGGAGTGCTCATCCGCGCCATTGAGTCCATGTCCGATGAGGAGCAGGACAAGCTCGACGCGTTCTTGGGAGAGCACCCCGAAGATCCGGAAGCGCTCATGGGCTACCTGCAGGAGCACGTTCAGAATTTTGAGAGCCTCGTAGAGGACGAGGTGTCCCGCTTCAAGGCCAGCGCCACGGAGCTGATGCAGGCGGAGGAGAACAAGGCGTAAACCTGGGTACGTCAGGTGCTGCGCGCCCCGCAAGGGGCGCGTTGCATCAGCAATCCCAGGGCTGATAACCTTGGTGCACATGCCATTTTTCAGATCCGCGCTTTTTAAGAACATCGTCTGGGGCACACTGGTGCTCTTCGTCGCCGTGGGCCTCTTCTCTCTCCTGGGAGAGAAGGCAGCGGAGCCAGAGAACCTGACGCTCAACCAGGTGGCCCAGAAGCTCGCCGCTGGCGAGGTGGAGAAAATCACCGTACGTGAGAACGAGCTCGCGCTGGACCTCAGGGAGGGCAAGAAGGCTGTCGCGCGCAAGGAGAGGGAGGCGAGCCTGACGGAGTCTCTCACCAACTTCGGCGCTGGTGCGGAGGACCTGCGAAACGTGCAGATTGACGTGGTGAACCCGTCCGGGTGGCAGGTAGCCATGTCCGTTCTGATCCCGACCCTCGTGCCGCTGCTCGCCATCGGCTTGCTGCTGTGGTTCATGTTCCGCCAGGCACGTGGCACCGCTAACCAGGCGATGTCATTCGGCAGGAGCACCGTGAAGCGCAGCAGCGGCCAGGAGCGCATCCGCTTCGCCGACGTCGCGGGCCTCGAGGAGGCGAAGGCTGAGCTCACGGAGGTCGTGGACTTCCTGCGCAACCCCAAGAAGTTCCAGGCGTTGGGAGCGAAGATTCCACGTGGCGTCCTACTCGCGGGGCACCCGGGAACGGGCAAGACGCTCCTGGCGCGCGCGGTAGCGGGAGAGAGCAAGGTGCCCTTCTTCCACGTGTCCGCCAGCGAGTTCGTGGAGATGTTCGTGGGCGTGGGAGCCTCTCGCATCCGAGACGCGTTCCTGACGGCACGCAAGGCTGCTCCCGCCATCATGTTCATTGATGAAATCGACGCGGTGGGGCGCCAGCGCGGTGCCGGCTTGGGCGGTGGCAACGATGAGCGCGAGCAGACGCTCAACCAGATCCTGGTCGAGCTGGATGGCTTTGATAACGACACGAACGTTATCGTGCTTGCCGCGACGAACCGCCCGGACGTGCTCGACCCAGCGCTGCTGCGACCCGGCCGCTTCGACCGGCGCGTCATGCTGGACATGCCAGACCGCAAGGACCGCCGCGCCATCCTAGACATTCACGCCAAGAACAAGCCGCTCGATAAGGCGGTGAACCTCGACGTGCTCGCGAGTCGCACGCCGGGTTTCTCGGGTGCAGACCTCGCGAACGTCATGAACGAGGCAGCCATTCTCGCGGCACGCGCGAACCAGAAGAAGATCAACCAGCTGCAGCTGCTCGAGGCTGTCGAAAAGGTGGTGCTCGGTCCGGAGCGAAGGAGCCGCGTCATGACCGACCAGGACCGCAAGATCACGGCCTACCACGAGGGCGGCCACGCGATTGTTGCCGCGAGCATCGAGGGGTCCGATCCAGTTCACAAGGTTTCAATTGTCAGTCGCGGCATGGCTGGCGGGTACACCATGAAGGTGCCGGAGGAAGATCGCTCGTACAAGAGCCGCAAGCAGTTCCTCGCCGAGATGGCGACGATGCTCGGCGGGTTCCTGTCCGAGAAAGCGGTGTTCGGTGACGTCACCACGGGAGCTTCGAGCGACCTCAAGGAGGCGACGGCTGTCGCCCGCAAAATGGTGACCCGCTACGGCATGAGCGACCTGGGGGTCGGCACCTTCGGGCAGACCCAGGAGATGGTCTTCCTGGGTCGCGACCTCGCGCACGAGCGTGACTACTCGGAAGCGGTGGCGAGCCGCATTGACGCTGAGGTGGCTCGCCTCCTCGCGGCGGCGAGGGAGGCCGCGGAGCAGGTGCTGAAGGTGAACAAGGCTGCCCTGGATGCGGTGGCGAGCGCCCTCCTGGAGCGTGAGACACTGGAAAGGGAGGATTTCTACGAGATCGTGAAGCCCTTTAACCTCGAGCAAATCTCGGTCCAGGCGTAGTTTTACGAAAATTTATATACACCCTATACAAACTTTGAGGGTTCTGTAGTACAATGGGGCAATGCCAGCAAAGAAAGCCCCCAAGGTAACGAAGAAGCAATCAGCAGGAGAGCAGGATGAGCTCGCGAGCCTAGTAGAAGGCCTCCGGGACAAGTTCGGAGACGGAGCCATCATGACCCTGGGCGAAGCCCGGAAAGTAGACGTGGACGCAATCCCCACGGGATCGTTTTCCCTGAACGTCGCGCTCGGCGTAGGCGGCCTGCCGCGCGGCCGCATCGTCGAGGTGTACGGTCCTGAGTCGGGTGGCAAATCGACGCTCGCCCTCACGGTGGTCGCCGCCGCCCAAAAAATGGGCAAGCGCGCCGCGTACATTGATGCGGAGCACGCGCTCGATCCGGAGTACGCGAAGAACCTGGGCGTGGACATTAACTCGCTGCTCATCTCGCAGCCAGACAGCGGCGAGGAAGCGCTGAACATCCTCGAGACGCTCGTCCGCTCGGGCATGATCTCGGTGGTGGTGGTCGACTCCGTTGCTGCGCTCACCCCGAAAGCAGAAATCGAGGGTGAGATGGGAGCGCAGTTCATTGGTCTTCAGGCGCGCATGATGAGCCAGGCGCTCCGTAAACTGACCGCGCTCGCAGCGCGCACGGAGACGCTCATCATTTTCATCAACCAGATCCGCATGCAGATTGGCATCATGTTCGGCAACCCCGAGACGACGCCGGGAGGCAAGGCTCTCAAGTTCTACTCCTCGGTGCGCATCGACGTGCGCCGCACGGCTCAGATCAAGAAGGGAGACGAGGTCATCGGGAGCCGCGTGAAGGTCAAGGTTGTGAAAAACAAAGTCGCCCCGCCGTTCCGCGTCGGTGAGTTTGACCTCATGTTCGACGGCACCGGCATCAGCTACGAGGCGGACGTGCTCAACACGGCGCTCAAGACTGGCGTCGCGACCAAGTCAGGCGCCAGCTACTCGATGGGCGGCGCGAAGCTCGGCACCGGCTTCGATGCGGTGCGCCTCAAGCTGCGTGAAAACCCCGAGATGCTCGCTGAGCTCAAGGACGCGGTTCTGGCAAAGATTAGCCAGGGTGGATCAGCAGCTGCCGAGTTCGAAGCAGAGGAAGAGTAGGCTCTGGTCCAGCGCCTGCCGGCTCGTCGAGATGACGAGCCGGTTTTTGAAGAAGCCGTACGTGAGCGTCGTACTCGCGTTGGTGAAGGTGGCCGTTCTCACGTTTTGCTCTGCTACCGTATCGTCGGTGAAAGGAGACAGCCGCGGGCCGGGATTCTGGAGGAAGATGTTGGGCAGGCTCGAAACTGCTTCCAGGTTGCGGACACCTGGTTCTGCGTAGAGCCAGGCGGTGTCGGGCTGCAGCTCCAGAATGTACGCCACTGAAAAGACGCCCTGCCCGCGTACGAGGAGCATAGTGAAGTCTTCTCGGAGGGTGGTGCGGTACGCGTCGGGGGGAATTAGGTCACTGGCCCCGACCAGGGATGCGAAGCCCGGGAAGGAGAGGGGTGCTCCCGCAGCATCCGTGGGGGTGAGCTCCGCGGTGCGCGCCGAAGCGGGGATGCGCTCCAGGGCTTCGCGAATGAGCTGAATGTGTGTCTTGAGGGTCCCGGCCGGTGCCTCGAGAGGAAACGTCCCGGTATGATCGGGACGGCGGGAGAGCAGGGAGGTGTGCTGGGGAACGGTCTTTGGCAGCGACGCGAGCCCGGTGCCCCCAGCCGGCGGGGAGGCACTGGGGGGTGGCGTGGTGGTCTGTGAAGACGGCGTAGCTGCCTCTTGAGCCGTGAGGTAGCTGTACCCAATGTAGGCGCCGGCTGCGACGGCAATGAGGGCTAGCAGCACGGCGAGCCAACCCAGCAGGCTGCTGAGCAGGTGAGAGTTGGCTCCGGTAATGGGGTGCGCTTCGGCGTGAGATACGGGCTGCGACGTGCCAGCTGGTGAGAGCACGGCACCACCGGAAGCGCGGATGGCGGCAAGGTCAGATGCCAGCGTCCGCACCGATACCTCAGCGGTGGGCGGGGGGACTGCGG
>JALHNY010000004.1:0-39284 GCA_022843285.1 Minisyncoccota bacterium
CGCGCCCTTCTCCACCATGTCCTGCAGTCCCCGCACCTGGCCCTCGATGATCTTGAGCCTGCGGAGCATCTTCTGGTTTGTCGCTTGCATGCACCCAGAATATACCCCCTGGGGGTATAGGTCAACGACGCCAAAAGAGGCCACCCCGCCGGGCAGTTTGGCGACTCACCTGCTTGTAGCCCTCGTGGGACGGAATTGGAACCAATTGGTAGTGGAGCTGTATCAGTGGAATAAGTTCGGGACTGAAACCACTACGCAAGAAGAAGCCTTAATAAATGCGTGAATGAATCTCTGCCTCCCTACTCCTTTGTGGGAATGGAACTATCCAGCAAGCCGCATCCTTTTTAGAAATTCATATAAAGGCCCCGCAACCAGACCCCAGGTGAACCCCCACACCATTTCTGTCACAGGGATGCCCCAGAGTCGCACATCAAGTGCAGTTCCGTAGATGATCCAGCCTTGCTTGAATATCTCCTCGGTATTCGATGCAAGATTGAATATGAGAAAATAACTCAAGAACATAACCAGCATGACACCTATCCCGCTCCCAACGGCGTCACCGAGTAGGTCTCTCCGTTGAGCCAAAATAAGGAGGGCCACGACTACAAAACCAAGGGATGAGGCGTAGATGGAATTCAGGCCGATGCTCAGCAGTAAGAACATGGCCGTAACTCCTAAGCCCGCAACTACAAGCGGACGGATGTGGTACGGCATTGCAGGCCCCGTCTTTGTCAGGTGTTTTCTCAAAAGGACTTCATAGATGACACTTCCTATCCCACCTATTGCGAAGGCGAAAAGTACGTCCTCAATCATCAGCGGAAAAGTGCCAAGGTGAATCGGTAAGATACTTTCAGGGAGCCAATAGTCTCTAAAATAGAGTAGTTCACTGAGAGGGCCGAGAGGCACAAGCAGGATACTCATGAGGAGCTGCTCTCGACGCGTTTCACTTCCCCAGATGAAGAGAAGAAGCCATACCAATAGGAAGGGCAACGTGAGGAAGAGATAACCAAACTGGAACGGCACGAAAAACATACCTCAATATTCTATCAACCCTTCTTGCTTTGCTTGTAGCCCCAACGGGATTCGAACCCGTGTTTTCGCCGTGAAAGGGCGACGTCCTGACCGGGCTAGACGATAGGGCCGTGTAGCGCACGGACAGTATTGCAAGGAGCGCGCAATCTGCAACTCCTTTATATAAGGAGCAACCCGGTGCATACTCCCCTCGTGATCAGAAACGTACTAGCCGTAGAGACCAGCTGCGACGAGACGGGAATCGCCCTGGTGGAGCAGACCGGAACGGCCGAGGCGCCGAGGTTCGTCGTGCACCGCAACGCGCTCGTCTCGCAGATTGCCGCGCACCGCGAGTTCGGCGGCGTCGTGCCGAGCATCGCCAAGCGCGAGCACATCCGCGCGCTCCCCCTCCTGCTCGATGAGGTTACCGGAGGAGAGCCCGCCTTCTGGGAGAGGGTGGACGCCATCGCGGTCACCGTGTGCCCCGGCCTCGAGCCCGCGCTCTGGACCGGCATCACCTTCGCGCAGGAGCTCGCCGAGAGGCACGGCAAGCCGCTGCTGGGCACGCACCACATGCAGGGGCACCTGTACAGCACGCTGCTCGAACTCGAGCCGGGAGCAAAAGCCCCGAGCGAGACGCTCACCTTCCCCGCCATCGCGCTCATCGTGTCCGGCGGGCACACCATGCTCCTCGAGATGGAGTCGCTGCACTCGTGGAAGAAGCTCGGCGAGACGCGCGACGATGCGGTCGGCGAGGCGTACGACAAGGTCGCGCGACTCCTCGACCTCCCGTACCCGGGTGGACCGGAGATTCAGAAGCTCGCGGAGAGCGGCGACCCGCGCGCCATTGCACTCCCCCGCCCCATGGCGCACGAGAAGAACTACGACTTCAGCTTCTCGGGTCTCAAGACCGCGGTGCTGTACCACCTGCGCGACAACCCGGGTGCAAACCGGGCTGACGTCGCGGCATCTTTCCAGGAGGCGGCCATCTCGGTGCTCGAGACGAAGCTCTTCCGCGCCGCGGACGAGTGCGGCGCGGCGAGCGTGCTGCTCGCCGGCGGCGTGGCCGCGAACTCGGCGCTGCGCTCCCGGCTCGCACGTGGATCGGCAGAGCGGAGCCTCGCGTTCGCCATGCCGCCGATGCCGTACAACACGGACAACGCCGCCATGATCGGCGCGGCGGCGCACATGGCGCTGCTGCGCGGCGCGGATCCCCTGCCCCTCGAGGCGCGCGGGAGGGTCCCGATGTAGCAAGTGCCACCCAATGGGTGGCACTGCCTTTTTTGTGACCTAGTCTGGGGACAGGGGCGAGAACGGCTGCCTGCGCATGACGCGCAGCCGCTGCTCTCTCTGCTTCATTATCTGCTCCCAGGCTGCCGGCACGAGCTTGCTGACGAAGTCGTCCTCGATGGTCAGCCCGCCGTGCTGCGTGAGCAGCCCGTTGAACAGCTCGGTGCAGTCGCGCACCGCCTGCGCCGCCACCTCGTCCGGGGGGCTGGCACCAAACTCCTCTCCCGCGAGCAACGTGACGTGCTCGAGGTTCAGACACAACACAGACGTAATGGCGAGGTTCAGTATCGCCGTTTCTCTTTCCTGCATAACGTACCTCTCTTTTGAAATTAGGATAGCAAAGCTGTCCATATAACAGCACATTTACAGAAATATGCAAGGTCTCCGTTCCTGGCGGGTCTCGCACCAACCCACGTATACTTCTCCCCAATGGAACCCCGGTTCGACCACGCGAGCGAGGAACCCAAGCTCTACCAGGCGTGGGAAGATTCCGGCTGCTTCACCCCGGAGCGCAACATCGCCATGGGTCTCTCGAGCAAGGAGAGCCGCACGTTCTCCATGGTTCTCCCCCCGCCGAACGTGACCGGCACGCTGCACCTCGGGCACGCCTCCATGCTCGCCATTGAGGACATCCTCGCGCGGTACCACCGCATGCGCGGGGATCGCACCCTCTGGATTCCGGGCACGGACCACGCGGCAATCGCAACCCAGGAGAAGGTGGAGAAGGAGCTGCAGAAGGAAACCGGGCAGAGCCGCCACGACCTCGGGCGCGAGGTGTTCCTCGAGCGCGTCGAGAAGTTCGCACAGGAGAGCCACGACACGATCGCCTCGCAGGTGCGCCGCATGGGCGCGTCCGTGGACTGGACCCGCGAGGCGTACACCCTGGACGCCAAGCGCAACGCCGCGGTGGTGGAGATGTTCACGCGCATGCACCGGGACGGCCTCATCTACCGCGGCAGCCGCATCGTGAACTGGGACCCGAAGCTGCAGACCACCGTGAGCGACGAGGAGGTGGACTGGAGAGAGGAGAAGGCGCCCCTGTACTACTTCCAGTACGGCCCCTTCGAGATTGCCACCGCGCGCCCCGAGACCAAGTTCGGCGACAAGTACGTGGTGGTGCACCCCGACGATCCCCGCTACGCGCAGTACCAGCACGGGCAGACCTTCGACCTCGAGTGGATCAACGGCCCGGTGACCGCGACGCTCATCAAGGACGACGTCATCGACATGGAGTTCGGCACGGGCGCCATGACCATCACGCCGTGGCACGACGCCACGGACTTCGAGATTGCGGAGCGGCACCACCTGGACAAGGAGCAGGTCATCGACGAGTTCGGCAAGATGCTCCCCATTGCCGGCGAGTTCGAGGGCATGAAGATCGCGGCAGCTCGCGAGGCCGTGGTGAAGCGCCTCCGCAAGAAGGGCCTCGTCACCCGCACGGACGAGGACTACGTGCACCGAACCGCCATCAACAGCAGGGGCGGCGGCAAGATTGAGCCGCAGATTAAGGAGCAGTGGTTCGTCGCCGTGCACGAGCCGTTCAAGCTCATGCGCAGCTCCATAGACGGCATCCCCGCCGGCACCGAGACCACCCTCGCCGCGCTCATGAAGCACGTGGTGGAGAGCAAGCTCGTGACCATCACGCCGGAGCGCTTCGAGAAAACCTACTTCCACTGGATCAACAACCTCCGGGACTGGTGCATCAGCCGCCAGATTTGGTACGGGCACCGCATTCCCGCCTGGTACCGCGGGAGCGAGACGCACGTCGGCTCGGAACCCGAGGGAGACGGCTGGATCCAAGACCCGGACACGCTCGACACGTGGTTCTCGTCCGGCATGTGGACCTTCTCCACGCTCGGCTGGCCCGAGGACACGGAGGACCTGCGCGCGTACCACCCCACGTCCGTCCTCGAGACCGGGTACGACATCCTCTTCTTCTGGGTGGCGCGCATGATCCTCATGAGCACGTACGCGCTCGGCGAGGTCCCCTTCCGCAACGTCTACCTGCACGGGCTCGTGCTAGATGCCAAGGGGCAGAAGATGAGCAAGTCCAAGAACAACGGCATCGACCCGGTGGAGATGATCGAGAAGTACGGTGCGGACGCCGTGCGCATGTCACTCATTGCCGGGGTTGGCCCCGGCGGCGACATGCGCATCTCGGAGGACAAGATTCGCGGGTACCGCAACTTCACCACGAAGCTCTGGAACCTGGGGCGGTTCGTGCACGCCGCAAAGCCCGAAGGTTTCGAGTCTGCCGAGGTCTCCCTCACCGAGGCAGACCAGGCGACCGTTGCCGAGGCTCACCAGGCGAAGGCTGACGTGGCTCGCCACATCGAGCGCTTCGAGCTGCACCTCGCGGCGGAGCGCGCGTACCAGTACGCGTGGCACACCTTCGCGGACAAGGTCGTGGAAGAGGCCAAGCCCAGGCTGCGCGGCGAGGACGCTGCGGAAGCTGCAGCCGCGTACGCGGTGCTCGAGGAGATCCTCGAGACCTGCATGGCGATGCTGCACCCGTTCATGCCGTACGTGACCGAAGCCGTGCACCAGAACGTCCGCGACGGCGGCTGGCTCGCGGTCAGGCGCTGGGACCACTGATGCTAGTTCTCTCCCTGCTCATCGGGCTCCTGCCGGGACTCACCTGGCTGTGGTTCTACCGCCACGAGGACGCGACCCCCGAGCCGGCCTCTGCCGTCATCCGCACGTTCATTGCCGGAGCCGCCGCGGCGTTCGCCGCGCTGGGCGTGCAGCTGGTCATGCGCGGGCAGGTCTACGGGGACAACGTCGGCCTCAACGCGAGCAACTACGCGTACGCCTTCGCGTTCGTCGAGGAGCTCATGAAGTTCGTCGCCGCCTACGTCGCCGTCCGCTTCACGAAAGCCTTCGACGAGCCGGTGGACGCCATCCTGTACCCCATCATCGCGGCGCTGGGCTTCGCGAGCGTGGAGAACATCGCCGTGGCGTACACCATGATCGCGGGCGGCTCCATTGGCGGAGCGTTCGAGGTCATCACCCTGCGCTTCGTGGGCGCCACGCTCGTGCACAGCGTAGCCTCGGGCACCCTCGGGTACTTCTGGGGGCGCTACCTGCTCCGCGCGAAGCGCGGGTACGGTGCCGCAATCGGCCTCCTCGCAGCTACCGCGTTGCACGGCACGTTCAACATTCTTATACTTTCATTCGGTAACACCACTTACACCTTCGCGTTTCTCACCGGCGCCATCCTCCTAGTCCTGTTCGACTTCAGAGAGCTGCGCAGCGAAGAGGAGGCAATCACCAAGCCACGCGCTACCTAACACAGTGTCAGACACCCCCCACCGCTACACCCTCGGAGAGTCCGGCTACCCGGACGATCCCCACTTCCGCGAGCCCTCCTTCTTCGCGGAGCTCGCCCGCGCGAGCGCAGCTGCACCCGTAGCGAGCATTCCGGTGGCGCGCGTCGAGGAACCCGAGGAGGTGGATGAGGAAGGAGAGGCCGATGACGGCCCGGACGGGCAGCTCGCCATCGACGTCTACCAGACCCCGACGGACATCATCATCCGCGCGCCCATCGCCGGCGTCGCCAAGCCCGAGGACATCGAGATCCACATCGCCCACGACGTGGTGACCATCCGGGGCGAGCGCAAGCCGGACACGAAGGTGGCCCAGAACGACTACCTGTACCAGGAGTGCTACTGGGGCAAGTTCTCCCGGAGCGTGGTCCTCCCCCAGGAGGTGGACGCCGAGGCGGCGGTTGCAAATTTCTCGCGCAACGGTATTCTCTCCCTACGACTGCCCAAGCTCGTGCGCGAGCGGGCGCGCAAGATTTCTGTACGGTTCAGTTAAATCAGGCGCGTTTCAGGGCTCTCACCCCCTAACTACTACTCCTATGCGCCAGTGCATGCTCTGCCTCAAAGGCTCAATCATCCGCGGTAAGCGGCGCCTCCTGCGCGGCCACTACAACCCGGTGTCCCAGGCCCGCAAGTACCCGAACCTCCAGAAGACCTCCTTCGCGGGGATGAAACTGACGGCTTGCACCAAGTGCATCCGCACCATCGCAAAAGCGGGCCGCTAGGCCCCCTTTTGCAAAACGGGCTGTAGTATACCGGTAGTACACATGGCTGGGGGTCATGTAGACCGGGTTCGATCCCCGGCAGCCCGACACTGATTTGGTTTGGGTTTACCAAAAAGGAGGGGCCACCGTACGGTGGCCCCTCCTTTGCCTCGCAGAGATTACCCGGCAGAGCGCCAGGTGGGTGAACGCAGCGTACGACCCACGGGTCGGAGCGATTTGTTCTCCCCTTCAATAAGAAGTCGGAAATCTCTGCGAGGCTTTCTCAAACTACCACGCGTGCTAGAATCGTGTCCATGCAGCTGCGCACCCGCCGGATTCTTTTCTGGTCTCTCATTCCCTGCTTCGTCATCGGTGGCACGGGCATGGTCCTGTACTCCCAGGGGTACCGCGTGGACGTCTCGGCCCAGGAGGTCACCAAGGTGGGTGCCCTCTACGTCCGGGGGTACCCGCGCGACGCGACGATCACCCTCGACGACCAGCGCCTCGACACGGGGTCGTGGTGGCCGCTCCAGAGCGGAACGCTCATCGGGAGCCTCGTGCCGGGCACGTACCGCCTCCACGCCGAAGCCCCCGGGTACGAGACCTGGGACGCGGACGTCGTCATCAGGGCGACGCTCGTCACGGAGCGCAAGTCGCTCACCCTCTTCCCCTCGGAGGCTACGCCGTCTGAGGAGGCAGGCGCCGACGTCACGGGCATCGATGCGCCCGACTCCCTCTCCGAGGTTGTCCTGACCGCCCCTGACACCGCCTACGCCGAAGGCGGCTCCGTCTTCGGCAAGTACGTCGGCACCTCCCGCGGCCGGATCATCACGATCAGCAGCGAGGTGCGCCGCGGCGTGCGGACGCCCATACTCAGGAGCCAGGTTCCCGGCAGCGCCTCGGCCACCACCGTCGCAGCCCCGGGCACGCTCATCGGGCTCCAGGAGGACACGGTGCTCATTCAGGAGAAGCAGACCCTCGTCGCCGGCTACGATGCCACCACCGCTGCGCGAACCGTGGTGGCATCTTCCACGGACGGCTCCAAGATTGCGCACGTTGTCCGCACGGGCTCCTACGACGTCTGGGCTGAGGGCGAGGACGGCGACGTGCTCGCCGTACGTGGCCGGGGCAGCCAGCAGGCTCCCCGCCTCACCACGCTCCCCGCAGAGATCGTCTCCATCCAGGCATCCGGCTCAGAGCTGGGCATCCTGGATGCCAGCGGCAGCCTCTGGCTCGTGGCTCCCCAAAGTGGCGCCACGCGCGAGGTGGGACACCGCGCGGGCTGGGCAACTTGGAACCCGGACGGCTCGTCCGTGCTCGCCCACATCGACGGCAACCTCGAGGTCATCCCCCTCAAGGAGGGCATCGTGCACGGCGTCCTGGATGGCGTGTTCACCGGCGAGCCCTCCCAGCTTGGCAAGGTGCGCTGGTACCCGGACGACGAGCACTTCTTCATCGAGATTGGAGAGGATCTCCTGTTCGTGGACATCGTGAACGGCCAGGCGAGCGAGCAGCACGTGTACCGAATGCCGCTCCCCAAGGCGTGGGCGTTCGATGCTAGCGAGAGAATCCTCTGGGTGCTCGACGCGGACCAGCAGGTCTCCTCGTACGAGTTCCCAGACTAGAAAGAAGCCCCGGGATCTGATGACCTCGGGGCTTCTTTCGCGCCAATCTCCTTGGGGCACTTAACGCGCTTCCCTGCCCCGCGTCAACAGCCACGCTCCGGCTACCAGGACGCCTCCCACGAGGTCGTTGAAGAGATCCAGCAGGGTGTCCCAGCGCGCGTTGAAAGGCGCGAACCCGAAAGCCCCGGGAACGTCTCCCAGCGGCACTCCCCCGGAGAGTATGAGATACGTGTCCCCAACGGCCTCCCAGAGCTCCCAGAGGACGCCCACGAGCGCCACAGCGCCGATTACCCCGCACACCTTGAGCCACGCCGGCAGGGTGCGGACGGGAGCCAGGCGCTCCCCGAAGGCGAGCGCAGCCCACGCCACCCAGATGCCTCCCCCGACGTGCATCGGGATGTCCACCCACGGGTGCAGGATGTACGCGCCCGTGAGGTTCAGCGCTACGTGCAGAATGGAAAAACCCACCGAGTATGCTGCGAGCAGCACCGGTGGGTTCTCCTTTTGCGCTGCGCCTAGCGCTTGCTCCACTGCGGAGACTTGCGAGCCTTCTTGAGGCCGTACTTCTTGCGCTCCACGGCGCGAGAGTCGCGGGTCAGGAAGCCGAGGCTGCGCATCTGCCCCTTGTAGCCCTCCTCCTGGGAGACGATGGCGCGGGCGAGGCCGTGGCGGATTGCCTCTGCCTGGCCGTTGATGCCACCGCCGACCACCTTTGCCGAGACCGACATGGACTCGATGCCGAGCTTGCGCATCGGGGCGGTGACGTAGTCGCGGAGGCGAGAGATCGAGAAGTACTCGTCGAGCTTCTTGCCGTTGACGGTGACGTCACCCTTGCCCGCGGAGATGCGGACGCGTGCGACGGACTCCTTGCGGCGACCGATGCCCTCTACGTACCTGGTTGCTGCTGCTTTAGTCATTGTTCGTGAATACGATGCGGTTCATGCGACGTGCGTTGAGGAAGTTTTTGGGGAGCATGCGGCGGATGGCCTCGCGGACGACCTTCTCGGGGCTGCGCGCGAACTGCTCCGCGTAGGTGCGCTCCTTGAGGTGGCCCATGTAGCCGGTGTGGCGGTAGTAGACCTTCGTCGTCTCCTTGCTGCCGCCGACCTCAACCTTGTCCGCGTTCTCGATGATCACGCGATCCTCGGTGACGCGGTTCGGCTGGAAGTCGGGCTTGTGCTTGCCCTGGAGAATGATCGCAGCCTCCGTCGCGAGACGGCCGAGGCGCTTTCCTTTGGCATCAATCTTGTAGTCCATGGTTATACGAATTCGATGATTGCACGGGGTGCGCCGTCACGCTTCCTGGCTCCCATGAGCTTCTGGATGCGGAGGTACCCGCCCGGGCGACCCTCGTAGCGGGGTGCGATGTCTTCGACGAGGCGGCGCGCCGTCTCGGCGTTTGCGAGGCGCGAGATCACGATGCGACGGCTCGCCAGGTCTCCCCTGCGGGCAATGGTCACGAGGCGCTCCACCATGGGGCGGATGGCCTTGGCGCGGGTCTCGGTGGTCTCAATCCTGCCAGCCCTGATGAGGTTGCTCGCCAAGCCACGGAAGAAAGCCACGCGCTGACCTTTCAGGCGGTGGAACTTTCGGCCGACTCGACGATGCTGCATGGGGGTAGAGGTTACTCGGAGATTTCAGATTTGGCTAGGATCTTCTCGAAGTGGTCGCGGAGCACGGCTGCGGCGTGCACGACCGCTGCGGACGGGGTCACGGTGCCGTCGGTGACGACGTCCAGGAGGACGCGGTTGAAGTCCGTGCGCTTTCCGACGCGCATGTCCTCCACCGTGACGTTCACGGAGACGACCGGGGTGAAAATCGCGTCGATGCCGATGGCGCCAATCGGGAGCTTCTCCATCTGGCGAGCCTCGGACGGGACGTAGCCCATGCCGCGCTCAACGGTGATTTCCACCGTGAGGTCCGCAGACTTCGTGGTGAGGGTGCCGAGCACCATGTCGGGGTTCGCGAGCTCGACCTGACTGTTGAGCTTGATGTCCTTGCCGGTGACCTCACCCTCCCCCTTCTTGTGGAGCGTGATTACCTGCGGCTCGTCGCCGTGGACGCTGAAGCGAAGCTTCTTGAAGTTGAGCGAGAACTCGACGAGGTCTTCCTTGAGACCCGGCAGCGTTGAGAACTCGTGGGTGGCGTTTTTTACCTTGATCTGCGTGACGGCGGAGCCGGGCAGCGAGGTGAGCAGCACGCGGCGGAGCGCGGTGCCAATGGTGAGGCCGTACCCTGCCTCGAGGCCCTCGATGGCAAAGCTGCCCTCGGCGCCCTTCTCTGAGAGGGTCTTGAGCGTGACGTGATCGCTGATGTGTGAGATGTCCATGGTGGTAATAAAAGATGCTACTTGGAGAATGACTCGACGAGGAGCGGAATCTGGAACGGGACTTCCACGTCGCGCGGAAGGCTCGTGACCTGCGCAGAAAGTGTAGCAGGGTTCAGCTGCAGCCAGTACGGGGTCTCGTACTTCTCCAGGTTCTGCTTGATCTCGCGGAACGGCGCGCGGTCCTTCGAGGTCGGGTAGACGCTGATGACGTCACCCACCTTCACCTGGAAGCCGACGGAGCGGGTGCGCTTGCCGTTCACCGCGATGTGGCCGTCGAGGACGAGCTTGTGCGAGACGGAGCGGCCCGGCGCGAAACCGGCGCGAAACACGACGTTATCCAGGCGGCGCTCGAGGAGCTCCACGACGGCGCGGCTCACGTCACCGGTCGCCTTGGAGGCTGCGCGGATGATGACGCGGAGGTTCTGCTCGCTGATGCGGTAGCTGAGCTTCACCTTCTGCTTCTCCATGAGCTGGAGGCCGTAGTCCGAGACGTTGCGGCGGCGGCGGCTGTTTCCGTGCTGGCCGGGCTTGGTCGGGCGGCGGTGCAGGGCGGACTTGGGTCCCACGGAGCGCTCAGCCTTGAGCTGGAGCGACTCGCCGAGGGCGCGTTCCTTCTTTTGCTTGGGTCCCATCATGAGTGCAGTGGAGAGTAACAGGTGAAATGTGGCGCCACAACTACACGCGGCGAACCTTTTTGGCCTTCGGGCCGTTGTGCGGAACCGGGGTCACGTCCTTGAATCCGATGACGTTGAAGCCCTGGGCCACGAAGGAGCGGAGCGCGGAATCACGTCCCCCGCCCACACCCTTCACGAAGATCTCGAGGTCCGTGATCTTCTTCTGCTTGAGCTTCTCGGTGAGGGTCGCGACCACCTTGGAGGAGGCGAACGGGGTCGCCTTCTTGGGGCCATTGAAACCCATGGAGCCGGCGGTCGCCCAGGCAATCACGCCGCCCTTGAGGTCAGTCACGGTCACGACGGTGTTGTTGTAGGAGGCGTTCACGTAGACACGCGCGGCGCCACCCTTCTTCGGGGCGCGCTGAACCTGGGCTGCCTGTGCCTCCTCGACGCCCTCGTCTACCACGGTGGTGTTCTTCTCTTCAGTCATTACTTGAGTGCTACTTTGCGCTTACCGGATCCGGCGGTCTTCCTGACGTTGCCACGGACGGTGCGCGAGTTGGTCTTCGTGCGCTGTCCGCGGGTCGGGAGGCGGCGGCTGTGGCGGCTGCCACGGTGCGTGCCGAGATCCTTGAGGCGCTGAATGTTGGAGCGGACGTACTGGCGGAGCTCACCCTCGACGCGCACGGACTCGAGGCTGTTCTGAATCTTCGTGATGTCGTCCGTGGAAAGCTCACGCGCGCGCTTCTTCGGGTCAATCTTCGTGCTCTCGACGATGCGTGCGGCCGTTACCGGGCCGATGCCGTACACGTAAGTGAGCGCGATGGTCACGCGCTTTTCATCCGGGATGTTGACTCCGAGGAGACGCATTGGTGTGTGAGGTGTTTAGAGTGGGTTAGCCCTGACGCTGCTTGTGCTTCGGGTTCTTCTTGCAGATGACAAAAAGCTTGCCACTGCGCTTAACCACCTGGCAGGCATTGCAAATCTTCTTGATGGAACTACGTACCTTCATTGGTGTGTGGTGGTTATAGTCGCCGGACGATGCGTCCGAGCTTGCGGTCTGGTGCCAGCTCAACCGTCACCCTGTCCCCGGCGAGGACGCGGATGCGGTTTATTTTCATTCTGCCGGCAATGTGCCCGATCACGGGGTGGGGTAACCCCGAGACCTCAATCCGAAACTTTAGGCCTGGCAGAGCTTCCCTGACGATGCCTTCTACGGAGAGGGGCGAGGTCATGCGGTTTTGGCTCTGTTCATAAGGCGTAAGCGGGTTGGAATATACGATGCCCCAGGAAATACGTCAACAGATACCTAGCGAATCTCGACCCCCACGTCACCCGCCTCCGCCGGGAGCTTGAACCGCCAGAACGGGCGGACGCTCACGGAGGCCTCTTTTACTGCAGATTGGTTCTTCAGCCACGTGGCCACGTCCCCCCGGCTCTTGCCCGCGGACTCAGCCCGGAGGCTCTCCTCGGTGATCTGGCCGACGATCACGGCCTTCGCGGTCACGGTGAAGGTCATGCGGCCGTCCGCGAACTGCGGCGCCACGTCGGCGTAACCAATCTCGATGCTGCGGAACGTCGTGGGGTAGCTGATGCCCGCTTGGGTGGCCGCCTGCTGCAGGAGCAGCTCCTTGAGGTCTTCCTCCCTGAACGCGAGCGCGGTGACGTTAGCCTGGCCCACCACGTTGAAGTTCCCCTGCTCGTCCACGTCCTTGTTCACGGTGAGCTGGGTGGGTTCCACGGTGACCGCGCCGTCGATGACGGTGAGGCCCGGCGCCTGTGCGATGACCTTCACGCGGTGGCTGGATGCGAGCATCTCGGTAATCTTGGTCCGCGCGCCCTCCTCGTCCGCGGAGGTCACCACGCGCTCGGACGGCGGGACGGAAGGCTCGGCGGCGGCTGACTCCTCCTTGGGCTTCGAGAGCGTCGCGTAGAAGAGCGACTCCTTGTCCGTGCCGGCGAGCCCCGGAACGGTGAGGCGCTCCCCGTCGCTCGCACCACTGAGCACCGCGGCACTCTCCGGCGTCACCTCGACGGTCGCGGAGCCCGGGGTCAGCTTGTCGCCGTCCCTCTTCGCCGCGGGAATGGCCACGGCGCTCGCCGCGCGGAAGATGCCGCTCTTCCCCTGGAAACGCGTGCGCACGACGAACGTCTCGGCGCTGAGGCTCTCGTTGTACACCGTGACGCGCGGCTTGGAAGCAGCCGGCGCCTCCCCCGCACCGGGGGCTCCGGTGGCGGCGAAGGACTGGGCGATGCTCCGATTCTGCTCCGGGAAGAGCTGGCCGGGGATGGACATCGTGCCCACCGTGGACGTCGTCACGGACGTCGCCGCCGTGACGGTCGCCGTGTACTCCCACGGCGTCTCGGCGAGCGTCACCGAGACGCTGCCGCCGCGGAAGAACCCCTCCCCCACGCCGACGACCAGAGCCACCGCGACGAGCGCGGTCACGGCGAGGCGCACCTTGGAGACGCGGCGCCCGCCCTTCCTGGGCTGGTCCTCCGTGAGCGCGGGGCGGGAGCCCGCGTCCCCGTGCTCACCCGCGGGCTCTCCGCTACCCTCGCGGGCTGCGGGCTTTGCCTCAACGGAGGGGCGCGACGAGACCGGGGTCGGGAGCGGGTGCTGGTGCATCTCGTACTGCTCCGGACTCACCTTCACCGGGGTGTCGTGGGCTCCCTTCTCCGCGTGCACGGGGACGCGCGGGTGCTGCACGTCATTTTTCACGATGCCATCCAGGGAGAGGTGGCGCCGGTCCGCGCGGAAGAACGGGTGCACGGTCTCCAGGTGCGCGGCGTGCGCCAGGGAGAGCAGCTCCTCGTCCACCGATTCGATGGCAACGGCAATACCGCGCTCCGCGGCAGCCTCGCCAATTTTCGCGAGGCCCTCGCGATCTGCGAGCGACGACCCGCGGGGCGCGACGACGGTCAGCGCGCTCTCGCGCGACGCTTCCAGTGCTTCCAGAACTCGGTCCGGACCGTCGTCGCGCGTGAGAATAAGTTTTTTCGCCATGTGTGTTGGGTGTACTAGATAGCCCCAGCAGTGCCCAGCCATGCGATGCGCTGGCGGAGCCACGCGTTGAGCTTGCTGTAGCGCTCACTATAGTAGAATTCGGAAAACGCTGCCAGGACGAGCGCGTCGGCATCGGCGCTCTCGAGCGCCAGCCCGGTGGATCGGAGCGGCTCGTGCGGCTTCACGCGGACGAGCTCAATCGCCCCCCTGCCAGAGGACGGCGGGAGGTGCGCGTCGGTCACGGTGGCAATGGAGTCGCGCACCTTCAGGCTCGCGAGCTCTCGGTCCAGCGCGCGGCGCGGCTCCGCCACGACGCCCTCAATAGCCGCAGCCACCTCACCGTACGCAGCACCGGCTGCGTACCCCGCGAGGACGTCGTCGGCTGCCTCAGCCGATAGCGCCCAGCGCACCTCGAGCTCGCGCGTCACGTCAGCCGGAGACCACCCGAGCGGCATGCGCGTCACCTCGCGCATCGGGGCGCCCTCCGGCGGTGCCACGATGAGCACGGACGGGCTCCCCTGGGCGACGAGCAGCTTGTCCGCCACCGGGTCGTGGCCGGCAACCAGCGCCCACGCCGGATCGGCGAAGAACGGCGCCGGCGCGGCTTCGCGCCCGCGCTCGAAGGTGTCCCGGGAGACGAAGCGCACGGTGACGTCGATGTCCACGCGCCCGCCCACGAGCTCGTGTGGGTTGAGCACCTCGCTCCCCTCCACGCGCACGGAGTCCACGCGGAAGGACACGAGCACGGCATCGATGGGATCCACGCCGAGCTTCTCGGCGATGCGCGCGCGGTGCTCAGCCCAGAGCGTCACCTGCAGCTTCTTGAGCGCCTCCTGGAACTCTCCCGCGTGCACGCGCGTGTCCGGGCGCGGGCGCTCCAGCGTGATGCTCGTCGCGAGCGTCACCGCATCGAGGGGCGGCGTGGCGATGACCACGGGTGGCAGGTACGGCACCGCCGCGGGGTGCGGCGCGGCGAGGTCAGCCCACGGCACGCCGAACACCTGGCTCGAGATGGCGACGTGGTGCGCGTCGCGCACGTGATCGATGAAGTACGCGTCCGCTGTGGCACCGCCCGGCACGAGCACGAGCGCGCGATCACGCTTCCCCGCAGATCCGGGACGGGCGTGACGCGCGAGCGCGGCTAGCGTGCGGAGCATGGAATCAGAAGAAGCGCGCGAGGAAGTACAGCAGCAGGCCGAGCGCCGAAGCCATGGCCGCGATGATCCAGAAGCGCATCGTCACCTGGCTCTCGGGCCAGCCGAGCGCCTCGAAGTGGTGGTGAATCGGGGCAGAGCGGAACACCTTCCGCTTGAACACCTTCTTCGAGAAGACCTGGATGATGACGGACAGCGACTCTATCACGAGGATGGCCGCAAAGAACGGGAGGAAGAGCGCCGTGTTCGTGAGCATCGCGATGGTGCCGATGGTGATGCCGAGCGCCATGGACCCCGTGTCCCCCATGAAGAAACGCGCGGGGTGGATGTTGTACCAGAGGAACGCGAGCAGCGCCCCGATGACCGCGCCGCCGAAGACGGCGAGGTCGTAGCGGCCGATCGCGAAGGCCACGGCGGTCAGCGCCAGGAACGCGAAGAGCGAGACGCCGCCGAGCAGGCCATCCAGGCCGTCCGTCTCGTTGGCCGAGAACGCGGACGCGATGAGAATGAACATGAAGACCGGCACGTACCACACGCCAATCTCGAAGCTGCCGTAGAACGGCACCTGGATGACGTCGAACCCGAGGCGGACGTAGAACCACCACGCGCCGAGCGCCGCGAGCGCCGTGTATATGACGATCTTGTGCTTCACCGTCAGCCCCCCGCCCTTGGCGCCACCCTTCTTGCGCGCGTTGAACCAGTCATCGAGGAAGCCGAGCGTGCCCGCGAGCACGAGCGCCGCGAGCGGCAGGTACGTCTCGGCGCGGCTCACGAAGCTGAGGCGCTCGAAGAACCCGCCGAGCGCCGCGCCGAGCCCCCAGAGCACGAGCGCGATTGCCGTGACCGTTCCCCAGATGATGAAGCCGCCGCCGTTGAGCGTGCCCGCCTTCTTCTGGTGCAGCTGCGAGAAGACCGGCGTCTCCTCCGTGGTGCGGATGCTCTTGCCGAAGCCCCAGCTCTCGAGCACGCGGAGCCAGATGGGCGTGACCACCAGCGCCCCGACGAACGCGAGGGCGGTGAGCGCAATGATTCTTATTCCTTCTTCAATCACTGGTTTGGTGTACTGAGTGTCGCGCGGAGCCCCCGCGTGTCAGCGAATCGCTGCTCACTGCCGAGTACCACGAACGCCACGTCACGCCCGCCGATTCGGAACAGCGAGAGCAGGTTTCCCCGCGCTTCGTCCGTGTACCCGGTCTTTCCTCCCAGAAATCCTGGGTCCCGGATGAGCTGGTGCGTTGCGTACGCAGTATACGGCATCGTGCTGCTCGCCGCACTCACGCTCACGGATCCTCGCATCGTGGCGGCGAAGACCTCCGGGTGCGCCTGGCGGACTTTCGCGGCGAGCACCGCCACCTCGCGCGCCGTGCTCTGGTTTCCCGCCGAGAGTCCCGAGGGGTCCTGGAAGATCGTCTTGGTCAGCCCCCACTCCACCGCCCTCGCGTTCATCGCGGCGATGAACTCCTCGCGGCCGACGTGCGCGGCGAGGCTCTCAGCTGCCTCGTTGCTCGACGAGACGAGCATCACGTCGAGCACGTCGCGCATGGCGAACGTCGCGCCGACCGGAATGCCCGGAGAGGACGGGTTGCCGCCCGGCACGGGCACGATCACGACGGGGGCATCAACCGGGATGCGCTCGAGCGCGACGCTCGCCGTCATGATTTTCGTGATGCTCGCGAGGGGCCAGCGCACCTGGCTCTCGCGGCTCGCCATGATCTCCCCCGTCGCGAGGTCCTCCACGACGTACGCGCGCGCGAGAATCGGCGCGGGCTTCACCTCCGCCGGCGCAGAGGATGAGGCTGTAGTGGTCGCCGGCTCGAGCGGCGCGCCGTCCGGCTGCACCGGCGGGGACTGCACCTCCGGTGGCTGCTGCGCCCCGGGTTCTCCCCCGCTGCGCGACACCACGGTGACGGTGCCCGCCACCGCGACTGACGCGATGACCGCGGCGAACGCGCCAAAGAGCGCCGCCTGGCGGTGCGTCATTGCCCCTGCTTCTCCCCGGACGCGTCGCGCGCCGCGAGGCTGCGGGTCAGGAGGGCGCCGAGCTCGTCAAAGTCGGGCAGAGCCTCACGGTCCGTGATGCCCATGTCGCGCAGGAACTCGGCGGTGACCTGGTACCGGTGCTCACCCTTCCCCTCGCGCGTGCGCTCCACCATGCCGCGCACCATGAGCGTCCGCAGCGACACTGCGGAGCTGACGCCGCGCACGTGGTCAATCTTAGCTCGCGAGATGGGGCCGAAGTACGCGACGAGCGCGAGCGTCTCTAAGGAAGCGGGGCCGAGGTCCTGGGACAGCTCGCCACGCAGCAGCTCCGCAATCTGGTCCGCAAAGCGCGGGTGCGTGACGAGCTGCGCGGAGGCGCCGTGGCGCAGGAGGGCGAGCCCGCGGGACTCGTCCGCGTCGAGGCTGCTCTCGAGCGCGGCGAGCGCAGCTTCCACCTCCCCGACGCTCGCGCCGGTGAGCGCGGCGAGCCGGTCGGAGACCAGGGGCTCCCCGTGGGCGAAGAGGATCGCCTCGATGGCGCCCTGGAGGTTACGTGGTGCTGCCATGTTCCAGGACTATATCCGAGAAGGGTTCCTCCTGCACGAGCGAGACGCGCTGGTCTCGCGCCAGGTGCAGGGCCGCCAGGAACATCACGATGGAGTCCGCGCGCGAGATGCCGCTCGTGAGCTCGGAGAACTTTGCCGACCCGGCGGAGGCGAGGCGGTGCACGACGTCCGAGATGGCCTTCTGCAGCGAGATGACTTTGTGCCTCACCTCGGCCACCTCCTTCGCGACGAGCGTCGCCAGCTGCAGCACGCGGGAGGCAGCCTCGTGGAGCGCGCCGACCTCGAGGCCCGGCGGCGGCGCGAACACCGCGCGGTCCGTGCCGGCGCGCACGCCCTTGAGGTACGGGCGGCTCACGAGGGGCTGTCGCTTCAGGTACGCGCGGCGAAACGCCAGGAGCGCGGGCTTCACGGCCTGGTACGTGCGCAGCTGCTCGGCGAGGAGCTCAGGGTCCTCGACGTCGACGGTTGCCTCCTCGTCACTCGGCAGGAGGGCGCGCGACTTGAGCAGCAGGAGGCGCGTGGCGACCGACAGGAAGTCGGCGATGGTCTGCACGAGTGAGACCGGGCGCGGCTCCGGCACGCGCGTGAGCTCCCCCACGTACCGCATGAAGTCTCCGGTGACCGCGGTGAGGTTAACTTCGTTGAGCTCCAGCTTCTTGCGCTCCACGAGCTCGAGGAGCGCGTCGAGCGGACCCGAGAAACCGGCGAGCTCTACCTCGTACCTCTTCACGGGACCTGCAGCCACTGCGCAGCCGCGGCGAGGGACGCCTCGGGGTCAGAGGCGCCGGCAATGGAGATGGCAACCTGGCGCTTGCCGCCCGCGGTCTCGATGGTCACGACCGCAACGGCGGGGAGGCCGCTCCCCTTCGCGGGTGCCGCGCCGCCGACGAAGCCCGGGAGCGCGAGGAGGTTCTCGCTGTGCTTGAGGTCACCCCAAATCGGCGGGTCGTACGCCAGGTTGCCGCGGCTGTTGCGCGAGAGGTCCAGGACGAAGACGCGGTTCTCCGCGAGGTAGCGCGCCAGGAGCGCGACGTCCGCGGGCGTCGTGCGGTTCTCCGGGCTCGAGGCGTCCACGTTCACGATCTTCGTGTTCGCCATCCCGATCGAGCGCGCCTTCGCGTTCATGTACCGCACGAACGTCTCCTCTCCCCGGAACGAGGCGATGGTGCGCGCCGCCTCGACGTCTCCCTCGGACAGGAGCAGGCGCAGGAGGTCCAGCACGCTCACGCGCGAGATGGGCGCGAGGCGCGCGGACCCTTCCGCCGGCCCCACGGACAGGTTGCTCTCCACGTTCACGTAATCCACGGCGGTGAGGGCGGTGAGCATGTTCAGGGCCGGGCCGAACGACGTCTCCGCGTCCGCGTTCCTCGAGCGGACGTGCGTGCCGCTCGTCACGTCCGCGATGACGAAGTCTCCCTCGAGCAGCGGGTCTCCCGCGAAGTCGGGCAGCGGCTCCACCTCGACTGGCTCCTTGTACACGAGGACCGGCATGCCCACCTCAGCCGCATCGTACACCTGCTTGGCGTACTGGTCCTCCATGCGGATGCAGCCCCCGGAGTACGACGTGGAGACCGGCGTGCCGTCCGGGTAGTACGGCCAGCCGTGGATGAAGTAGTTACCCTGGAACACGAGGCTCCACGGCTGGTACACGTGGCCGAAGGACGAGAAGTGGTTCTCCTTCTTGAGCGAGACGCTGTACACCCCGACCGGCGTCTCCCACCAGGAGCCCACCTTTCCCTTTCCCTTGATGGGGAGGTCGAGCGCCACCTCGCCGCCGCGGTACACCTTGATGTTCATGTCCGTCAGGTTCGCCTCGATGAAGTCCTTCTTCTCGGCAACCAGGCGATCCCGCGTGTACAGCACGTGCGACGCGGAGACGGCCGTGGTGGACGAGCTCACCGCAGACTCCGTGATCTTGGGGTCGGGGCGCAGGATGGGCGCGTCGTCTTTGCGCTCCGCCACGGCCTCTCCCGCCACGAGGTCCGTCCACGTGTCGCGCAGCGCGCTCGCCCAGTTCGGCCAGAGCGCCGTGGCGAGCAGCGTCAGCCCCCCGATGACCAAGATGGCGAGCCCAAGGTAGATTGGGAGAGACGGGGAGGTGAGGAGTCGCTTCACAATGTGCACATTATGCACTGAGTCTCCCGGGGGTTCTACCTTTGCGCTGCATTGACGCGCGTCCAAAAACTACGTACAAGAGTAACCAGATGTAACGTCTAAAAATTCATACGAATGGAGGTGGTTTATGGCCACTAACCCCAAAGGCTTCATGCTCAACGTGCAAACGGAGAGCGGCAGGAGCTACGTCATAATGTCGGAACCGAAGGAGCCCGGGGCATTCCGGGTCCTTATATTCAACGTCGAGGGAACGCTCTGCGAGAACGTCCCGAAGGCACGGATCGAGGTCAGCGGGAAGGAGAAGGGCGCGCCGTACCTGCGGTGCGAACCTGAGCTGCGGGAGCTCGCGGAGGGTCTAGCCCTGCGCGTCGTCTCCCTGGTGCCCAGCGCGGGCAAGACCCAGAACTGGAAATCTACCCCGATAATCGAGGTCGAGCGGTTCGAGTAACAAAAGGAGGGCCAGCTGCGTGCAGCTGGCCCTTTCTCATTGGCGAATCCCCCGCCTGGCTCCATAATGCGGCTGATGGCATCCCTGTACCGCACGCACCGCCCGAAGACGCTCGCCAACCTCATCGGGCAGGACCAGGTCGCCGCGACGCTCCGCAACGCCGCCGCCTCCGGCCGCATAGGGCACGCGTACCTCTTCTCCGGCCCCCGCGGCACGGGCAAGACCACCACAGCCCGCATCCTCGCCAAGCTCCTCGTCTGCAGGAAGCGCGAGGAGGACGCGAAGTTCGCCGCGGAGGGTGAGGCCTGCAACGACTGCGACCGCTGCGTCGCCGTGGATTCCGGCGCACTGCTCGACGTCGTCGAGATTGACGCGGCGAGCAACCGAGGCATCGACGAGATCCGCGAGCTGCGCGAGCGCATCCGCGCGGTGCCCACGCAGGGGCCGAAGAAGGTGTACATCATCGACGAGGCGCACATGCTCACGACCCCGGCGTGGAACGCGCTCCTCAAGACGCTCGAGGAGCCGCCCGCGCACGGCGTGATCATCCTGGCCACCACCGATGCCGAGAAGCTCCCCGCGACCATAACCTCGCGCACGCAGCGCTTCTCGTTCCGCCGCCCGGGCAAGGCTGACCTGGTCGCGAAGCTCGCGGGCATCGCAGAGGCTGAGGGCATCCAGATTGACGAGGACGCCCTCGAGCTCGTTGCGGCAGCCTCGGGCGGGAGCTTCCGCGACGCGGAGTCCCTCCTCGAGCAGGCGCGCGGCGCCGGGGCGACAATCACGGTCACGCACCTCGAGCAGCTCTTCGGGCGCGTCAGCTCCACGCGCGTGCACGCGCTCGCCGATGCCATTGCAAAAAACGACGCGGGTGCGGCGCTCACCATCCTCAACGAGAGCGAGGTGGCGGGCGCGAGCATCTCGGACCTCGCCAAGCAGCTCGTCCACTACCTCCGCCGCGCGACCGCCATCACGGCGGACGCGTCCGTTGCCGAGCTGTACCGCGACGCCCTCACCGCTGACGAGCTCGAGACGCTGAAGGGCTTCTCCTCTTCCCTGACCCCGGAGCGCGGCATCTACCTGACGCGCACGTTCCTGGAGGCGTACCGCGAGCTGCGCACCTCTCCCCTCGAGTCCGTGCCGCTCGAAATTGCGATTGTGGAGGCGACGCGCGAACTGAAATGAGCCACCTCAAAATCGAGGTGGCTCACGGTTAAAGATTCGGAACCCTATTGCTGCATTGCTGCGAAGGCTTTGTGAGGATCGCCGTACTGGGCAATCAGGCGCATCCCTTCGGAGTTTGCGTAGTAGTACGGTCGGATGTGTGGGAGCAGTCTCTTCCAGATGAAGTGCCAGCCCGTGAAGTGAGAGAGTACGCAGCCGAGAGCCGTCTTGTACCCGCTCAGGTGAGAACGGATGAGCGGCACGGACTGCAAACGGTCGAACGTCGGGATCACGCACTTCGTCTTGTCCTTCCGGTGGTGCATCTCGTCGTCGGCAATGAACTGCCCCATCTTCGCGAACACATCCGGCTCAAGCGCGATTACCCAAGCCGATCCTCCGCTCGGAGTCTTAATGACTCCCAAGTTGTCATATTTCATTCTTATTCACCTTTTCAAAGAAGATATGGAGCCAGCGAACGCGAAACGTTCCCTGGACTCCAGGCTACTGAAAGGCTTATCAAGGAACACTAAGTATTAACATAAAATATGTTAATAGTCAATATTACCAGCCACCCTAGCGCCTGCTCAGGAGGCGATTCGCCACGAGGAACAGGGCGAGTCCGGAGAGCCAAATCGAGACGATGATGCGCAGGTGCTCGATCCACCGCGTGTCCGCCTGCTGCGTCTGCCTGCCCGCAAAGACGTAGCCCTCAGCAGCGCCGCGGAACCCGGCCACGGCAACGACCTGCCGGGACCCCGAGCTCGTGATGATCGTGAGGGTCTTCGGGACGCTCCCCTCGGGCACGAAGAAGCAGTTAGCATCCACGCCGTCCTGCCTGCAGGAGTGCAGGTTCACGGGCATGCCGCGATCCACCGCGGAGCTTGCCCTCATCCTCCCGAACACGTCCGTGACGGTGATCCAGGTGCCGCCGCTCGTGATCTCTACCGGTTCTGCTGGCAAGACGTGCACGGGATCGTAGCCCTGGGCCAGGAACTCCGCAGCCTGCTTGGCGAAGATGCGCTGCGGGTACGTGGAGCGGTTCCCCACGAGCAGCACAATGGCGATGGCGGCAATGCCGGCTGCTGCGGTGATGATCGCGGTGCCGGCGATGAGCCTCCTGGCTTTTGTCATGCCCCTATTCTACCCCTTTTGCGTCCTGCAGTTTGGACAGCTCGGCGCGGAGCGCATCGAGGCGCGCGTCGTCGATGATGGACACGGCGACCACCTTGTTCCCGGACTCCTTCTCCAGCTTTTTCACAATTTTGAGGAGCTCGGACTCCTCAACCTCGTCGGCTTTCGTGACGAGCACCCACTCGGGCTTGGACGCCAGCTCAGCGCTGTACGCGGAGAGCTCGGCGCGGATGGTGCGGTAGTCGGCGACGGGATCCTCGCTGCTCGCCGCGACGCAGTGGAAAATCATCCTCGTGCGCTCGATGTGGCGGAGGAACTTCACGCCGAGGCCCTTGCCCGTGCTCGCGCCCTCAATGATGCCGGGGATGTCGGCGAGGACGAGGTCGAAGTGCACGCCCAGGTGCGGCTCGAGGGTCGTGAAGGCGTAGTTGGCCACGCGGCTCGATGCGCGCGTGATGGCGTTGAGCAGGCTCGACTTGCCGACGTTCGGCAGGCCCGCGAGCCCGATGTCCGCGATGAGCTTCAGCTCGAGGCGCACCTCCACCTCCTCTCCCGGCTTGCCGTCCTGGAACTGGCGCGGCGCGGTGTTCGTAGAGGAGCGGTACAGGAAGTTTCCCTTGCCGCCGCGCCCGCCGCTCGCCACCTGCACCCGCTGCCCCACCTCGAGCAGCTCGAGGGACTCGCCACCCGCGACGTGCGCCACCGTGCCGCGCGGCACGGGCAGCACGAGGTCCTCGCCGGCGTGCCCGTCCCTGAAGCTGGAGCGGCCGTCCCGGCCGTCCCCCGCCTTGAAGGACTTCTGCGCGCGGTACTTGCGCAGCGCGCCGAGATCCGCGACCGCCTCCAAGAAGACGGAACCGCCGTGGCCGCCGTTGCCCCCGTCCGGGCCGCGGTGGCTCTTCCCGTCGCCAAAGGTGGCGGTGCCAGCACCGCCACGTCCCGCGAACACCCTGATTGTCACGTCATCCGTGAGCATGCGCGCAGTCTAGCACGGGTTCGCGCACAAAAAAGGACGCCACGCGGGCGTCCCCTTTTCTTTTTTCCGTGACCGCCGTCACTCGCCAACCAGAGCCTGGCGCAGTACCGGGTAGTACGGGTTCTCCGTGCGCTCCAGGATTGCGCTGATGCGCTGGCTGAGCTCGGCGCTCGGCTTCCACCGCTCCGCGAGCACGAGGCAGAACGCCTCGTCGCCCTGCTCGGGCAGCCCGCTGAGCGAGAAGATGTACTCGATGCCGCCAATGGGCACCACCACCGCGCCGCCCCACCTTTCTAGCCGCGGAGCGCGGGACTCCCACGAGGTCAGGTGGCGATCCACCAGTTCCTCGCTGTCCATCATGCGCTCGAGGCGGGCAGCCTTCTCCCACGCGTACGTGTGGTACTTCTCCCGCCGGTCGTAGTTGCCGCCGGCTCCGCCGAGCAAAATGGACACGCTGGGGCGCAGCATTTCCACTCCCGCGGGCTTCACGCAGAAGTGCGCGCAGCTCCGGTCTGCCCAGTCCGGGTCCATGTCCGTGAAGGCGTTCGCTCCCACCGCAATGGCATCCGAGAACGTTCTCTCCGCCAACTCAACTAACGTGGATTCCCCACCGGCATCCGTTCCTGCCAGTCCCATACTTTTTACCTTCCTATTAATAGAGATGAAATAGCCGTGGGTATGGATACAGCCCCGGGCGGGAAGCGTCAACAAAGAGAGACCCGCACGGGGCGGGTCTCTCTCAGATCTAGGCTCGGCTACTAGTAGCGGTTGCCGTAGTTCGGGCGTGATGCACGCTGCTTGGCGTGGCAGTCGCGGCAGAGAATCGGGCGATCGCCGCTCGGCATGAACGGGAGCTCCTTGATCTCAGCGCCGCACTCGCCGCAGGACCAGTCACCCTGCACCATCTGGCGCGGGCCACGGTCACCGCCGAAGCTGCCACGGTCGCGCTGCGGGCGGTTCTGCATGTGGCAGTCGCGGCACAGCACGCTGTCCGGATCGCGCGGCTGGAACGGGAGCTCAGTGATCTCCTTTCCGCAGCCCTTGCACGTCCAGTTGCCCTGTACCATCTGGCGCGGGCCACGGTCACCGCCGCCGAAAGAACGGCGCGGACCGTTGTTGAAATCTCCGTAAGACATGGAGTGTTGCTTGTACGTTTTCTGAACGACCTTGTTGTTTGTTTCCGAATTCAGGTCGCCCATGGGAACGGGATGAACCCGATCCACTACGTACTTGAACCGTGCCCAAATTGTGGCACAGACCAGGGAGGGTGTCTAGCTCGCCGTGCAGCGCACCACGTCACCGGAGCCGCTCTCGGCGAACGTGGCAGTGTTTCCCGAGACCGTGACCACGCCACCCTCACCGGTGAAGGTGCGGGACTCGCCCTGGAAACCCGTGAGGGAGTACCACTCGGCCTCCCCACCCTCGCCGCGCGTGACGCTCATGATCTCCGGATCGATGGCCTCCAGCGCAAAGCCTGCGCGCTCGCAGGTGTACCTGCTCCCCTGCGCAGCCGGGGCCTGAGCCGCCTTCGCGCACGTGCGCCCTGCCGCGTCCCACGTGCCGCCGCTCTCCTCGCAGCTGGACTGCGCGCGGTTCGCATCGATGACGAGGCCGGTCACCAGGCCCGCGCCAAACGCGAGCACGAGCGCGAAGAATCCCCCGATGAGCAGCACGATGGCGAGAATCACCTTGACGCGGCTGCTGATCCTGGCGAGGAAGCCCTGGCGCGGCGGCTGCGGAACCGTGTGCTTCATGCGCCCATGGTACCACAGGCTTTTGAGGAGATTCTGGACAAGACTCTCTCAGTATGTTCCAATACTTCGGCTCTACTTGATAAGCAAATACTAGAAAGGAGGTACCAGTCCTATGAGCTGGTCTGAAACGGCGGTGCCCTTCATCGCCCTGATACTTTTGTGCTTTGCGACCTACGGATTTGTGAAACTGCGAAAATTTCTCAAAGTCGAAGCCCGGAAAGCACAAGAAAGCAACGCGCCCGAACGCGTCGTGCGCGTGGGCATGCGCTCGATGCAGCAGATTGCTGCGGGAAAAGTGCACACGCACATTCGCCAACTCGTTCTCAAGAACACCCAGTTGCGCAACCTGGAACCCGAGCGGTTCGACGGAAGCAGGCTGGAGGTTCTGAGGACCGAGGAGACGACGGGCGAGACGACGCTGACGGTTTTGCTCCTGCGGCACGGGGAACCCAGCACCACGCTGGTGACCGTATCGCTGGACTACACCGCCATCGGCGGCGAGCTGACCGCATGGTACGGGGCTAACCCGAAACCGTACCGCTACAAACTGGATGAGCGCGACAAGCTCATTCGCCTCTTGGAAAACTACCTTCCCGCGTACGGGTACACCGAAGCCGCGCCGCCTCCCCAGAGGCTGGCGCTGGCTGCCGGTGCCACCGCGTAGCGTCTCATTTTTCTTCTCCAAAGAAACTCTGGACCCGACACCGATCGGGTCCACTTTTTTTACTTCACCTCGTACTCTTTTCCCGCGGCGTCCACGAGCGGCTTCAGCGTGAGCACCTGCCCGGGCTGCCCGCTGCCGGGCAGGCACACGAAGTAGCAGGCGCGGAAGCGGATACCCTCGTTGTTCCAGCCCATGCCGCGCGGATCCACGAGACAGCTCTTGGTCTTCCACACGAGGAGCACGAGCCCCTCCGCGACCTCCTCCTCGTACCTGCTCTGCTTTCGCTCTATGGCGGCCGCGATGTCGTACGGGGTCGTGAGGTCGATGATGTTGCCGACGCTCCGGAACTGGCGGCCGAGGATGGACCCTCCCTCGTGCGGGAGCCCGTTGTCCGCGTACGTGACCTGGAAGTCTATGGGCAGCTGCCCCGGCACCCGGGACACGCCGCGCGTGTCCACGCGCGTCTCCTCGCTGTGGATGACCTGCGTCTCGTAGCTGAAGCCGTGCTGCGCGTTGAATGCGTGCAGGAAGAAGTCCGTGACGAGCTCCTCCTCGCGCTTCTTGGGCTTAACCATACCCGCCCATTGTACCCGCTTGCGCTGGCATTTTCCCCGGCGCTACCATGGGGGTGGTTCCTTGCTCGCCTCCTGGCAACGCCGCACCGCTCCGCGCCCGTTCGGGCGCACCCGGGCAACGCGGCTCACGCCGCCAGACATCGTTCTTCTGTTGAAGATAAAGAAAGATTAATTCAGTTGCGTGCCCCGGTCTCCGGGGCACTTCTTTTGCTCAGAAACCGTGCGGCTCGTTCACGAGCACCACGTGGACCTGCCTCCCCCACCCCGGGTGGCGGTCGAAGGAGAGAATCTTCGAGAGCACGGTGCCCGGTGCACCGGTGCTCTTCATGCGCGCGTCCTCGAGGGGCACGACGTGCTCGCGGAGTCGCTTGAGCGCCTCGGGCATGGTGCCGGCAATCTTGTCCGTGCTCGCGACGAGCACCACGATCTGCGACGTGTACGCGATGTGCGGCAGCTGGCTGCCGGACGCGGAGGCGATGACGAGGCGCCCGTCATCGGTGATGGCGTGGACGCTACCGAAGTACGCGTCCGAGACCACCGAGTACCGGCGGAGCTCCGCCTGCTTCTCCGGGTCCTGCTCCGCGAGGACCTCCGCGTGGAGGTTCCGCCACGGGTGCTCGCCACCCTTGAGGTACTCCACGAAGCCGATCTCCTGGAGGGTGGTGGACGTGCCGTTCATGACGGACGAGCCAGCGGGCACGAGGGTCTTGGCGAGCTCGAGCGCATCGGCGCCGTTTGCCACGACGTGCGCCTCGAAGCCGTTGGCCCTGAGGGCGGCGGCCACCGCCTCGACGCGCGCGGCGTCGGGAATGGTTTTGTAATCCATATCTTTAGTCTAGTTACTGGTTGCTTCCGGATCGCTTTCCGAGAAGGCGACGATGATGACGCCGGAGTCTACCACCGCGACGGTGGCCGTCACGGGGGTGCGCCCGGTCTCGCCGGTGCTCGTCTCCTCTACAATAGCACCACTGGCAAGGTAGGACCCGTTCTCCTGCTTCACGACGGAGTCCAGCTCGATGCGGTCCGGGTACGGGCTGGACGTGCGCCGCCCGGGAGCCTCTGCGGGGTTGTACATCCACCGCTCCACGAGGTCCTCGTGGACGAGCGGCGCGTAGTGCTCCTGGATCGCCTGAGCCGCAACCTCCGGGGCGCCCATGAGCGGCACGAGCTGGAGGCGCTCCCCGAACTGGCTCACGAGCACGCGCACCTCGTCCGACCGGTTCTCCTCGACGTCGCGCAGGAGCGCGGCCGGATTGAAGAGCTGTACCAGGGCGAAACCCGCGGCAAAGGCCCCGAGCAGTATGAGAACCGTCCGCTGCATCTAGAGCTTCTCCACGCGGCTCACGCCGATGACGCCCACGATGTCGTACCTCTGCCAGAAGTCAGCGCTGAGCGCCTCGACGGGCACCACGGTGCCCACCACCATGACGCGGCTCTCGGTGGGCGCGTCATTGAGCTGGTTCGTCGCCGAGAGGTCCAGGCCGTAGTGCTTGCCGTCATCCGCGCGGAGGCCGAAGGCGCACTCCAGCGTCTGCGGTCCGTCCGCATCCTTGTGCGGGAGGCAGACGTAGCGCCCCTCAACCGTGACGGGCTTCGGAATGGCAGGGTCGTCGTGGACGGCATCCGGGTTCGGCTGCGGCCTCGTGAGCTGCTCGGTGTAGCTCTTAGTCGCGAGGTAGCCGGTGACGGCCACCGCGAGGAGGAGGAGCGAGAAGATGAGCTGGTTGCGTGCCTTTACCTTTGCGGGGTTCTTCATGTGTCTAGAGGTCTACGGGCGTCAGTATATCATCGCCAGCGGAAGGCGTGCCCCGCCCGTCCCGGTTGCTCGTCCCGATCCAGATTTTTCCCGCCGCTTCGGTGACGACGCGAATTCTCCCGTACACGCCCTCCAGGAGCGGCTCGACGTCCGCCACGCGATCTCCTGAGATCGTCGCGCGGTAGAGCGCCCTGCCGCGCAGGCCGCCGAAGTACAGTGCCCCGTCTTTGAACAGCAGCGCGGACGGCGCCCAGGTGGTGCGCGCGCCCGAGTGCGCCGCCGGAGCAATCATTCCCTCCCGCGCCTCGTCTCCCTCGATCTCCGGCCAGCCGTAGTTGCCGCCGGGCACGATGCGGTTGAGCTCATCAAAGCCGCTCAGGACGCCAGACCTGCCGTGCTCCGTTGCCCAGAGCTGCCCGCGCGCGTCCCAGGCGAGGCCCTGCACGTTGCGGTGCCCGTACGAGTACACCTCGTTCCCGAACGGGTTGTCCTGCGGCGCGCTGCCATCTCTGGCAATGCGCAAAATTTTCCCCGCGAGCGAGTTCCGGTCTTGCGCGAGGCGTTCCTCTCCGGCGTCGCCGGTTGCAACGTACAGGTACCCGTCCGGACCGAACGCGATGCGCCCGCCATTGTGGTTGTCCGCCGCGGGAATGCCGGAGATCACCACGCGAGGCGCGGTGAGCGCGCTACCGTCCAGCGTGTACCGCACGATGCGGTTCTCCCGCGCGCCGTCCACGGCGGTCGTGAAGTAGAGGTAGACAAAGTCGTTCGACCCGAAGGCGGGATCGAGCGCGAGGCCGAGCAGCCCGCCCTCTCCCCGCTCGATCGCATCTTGCACCTGCACCTCGGCGTCACCGATGCGCAGCTTTCCGTCTCGCTGCGTGACGAGCCAGCGCCCGTCCGGCAACAGTGCCGCCTCCCAGGGCACGTACAGGTTCGTGAGCACCGACGCGTCCTGAATCTCTGCCGGGCGCGTCGGTGCCGTGGCGCTCCGAATGAAGGCGTACAAAACGAGCACGGTGACGACCAGCGCGACGCCTCCGATGAGGAGAGCCTTCTTCACCCACTAAGTGTACCTAATTGAAAAGGCGCCCCACCTCACATGGGACGCCCCTTCGTTTCACGTAGTTTGGACTAACTGTCCGGGAGAGTTACTCCGAGACCGCCTGGCCTCCGTTCTCCGCCTCGCTCTCGGGAGCGGGCTGAGCCTCCACGGGCTCCATGGGAACGTTGCAAGTCGGGCACATGCCCGGGTTTGCCTCCGCTTCCACCTCGCTCCCGCACTGCGGGCACTTAAACTTCTGCATGGAGTTTTATCTAAACGGGTTAGTAAGGCGACGTACGACTATTGGCGCGACCTTTACCTTAGCACAGATTACGCGGCTGCCTGCTCGAGCGGCACCACCTGGTAGTCGTCCTCAGCTTCTACCTTGATGACCTTCACCACTTTCCCGAAAATCTTGAAGTCTTTCTCGAGAATGATAATCGGCTGGTAGCTCTTATCCTTGGACACCGGGCTCAGCACCACGGCGTTGTCCGCGAACGAGATTTTCTTGATGACCGCGGTGTCCTCGATGATGGCGACCACGAGATCGTTCGGGCTGATGTTCTCGGTCATCTTCACGAGGACGAAGCTGCCGTCCGGGATGCCGGCGTCCACCATCGACTCACCCGTTGCCCGAATGACGAACAGGTCGCTGCCCTGCCCCTTGATGAAACTCGAAGCGACGGTGACGTACTCGTCGAAGGTGCGCTCCGCGATGATGCTCGGGCTGCCGCAGCCTGCGGAGGCGAAGACCGGGAGCGAGATGAACTCGTTCTCCGTTCCGGGATCTTCGATCAGCTCGATCCCCCGCTGCGCGTACCGGTTCCTCTTGATGAGTCCTTTCCTCTCGAGCGCCTCGAGGTACTGGGTGACGGAGCGAATGGACGCCGCCTCAATCTTGCCCGCGATTTCTCCGAGGGTGGGCGCGTGGCCTTCCGCGACTACCTTGTCCTTGATGAATTCGTATACCTGCTGCTGCTTCTTGGTGAGCGTACTCTTTCTCATACCCAAAGTGTATATACTGTGTACACACAGTCAAACTGAGTTATACACACCCTCAAACCTCCCCTACTTTGCAGCGTCCCGGCGGTGCATGAGCCACAGGGCAACCAGCTGGATTGCCACCATACCCCCCACGATGGCCCGGTTCATGGTGAGGATGACCTCACCCAGCCAGACGGATCGGACCGCCTCCCGCAGAAACTCGGGGAGAACCGGCAGCACGAAGGCGGCGCAAATGATGCCCATGACGGCCAGGGGTACGAGGTGGATCATCAGCCGCCGCTTGGAGACCGTGAACCGCAGGAGGTACGCGGTGGCGAACATGGGCAGCAGGACCAGGAGAATCTCCCCGTACCCGCCCGAGGTGCGAGCGACAGCATCTAGGTCGTGCCCGAAGTAGCGACCCAGCAGCTCCCCCGCCATGAGGCTGAAGAACAGGTGCGAGAAGCTCACGCGGAAGCCAACTCCCAGGATGAGCGGGAGGGCGAGCGTCAGGTACAGGATGATGTCACCGAGCATGTGAAGAATTATATGCTAGTTGATAAACCTCATAGCGACACGGGCCTTCAATTGCTCAGGCGCGCCATCACCCTTTCCGAGATCTCTTCCCAGCTCATCTCTTCAGTCACCACAATAGGATTCTCATCCTCTCCGGGCCTCTCGAACTCGTTTGCGTCTTCAATGAGCCAAGCTGAAGGCACATCGTGGCGCTCCTTGGTCACTTGGTTCTGCGCTTTGCGGCTCAACAAAACCGGCCTGGGAATGTTGAGGTAAATTAAAACAACTGCGCTCTCCATTTTCTGGCCCAGTTTGCATAGCTCCTCTCGTTGCCTCCGGAAAAGCAGGTTGTCGTCGACAACAACCGAGTGCCCCAAGCTCAGGTGGATACTGATTCCCTGCACTGCTACAGACCAGAAATGATTCCAAAGTTCAGCATCGTCTTCATCGGGAGTAGAATCGAGCGCCAAAGAGTCTTTCAAGCTGAAATAAATCATGTCTCGACCGACTACGTGAGCATTGAATGCCTCGCTCAGTTTTTGCGACAGGGACGACTTGCCTGAAAATGCTTCGCCGCACAGCATGAAAAGCTTGCCCGGTTCATTCATAAGGCCAGTATACCAAGCGACAACAGAGTGGCTGGCGCAGTGGGACGTTATTGGAACCTACTTACTCTTTTTGGCTTCCTTGTGAGCAACGATTTTTGTTGCCAACTCGTGATTCATATCAAAAATCTTCTTGGTACAAATTTCGGTTAATTTTGACCTACTCATTACCTCTCTCTTCCAGTCGTGACACCAGGCACGGAATTCTGCCTCATTAGTTGCAAGAGGAGTCTTAGGGCGTAGGAAGTGGTCAAAGCTTTGACTGTAATACAAACGATGAGTTAGAGAATTTCTATCTTCGATCACCTTGCCGAGGGCTTTCTTATCGTCAAATTTCTCGACTACAGCCAGAAGCTTTGCGTCGATTACTGAGGGGCTGTTTTTAATAAATTTAATCTTCACGTCGTGGTCATCGAAACCCAATACAAGAACAGCGTTGATAAATTTCAATACTTTCTCACGGAAGGCATAGGCTCTGAAACAGAAGTTTTCATAGTGATACACAAACTCGGCTACCTGACGAAATCCTTCCGAAGGTACCGGAGTGAATCCGCTTTCTTGTGGAATCGATTTGATAATGAAAGAACAAATCTGTGCGCTGTATTGCACTTTTTCATTGGCATACCGTAAATCACTCATCAATCTAACAAGCTCATCACGATATTCTTTTGTCTTACTTTTTCGTGGAAAGTATCGTGCCGGAATTTCCTGTATGTGTAGTTTTTTACTACCCGAAATTGGCGCCTTCCGTGCTCGCGTTTTCTTGGTAGCCATTATTCGGATTGTATCCTAAATCTGCTGGGCTGTCCGAGCCGGGAATTTCTATAAGCCAATCGTACTAAGGGCCGTTCGATGAACGGCCCTTAAGCGCCTCCGACGCAGTCCGGACGGATAAAATCCTTAGTGATTTTCTTCGATTTTGGCATCAGGCTCCCAGGCGCTGAGATACTTATGGAACTCAGCAACAGCGTCTTCAAGGCGATCAAATTCAACATTAGGTCTTTCTTGAACCAGTTGCGGCCTGATTATTCATCTTGCAGTCCCAGCAATCGAATACGAACTGATTCTCTTTGACAAAGACACTGTAAACGCGATAGCTGCCATCACTTTCCTTGGGAGATTTATATTGCTTGATAGCATCAGAGCGTTCCATCTTGATCAGCAGAATTGCGTTCAGTGTATGACGCACAATCGCAGCCATCAATCTCGCACTCCGAATCAGGCGTATACTTGGGAATGGCTGAGCCGGGCGGAACCAGCGACATGCCGCGGCCATGTACTTCGCGCGCATGTCCGCATTCGCAGATTTTCTGCATCCTCTCCATATATGACTCTTCTTTCGAGCCTGATTCGATGATCTTACCTTCGTTGCCACAGCCGCTTTCTACGCATTGGGAAGAAACCTTTCCATCCCACTTTTGGGAGTCTTCTCCTTCGCGCTTTCTAGCTGCGAAAGGACCAATTTGCTTCATCTGCTTGCCGCAAGCAGTGCACGTCATCTCGTTCATTAGCGATTTATGACTAGATGCTTTCTCAGCTTCTCGAACGCGATTCTGCGCATGCTGACAGTATTCTTCTCCTCCTGCGTGAACTCGGCGAAGGTCTTGTCGTAGCCTTCCGGCTGGAATATCGGATCCCACCCGAAGCCGTTGTCACCGCGCGGTGGAACAATCGTGCCGCGAAACGAGCCCTCGAAAAATTCCGCCTTGCCGTCTCCGTCCGCGTAGCCGATGACCACCCTTGCCTCACAACCGGTATTAGCGAAGGCTTCGGCCATCTTCGCCAGCCCTTCGTTGCCGACAGTCTTCATGAACCATTTGATGAGTGGACCCGGGAGACCGTTGAGTCCGTCCAGATAGAGCGAGGTGTCCTCGACGATGAAGCTGCCCGGCTGCGTTTTCACTGCCTCGGCCAGCTTTGCTTCAATGATCTTTCGAGCATCGATGTCCTGAATCTCTGGCAAATCCAGGTCGATCCCCTGAATCTCGCCAAGAATGGCACGGGCCTCTGCGAGCTTGCCTTCGTTACCTGTGACGAAAAGTAGATCCATGGGCCAATGGTATCAGCCCCGATGAAGCCATGCGAAATCCTGTTCTTGTGCTGAATGGTAAACAAATCAGCCCAACCTCTTTTGATCACGCATCCGTTTGAGATGCTTCGTTAGCATCTCTACTTCATTGCTCGTTTCAAAGTCTTCCCATTCTAGAACGAAGACCGGCGAGCCTTGCTTGAGCGCAAAAGGTAAAAGGTCTCCCAAATTTGAGTTGTTGAGCGGGCTCGCGAAGGCTTTGTATCCATTAGGTAAGTTAAGAATCCAATATAGCGACTCATTCAGCTCTGTCGGGTATGGGACTTGGGAATACTTCAGGGAAGCATCCTTTATTGTTTTTGAACGGAAACGAGTGATGAAAACGCCGAAACTATCTTGAGCTGTCGCTAGATTATTAACGACAATTCGCTTCAACATATTCTGATGAGGATTCGCCGAGTCGACATGGCCGTACTCTTCGCGCTGAGAAATACTTGCTCGCCATACGAGAGAGAGGAAGAAATTCTTAAGGACCTGAGGATCAGCCCCTGGTAGCACGTACACGCTCCCTTCCGGCATTTCCTTGAAAACCTGGAGCGGGGTCTCCAATAAGTATCTCTTTGCTGGACCATCATAGAGCCTCCCTATTAGCTCATCGCAAGACTGACAAAGAATCTGGTCATCATAAATGCCAATTCGGCTCCTTCTCGTTCTGCTCTCGGAACCGGAAACGAGAAGCAAAGGCGCATCGTTATTAACACGCCCATCTGGATATAAAGCCCGATAAGCCCATTCAGGATAAATATGTGCCTTGATAAGCTGGCGCTCTTGGCCGCATGACTCACAAATACCAGTCACTGACTTGCTACTCATATTACTCAATCAGAATGCGTTACCAAATTTCGTGAAACCCCTTTGATCCTTAAATTCAATCTCCCAGATTACCGCTCCCTCAGCAGCCGGCCTGAAGCAGAATGAGCTGATATTCGGTACAGGGTTCTGAATCGGCTGGTCAGCTAAAACTTTGACGAGATTTCCGACGAATGAAAGCCAGCCTTCTTCGTCCACAAATACATCGTCAGGAAGACCAAGATCTCGCATCAAGGCGATAATCTCATTACGTAGTTCGCGAGCATAAATGAATTCAAGATGTTCAGCGGTCATCAATAATTGATGATTTGCCGCGATATCCTGCGGTACTGACTTATCGACTAGCTCCATAATTACTTGAATTGCCGGCGTAATTTTCGACTTCGCCGTATGCACTGACCAGTCCGCGTAGAACCTGACCGTCTGAAATGCCGAGACTCCCGTCGCCTCATGGTGTCTATCCAGTATTTTCCTTAGCTCAACGAGGAAATAAACCACTTCCGCTTCGTTCGTAAATTTGAATCCCGGCTGACCAAGAAGCTCTGCGAGCTTACGAGTGATATCGATTTGCATGGGCATATTCTACGCCCTACTCCTTAAGCAGTCTGGACGCACGACAACGTGTCCTATATTGGCTGCGGGACTAGGACTCGAACCTAGATACTACGCTCCAGAGGCGCATGTCCTACCATTAGACGATCCCGCACGGTGCCGGGGTACTGTACACCGCACCCCGGCCAGCTTCAAGAAATCCGGGAGTTACGGCGTGACGACCCCCGCCACGATGAGCCCTACGAGAATGACACCCGCAATGCCTCCCAGAATGAGGGAGAGCTTCATGAGGGTCGGAGACTTCTCCTCGCCCGGGTTCATGCCCTTCAGCTCCAGGTAGGTGGCGTACACCACGCCCGCAAAGATCGGGCCGGCGAGGAACTCGTACACCTGGTTCAGGAAATCAGAGACGTCCTTGCCGAAGATGCCGCCGATGATGCCGAACACGATTGCAGCCGGAAGGAAGAGAATCACGCCGGTGAAGATGAAACGCCACAGCGTCCACCACAGGTGCGGGCGCACGAGCTGCCCCGCACGGCGGAGCGCCGCCATGCCCTTCCCCTTCTCCGCAATGGCAATCATCGGGAGGACGGCGAACGCCGTGCCCAGCAGGATGCCCGGCACCACGAAGCCGATGACGCCGATTACCACGAACACGGTCGCGAGAATCGAGATCCAGATGTAGCTCGGCACGAGCGGCCACGTGGACTTGTACGCGGTCCTGATGCGCATGTCAGATTGCTCCTCGCCGCGCACCCAGCGCCAGGCCATGACCTGCGCGAGCGCCATCCAGGTCGAGATGATGAGCATCACCGCGCCGATCACCACCGCGCCGGAAATGACCGTCGCGACGAAGCTCGGGCTCGAAATGGCACGCGCGAAGAACTCGGTCGTGTTGCTCACGTTGGTGAAGAGGCCGGAAGCGAAACCGGCGCCCACGACCCCCGCCCCGCCGATGAGCGCGGTAACCGCCATCGCGCCACCGCCAATCAGCGACACGCCCACGAAGAGCTTCCAGTGCTCCTTCCACTTGTGAAACGTCTCGACGAGGAGCGGCCAGGTCGGCTTCAGCTCCTCTCCCCTGTACGGGTCCGAGGCGGGAGACTTCTCCTCCTTCACCTCAACTTTTTCTTCTGTTTGAGTCACCTCTCCGGCGCGGGCTTCCTCACCCGCCACCTCGTCCAGGTGCTCCTTTTGGCTGTCTGTCATAGAAAAATGGTACCAGAATCAGACCGCCTCGGCACGGGCATCATCCCAGCGACTCCCGCGCCTGGCGAGGTGCTCGCTGTCTCCGCGGTCCTCCAGCAGCTCCTCCGTCACCCGCTCCAGGAAGAGCGTGTTCTGGGACCCCTTGATGAGCACGGCGTCACCAGCTTCGAGGAAACCCTCGAGCTCCGGCATCAGGTCCACCGCCCTGGCAAACCCGCGAACCTCGACGCCCAAGTCCTCGAGCTCCGGCTTCAGGTACGAGACCATCGCCGGACCCACGAGCACGGCGAGGTCCGCGCTGCCCGAGACGGCGTGCGCCAGCTTGCGGTGCGCCTCCGGCGCGTGGTCCCCGAGCTCGCGCATGTCACCCAGGATCGCTACCCGGCGGCGCGACCCGGCGACGTCCTTCAGGAGCGCGAGCGCGTCCGATACCGCAGCCGGCGTCGCGTTGTACGAGGAGTCGATCAGGAGCCTCCCCTCTCTGCCGCGCAGCACCCTGCCGCGCCCGGCCGGCACGTGCCAGCTCTTCGCGATTGCCATGAGCGCCTCGCGCATCGGCACCCCGGACTGGTGCGCGGCGGCAGCCGCGAGCGTGATGCTCATGCACGACGCGCGGGAGAGCGTCTGGTGCAGGCGCACCGGGTACGTGACGCCGTGCGTGAAGATGTCGAACTCGGTCGCCTCGGGCGAGACGCGGTAGCGCATGAGCTCGTAGTCCACGCCCTCGTGGCTCGCCACCTTCACGGCACGTGCCGAGACGTCCTTCATGCGGTCCGCCACGCGCGGGTCGTCCGTGCAGGCAATGGCGATGCCCGTCTGGGGAACCGCGTCGATGAGCTGGAACTCCTCCGCGGCAATTTGGTCCATGACCTCCTCGAGCGTCCCCTCGAAGTACCCCGCGTGCTCGAGCGCGACGTTGGTGAGCACCGCGACGTCCGGCACGCGGATGCGCAGCAGCCTCGCCATGTCCCCGGGGTGGTCTATGCCGTACTCGGCGACGTACGCGTCGTACTTCTCCCACCGGGTGAGCACGCGGATGGGCGCGAGCACCATGGCCCGCAGCCAGCCCGCCGCGCCGTACCCGGTCATGGAGATGCCGAGGATCGCGAGCGGCACGCCCGTGTCCGAGTTCAGGCCCACGCCGCTTTTGACCCGTCGCGTCGTGGAGAGCGCCGTCACGATGGCGGACGCCGTTGACGTCTTGCCCGACGATCCGCCCACCGCGATGAACTCCGCCCGGTTCTTGGACAGCTGCGCGCGGGCGAAGCGCGAGAGGTACCAGACGACCGCGTGCTTAATCAGGCTACGCACGTGCCAGGCGGGCGGATTCCTCGCGCACGACCTCGCGATCGTCCCAGGGGCGCCTCAGGTCACCTATGACCTGGTACTGCTCGGCGCCCTTGCCGAGCACCGCGACGATGTCCCCCCGCTCCGCGAGGCGGAGCGCGTGCGCGATCGCCTGGCGGCGATCCAGAATCTTGAAGAGCGTCTGCTCCCAGTGCTTGCTCGAGATGCCACCCACCAGCTGCGCCGCAATCTCCTCCGGGTCCTCGCCGTAGGGGTCATCGTTGGTGACCACCACCACGTCGCTCCACCGGTCTATGGACGCGCCCATTGCCGGGCGCACGTGCGGGTCACGCTCGCCGCAGGCTCCGTACACGGTGATGATCCGCCCGCGCTTCTTGAGCGGGGCGACCGCCGCGAAGAACGCCTCGAGAGACTCGGGCGAGTGCGCGTAGTCCACGATGACGGTCCCCTCGGTGTCCACGGGCACGCGCTCGAAGCGCCCCGGCACGGTGATGTCCCCCGAGAGGGCGCGCGAGGTCACGGACCACGGCACCTGCAGCTCGTCCGCGAGCGTGGCCGCGGCGTGCGCGTTCTTGAAGTTGTGCTCTCCCGGCAGCGTCAGGTCGAGCTCGGCGAGCTTGATTGCTATCTCGTCCCCATCCTGGAATATGCGCTCGCGCTTGGCGATGCCGCGCACCACCTCGCAGTTGGGGTCGTCCCCGTTGATGATGATTGCCTTCAGCAGCGGCGTGATGAGCTTCCGGTGCGTCTCCTGGTACTCCTGGGTCGTGGCGTGGTACTCGAGGTGGTCCGACGCGAGGTTCGTGATAATCGCGTACCTGAACTGCACGCCCGCGAACCTGTGCTGCGTGATCGCGTGCGAGCTCACCTCCACCACGGCGTACGTGCAGCCCGCCTTCACGGCGTCCGCGAAGAACTTCTGCACGATGCCCGGTGACGGCGAGGTCATCTTGAAGCGGTTCAGCGTCTCGTCATCGGCGATGCGAACGGCCGCGGTGGAGAGCAGCGCGACGCGGTGGCCCGCCTGGCGGAGCAGCTCCGCGGCGAGGTACGCCGTGGTGGTCTTCCCCTTGGTGCCCGCCACGGCGATAACCGTGAGCTTGCGGGCCGGGAAGCCGTTCTTCGCCGCAATGGCCCAGGCGCGGGGCGCGTGCCAGAGCGCGCGAATGACCGGCTCGGGGACGACGTTGCGGATGGTGCGCTTCAGGGAAGACATGCCTTTTGCACGGACTAGTGTACCACCAGGAGAATGAAAACGCTCCCGAATCAGGACTTTTTGTTCAGAGCAATGTACGCGTCCCGGCCAATAACGGATTCCATGTTCTCGAGACGATCTAGAAACACTTTTCCGTCCAAGTGGTCTACCTCGTGCTGAATGACGCGCGCGAGGAGCCCTTCCGCGTGGAGCGTGAACTCCTCCCCCTTCTCATCCCAAGCCTTGACCGTCACCTCAGACGGGCGCGGCACCCTCGCGAAGAGGCCTGCGCGTGCGACGCTGCCGCACCCCTCGTACCCGAGCACAATTTCCTGGGAGCGATCCAAAATCTCTGGATTAATAAAAACTTTCAGTGAGTCTTCCTCATCCGACAGCTTCTCTCGGTACACGGTCGTCCGAATCTCGCTCACGAAGACGCGCACGCCCTCACCAATCTGCGGCGCCGCCATGCCCACGAGATTGTCTGCGCGCATAGAATCGACCAGGTTACCCACCACGGCCAGAACCTCCGGCGCCACGGGATTAATAACAGGCTCGGCTTTCGCGCGAATAACCGGCTCCCCTATCTGGACTGTTGGGCGTACTGCCATGCTGCCAGTTTACACCTCCCTGTGCGGAAGCACCCCACCAAGATAGACTGGTACCCATGCAACCCAAGCGCGCCGTCGTCATCGGCGCAGGATTCGGAGGGCTCGCCACAGCCGCGCTGCTAGCCAAGCGCGGCTTCGACGTCACCGTCCTCGAGATGCACGACCAGCCTGGCG
>JALHNY010000004.1:39384-43495 GCA_022843285.1 Minisyncoccota bacterium
CATGCAACCCAAGCGCGCCGTCGTCATCGGCGCAGGATTCGGAGGGCTCGCCACAGCCGCGCTGCTAGCCAAGCGCGGCTTCGACGTCACCGTCCTCGAGATGCACGACCAGCCTGGCGGACGGGCGCGCGTCTGGAAGAAGGACGGGTTCACGTTCGACATGGGCCCGAGCTGGTACATGAACCCGGACATCTTCGAGCAGTTCTTCGCGGAGTTCGGCAGGAAGCCCTCCGACTACTACCAGCTCGTCCGCCTCGACCCCTCGTACCGCGTCATCTTCGGCGAGGGCGACCACCTCGACATGTCTCCCGACTTCGATCGCAACGTCGCTACCTTCGAGGGCATCGAGCAGGGTGCGGGAGAGCAGCTCCGCCGCTACATCGACGTCGCCCAGTACCAGTACGAGGTCTCCAAGCGAGAGTTCCTCTACAAGCGGTACCGCCACATCTGGGACTTCTTCTCGTGGCGCCTGCTCCTCGAGGGCAGCAAGCTCCACCTCATGGACAACCTCGCGCGGTACACGCAGCGCTTCTTCCGCAGCGAGAAGCTCAGGAAGGTGCTGGAGTACTCGATGGTCTTCCTCGGCGGCGCACCGAGCAACACTCCCGCCATCTACGCGCTCATCAACTACGTCGACATGAAGCTCGGCATCTGGTACCCGATGGGCGGCTTCGGCGAGGTTGCCCGCGGCATCGAGCGGCTCGCGAGGGAGCAGGGCGCGACCTTCCGGTACGGCGCCGAGGTGACCAAGGTTGAGGCGGAGGGCGGCAGGGCCACCGGCGTGACACTCAGGGGCGGCGAGTTCATCCCGGCAGACGTCATCGTGGCCAACGGGGACTACCACCACCTGGACACCACCCTCCTCGCCCCCGAGCACCGCGCCTACACGGAGCGCTGGTGGCGACGGCGCACGATTGCGCCGTCCGCGCTCCTCCTGTACGTCGGCGTGAGGGGCAAGGTCAACAACCTCACGCACCACAACGTGTTCGTGGAGAACGACTGGCGCCCGCACTTCGACGCGATCTTCGATCACCCGGGCTGGCCCGAGAAGCCGTCGTACTACGCGTGCGTGCCCAGCAAGACGGACCGCACCGTCGCGCCAGAGGGAGACGAGAACCTCTTCATCCTCATGCCCGTCGCTAGCGGCATCGATGACACGGACGAGGTGCGCGAGCGCTACGCGACGTACCTCATCGAGCACCTCGAGCGGCTGACCGGCGAGAGCATCAAGGATCGCATCACCGTCCAGCGCGTCTTCTCGCAGCGCGACTTCGCCGCGGACTACCACGCGTTCAAGGGCACGGCGCTCGGGCTCGCGCACACGCTCGCGCAGACGGCCATATTCCGCCCCGCGCCACAGAGCAGGAAGCTGCCCAACCTCTACTACGCCGGACAGTTCACGCACCCCGGCATAGGCGTTCCCATGACGCTCATCTCCGCAACCGTCGTGGACGGCATCATCGGCGAACATGACGGACGCTGAGTCACACATCCTGGACCGGGTATTCCGCAGGGGCAGCCGCACCTTCTACTTCGCGAGCCGCCTGTTCCCGAAGCAGGTGCGGTCCGAGGTCGCCGCACTGTACGCCCTCGTGCGCATCGCGGACGACTGCGTGGACGAGCTGCCGGCAGACCCGCGGCGCCTGGACGCGCTCGAGGCGTCGTGCGCGTCCGGCTACCTCTCCGGCCTGTCAGAGGAGGACCGCGCCATCGTGGCCGCGTTCCGCGAGCTCTCCGGCAGGCACGCGTTCGATCCCGCGTGGCTGACCGCGTTCTTCTCCTCCATGCGCGCGGACCTCACGCCGCGCACGTACGCCACGCTCGATGACACGCTCGCCTACGTGCACGGCTCCGCCGAGGTCATCGGCCTGATGATGGCGAAGGTCATGGGCGCGCCGAGGGAGGCGCACCCGCAGGCTGCCCTCCTGGGTCGCGCCTTCCAGTACATCAACATGATCCGCGACATCGGCGCGGACCAGTCGCTCGGCCGCACGTACATTCCCCGTGACCACTACGAGGCTGCCGGCCTCGCGTCGCTATCCGAGGCGTCCGCGCGCGCCAACCCCGAGGCGTTCCGCTCGCTCGTGCGCACCGAGCTCGCCACGTACCGCGCCTGGCAGCACGGGGCGGCGCCGGCAATCTCCGCGCTCCCCCTCACGTGCCGCCCCGCGGTTCGCGCCGCCGCGAGCGGGTACCTCCGCACCGCCGACGCGCTGGCAGCCGACCCGTTCATTGTGTGCCGTGAGGTTTACAAGCCGTCCCGCCTCACGCTCGCCTGGGACGCACTGACGCAGACCATCGCCCCATGACCCTGTCCTCCCTCGCAGAGCGCTACCGTCCCCAGGTGGCGCGCGAACTCGAGTCCCTCGTGAGCTTCACGCGCGAGCACGCGAGCCCCTGGGCGAAGGACGTCGAGGCCCGCTACCGCGGCATGTCCATGGGCAAAGCCATGCGGGGCCTGCTCACGCTCATCGGCCACGGCGCCGCTTCGGGCCGCATCTCCCGGGACGCGATCCGCCTCGGCGCCACGATTGAGCTCATGCACGCAGCCCTCATCGTGCACGATGACGTCATAGACCAGGACCTCGTGCGCCGCGGCAGGCCATCGCTGCTCGCGCAGTACCTCGACCTCTCGGGGCGCAGCGCGCACCCCCAGCACCTCGCGGGCAGCATGGCGTTCCTGGCCGGTGACGTCGCACTGCTCCGCGCCTCGCGCGCGCTCGCGAACCTCGCGGCGAAGAGCGCCGGGGCGGAGCGCGCCGCTGACGCGGTTCTCGGGTACTGCACGGACACCGGGTTCGGCGAGATGGAGGACGTCGCCCTCGGCACGGGCCTCCAGGCGGTCAGCGAGGGTGCCATCGTCCGCATGCTCGTCGGCAAGACCGCCCGGTACAGCTGCTCCATGCCGCTCGTCGCGGGAGCGTACCTGGCCGGAGGGTCGAAGGCCCTCGCGCAGAAGCTCGAGGCGCTCGGCGAAGACCTCGGGGTCATCTTCCAGATTCGCGACGACGAGCTCGGCCTCTTCGGCACCACGGAGCAGATCGGCAAGCCCGCGGGCTCGGACATCCGCGAGGGCAAGCAGACGCTGTACGCGCTCTACCTGCGCGAGGCAGCCACCCCCCGAGAGCGCCGACGGCTCGCGGGCATATACGGCTCCCCCGCCGCCAGCGAGGGTGACTTCCAGTACGTCCGCGACCTCACCGCCAGGCACGGCGTGGACCGCAAGGTGGCGCGCGCCGTCTCACGTCGCGAGCGCCGTGCCGCGGCGGCGATCTCCGCGCTGCGCGTGCGCACCCCGTACGCGGACATCCTCCGCGAGGTGCTCGCGTACGTCTCCCGCAGGGCGCACTAGCTAGAAGAGCTTCAGGGCGAGCGCCCACCAGATCACCGCCCCCGCACCCGCGTTGAGGTACGGGAAGACGCGGTACTGCCCCATCACCGAGCCACCTGCCCGCGCGGTGCGGTACGAGGAGGCCATGAGCACCAGGTACGGCACGGCGAGCGCCGCCGCCCAGTACCCCAGCACGCTCGCCGCGAGGAGCCCCGCAGCCAGGTACAGCGCCGCGCACGCGGCGATGGTCCTCTCTGCACCCAGCACCGTGGCCACGGTGCGCAGGCCCGCTCCGCCGTCCGCCTCAATGTCAGGCACCGCGGAGTACGCGTGCATAGCCGCGCACCAGAGCACGCCGGCGAGCAGTGCCCACGGCGCGGCCACAGGATTGCCCGCGAGCTCGTACGCGAACCAGGCCGTTGCCACGTAGTGCCCCGCGGAGAAGAGGGAGTCCAGGAACGGGCGCGCCTTCGCGCGCACCGGCGGCGCCGAGTACCAGACCGCGCACGCGAGAAACAGGGCAAAAGGCAGGAGCGCACCGGGCGGCACGAAGAGCAGGAGCGGCAAGAACGGGGCCGTAAGGAGGGCGGCGAGCCGCAGCACCTTCCGGTGCTCGCTCGGCGGGAGCAGGCCCTCGTAGCCACCCTTCTTCGCGTTGCGCCGGTCCGTCTCGTAGTCGAAGACGTCGTTCACGCCGTATATCAGGAAGTTCGCGGGAAACAGGAAGTACGCGAACCACGCGAGGAGCAGCGGCCAGTGCCCGAACGATCCCGCCGCGAC
>JALHNY010000004.1:43595-95021 GCA_022843285.1 Minisyncoccota bacterium
CGGTCCGTCTCGTAGTCGAAGACGTCGTTCACGCCGTATATCAGGAAGTTCGCGGGAAACAGGAAGTACGCGAACCACGCGAGGAGCAGCGGCCAGTGCCCGAACGATCCCGCCGCGACTGCACCCACGGCGAACGTCCCCGCCTCGTAGAGCCAGAACCTGGGGCGGGAGATGCGGAGAGCCTGGCGCAGCGTCACCAGGCGATGGTACCACCCGCGCCGCAGCTGATGTAGTACACTGACCCCATGGAAACCATTAAGAACAACCCCAAAAACCTCCTGTACTGGGTGGCCGCGGGAGCGCTGGCCATCGGCGCCCTCTCGGTACTCTGGTACGTCAGCGCGTACGCGCGCACCACGCGCCCCGAGTCCGCCTGGAACACCTTTACGGTGTCAGCCCAGGGCGATGCCGTCGGCATCCCGGACGTGGGCGAGATCTCCTTCTCCGTGAACACGGAGAGCGGCCGCGACCTCAGCGCCGCCCAGGCGGAGAACACCAAGAAGATGAACGAGATCACCGAGTTCCTGAAGGGCCTCGACATCGCGTCCGAGGACATCAAGACAACCTCGTACAGCATCTCCCCCAGGTACCAGTACTTCCCGTGCACCGGCGCGTCGTGCCGCCCGGCTGAGACGGTCGGGTACACCATCTCGCAGACCGTGCAGGTGAAGCTCCGCGACATCGCCAAGAGCGGCGAGGTCATCTCCGGCTCCGTGAGCCGCGGCGCCAACGGCGTCACCGGCCCGAACTTCGTGGTGGATGACACCACCGCGGTCGAGGACGAGGCGCGCGCCGAGGCCATCGAGAAGGCTCAGGCCAAGGCGAAGACCATCGCCGAGCAGAGCGGCTTCCGCCTCGGCAAGCTCATCAGCATCAGCGAGGGCGACATGGGCATGCCGTACTACGAGGGCAAGGTCATGGACATGGGCATGGGCGGCGGCGCGCAGTCTGCGCCCACCCCGAACTTCCAGCCGGGCTCGCAAGAGGTGCGCGTGAACGTCTCGCTCACGTACTCCATCCGCTAGCAGGAGGGAAACGAGAAAGGCGCCCGCAGTGCGGGCGCCTTTCCTTGCTGCGACAACGCTCAGATTTCTGAGATCGTCTCGAAGTTCTCGCGGAGACCAGTCTCCTCCTGCACCGTCCCCCTCTTGATGGCGTAGCCGTCACCCTCCCTGAACGCGCCGAACTCAACGCCGGCGCCGTTCCAGAGGCAGACCACGCCGGAGACCTCGTTCTCGAGGAGGTCCCACGGCGAGTCCTCGATTGAGGTGCAGACCCCACTCTGCACGCCCATGCTCTCGCGGCCAGCCGACGTGTACGCGAAGACCTCCGTGGTCGGAGGATCCGTCTCGCTGCCCTCCGTGATCGGACGAATTGCCCAGGTCACGGGTCCACCCACCTGCGCACCGCGCGGCGGCTGCGTCAGCTCCCCAGAGCCCTGGGGCTGGCTACCCGCGGGGGCGGGGGCCTCGCCGGTGCCACCCGTTCCCGAGAGGAAGTACCACGCCACGAAGACGAGCACCACGACCACCGCTGCCGCCAAAAGTTTCTTCTGCATGCGGGTATTGTACCCCACTAGCGCTCGCAGACGTACACGAAGGCCGGCGGGATGTTCGCGGGCACCACGTCCGTCTCCCGGACGACGCTGAAGTGCTCGCCGAGGAGCCTGCGCAGGGTCCTGCCGCGGGGCAGGCGGTTCATGGGAAAGTACGCGAGCGTGAGGAACAGGCCTCCCGGCTCGAGAGCCCCCGCGACGCTCGCGAGCATCTCCGCGCACTCCGCCTCCGGCAGCACCGTCCACGGCACCCCGGAAATGACCCTGTCGCACGACCCCTCACCTCGCGCGCCGAGGACGGCGGCAATCTCAGATGCGGATCCCTCGTGCACGTCGATGCCCGGGTGCTCGGCGCGGAGCCGCTCGGCAAACTTCGGGTTGAGCTCCACGGCCACGTAGCGAGCACCCGGCGAGAGGGATTCACGAATGGCACCGGTGAACGCCCCCGTGCCCGGTCCGAGCTCCACGACGCAGCGCGCGCCCCCGAGGCGCGCGTGCTTCATGACCTCCTGCAGCAGCTGCTTGGAGCTCGGGGCAACCGCTCCCGTGCTCCGCGGGTTCCTGATTACCTCCCTGAGAAAGTCTCTCCGGGATTCCCGCACCTAGTACTTGAGGTACTTGCGAATGGCGAGGAACGACGCGACGGAACCCAGCGCCACGCCGAAGAGCATCTGGTACGCGAGGAGGAAAATGGCGTTGCGGTAGAAGTAGCCCGTGAGGGAGAACGTCGGTATGAGCGAGTTCAGGTACGGGTGGATGATGTGGACCACCGGAATCGCGATGATGAAGCTCGCGGCAGCCGCCACGATGCCCGCGAGAATGCCGTGCACCACGTAGGGCCCGCGGACGAGCGCGTTGCTCGCGCCGACGAGGCGCATGATCATGATCTCCTCGCGGTTCGCGAAGATGGCGAGCCAGATGGTGTTGAAGACCACGAGCGCGCCCACGATGGTCAGCACGATGGTCAGCACGAGCACGCCGCGGTTCACGCTGCTCGTGATGGAGTTCAGGCGCTCGATGACCAGCTTGTTGTCGAAGTAGCTGATGCTCTCCACGTACTGCGAGATGTTCTCGTTGGAGTTGACGTACTCCGCAATTGCCGCGTACTCGTCCGGGTCCGTGGCCTTGATGTTGAGGTGCGCGAGGAGCGGGTTGGTGGTCAGCTCGTTGATTGCCTGCGTAATGGTGGGGTCGTTCTGGTGCCGGTCGCGGAAAATCTCCAGGGCCCTGTCCTTGCTGATGAAGTCCACGCTCTCCACCTCGGGCAGCGTGCGCACCGCCTCGGTGATCGTCGCCATGTCCCCGTCCGGGGTGGCCGACTTGAAGTAGACGCTGATGTCGATCTTGTCCTCGATTGACGCGATCGTCTGGTTAGCGGTGACCCGGAACAGGATGAGCGTCAGGAAGAGCGAGAGCGCGATGACCAGCACCGCGATGGTGGCGAGCGACGAGAACCCGTACCGCCAGAAGTTCTGGAAGCCGAACCGGATGATGCGTGAGAAGACGGTGGGCATTAGAGGAGGATGTACGAGCCGCGAGCCTCGTCACGCACGATACGGCCACGGTCCATGGTGATGACGCGGCGCGATAGCGTGTTGATGATCTCCTTGTCGTGGGTGGCGAGGATGACCGTGGTGCCCAGCTCGTTGATCTTGAGGAGCAGGTTCACGATCTCCCACGTGTGGAACGGGTCGAGGTTTCCGGTCGGCTCGTCCGCGATGATGACCTCGGGCTTGTGCACCATCGCGCGGGCAATTGCCACGCGCTGCTGCTCTCCGCCGGAGAGCTGGTGCGGGAAGTGGTTCGCCTTGTCGGCGAGACCCACGAGGTCGAGCACCTGCGGCACGAGGTCGTCAATCTCCTCGTCCGGGCGGCCCGCCACCTCGAGCGCGAACGCGACGTTCTCAGCAGCGGTCTTGGTAACCAGCAGGCGGAAGTCCTGGAACACGATGCCAATGTGCCGGCGAAACTCCGGGAGGTCACGCGTCTTGATCTTGTTCACCTCGTACTGGCCGAAGAAAACGCGCCCGTGCGTCGGGCGCTCCTCGCCGATAAGGAGCTTGATGATCGTGGACTTTCCCGCACCGGAGCGGCCCGCGAGCGAGAGAAACTCGCCCGGCGCAATTTCGAAGCTGACGTCCTCGAGCGCCGTGGAGGTCGTGCTGTAAATCTTGGATACGTTCTGGAAAGCGATCATGGGTGGCGCCGCATTGCGGTGCTAGTGTCGGGGCAATTGTAGCTCAGCCTCGATAAACGGGGCAAGGTTGCCACCCAGAACGCCCTCGACATCGGACGTTTCCACGCCCGTGCGGTGGTCCTTCACCATCTGGTACGGCTGCAACACGTACGAGCGAATCTGGCTCCCCCACTCCGGCTTCGCCTTGCTCTTGAGCGCGTCGAGCTCCTGCGTGTGGTGCGTCTCCATGAGGTGCGCGAGCTTGGACTTCAGGAGTGACAGGGCGCGCTCGCGGTTCGCCGCCTGGCTGCGCTCCGTGCGCGCGCTGATCACGATGCCGGTCGGCAGGTGCGTGAGGCGCACGGCGGTCTCCACCTTGTTCACGTTCTGCCCGCCAGGTCCGCCCGCGCGCGAGAACGTCACCTGGAGGTCGCGCTCCGGAATGTCCACGTGCTCGACGTCCACGTCCGGAATGACCGGCGTGACGTCCACGAGCGCAAACGACGTGTGCCGCGTCTCCTTCGCCCCGAACGGGGAGATGCGCACGAGCCGGTGCACGCCCGTCTCGCCGCGCAGCATGCCGTACGCCATGCTCCCCTCCACCTCGAGCTCGCGGTGGTTTTCCGCGTCATCGGTGACGCGCACCTTCCACCTCTGCTGCCTCGCGTACGCCTCGTACATTTCGGCGAGCATGCGCGCCCAGTCCGCGGCGTCCTCTCCCCCCGCGCCCGGCGTGATGGTGATTACGGCCGGGTGCGCGTCGTACCTGCCACCCAGCAGCTCGCGCACCTCGAGGTCCGCAATCATCTTGTCCGCCTCGGCGCGCATGGCCTCATCGTCCTCCGCGCGCAGCAGGTCGAAGCGTGCCTGGAGCTCCGCGAAGGTGTCCAGCACGCCGCGGTGGTCTGCAATCTCGCGCAGCACCGCCTCCGCGGCACGGCGATCATCCCAGAAGGTGGGCTGCGCCGACTCCTCCTCCAGGTCTACGAGCTTCTGCTTGCGTCCGTCCAGGTCAAAGCCGCTCGCCCAGCCGGCGAGCAGAGGCCTCGAGCTCCTCGAGAGAACGGGTTTCCATGGGAGCACTATACCCCGGCTCGGCTTTGCTTTGCACCTCCCCTCCTGTATAAGTTCACCTTAGAAGTAACGACGGGCTTGCCCGGAAAACTGAATCAAGAGAGGTAATGAGATGAGGACCACATTGGCAGCGTGCTGCCTTTTTCTTTCGGCACTCGCGGCTTTCGCGCAGGAAGCACAGAGCGTCAGCGAAGACTACCGGACCGGCAGCTTCGTGGAGAGCCGCTCCTTCCTCAGGAAGGAGCGGGATGCCTTTCACGAGGCGCGCGTGTTTGCGGCGAAGCAGTTCACCAAACGCTGGGGCTGGTACGCCACGGGCGACACCTCGGACTTTGACTCGCGCGGATCTGCGGGCGTGACGTACAGACCCACGGCGTGGCTGCGCGTCGGCATCGGCGGTGGCTTCGACCAGTCCCGGAGACCCATTCGCGGCTCTGCGCTCGTGCAGGTCGTGAAGGGCAGGGTGGACAGCACCACGCTCATAGACTTCGGCAGCGGGAGGGCACGCGTCACGCACGCGACGCACTACCAGCTCGACGAGGTCACGCGCATCGGCGTGGCGAACGAGCCCAGCTTCGGCTTCGGTCCCCGGATCGAGCTGAAGCCGGGAAAGCGGGTTGCCATCTGGGGCGGAGCCTTCCGCGACACACGGGCGAAGCGCACGCGGATCGGTCTCGGACTGAAAGCGTACTTTTAACCGCAAGCGAAGAGGGACTGGCAATGCCAGTCCCTCTTTCACGTTCTGAGCCACTTCGGGGATTCGAACCCCGGACCTCTGCTTTACGAAAGCATTGCTCTACCAACTGAGCTAAAGTGGCGATACCGCACCATGTTACCTAGCGCCCGAGGCGGGTCAAGAATGTGATGTATGTTGACCGCTCTCTCGGACGAGCGTATAAGAGAACTTAGACCCAACCGGGGTACAGGAGAAAACAGCATATGTTCAACGCGCACAGTGGCGAAAGGTACGACGATGGCTTCACCAGAATCGGCTTCGGTGGCATTGTCGTCGGTCTGTTCCTGCTCGGCTCGCTCGTCTGGGCGGCTGAGAGCGGAGCGTTCGCTGAGTTCCTGAGCGGCATCGTGTCCCTGGGGCACCTGGTCGGACAGTGAGCGAAGCGGGGGCAAACAAAAGGGAGGCGGTGCGCCTCCCTTTTGCGATTTCACCTTGCTACATGCGGGGGCCTTCCGACGGGTACTGCGGGTACCGCTCAGGATCAATCGTGCGATCGAAGCAGGTTTCACCCACGCCGTGACCCCAGGTTACCGGGCCGCCCTTGCTCGTGACGTCGAATGGGTACGGCGAGGTGCTGCGCTCCAAGCTCGGCTCCGTGTACTCCGTCTCAAAGTTCGCGCAGATCCGGAAGCTGTACGTGTCCACTGCCTCGAAGCCGTACTGCTCTCCCGTCACCGGATCAGACGGCAGCGGCACGGGGTTAGCCGGGTCTACAAGCTCACCGAGGGAAGCTGGCAGGCGCCCCTTCTGCTGCCAGAAGTTCGTGGTCTGCCACTGAATCTCCTGGAGGTTCGAAATCCGGGTCATGTCGTTGCGCGCGGCGCGCGCGCTGGACGGGCTGCCGGCAACCACGAAGCCGGCGATGACCGCGGCACCCACCGCCACCGATGCAATGACCGTGATTACCTTGCGCGCCCGCATCGCCGTGCCCGGCTCGCGCCTGAGCAGGAACCAGTGGTACGCGAAGACGCCACCCGCCACGGCGGCAACCGCGAGCGCCTTGAGGATGAAGCGGCTCGCGACGTCTCCCCCGAGGAGGGTGTACACGAGGAACACTAGATCTCCGAGCAGCGTGACGGCTGCGAAGAAGAGCGTCGCGTAAATAAACCAGCGGCGCACCCAGATGTGCTGCTTTGCCGGCTCACGGTCCACGTCCTTGCCAATCCACCACATCGAAGCGACGTAGGCTGGGAAGATGATGACGAGGAGCGCGATGGACCAGCGCAGCGCGCTGCTGATTCCCTCTGATCCGTAGTAGTCGAAGCTCTCCGGGAGCGGGAAGCAGTAGTTAATGAGCTGCCACAGAAGCGTGACGAGGGTTACCGCACAGAAGTACAGTGCCCCTGCGGCGAAGGCGTACAGGAAGAAGTCTTTTGGAGACGTCTTTACGGGTGTGTTTTCCATGCACCCATTCTAGCAGGAAAGTGGACTACCCCCCCCCTCGCAGGCACGGCCTTACTGCTCTACCGCAGCACCCTCAATACGCTCGATTCTCGTCATCACGAGGCCAAATCTGATATCCAAGTCTACCTCCAAGTTTGCAAATCGCTCGTCAATCCTTTTTTCAAGGTCCTCAAACCGGGCATTCATTCTTCTTTCAAGATCCTCGAATCTCACATTGATTCTGGACTCGAGATTTTCGAAGCGCGCATTGATTCTAGACTCGATCTTTTCGAAGCGCGCATCGATGCTAGACTCCAGCTTTTCGAATCTTTGATCAACAGCCGTAAATTTCTGATCCAGGTACGCGGCAAGCTCTGCGAAGGTGTTCATGTCGCCAACGTAGCAAGCGCGGATTAAGCCGTGATAAAACCCATGAAAATCTTAGTGGACCCACGGAGAATCGAACTCCGGCTTCTTCCATGCCATGGAAGCGTGATGCCATTTCACTATGGGCCCTTTTAAACGAGCGTATGCTACGCCAATACACCGGGGCGCGCAATTGAAGCACAAGACCCTTTTTGCCATGATGCGTCCGTCCGCCCCCGTAGTTCAACGGATAGAACAAATCCGTCCTAAGGATAAGATGGGAGTTCGATTCTCTCCGGGGGTACCAGCCAAACGGCAGCCGGCACGAAAAGTGCCCCGCAAAAGCGGGGCACCTGGAACCGTATCAGTACGGGACGTTGAGGACAGACGCGTAGGACTTGTAACAGCCCGTCGCGGTCACCGCGATCACGTCGTGGTACTGACCTCCTGGCAGTAAATTCTGAGGGTTGGTGACCTCATACGCCGTTGCCGTGCCACCCGCGAAGGGGTGACCGCCAAACGTGAGACCGGACAAGGAGTCTGTCAGCAGGCTACGGAAGTAAACCTGTCCACTCGCTTGGTACCCGAACAGCCACGCCTTCGCCCCTTGCCCCCGGTGGGGCAGCGTCGTTTCGAAGACTGATCCGTTCGGGAACTGGGCGGTCACGCCACTGCCTCCCTCCCCGCAAATGCCAATGGGCACCACGGGAACAGAGAACGCCTTGATGGACGTAGCCCACCTGCGCTCGTACCGGTACGTGATAGCACTCGGCTCGAACACGAGGTAGTTGAGCACCGAACCATCGGACACGGGGCACGCCACAGCAATCCGTGCAGCTTGGGCGGGTGAAATACGGTACTTGCCGTTCCAGCCCTGACCCTGCACCTGCGTCTTGAGGTGACCGTACTCCGAGACCGCCTGCCAGCTGGTTGAGATGATGGTGAAATCATCTGCAGACGGGGGCGCGCTCGGGTGCTGTGCCGAAATGAGCACACACCCCGCGGGGTTATTCAGCGTGACGCTATCCGCGTACGCGTACACCTCTTCGATGACGAGCGTGTCCGATCCGGTGTTCCAGATCCACATCTCGCGCGTCTGAGCACGGGAACTGTTCGCCTCGACGCTCGCGACACCCGGAGCGCTCAACGCTACTCCTGGCTCTTGAGCCAATCCAACCGTCATCCCCACAAAAAACAGTGCTGCTGCGAGCAGCACCACAAATTTCATTTGTCTCATACCGATTTCCTCTGCGCACGCCACGTGCGCTACCGCCAGTCTGCTAAACGCATAACCCGCAGACTGAAAGGTCGTCCTCTGAGGCGTGTACCTCTCGCCAGGTAAATTTCAAAGAACACCGAGAACTTATGGCAGCGGGGTGCCCGCGTCAAGGAGGCTGGCGATTGCCTGGCCCCTCCTCCCTGGGCTAGGATTCCCCTGCCCGGAGGCGTGCCAGAGCGGTTGAATGGGACGCACTCGAAATGCGTTATACCGGAAACGGTATCGGAGGTTCGAATCCTCCCGCCTCCGCACCAGAGCTGAGACACCCTCTCTTTCGTATACAATCTTTCACATGCCCCCCGCCGTAGACCGCTTCCTCAACGGGACCACCATGTACCGGGTCGTCCTGTACGCGCTCTTCTCGCTCGCCGGGGTCGCCATCATTCTCGCGAGCCTGGGGCTCATCTCGCAGAGCCCGGTTGGCATGGTGATCTCGCTCCTGCTGCTCACCGCCACCTGCTACTTCGCAAACGACGTTCTGGCAAAGCTCTTCCACGCCCCGTCGAACCCGGAGTCGTCGTCCATCACGGCGCTCATCCTGTTCTTCATTCTCGCCCCGGCGTCCACGGTCCTCGACGGGGGCATCGCGGTCTTCGCCGGCACCATCGCCATGGCGAGCAAGTACTTCATCGCGCGGGGCAAGCAGCACATTGTGAACCCCGCCGCCTTTGCCGCGGTCGTGGTGGGCATTCCCACCGGCGCCGCGCTCTGGTGGGTGGGCACGCCGTACATGCTCCCCTTCACGCTCATCGCCGGTGGGCTCATCGCGCGCAAGGTTCGCCGCGTCCAACTGGTCCTCGCCACGATTGGCGCGGGTCTCGTCGCGTTCACCGCATACGGAATCTTCGCCGGCGGCGACCTCACCCCGACCATCGCAAGCTTCTTCCTCTCGTGGCCCATCGTGTTCTTCGCGAGCATCATGGTCACGGAGCCCATCACGGCACCCGGCACCCGAAAGGCGCAGCTCCTGTACGGGTCACTCGTGGGCATATTCTCCGGCATTCCGCTCCACGTCGGCGCCATCTACTCCACCCCCGAGCTGACCCTCACCGTCGCGAACATCGCCTCCTTCACGCGGGGGCTGCGCCGCCGCCTCATCATGAAGCTCACATCGGTGCGCGAGGTGGCCCGCGAGACGTACGAGTTTTCGTTCGAGAAGCCGGAGGGCGTCGCGTTCAAGCCGGGCCAGTACCTGGAGTGGACGCTCGCGCACGACAAGCCGGACCTCCGCGGCATCCGCCGCTACTTCACCATCGCCTCGTCCCCCACCGAGGAGGACATCAAGATTGGCGTCCGCATCGGCGAGAAGCGCAGCAGCTTCAAGGAACGCCTCCACTCGCTGCAACCCGGCGATGAGATTGTGGCGGGCGTGCGCGGCGGCACGTTCACCCTGCCCGAGGACCGCGGAGAGAAGCTCGCCTTCATTGCCGGCGGCATCGGCATCACGCCGTTCCGCAGCATGGTCCGCCACCTCATTGACACCGAGCAGGAGCGCGACGTGGTTCTCCTCTACGCCTGCCGCACGTACGCGGACGTCGCGTACGCGGACCTGTTCGCCGAAGCGAAGGAGGCGTTCGGGCTGCGCACGACGTACGTCCTCAGCGAGAGCAGGGAGGGTGCGCCAGGAGACGCCGAGAAAGGCTTCGTTGACGGGCCAATGCTCGCGCGCGTCGCCCCGGACTTCAGGGACCGCACCTGGTACCTGTCCGGCCCCGATGCCATGGTGCAGGCGTACCGCAAGCTCCTCCGCGGCGAGGGCGTGAGCCCGGCGCGCATCCGCACGGACTACTTCCCCGGCTTCTGATGCAGCCCCGCTCCTTCTCGTACGAGTCCATGGGCTCACGCTGGGAGGTCACGGCGTGGGGCGAGATCTCCGATGCTGACTTCGGCGCGATCCGCGACGAGGTCACCGCGGCGTCTAACCGGTTCGACGAGACGTTCTCGCGCTTCAAGCGGGACTCGCTGGTCTGGCACATGGCGGGCGCGCCCGGGGTGCACGAGGTGCCCCGCGACCTCACGTCCATGCTCCGCCTGTACGAGAAGCTCCACGAGCCCTCCAACAGAAAGCTCAACCCGCTCATCGGGTTCACAATCAGCGACCTCGGGTACGACGACGCGTACACCCTCATCCCAAAGGAGCGCGTCCGCAGCACGCCCGACTTCTCCGCTATCCGCGTCACTGATGACACGCACGTCGAGCTCACCGAGCCCGCTCTCCTCGACCTCGGCGCGCTGGGCAAGGGGTTCTTCGTGGACCGCATCGGCGAGATGCTCGAGGCGCGCGGCGTGGAGCGCTACCTCGTGGATGGCAGCGGCGACATCCTGTACCGCGGCAGCGAGCCCATCGCGGCCGGCCTCGAGCACCCCGGGGACGCGTCCAAAGTCATCGGCAGGATTGAGGTCACCGGTGGCGCGCTCTGCGCATCCGGAACGAACCGGCGCCGCTGGGCGGACCTGCACCACATCATCGATCCCAGCGACTCCAAGCCGACGAGGGGCATACTCGCGTCCTGGGCGCTCGCCGACACCGCCGCCATGGCGGACGGCCTCGCCTCGTGCCTGTTCTTCGCGGACCCAGAAACGCTGAGGACGCAGTTCCCTTTCGAGTACTGCGTCCTCTACGAAGACTTCACCGTCGCCCGCTCTCCGGGCTTTGCAGCTGAGCTGTACTAGGAAGCCTGGGTCGGGTTAACCGCCTGCGCCTGAATCTTCACGATTGCATCCATGAAGCCCTTCGGGGTCAGGGACGAGCCGTTGACCACGGTGAGCGAAACCTCGTCGATGCTCTTGCCCACCACCATCTCGCGGTACCCCTGGCTGAACTGGCTCTGCATGCGAACGCTCGCGGGGTTCGTCGCGTTGCCGCTGAACGTGATATCCGAGATGACGTCACCGGCGAGCGTGAGCGAAACGTTCACGGTCTCCGCGCCCGCGGGCGAGGTGTACGAGCCACCTGCCGAGTACGAGCCGTCCGCGTACTTGGTCTGCGGAACCTGCTCGGTGGGAACGGTGCCGTTGCCAGCTGCGTTCGGGTTGGAAGCCTCCTGCTGATTTGCGGGGTCCTTACCCACGCCCGTGACCCAGGCCACGAGCGCGCCGATGACCGCAATGCCCAGGAGGGCACCTACGATGAGCGGGGTTTTTGAGCGATTTTCGTTGTTCATGGGGCATATTCTAGCACGGACGTTGTAATATGCGACGGGCGCTATATGATGTCGCCACGAGGGCCGTTAGCTCAGTTGGTAGAGCACCTCATTTGCAATGAGGGGGTCATCGGTTCGAATCCGATACGGTCCACAGCAAGACTCGCCACCCACCCTCCCCCGAGGTAAGGTTCATGTATGCACCGCGTCTCCAAGCAGCCACTCGGCAAGTCTGATGCCGCCATTGCGCGGCTCATTGCCGAAGAAGCTGCACGCCAGGAGGAGGGCATCGAGCTCATCGCATCGGAAAACTACGTGAGCCAGGCGGTCCTCGAGGCGGTGGGCTCGATCCTCACGAACAAGTACGCGGAGGGGTACCCTGGCAAGCGGTACTACGGCGGCTGCGAGGTCGTCGACAAAGTGGAGCAGCTCGCCATAGATCGCTGCAAGAAGCTCTTCGGGGCAGAGCACGTGAACGTGCAGCCGCACAGCGGATCTCAGGCGAACGATGCAGCCCTCGCCGCCATCCTCGAGCCCGGTGACAAGATTCTCTCTCTCGAGTTCAGTCACGGCGGCCACCTCACGCACGGGCACCCGCTCAGCTTCTCCGGCAAGCGGTACCGGGTCGCGCACTACGGCGTCGATTCCAAGACCGAGGTCATCGATTACCAGAAGCTGCAGAGCATCGCCAACGAGGAGAAGCCCAAGGCCATCATCTGCGGCGCATCCGCGTATCCACGCACCTGGGACTTCGCGCGCATCCGCACGGCCGCTAACTCGGTGAAGGCGTACATGGTGGCGGACATTGCCCACATCGCGGGGCTCGTCGCCACGGGCCTGCACCCGTCCCCGTTCCCCCACGCGGATATTGTGACCACCACCACGCACAAGACCCTCCGCGGCCCGCGCGGCGGAGTCATCATGTGCAAGCAGGGGCTCGCGGATGCCGTGGACCGTGCGGTCTTCCCGGGCGCGCAGGGTGGCCCGCTCGTGCACGTCATCGCCGGCAAAGCGGTGGCTTTCGGCGAAGCGCTCAAGCCCGCTTTCACTACCTACCAGAAACGCGTCCTCGCGAATGCCGCTGCCATGGCGCAGGCCATCAGTGACGCCGGCGTTCCGATCATCTCGGGTGGCACGGACACGCACCTCTTCCTCGTCAACCTCACGAGCAGCGGGCTCACGGGCAACGTCGCCGAAGAGGTGCTCCAGGGCGTGGGCATCACCGTGAACAAGAACGCTATTCCCTTTGACTCGCGCCCGCCGCGCGTGACGAGCGGCATCCGCATCGGCACACCCGCCATGACGACGCGCGGCATGGGCGTTCCAGAGGCCCGAAAGATTGGCGAGCTCATTGCGCGCGTCATCCTCCACCCCGGGGATAAGAAGGTTCTGGAGGACACCCGCTCCTCGGTACGGGAGCTGGCCGCCCGCTTCCCCATAGCGTAGCGAAAAGCCGCACCTCACCGGTGCGGCTCCTCATATGCCGGATGCGTCAGGGAATCTGCCCCAGCCTCCGGGCTATCTGGTGGTTGCTGTGGTACGCATCACCCGTGACCTCGGTGAAAATCTCAGCGTACCCGGGCGGCAGCTCGAGCGTCTCGCCCTCCTCGGTGAGCTCTACCTCGAGGTACACGGCACCGATGCGGGGTATGGAATCGAGCTCGTAGTAGCGCCCGTTCCACACGAAGCAGTGCCGCCACTTCTCGATTTTGCCGCACTCTGGATCTGCCCGCTTGAGCAGCTCGAAGAACGCGCGCTCTGAGATGTTCCGCTCCCACTCGCGGCGCACGCCCGGGCGCACGAGCTCTTTGAACGTGTGGTAGTACACAGTGCCCCGCCCCCTGCTCCACGCCCTCACCCTCTCCTCGACGTCGGAATCGTCGGTCTTGAGGTAGTACTGCTCGATGGCTGCCTGGACGGTGTGAGCCGGGAACGGCGGCAGCCCCTGGTACCCTGGATCTAGCACGAACTTGTGCTCAATCTCGAGCGGCGCCGGAATCTCAACCGCGTGGCAGATTGCCGCAAACGCCCTGGTGAGCTTGGACTCCAGGCTGTCCGCGTTGTCCACGATGGTCAGGTGGGGATGCCCCACCCACGCATCGAGCGTCTTCTGGTTGAGCCCCACCGCAGCTCCCACCGTCTCGGTGCGCGCCGCGTTGTTCTCAATCGTGAATAGCTCCGGCTTGTCCACTGCAACGGACTCCATGAATACCACCGCGTCGTACCGCTTGTCGCAGACGTCCACGATCGTGTACCCAAGCGTGCCGAGCATGCGATCGAACTCGTGTGCAGCCATGTAGGCTCGCGAGTCCATCGTACCCCTGTCGCACAGGATGACCACTTTCTCGCCGGGATGCGCGAGCGCACCCGCCTTGAAGATATCCTCCTTCTGCATGATGTAGCGCATGAGCTGCAGCTGGAAGCTCTCCGCGCTAATTTCCCACGGCTTCAGACCGCCCACGATGAACTCCGTGGCTGCCTCTGAAACGGTGATGACGGTGAACCCCAGGTCAGCGAGCCGCTGCTGCGCGACGCTGATGAGCGTGGTCTTGCCGCTGCACGGACCACCCGTGATGACTATGACCGGTATGTGCCTTCTTTCCATAAACTTTCTCCTCCTCTGAACTTTGAAACCTCTGCCCGCAACTTACGTGACTCCCGGTGCCCCGGCAACTGTGGTGCGAAAAGCCCACTCCTGCTAGCCTCTCCGTGACCACGGTGGGGTGTCTGAGTGGTCGAAAGAGACTGTCTTGAAAACAGTTGTACGGGAAACCGTACCGTGGGTTCGAATCCCACCCCCACCGCCCAAAGCAAAACGGAGAGAGGTTCAACCTCTCTCCGTTTTGCGATCAGTGATTCCCTACTTGGCGCTCGCAATATCCACCATCCACGGCACGCCGTACCTGTCCTCACACGCCCCGAAGTAGTCTCCCCAGAACATGTCCTGGAGCGGCATGGTGACCGTACCCCCGTCAGAGAGCTTCGCGAATAGCTCGTCCGCGTGCTCGCGGCTGTCCGGGGTGATGGTGATGGACATGTTGTTGCCCATCACGAGCTTCTGCCCCATGGACTCGAGCGCGTCGGTTCCCATGAGCGCCGTGCCGCCCGGGAGCGTCAGCGAAACGTGCATGACCTTCTCCTGGTCTTCGGGTGAGAGCTTGTCCCCATCAGGCGTGTCCCTGAAGCGGGACACTTCGGAGAGCTCGCCGGCGAAGATGGACTGGTAGAAGCGGAAAGCCTCCTCGGTATTCCCGGGAAAGTTCAGGTAGACGTCTGCCCGCATGCTCACATCGTATCACTCTCGTACCGCTCCTGCGCGTGCTGCCAGTTAGCCACGTTCCACCACGCCTTCACGTAGTCCGCGCGCTTGTACGTGAAGTCCACGTAGTACGCGTGCTCCCAGACGTCGAGCCCGAGGATGGGCTCGGGGCGCCCCTCGGCAACCGGCGTGTCCTGGTTGGGGGAGGTCTCAATGGACAGGTCCGGCATCAGCCAGGACCAGCCGGACCCGAAGACGCCCAGCGACTTCTCCGTGTACGCGTCCACGAAAGCCTGGAAGCTGCCGTACCTGGCCACGAGGCCGTCCATGAGCGGACCGGAGGGCTCTCCCCCGCCGTCCGGGGACATCCACTGCCAGAAGAGCGAGTGGTTGTAGTGCCCGCCGGCGAGGTTGCGCACCGCGGGCTTCACCGCCTCCGGCACGGACTGGTACGAGCGGACGAGGTCCGCGACCGGCATGGCGAGCAGCTCCGGGTGATCCGCGAGCGCGGCGTTGAGCTTCTCGACGTACAGCCTGTGGTGCTGCGCGTGGTGCAGCTCCATGATGTTCTTGCTCAGGTACTTGCCGAGCGCATCGTACGCGTACGGGAGTTCGGGTAGCTTGTGCATGCAGCTATCCTACCAGACTAGAGAGCCCGCGCGGCGAGGCCCACGAGCAGGATGCCGAGGGCATTGAACGCGAACGAGATGAGCATGAAGTAGCCGGTCTTCATCTTCGAGGCGCCGAGCAGCGTCACGGCGAGCTCATCCGGCAGGGGCGAGGCGATGAGCAGGCCGCCCAGGATCCACGAGAACCACCTCGTGGACTTTCTCATCAGGAGCTCCGCCAGGCGCTCCGTGCCACCAGCCAGCTTGAGGTACTCCATGAGGTGATCAGAGAGGCGGTCCCGCACGAAGCGGAAGATGACCATGTCGCCCACCATCGCGCCGAGGCCGCCGAGGGCAGCCACCTCAAGGAGGCTCCCCGCGCGCGCCAGCTCGCCGAGCGTCGCCGTGGCGGGCGCCACCGTGAAGGTGGAGGTGAAGAACATGCCGGCAATGAAGCTGCCGAGGAGCGCCAGCTCGTGGGTGCGTCCGAGGATGGAGATCAGGACGTCCGTGCGGACGAGAATGACGGCGACCCCGACGGACACGGCAATGATGGCCGCGTCCCAGAAGATCATCTGCTGCCTAGGCGTGAGCATGGCGGAGGTGCCTGGGGCGGAAGAGCCACTTGCCGAACTCGACCAGCGCGACGCTCGCGAGGCCGACCGCGAAGACGCCGCCCACCCACGGGAGCGAGAGCGGCACGGTATCAAAGATTCTCTGCAGCGGCGGCAGGTAGATCACGGCGGCCATCATGGCGAAGCCGATGCCCGTTCCCACGACGAGGTACCGGTTGGAGAGGAGCGGGTACGAGACCACGCTCGCGCGGAGGCTCCGCACCGCGAAGACGAGGAACAGCGTGTACACGCCGAAGCTCGCGAAGATGAAGGTGCGCACGTACTGCGGGTCAAAGTCCAGGCGCAGCAGCAGCACGTACAGTGCGAACAGGAGCGCGCTCGTGATGGTGCCGATGACGAGCACGAGGAACTTGAGCTCCGCGTCGAACAGGTTCCGGTGGATGCGCACCGGGCCGCGCCCCACATCGCCACGGTTCTCCTCGAACGCGAGGGCCATGGCCGGGAAGCTGTCCGTGAAGAGGTTCACCCAGAGGATCTGCAGCGTGTTGAGCGGCAGCGGGATGCCGAGGACCATCGAGCCGCCGATGAGCAGGAGCCCGTCGAAGGCGTTCGAGAGCGTGTACGCGATGACCTTGCGAACGTTCTGCAGCACGTTCCTCCCCTCCTCGATGGCCGCCACGATGGTCTCGAAGTTGTCATCCAGGATGACCAGATCCGCGCTGGACTTTGCCACGTCGCTGCCCGAGCCGACGGCTACGCCGATGTCCGCCTCGCGCAGCGCGGGCGCATCGTTCACGCCGTCCCCGGTCATGGCGACGACCTCACCGAGCGCCTTGAACGCGCGGGCGATGCGGAGCTTGTGCTCCGGCGTGGTGCGGGCAATGACGCGCGCCACCTTCAGCCGCTCGCGCAGCTCGTCATCTCCGAGCGAGTCGACCTGCGGACCGGTCAGCACGGACCCGTCCACGTCGGTGGGAATGCCCACCGCGTGCGCCACCGTGAGCGCGGTACCCGCGTGGTCGCCCGTGACGATGAGCGTGCGCACGCCCGCCGCCTCGACGCGCGCGATGGCGTCCCGCACGCTCGGGCGGATCGGGTCGCGGAAGGTAATGAGCCCCAGGAACTCCGCGCTCCGCGACTCCACGTGGGACGCGAGGGACCCGCCACCCGCGAGCTGCGCGGCTGCCACCGCGAGCACGCGCGCGCCCCCGGATGCCAGCTCGTCCACGCGATCCGTGGCCAGCTTCGCGAGCTCCGCGTCTGCCCTGCTCCGCGCGAGGAGCGCCTCGGGCGCGCCGAAGAGCACCACGTACGCCTCGCTCTCCCGGCGCACGACGCTCGCCGCGTACTTGTTAGAAGAGTTGAACGGCAGGCGCTCGACCACCTCGAAGGAGGACCGGACCGTGGGCAGGTGCACGCCGAAGCGCGCGGAGCCTCGCGCGAGCGCCACCTCCACCGGCCTCCCCACCACCTGCCAGGACTCCGGCGCCTCCTCGGGGTTCTCGATGAGGACGTCACTGTGCGAGACGGCGAACTCGAGCAGCTCGGCCTCGGTGCGGCTCTTGGAGAACGGCAGCACGGACTCGAGCTCCATCTTCGCCTCGGTGAGCGTGCCCGTCTTGTCCGTCATGACCACCGTGGTGCTGCCGAGTGTCTCGGCCGCGAGCAGCTTCCTGACCACGCCCTTCTTGCGCGCGAGGCGCTCCACGCCGATTGCGAGAATGACCGTGAGGGCAACCGGGAGGCCCTCCGGCACCGCCGCCACAGCCGTCGCCACGGAGATGAGGAACATCTCGAGCGGCGAGCGGCCCGAGTAGATGCCGTACAGGAACAGGACGGTCGTCAACACGGAGAGCACGATGGTGGCGCGGTACGTGAAGCGGAGCAGCGCCTTCTGGAGCGGCGTCTGCTCGCGGTGCGCCTCGGCGATGAGCGTCGCGATGCGGCCAATCTCGGTCGCCGTGCCGGTACCCGTGACCACCGCGGTCGCGTACCCCTGCACCACGGTGGTGCCGCTGTACGCGACGCTCGCGCGGTCTCCGAGCGGCACGTCCTCGCCCACCGGATCGGTGCCCTTATCAACCGGGAGCGACTCTCCGGTCAGGATGGACTCATCCACCTGGAGGTCCGCCGCCGCGATGAGGCGCACGTCCGCGGGCACCCGGTCTCCCTGGTTGAGCTGCACGACGTCACCCGGCACGAGCTGGCTCGCCTCGACGAGGCGCTCGCGGCCGTCGCGCAGCACGCGCGCGCGATCTTTCACGTACGTGTTCAGGAGCGCGAGCGTGTTCTCTGCCTTCGCCTCCTGGTACAGGCCGAGGAGCGCGTTGACGAGCACCGCGCCGAGGATGACCGCCGAGTCCCCCCACTCGCGGAGCAGGAGCGTCACCGATCCCGCGATGAGCAGGATGAGGAGAATCGGGCTCTTGAACTGGCTCAGGAAGATGCGGAGCAGGCCGAGCCTACCCGCCTGTGGGAGCGTGTTCGGGCCGAACTGCGCGAGGCGCTCCGTAGCAGCTGCGGAGGCCATTCCCCGGGAATCCGCCCCGAGGCCCTCGAGCACCGCGCTCGCGGGCTGTGCCCAGGGTGCGCGCGTGCCGCCGTGCTCGGCTCTCATGGTGCTACACTACCACACGTAGCGGGTGCCCCGAAGCGGCGTAACGGGGCGCTCACGAGAACGTCTGTAACTTCATGCAGAACCAATCGCGGTCTACCGCACTGCTGGTCGTGGCGGGCGTTGCCCTGGCAGCCTTGGCGGCGATCATCGCGTACAAAATTGGCGCGGGCGACCCGCCGCGCGTCACCTCTTTCGACGAGTGCGTCGCCGCCGGCTTCCCCGTCATGGAGAGCTACCCGGCGCAGTGCAGCGACGGCACGCAGACGTTCGTCCAGAACGTCGTGCAGACAGAGTCGGTCTCCGAGAGCGGCAACGTCCGCGTCACCGAGCCGGCGTCCGGGGGCACGGTGGGGTTGCCGCTCGTCATTCGCGGCCAGGCGCGCGCTTTCGAGAACAACGTGAACTGGAGGCTGCGCGACCAGGACGGGACGACGCTCGCCGAGGGCTTCGCCACGGCTGACGCCCCCGACGTCGTGCAGTTCGGCGCGTTCAGCGTCACATCCAGCTACTCGCAGCCCCGCGGCACCCGCGGCACCGTCGAAGTGTTCACCACCTCCGCAGAAAACGGCAGCGAGCAGGACCGGGTCTCCATCCCGGTCTCGTTCGACGCGGATGCTGCCTCCAGCGTGCGCGTCTTTTTCTCCAGCACCACCAGCGACCCCAACACGGAGCGCTGCGAGATCACGTACCCCGCGACGCGAAGAATCGGCACCACGAGTGCGCCCGCGCGCGCTGCCATCGAAGAGCTCCTGAAGGGTCCGAGCGACTCCGAGCGTGCAGCCGGGATGCTCACCAGCCTCCCAGGGGGCGTGCGCCTCCTCGGCATCACCATCAGCGGAGGCGTGGCGCGCGTGAACTTCAGCGACGAGCTCCGCGCCGCTGCGGGTGGCTCCTGCCGCGTCGCAGCCGTGCGCTCGCAAATTGAATCTACCCTGAAGCAGTTCTCCACCGTCTCGAGCGTGGTGATTCTGGTGAACGGGCAGGGCGACGTCCTGGAGCCGTAAAAAACGCCGCCCAAAGTGGGCGGCGGTCTACTCGCGAAAACAGGAGGAGAGGTTCTTATCCTGCGGCTGGTCCGACGAGCGGAGAGCCGACAATTACCCTTTTAAGGAGCGGAGCTCCACCTAGCTGCTTTCGCCACGTTGCGGTTTAGCTTTTAGCTGAATCGAGCGACGCGAGAAACTCATCGGTGAGCTCTTGCACAATCTCTCTCATCAAACTAAAAACGGTTTCCTCATCAATGTTCGGGTCAATCGCCTTGAGCTGCGCGAGCGCGTTTCCGATGTTGCGCTTTTCGGACTCGTAGCGAATGCCCTCTTTCTTGAGAGTCAGTTTCAGGAACGCGCGCAAAACTGCGTGCTCCTTCTGCATTTTGTCTGACATACTTTCAGACCTCCTTTTCAAAGTATTGCCAGCGAACTGGCGACTACTTTATATCATATTTTGATATAAAAGTCAATAATCCCAAGGAAAACTGGGCCCGCGTTCTGGTACACTGACGCCATGAACGAGCAGAAAATCACCGGGACGATTCGGGAGACGATGCCCTCGGTGGTGTCCATCCTGCTCTCCGAGCACCTGAACAAGATCACGCGGGACCACCACCCAGCCGCGTACCCGTTCTTCCCCGCCCAGCACCGCAGCCGCGTGAAGGCGGAGATGGTCGCCGAGAACCACACGTACGCCGGCGGCGGATCTGGCTTCGTCATTCACGAGTCCGGCCTCATCGCCACGAACAAGCACGTGGTGTCTGATCCGAACCTGGACTACACGGCCGTCCTCGACGACGGGCGCCGCCTCCCGGCGAGAATACTGAGCGTGGATCCGCTCAACGACGTTGCCATTCTCAAAGTTGATGCGGATGACCTCGCTCCCGTATCGTTCGGCGACGCGTCGAGCCTCCTGCTCGGCGAGTACGTGCTCGCCATCGGCAACGCGCTCGGCGTGTTCAAGAACACGGTATCCCTCGGCATAGTCTCCGGCCTCTCGCGCTCCGTTTCGGCGCAGGCGGACCCCTCCGCTCCCCCGCACGAGCTCCGCGGCCTCATTCAGACGGACGCCGCCATCAACCCGGGCAACTCGGGCGGGCCGCTCGTCACCCTCGACGGCAAGGTGGTCGGGATCAACTCGGCGCTCATCAACAACGCGCAGAACATCGGCCTCGCCATTCCCATCAGTGCCGTCGCGCGCGACCTCCAGGAGCTGCTCGAGCACGGCCGCATTCGCCGCCCGTACCTGGGGCTCCGCTACGTAATCGTCGGCAAAAAGATTGCGGGCGAGCTGGGCGCGAACGTCTCCGGCGGCGCGTACGTCACGGGCGAGTCACCGCACGACCACGGCGTCCTGCCGAACAGCCCGGCCGACAAGGCGGGCATCAGGGAGGGCGACCTCATCGCGATGTGCGACGGGATTCCCCTCACCGAAGACCACACGTTCCAGGACGTGCTCGAGTCCGCGCAGGTGGCGCAGACGCTGGAGCTGTCGGTCTGGCGCGGCGGCAAGGACCGGACGATCTTCGTGACGCTGGAGGAGCGCAAGAACTAGTACACGTACCAGTCCACCAGCTTTCCCGACGCGTCGAGCAGCAGGACGCGGTCGTGGAGCGGGTCGAGCAGGTCCCTGCCGGACCAGACGTTCCACACGTTCGTCAGGAAGTCCGGGCTCGCCTGCTCGCGCTCGACGCAGCCCTCGTAGTTGATCTTGGACACGAAGGCGCGGCACGAGCTGTCGCTCGCCGGGATCCTGCTGTCTCCCGAGTTGCCCTCCTCGCAGCTGCCCATGCGGAGAATGTACTCCTGGCAGGCACCCGAGAACGTGGCAATCTCGCCCTTGGTCGAGCGCTCGCAGGTGCCAATGAGCTTCGGCTTGAAGGTGTAGCGCGCGTTGAGGTACCCCATGCAGCGGTTGCCCATGAAGTTGGCGTTCACGGGGCTCGCGGAGCTGATGATGAGCGCGGACTGCCCGTTGGCGAGCGCCACGTTCGTGAGCCCGGCGCCGGACGTCTTGTACACCTTCGCGGCGCGCGGAATGAGGAACGTCTCCGAGTTGGACTGCACGCGCATGCCCGTGAGGTTCACCGCCGCGTCGCCGCTCCCGATGTTCTCCTTTATGGTGATGATCTGCGCATCGTTGGGGTAGCGGGTCGTGTCGACGCGCTTCACGGCCGTGATGCGCACTTTGCGAAAATTGGGCGACAGGTCCCGCTCGGAGTACCCCGCGGGCAAGTTGCCCGCGCTCCCCGATCCGGACGAGAGCCACGTCGGCAGGAGCCCCCCGCCCGTGGAGCCGGACGAGCCACTGCCGCTCGCATCGGGTGCGGGCGGAGCCTGGTTGGGATCCTGCGGCGGGTTCCAGCCCGGGTAGTCACCCGGGTTCACGTACACGGTGGTCTCGCTGCCCGTGAGCATGGAGGTCTCGCGCGCCGTGTTGCGCTCCGCCACGAGCATCCAGATGGCGTACGCGAAGATGAGGAGAGCCGCCAGAACACCCAGGACTACCAGGACCGTGACGCGGCGAGACTCGCCAAACATGCCCAATTTATAGCACGAAATTGATGATGCGTCCCGGCACGTACACGACGCGCTGCGGCTCGCTGCCACCCATGAACCCCCTCACCCGCTCCGAGGCGAGCGCCGCGCGCTCCACCTCTTCCCGCGTGGCTCCCACGGGCACCTCAACTTCCTCGCGCGTCCTGCCGCTGATCTGCACGGCGATGCGCACGGTCTCCTCGGCGATTTCGCCTGCGGCCACCTCGGGCCACGGCGCCGCGTGGACGGACCCCTCCTTGCCGAGCTTCGCCCACAGCTCCTCCGCGAGGTGCGGGGCGAACGGGGCGAGCGAGCGCAGGAACATCTCCCACGCCTCCTGCGGGACGACGTCCGCCTTCATGGCCTCGTTGCTCCACACCATGAGCGCGGACACGGCGGTGTTGAAGGACATGCTCTCGATGTCGTCGCTCACCTTCTTCGCAGCGCGTTTCGCCGCGCGCACGAGCGATTCGTCGCCCCCCGGCGCAATCTCCTTCTCGTGCCCGATTGCGTGGACGCGGGAGAGGAAGCGGTGCACGCCCTCGATGCTCTTGCTGTCCCAGGGAATCGCCTGGTCGAACGGACCCATGAACATCTCGTACGTGCGCAGCGTGTCCGCGCCGTGGCTCGCCACCACGCTGTCCGGGTTCACGACGTTGCCCTTGGACTTGCTCATCTTCACGCCTCCCCCGCCGAGCACCATCCCCTGCGACGTGCGCTTGGCGTACGGCTCGGCGCACGGCACGAAGCCCTGGTCGTGCAGGAAGTGGTTCCAGAAGCGCGAGTACAGGAGGTGCAGCGTGGTGTGCTCCATGCCGCCGTTGTACCAGTCCACGGGCATCCAGCTCTTCAGCGCCTCCTCGCTCGCGAACGCCTCGCCGTTCTTGGGGTCCACGTAGCGCAGGAAGTACCAGGAAGATCCCGCCCACTGCGGCATGACGTCCGTCTCGCGGCGCGCGGGAGCGCTGCAGCTCGGGCAGGTGGTGGCAATCCAATCCTCCACGGACGCGAGCGGCGACTCGCCGTCGGCACCCGGCTTGTACTCCTCAACATCGGGCAGCACCACGGGGAGCTGGTCGTCTGGAACCGGCACCCAGCCGCACGCGCCGCAGTGCACCATGGGTATGGGCTCCCCCCAGTACCGCTGGCGAGAGAAGACCCAGTCCCGGAGGTGGTACGAGACGGTGCGCCTGCCCCACCCCTGCTCCTCCATGTGATCCATGGCGAGCTTCGTCGCCTCGTGGATGTCCTTTCCGTCCAGGAACCCTGAGCGCACCATGGTTCCCGATTCCTCCTGCACCTGCTCGGGGCGGGTAATCTCGGACGTGTCCCCGTCTGCGCCCACGACCACGCGCACGACGTCCAGGTCGAACGCCCTCGCGAACTCAAAGTCGCGCAGGTCGTGGCCGGGCACGCCCACGAGCGCTCCCGTCCCCACGCCGTCCAGGACGAAGTCGCTGACGTAGATGGGCATGCGGCGGTCCGTGAGGTGGTTGATCGCGTACGCGCCGGTGAAGACGCCCGTCTTCTCCTTTGCCTCTGCGCCGCGCGCGTCGGCTCTCTTGGACTGCGCCTCCGCGACGTACGCCGAGACGGCGGCGGCCTGCTCCGGCGTGCTGATTTTCTCCGCGAGCGGGTGGCGGGGCGAGAGAGCCACGAAGGTCGCGCCGAAGTTCGTGTCCGGGCGCGTCGTGAAGACCGTCACGGTCTCGCCGCCCCCCTCGACGGGGTACGTAATCTCGATGCCCTCCTTGCGGCCAATCCAGTGCTCCTGCTGCGCGCGAATCTTGTGCAGGTAGTCCACGGTGTCGAGCCCGGCGAGCAGCTTGTCCGCGTACTCGGTGATGCGCACCATCCACTGCTCCTTCTCGCGCTGCTCCACGGGAGAGCCGCAGCGCTCGCACGCGCCGCCCACCACCTCCTCGTTCGCGAGCCCCACCCTGTCCACCGGGCACCAGTTGATGAAGGACTTGCCCTTGTACGCGAGCCCTGCCCTGAAGAAGCGCGTGAACATCCACTGCGTCCAGCGGTAGTACCCGGGATCGGTGGTATTCACCTCGCGATCCCAGTCAAAGGAGAAGCCCAGGCTCTTGAGCTGCCGGCGGAAGGTGTCCGTGTTGTCCTTCGTCACCTTCGCCGGGTGGATGCCCGTCTTGATCGCGTAGTTCTCCGTCGGCAGGCCGAACGCGTCCCAGCCGATCGGGAAGAGGACGCGGTACCCCTGCATGCGGCGCTTGCGCGCCACGACGTCCATGGCCGTGTAGCTCCGGACGTGGCCGACGTGCAGCCCATCTCCGGACGGGTACGGGAACTCGACGAGCACGTAGTACTTCTCTCCGCTCCCCGAATCTTCCGCGCGGTTCGCGCCAGACTCTTCCCAGGTTTTCTGCCACTTGGGCTCAATCTCTGCGGAACGGTACCGGGCGCGCGGTGGCTTCTGCTCTGGGCTCATTGCAAGAGGCATTGTACGCCCGAAAACGCTGGAATCCTACCTTGACCGGCCTCAGAAATAGGGCTTTAATGGCTCTTAGACCCCGCAGTTTGAGGTTCAGTTGATAATTTAATACGCACAGGAGAAAGAAAATTATGAGTACAGTAGCAGCCGCTGAAGCATCAGCGGCACAAACAATGCCGTCTTCCAACGGCTCGGTGATGATGACCAAAACAGTCGTTGAGCAGTCAAACGCTCTCGACCTGCTCTTGCAGAACGCATTCAAGAAGAAGTTCGGCGACACCACGTCGAGTGAGCCCTGGCGGCGCAAGTTCGCCTACGCGCTCAACGGGTGGGAAATTCTCATTGATGAATTCCCGCGTCTCTTGCAGGCAACCCGCTCGACCCACGCGTCCTCCGCAACGACGCTCTTGATGAACGAGCTGATCAAGGAAGAAATGGGCTGGGATGAAGAAACCAAAACCTTCATCCAGGCACAGTCGCACTCGGCACTCTTCCGCGAACTGACGTTCGCCATGCTCAAGCAGACGGACCCGACTGAGCGTGAGCGGCACCTCGCCGCCATGAGCATCTACTCCGCGCTCAAGCCACTCGTCGAGTGGGCAGCCTCCGAACCGGTGTACGGGCTCGCGGTCATCTACGCGATGTACCGCACCTACGACACCGTCAAGGACAACCTGCTCAAATCGGCGAACGCCCTGAACCTGACCGTTCTCGGCAAACCGGAGTTCGTCACCAGCCACGAGACCGATGACATCCACACGACCATGGACAGCGACGAGAATCGCAACGCCCCGGTCGCCGCGGATGCCCACGTTCTCAAGGCAGAAGACGCGATGTACTTCTCAGCACACCAGAGCGTGGTCCTGCAAATGGACGACGTGCTCGCCATGATCGGCAACGAAATGGCGACGTGCTCCAAGTGTGACGAGAAGACCATCATCCTCGTCTTCGAGCAGCTCAAGCACCTGCTGATGCTGACGTTCGATCTGCCGATGGCAAAGGCGGCTCACGCCTGATCATCACCCTTTCTCACTCAAGCAAACGGAAAAACGGAGACCCTCGGGTCTCCGTTTCCACGTTCACACCCCGAAGATTCTCCTCACGTTATCCCGCACCTGCCCCGCCACCTCGTCCGCGCCGACCCCCTTCAGCTCGGCGATTTTCTTGACCACCTCGACGACGTACGCGGGCTCGTTGCGCCGGCCGCGGTACGGCACCGGCGCCACGTACGGCGCGTCCGTCTCCGTGACGGTCCGCTCCAGCGGCACGTACCGTACGACCTCCTCGTACTGCCTGGCGAACGTCACCACTCCCCCGAACTGCAGGGAGAAGCCCAGGTCCATGAGCTCTCTCGCGTCCCCCACCGTGCCGGTGAAGAAGTGAATGGTTCCCGGCTCGGGCAGCAGGAGCTCGCGCTTCTCCTTGAAGACGGCAACGAGGTCGGCAAAGGCATCGCGGCAGTGGATGGTGAGGGGCTTGCCCACGTCACGCGCGAGCTCCATCTGCGAGACGAGAGCAACTCTCTGCAAATCAGAGGACTCGGCGTCGCGGCGGAAGTAGTCCAAGCCGCACTCCCCAATTGCCACGACCTTCGGGTGCTCGGCGAGCGCGCGGTACCGATCCGGATCGAACACCTCCGCGCCGCGCGGTACCGCTCCCGGGCCGAACTCTCCGGTGTCCACGGGGCTATGCGCCACCGCGTGCGTGGGGTGCATGCCGATTGCCGCCCAGACTCCAGACTCGAACTGCTCCGCGAGCGCAACGGCGCCTGCCGACGTCCCGTGCTCCGTCCCGACGAGAATCATCTCGACGCCCGACTCCAGGGCGCGCTCCACCACCGCGCGGGACTCGCCTCCGTACGCGGGGAAGTGCGCGTGGGCGTGCGCATCAAAAAACTTCGGCTGCATGGGACGCAGGGTACCCCAGGGCCGGGGTGGAATAAAAGCCCGACGCAAGCGCCGGGCTCTTTTCTTTGAGAAGACCAGGAGTCCTCGCGGTGGCACGGGGTGCCGGTGCGATGCGTCTGATCTCCTAGAACTTAACCCACCTGCCAGCTCAGGGCAACCCTACCCGGGCAGCGGGATGCGGTCCGCGGCTGCGCGCCTGCGGTGCCGCGTCACCTCTTCGAGCGCTTCCTGCACCACGGCGGCGAGCGGCACGGCCGCGAGCGTGCCCATGATGCCGGCCAGCTGGTAGCCGAGGAGGAGCGCCGCGATGACCACCACCGGGTGCAAGCCCACCGCCTGGCGCGTCAGCAGCGGCACGAGCACGTTCGCCTCAATCTGGTGGATAGCAAAGAAGACGAGGAACACCCAGATGGCGGAGAGCGGGGCCGTCACGAGCGTCACGCCCACCGCCACGATGCCGGCAACGATGGGACCGAGCATCGGCACGAGCTCGGCGATGCCCGCGAGGAGACCAAAGATTGCCGCCTGCTCCACGCCGATCATCCAGAGGCAGAACCAGGTGAGCGTTCCCACGAGCACGCCGAGGACCACCTGCGTGCGGAACCAGTTGCCAATCTTCTTGCGGCTGCGGCGGTACACGCGTAGCACGGACTCCTCGTACGACGCCGGAAACACCGTCCTGATGAAGCTCTCGATGCCGTCACGGGAGAGCGAGAGGTAGAAGGCGGAGACGAGAATGGTGGCGAGGACGGCTATGGGCTCGAAGCTCGCGGCCGCGGCCTGGAAGCCCTCGCTCCCGCCGCTCAGGAGCTTGGAGGAGAAACCCGAGAACAGTCCCGAGAGGCTCTTCGGAGACTCCAGCGGCACCAGCCACGTCTCGGCGAGCTCCTCATCAAACGCGCTCACCATGGTGACGAGGTCTCCAATGATTGCCGGGATGATGGTGTACGCGACGACCACCAGGATTGCGGCACCGGACAGGAAAATCGCGATTACCCCCAGGGCGCGCGGCAGCCCCCGCCTCTCGAGCCAGTCCACCATGAAGTCCAAGCCAGCCGAGATCACGATGGCGAGGAAGAGCGCCAGGAGGATCTGCCAGGACATGACGGCAAGCAGGGCAACGAAGCCCACGGCGACAATCCGCCAGAGCGAAGCCCAGGAGATGTCCAGCTGCGTCATGCCTACAGTCTACCGCAGCTTGAGCAACTTGCGGAACTGGGCATCCGAGAAGTTCGGGCCGATGCCCGCCAGGTTGAGAGCGTCCTCGCGGATGACGGACCGGGCTACGCGCCGAATGTCCTCCGGCGTGACCGCCCGCATCGCGGCGAGCGTCTCGCGCACCGGCACCACCCTGCCGCGGAGCAGCAGGTTCGTGCCGTGGTGCGTGGCGACGGCATCCGAGGACTCGAGGCCCATGAGGAACCCGCCGATCTGGTAGTCCCGGGCACGGCGGAGCTCTCTCACGTCTACCAGCTCGTCCGCGAGCCTCGCGTACTCGCCCATGACCGCGGAGACGACCTCGGCTGCCTTGCCGACGTTGGCACCCACCGAGACGCCCAGCGCGCCGTGGTCCACGGAAACGTCATTCCAGGCGTGCACGTAGTACGCGGCTCCCAGCTCCTCGCGAATCTTCTTGAAGAGGCGCGAGCTCATGCCGCCACCGAGAACCGTGGCGAGCAGCGAGAGCGCGTGCTCGCGGCGATCTCCCAGCTTGAACCCGCGGAAGCCCACGACCAGGTGCGCCTGGTCACCGGGGCGGCTCACGAGCTTCAGCCCCGGCCTGGCCTGAACCTCTCTTGTGCGGGGCTTGGGCGCAGCTCTCCTGCCGTCGAGCCCCGCAAAGCGCTCGCGAATGAAGCGCGCGACCTCCGCCGCATCGAAGCCGCCCGCGAGAGAGACGACCGTCTCCGGGGCGCGGTACCTTCCCGCGCGGTACGCGGCGATCTGCTCGCGGCTCAGGCTGCGGATGTTCTCCTTGGGTCCCGCGATGGGGCGGCCCGCCGGCTGGTCCTCGCCGTACAGGAGGCTCCCCCACACGTCGTACACCTTCCGGTTCGGCATGTCGTCGTACATGGCAATCTCCTCAATCACCACGCCCCGCTCGCGCTCAATCTCGGAAGCATCCAGGAGCGGGTCGAGGTGCAGCTCCGAGATGACCTCGAGCAGCTTTCCCGCCTTCCCTGACTGCGCCTTCGCCCAGTACGCCGTGTGAGACTCCGCGGTCCACGCGTTCGTCTCCGCGCCCATGCCCTCGAGCACCTCGGAGACCTGCCCGACCTTCGGGTACCGCTTGGTCCCCTTGAAGACGAGGTGCTCGAGGAAGTGCGAGACGCCGTTTTGCTCCCTGGTCTCGTACTCCGATCCCGCGCGCACCATCACCACCGCCGTCGCGGTCAGCGCATCCGCCTGCGGGGCGAGCACGACCCGGAGGCCGTTGGGGAGGCTGAAAACGCGGGGCTGCTTCATACGGGCAAGGGTACCAGAGCTGTGGATGGGCAGCGAGTCGCGGGGAGCCGTATACTGTCCCACATGGAGCTCGGGCGTATCTTTGCGTTCATGGGACTGCTGAGCCAGTTCCAGCGCATAGACCGCCAGATCATGCGGCACGGCGAGGATCGCCTGGAGAACGACGCGGAGCACTCGTACCAGCTCGCCATGGCCGCCTGGTACATCAACGACTCGGAGCAGCTCGGCCTCGACGCGAGCCGGCTCGTCCGGTACGCGCTCGCGCACGACCTCGTGGAGGTCTACGCGGGAGACACCTTCGCGTACGCGAGCGCCGAGGAGCGCGCCTCCAAAGAGACCCGCGAGGCTGCAGCTGCGGAGCGCATCGCGCGGGAGTTCCCAGAGTTTTCCGACCTGCACGCGATCATCCACGAGTACGAGTCGCGCGCGAACCGGGAGGCGCGCTTCGTGTACGCGCTGGACAAGCTGCTCCCGGTCATCAGCATCTACCTCGACGAGGGGCGCACGTGGCACCTCAACGGCGTGACGCTGCAGATGATCCGAGACCACAAGACCGAGAAGATTGCGCTCTCCCCCGAGGTCGAGCCCTACTTCGCGGAGCTCGTCTCGGTGCTCGAGTCGCAGCCGTCCCTGTTCCCGCGCAAGCTGGACGGCGCCTCCTGACGTGCGGCGCGCGCGAGGCTGGGCGGCGGTAGCGGCAATCGTGCTCATCCTCGCCGGCGCGAGCGCGGGCATCGCCCTGCTCGGACCCGAGGCAATCGTGGCGCGCATCGGGGTCACGAACGCGTACCTGTCCGTCTTCCTCCTCGCGGTCATCGGCGGACTCTCCACGCTCACGAGCACCTCACTCTTCACCGCCATTGCCACCTTCTCGGTTGGCGGCGCGCACCCAATCCTCCTGGGCCTCTTCGCCGGCACGGGCATCTTCATCAGCGACACCGTCTTTTTCCACGCGGCACGGTACGGCAAAACGTCGCTCCCCGCTCACTGGGAGCAGCGCGTGGCGGGCATCTTCTCCTGGCTGCACACGCTCCCGCGGTGGGGTGCCATGGCGCTCATTCTCGCCTGGGTTGGCTTCTCGCCGCTCCCCAACGACGTCCTCATGGTCGCGCTCGCCGCTGCCGGGTACCGCTACGCGCAGGTAGCCCCACTGCTCTTGGCAGGAGGCCTGTGCATCGCGACGCTCATCGCGTACCTGGCGCGCGCTGGCGCCAGCATCTTCTAGCGGCCCTCGAGGAGGTCGATGTCGTCCTGGAAGCGGTTCGCCCGGTCCACGACGGCCTGGCCGTACGTGTTGAGGAAGCGCGCGTAGTTGCCACCGGCGTAGTACTTCGCCGCGGCAATGCGCTCTGACTGGATGTTGCCCGCGACCGCGCCCGCGTCCTTCATGTACAGGGCGGTGGCCGTGACGGCGTCCATGTTGTTCCACGGGGACGGCGGGCGGCGCCCGGTGACGCTCGAGATGCGCGCCTTGTACATCTGCCAGGTCGCCGGCATGAACTGCGCGGGCCCCATGGCTCCCCCGTACGCGCCGTCCGAGAGAATGGCGCACGAGACCATGACCGAATCCGGATCGATGCCGAGCTCCTTCGTGATCTCCAGGTAGATGGGCTGCTGCGTCGGGCTCATGGAGCTCTTGTAGTTGCAGCGGCCCACGTTCGCGCCCAGCGCGGACTCGCGATCGAGCACGGCGAGGATGAGCGCCGGGCGCACGCCGGTCGCCTCGCCCGCGGTCTTCGCCAGCTGGTACGCGTCACCGAACTGCATCTGCCCGCCGCCGAGGAACGAGAAGAGGCGGGCGCGAATCTGCGCGGCGCGTGCCTGCGTGTCCTTGAGGAGCGACACGTACTTGGACTCCTGGCCCTTCGTCTGGTTCAGGAGTGCCCGCTTCTGGCGCGCCACCTCGTCGGCGCGGGCCTTCTGCTGCGCCTGGTACTGCTGCGCGCGCTGCGCGTCCGTGAGCGCCTCGCCGAGTTCAGCCTTGTGCCCCTCGAGCTGCCCCTTGAGAGAGGAGATGGTGCCTATGGTCTCCTTCACCGTGCCCTGCAGCTCCTGGATGGAGTTCACGTCCGTGAAGAACTCGGAGAGCTGCTCGTGCTTGAGCATGACCTCGAGGAGGGACGCCTGGTCCGCGATGTACGCCTTGCGCACGAGCTGCGCCAGCACCTCCTGGTTCTGCTCCAGGGTGCTCTTGGTCGCGCTGATCTCAATCTCCGTTCCCGCAATCTTGCGGTCCAGGAGCGACATGTTCACCTGCAGCGCGCGAATCTGCGCGTTGAGCGAGGAAACCGTGGCATTGAGCTTGCCCACCTCGGCGCCGAGCGTCCTCCCCTGCGCGCGGTACGAGTCGATCTGCGCCTGGTGCGCGTTCATCTCAGCCTCGAGCTGCTTGAGCTGGGCCTCGAGCTGGGCGCGCTCCTCCGCGGGGACCTGCGCGAACGAGACGTTGGCGGGCGCGTACGCCGAACCGGCCACGAAGCCCCCAATGGATGCGAGCACCACGAGCCCCTTCACCGCCGTGAGCCAGTACCCGGAGCGCCGGCGGCGCACCGATGCCAGGGACACGTGCGGGGCGGCTCCCCTGAAGGTGCTCTGCCCCGAACGCTGTACGTCAGCTGTGTTGCGTGGTTTCTGCTGCATCAACCTGAATCCTGAGACGGACGAAGTCCGGGCAGGTTACGACTCGTTCTGCTTCGCCTCTTCGGCGCGCTTCTCCTCGCCCTCGACGATGACCTCATCGACGCTGGTCTCGTCCGCTACCTCCTCTTCTGTGAGATCGCCAATGGAGACGATGACCGTGTCCGGCGCGGTCTCGAGCGTGACGCCCGCGGGGAGCTTCACGTCTGAAGCGTGAATCGCGTCGTGGAGCGCGGCGAGTCCGCTGATGTCAATCTTGATGTCGTGCGGGAGCTTCTCGGGAAGCGCCTCAACCTCGAGCTCGTGAAGGTTTTTCACGAGGGTGCCGAGCTTCTCCTTGATGGCGGGTGCCTCTCCCTCGAAGACGAGCGGAATGCCGGCCTGGATCTTCTCTCCGGCTTTCACCGCGTAGAAGTCCACGTGCTCAATGTCACCGGACTGCGTGCGAGTCCAGTCGTGCGCGAGCACCTTGGTCTCCTTGCCGCCGACGCTGAGGACGATGATGCCCGTGTGGCCGGTCTCGTGCAGGACCTTCGCGAGGTCCTTGTGCGATACGCTCACGTGCTCGTTTTTCTTGCCGTGCCCGTACACCTCTGCTGGCACGAAGCCGTCCCGCCGGAGCCGGGAGACCTTTTTGCCGAGTATCGTACGTGTTTCTGCTGCAAGTTTCATGGTCCCATTATAACCAACGAGCCGCCCCCTGGCGACGGCTCAAAACCCTGCAAAACGGGGCTCAGCGTCGCAGGAAGAGCTTCGCGCGCGCAATCGCCACCTCGTAGACGGTATCCTCGGCTGCCGCCATCAGCTTGCCCGGGTTCACCTCGTCCGGCGATGCGGCCAACGCCCTCTCCAGCCCTTTGCGCCAGGCGACGCGCAGCTCGGTGCTGATGTGCACGACGTCGATGCCGCTGCTCACCGCGGCGGTGAGGTCCTCATCGGGAATGCCCGATCCGCCGTGCAGGACGAGCCCCGTGCCCGTCGCGTCCCTGATTGCCACGAGGCGCGGGATGTCCAATCGCGGGTTCGGCGAAGCCTTGAGCATGCCGTGCACGTTGCCAATGGCCGGCGCGAAGAGGTCCACGCCCGTCTCGCGCACGAACTCGCCCGCCTGCTCGGGAGACGTCATGGCGTCCGGTGACACGGCGGCACCCTCGGGCAGGGCGTCCAGGAGGTTCGAGCCGCTGCCGATGTACCCCACCTCGCCCTCCACGATGACCTCGGGGTTAGCCGCGCGCGCGACTGCCACGGCAGCCTTCGCCAGGAGCAGGTTCTCCTCGAACGGGAGCTTGCTGCCATCGAAGATGACGGCATCGTACCCCGCGCGCACCGCCTCCTCGACGCGCTCCACCGAGTGCGTGTGGTCCGCGTTGAGGTACAGCGGCACGCCCTCCGCGCGGTACGCGCGCACGAGCGCCACCGCGCGGTCCACGCCGATGTAGTCCCGCTCTCCCTCGCTCGTCCCCACGATGATGGTGGCATCCAAGTCACGCGCGACGCGCGCGACGGCGCGCAGCTGCGCGAGGTCCGTCACGTTGAAGTGTGGCACGGCGTACCCGCCGAGCTTCGCATCCGTGAGTGCTTCGCGGAGCGTCTTCATCAGAGCGCGCGTGGCAGGTAGTCGGCGGGTGCGTTCGCGAGGAGCGCCTCGAGGCTGGCGCGATCGAGCAGACCCTCCTGCGCGCCCACCTTCTGCACCACGGACATCGAGTTCACCGGGCCCCAGCGGAGCGCCTGGTCCACGGGCAGCCCGAGCGCGAGCGCCGCAATCACCGTCGAGGAGAACGCGTCCCCCGCCCCGGTGCGCTCGTACGGGGGCGCCGGGTCTGGGTACGGCGGCATGAACCACGCGCCGTCCGCGCTACCCGCGTACGCGCCCTCGGGGCCGTCCGTGATGATCGCAACCTTCGGCCCGAGCGCGCGGATGCCATCGAGGAGCGCGCGGATGTCCTCGGTGCCCGCGCCGAGAATGCGCCCGGCTTCGTCCCGATTGCAGAAGAAGACCTCCGTGCGCTCGTAGATGCCCCGGAGCGCCTCCACGCCGAGCTTCATCTGGAACGTTCCAGGCTGGAACGCGAGCTTCGTGTCGGGGTTCGCCTCGAGGTACGTCGCGATCTCGGCGTGGAACGCCGCCGCGTGCTCGCCAAGCGAGGACAGGTACAGCCAGCGCGGCGCCCCGAGGACCGGCATGGCGTACGGGAACGCTTCGTGCTTGATGAGAATGGTGCGCTCGTCCTCGTACCAGAGCACGTAGTGGTAGTTCGTCGGAATCCCCTCGTGCTGCGCGACGTACTCGGTCATGACGCCGTTCCCCCTGAGCGCCGCGAGGCAGTCCTCGCCGTTGCGGTCTTTCCCCACCGAGGTGACGAGACCCGAGGTGAGGCCCAGGCGCGCCGCGGACACCGCCGCGTTCGCCGAGTTGCCCACCGCGGGGATGACGTACGCCGCCTCAAAGGGCACCTTGTCCCCGAACCGCATGCACAGCTCGCAGTCCTGCCGGTTGATGTTGCAGTGCACGGAGGCGTCCTTGAGGCGGATGAACGCGTCGACCACGGTGTCGCCAATTGCGACGAAGTCAGGGGAGCTCATGAGCAGAAGTGTAGCAGAGGCAGGCCAAGCTCCCTTTGACAGTGCTCCCCGCTTCACGTACTACTGCGAGCAGCAAGAGCGCCACTGCGCAACGAGGAAAAACCTATGAGAGAAACACCGTTCGATGGATCCTTCCGGGGGCACATCGCGCACCAGGGCAGGAACGCGGTCCTGACGGACACGGGCTGTCTGCTCGTCGCCACCGATTCTGAGTCGCAGTTCCTCCTGGACCTGCTCGCCACCGGAGACGAGGTGCGCGGGTACGCCAGGGAGGTGTCACGGGACCGGGACCGCGTCGAGGTTCGCCTGCTCTCCTTCATCGCCGAGGGTGCGGTGATCGAGCGACGCTACGGGAAGCGGGCGACGTAGCCTGGCACAACAAGCCGGAGGGGCTCTCAGCTGAGAGCCCCTTTCGATTATCTCTTCCGCTCGATGACCTTCTCTGCTGCCCGCGCGATGTGCGGCGCGTCCATGCCGTACTTGGCAATGAGCTCGTCCGGCTGGCCGCTCTCGCCGAACGTGTCCTGCATGCCGATGAACTCGACCGGGGTGGGCTGCCTGCGGGCGAGCACCTCGGCAACCGCGCTGCCCAACCCCCCGAGCACGTTGTGCTCCTCCACCGTGACCACCGCGCCGCAGGCCTTCGCCCACTTCACGACGGCTTCCTCGTCGATGGGCTTCACCGTGTGTAGGTTCACCACCACCGACCCGATGCCGTCCGCCTCGAGGTGCTTGGCGGCGAGGAGCGCCTGGAACAGCAGCGAGCCGCAGCCGAAGATGGCGACCTGCGGCTTCTTGGACTGCCAGAGCACGATGCCCACGCCCGGCGTGAACGGCGTCTCCGCCGTGCTCATGACCGGCGTCTTCTCGCGCCCGAAGCGCAGGTACACCGGGCCGTGCATGTGGGTCGCGGCGAGGGTTGCCTTCTCCGCCTCCACCGAATCCATGGGCACGATGACGCGCATGTTCGGCATGGAGCGCATGGTGGCGATGTCCTCGATTGCCTGGTGGGTCGCGCCGTCCGGACCGACCGAGATGCCCGCGTGGTGACCAGCCACCTTCACGTTCGCGTCGTTGTACGCCGCGGTGGTGCGAATTTGCTCCCAGTTGCGCCCCGGCGAGAACGTCGCGTAGCTCGCGATGAAGGCGATCTTTCCCGCCTCGGCGAGGCCCGCGGCGATGGTGGCCATCCCCTGCTCCGCTACCCCCACCTCAATGAAGCGGTCCGGGTGCTTCTTCGCGAACGCCTCGGTCCGCGTGGATTCGGTGAGGTCCGCGCAGAGCGCCACGACGTTCGGGTTGCGGTCTCCGGCGAGCACGAGGCCGGTGCCGTACCCGTCACGGGTCGGCGCCTGCTCCACGTCCTTCGTGAAGAGCTTCGGGTTGAGGTGCGCTGCTCTGTTAATCATTGGTGCTCAGAGCGAATGGAGTCCCGGAGCGTGCGCAGCTCGTGGAGCGCGAGGCGCACCTGGTCCGGCTTCATGACCTTGGAGTGCCACTCGAAGCGGTTCTCCATGAAGTCCACCCCGCGGCCCGGGGTCGTGTGCGCGATGATGACCGTGGGCTTCTCCCAGGTGGCCTTGGCTTCGGTGAACGCGGCCACCAGCGCGCGGACGTCGTGCCCGTTCACCTCGAGCACGTTCCAGTTGAAGGAGCGGTACTTGTCCGCGAGCGGCTCGAGCGGCATCACGTCCTCGGTGAAGCCATCAATCTGAATCACGTTGCGGTCCACGATCTGCACGAGGTTGCTCAGGCGGTTCTTGCCCGCCACGAGGACCGCCTCCCAGTGGTTCCCCTCCTGGTGCTCGCCGTCTGAGGTCATGCAGTACGTGCGCCACTTGGCGCCGTCCATGCGCGCGGCGAGCGCCATGCCCACCGCCTGGGCGAGGCCCGAGCCCAGCGGCCCCGACGTCGTCTCTACGCCCGGCAGCGCGCCCCGGTGCGGGTGCCCCTGCAGGCGGCTGCCCAGCTTGCGGAGCGTCTTCAGCTCCTCAACCGGGAAGTACCCGGCGTGCGCGAGCGAGGCGTACAGGATGGGGCAGGTGTGGCCGTTGCTGAGCACGAACCGGTCACGGTCGTGCCACTTCGGGTTCTTCGGGTCGTGGCGGAGCGTCTTGAAGTACAGCGTCGCCATGATGTCCGCCATGCCGAGCGGCCCGCCCACGTGGCCGCTACCCGCCTCCACGAGCATGTGAATGACCTCCTGGCGCAGCAGGTTCGCCACGCCCTCGATCTTCAGGACCTCATCGTCCGTGATTGAATCCATTACACAGATTGTAGCGCAGTCAGCGCGCTCGCGGGATCCGAAGACGCGAACACCGCGCTCGCGGCAACTGCCGCGGTCGCCCCCGCATCGCGCGCGCGCAGGATCGTCTCCCCGTTCACTCCCCCGTCCACCCAGATGGGCACCTCCTCGAACGCTTCGCGGATTGCTGCCACCGTGCCGAGCGCGGCATCCTGCATCTCCTCTCCGGAGCGCCCGGGGGTGACGGCGAGCACGAGGAACCCGTCCGCGTACGCGCGGTGCGCGACGAGCGTCCGCGCACCGAGCGACGCGGCTCCCGCGAGCAGGAGCTCCACGCCCGCGGCGTGGCAGGCATCACGGAGGCGCGCGAGCCTCGCGACCGCCGCTTCGCCACCGGCCGCTTCAGCTGCCACGAGCGGGTCCAGGTGCACGATGACGCTCACCGGGGCAATTCCCAGCCAGCTGGCGAGCACCTTCTCGGGCTCGGCAACCATGAGGTGCACCTGCACGGCGCGGCTACCCGCGATTGCCCTGAAGCGCGCCGGGTCGGACCAGCTCACGTTGCCGGTCATGGTGCCATCCGCGACATCGAGGTGAAAAGCCTCGGCAGCTGGAACGGCTCCGAGCTGCGCGCGCAGGTTCTCCTCGTCCCCCTCTGCGACGTTGAGCGCCGGCAGGACCTGCATCAGCCCAGCTGGTCCAGCGCGTCGCGGCGGCGCACGTAGCGCTCTTCCTGCGAAGCAAACGGCGCGTCGACGAGCGCGTCGATCATGCCCCTGATGCCCGTCGGGTCCGAGAAGTCCGCGGAGAGCACGAGCACGTTCACGTCGTCGTCGTGGCGGGACACCGCGACGTGCGTGGGGTTCATGCCGAGCACCGCGCGGATGCCCCCGAACCGGTTGGCGGCGATGGCCATGCCCGTGCCAGACCCGCACGCGAGAATGCCCCGCGCGCCGTCTGCGCCGCGCATCGCGTCCACGAGCTTCGCGGCGATGTCGGGGTAGTCGTCGCCCTCAACGAGCGAGGGGGTGACGTCCACGACGTCGAGGCCACGCTCACGTGCGTACGACTCGGCTTCTTCCTTGAGGCCGTACCCCCGGTGATCTGCTGCTAGGTAGAGCACGTTTCCCATGCGGTGAAGTATACCAGTAGCGCACGCGCACCGAGTTCGTAGTACCATTACCGGACACATGCGCACCGTACTCATCACGGGCACGAACAGGGGCATCGGCCGCGCGCTCGCGGAGAAGTTCCTGGCAGAGGGCTGGCGCGTCATCGGCACGTACTACAACGGCGAGGAGCCGATCCAGCACGAGCACTTCACGCTCATCAAGATGGACCTCCGCTCCCCGGAGAGCATCGCGGCGTGCGCCAGGGAGATTGAGGATGCCGGGCACGAGTTCGAGGTTGTCATCAACAACGCCGGCGTCCTCCTCGACGAGCCGGAGACCCGCGTCAAAATCCCCCTGCTGCGCGAGACCCTCGAGGTCAACCTCGTCGGCACGGCAGACTTCACTGAGCGCATCACCCCGCGCATCAAACCCGGCGGGCACCTCATTTTCATTTCCTCCACGGCGGGCTCTCTCGAGCGTGCCGGCCTGGGGCTGAGCCACGTCCCGTACCACTACCCCGCGTACAAAATCTCCAAAGCTGCGCTCAACATGTACGGGCGCACGCTCGCGCACGAGCTCGAGGAATCAGAGGTCACGGTGTCGCTCGTGCACCCGGGCTGGGTGCGCACGCGCATGGGCGGCCAGGAGGCAGACCTCAGCCCTGCCGAAGCGGCGGAAGACATACACAGGCACGCGCAGACCCGTCCTGAGACGGGCCTGTTCTGGTTCCGGGGCGAGCACCTCCCCTGGTAGCTACTCCGCAGTGACGCGCGGCGCGTACAGCTGATCCAGGAGCCGGCTGTGCTCCTGCGACGCGCGCACCGCCTGGCGCTGCGCGTGCGTGGTGGAGACGAAGTAGTACACGTAGCCCATCAGAATGAGGGGGCCGCCAATGCCGACAACCATTGCGGCACGGAGGTACGCCGGGTGGTGCCTGCGTAGCATGCTAGGCAGCAGCAGCCGTCTGCACGTGGCGGGCGAGCGTCGAGACGTACCCCGCCTCGTTGTCGTACCACGCGACCACCTTCACAAGCGTCCCGTCCACCACCTTCGTGAACGCGGGGTCGACGAGCGCGCCCACAGGCATGCCGATGATGTCCGAGGACACGAACTGGTCTGAGGCGATGCCGAGGACTCCAGCGAAGCGCTCCGTAGCTGCGGCGGCGGCGAGCGCCGCGTTCACCTCCCCCGGGGTCGTCGCGCGGGACGCCACGAACGTGATGTCCGAGAGCGAGCCGGTCGGGACCGGCACGCGGTACGCGAGGCCATCGAACTTGCCGGACAGGGACGGCACGACGCGCCCGACGGTGGCGGCGGCACCCGTGGTGGATGGCGAGATGTTGATGCCCGCGGCGCGCCCGCGGCGGAAGTCCTTCCCGCCTCGCACCGGAGAGTCCGTGAGGCTCTGGGTGCCCGTGTACGCGTGCACGGTGCCGAGCATGGCCCGCTCGATGCCGATCGCCTCGCGCAGCACCTCGATGACCGGCGCAGAGGCGTTCGTCGTGCAGGATCCGTTCGAGGTCAGGTTCGTCGTCGCGATGTCCGCATCGTTGATGCCCATGAGCACGGTGCGGCCGCCCGCGGTCCCCTCCGGATCCTTCGCGGGTGCGCTGATCACCACCTTCCTGGCGCCCGCCCTCAGGTGCGCGCTCGCGCCCTCGAAGGACTCGAAGAAACCCGTGGACTCGACCACGACGTCGATGCCGAGCGTCCCCCACGGCAGGAGCGCCGGGTCCTTCTCCTGGAGCACGGCCACCTTCCGCCCGCCCACGACGAGCGAGTGGGACGCCTCGTCCACCGACACGTCCTGCGCGAACGTGCGGTACACGGAATCGTACTTCAAGAGGTACGCCAGGTTCTCGAGGTCTCCGAGGTCGTTGATGGCGACCACCTCGACATCAGCTGCACCTTCCAGCTGCCTGAAAAGGAGGCGGCCGATGCGGCCGAAACCGTTAATGGCGACCCGCTTCATTACGGGGTCGCGGGCGCTGGTGCCTGGATGGCGGTCCCGTTGACCGAGGTCACGGTCAGCAGGGTCGAAACCGGAGCGTGCGTGCCCGAGAGCTCAACCTCCGCGCCCACGAGCGGCGAGAGCGCCGCCGCGACAGCCGCGTTCGTCGCGTTGGCCACGGTCAGGACGATGTCGCGGTTCGTGCGCAGCGTGTACACGTTCGCGGTCGTCGTCGAGAGCGTGCCGCGAATGGTGAGCGGGACCGTCTGCTCGGACGAGTTCTTGAAGATGCCGAGCTGGTTCTCGAGATCGGTGACCGTGGTCGTCAGCGAGGAGACCTGCCCCTGGAGCTGGTCGCGCTCCTGCTGCAGCGTCGAGAGCTGCTGGCTCGCGCTGCTCTGGTCCGTGACGGTCGGGAGGTCTGCGGAGCCGCCCATGAAGAACGCGTACACGATGCCGCCCACGATGCCGATCGCGAGAATCACGCCCACCAGGATGAAGAGCCAGGCCATGGACTTCTTCGGAGCGATGGCGATGCTGCCATCGACCGGGGTGGAGCCGGTCGTCGAGAAGAACGATGCCGGGGTCACCGAGCTCGTGGAGGCTGCGGGAGACGACGCGGCGTAGCTCTGCTCGACCACGGGCTGCGCGGGCGCAGAAGCTGCCGGAGAGGTTGCCGCGGTCGCACGCTGCGCGACGACCTCGCTTACTGCAGCGTCGACGTCCGCCTGCATCCACCCCGCGCCGATGAGTGCCTGTGCGATTGCGTCACGCGACACGCCCTTGTCGAGCTGCGCGGTGACGTACGCGGTGAGTTGTGAGTTGGCCATGCGCAAATTGTAGCACAGCCCCGCGGTGCGGGGCTGTGTCTAAGTCCGAAATGCTCCGGGGCTAGAGCGCGGGCCGCACGGAAACGTACGTGCTCGCGGATCCGACGCCCTCGACGTGGCCCACCACCTCGAAGCGCTGCGCCGTCGCGACGTCCGCGCTGGCGTGCGCATCAATGTCGTGCTCGAAGGTCCAGGACTTCTTCCCTCCCGCATCAATCGTCACCGAGGTGAGCGCCATCATGCACAGCTGCACGCTGCGGAGCGAGAAGCCGGGCAGGACGTCGTAGCTAGCCTGGCAGCTGTTCGGGAAGACAATCGTCTTCGCCTCCTTGGTCTCGTTGGTCGCCGTGACGGTGATTTTCATCGTGTCCGAGGAGCGGTACGTACGCCTGTCCGTCTTCACGGATACCTCGATGCCGTCCGTGTCGTTCCCCTGCGTCTCAGAAACGGTGATGAGGAGCGGCAGGTAGGCGGAGCGACCCTTCGCGTCCGTTACCTGGAGGGTAGCCACGTAGCGCCCCGCCATTGTCGGCGTTCCGCTGATGCTCGCGGAGGAGGTGTCCGCCTGCGGGCACGGGGTCGTGATGCAGTTGATCACCCCAGCGGTCACGAGTTCCATGCCGGGCGGCAGGCCGCGGGTGGCGCCGAGCGGCGGGTAGATGACCCGGTTCTTGGCAATCGCCCAGGTGTACGGCGCGACGCTCGAGGTGCCGCCGACGCCGAAGCTCATGGACGCGGCTTTTCCAACCGTCAGAATCGGAGAGCTCACGCCCGTGGACTTGATGACGAAGCCACCCTCTGAGGCCAGGCGGGTCATGTCGCGGACCACCTGCGCGGTGACCTCGGCAGCCTTGCGGCTCTTCATGGTGCCGTACACGTTGATGGTGTCACCGATTGCAATCTCCTTGCGGTTCAGGGGCTGGCGGTTCGCGTCGACGACCTTCGCCGATGCGGGCACCGTGATCTGGTACACGCGGCTGTCATCGTAGAAGCGCAGGGCAGATGCCTGCTCGCCGCGGAGTGAGGAGCGGACGGTCTCGAGCGGCTGCGTGCCCTCCGGGCACGGGAACGCGAGGCGGCCGCCGCCGACGTACTCGTAGCAGGGACCCGCGGTGCGCGAAGCGGTGATGACGAACTGCCCCGACGCGTCGCTCACGCCGATGACCTGGAGGTCCTCGAGCTGGACGGTCATGCCAGCAGCGGGCTTGTCGAGGTCGCGCACGACGCGCGCATCAATCTGGCCGCTCGCCACGTCCATGAGGCCGAAGACGTTGATGCGGTCTCCCACCTCAATTTCGCCGAGGGCCAGAGCCTTGCGGGCGCGGTCCATGATCTTCGTGTTGTACATCACGCGCACCTGGTACTCCGGAACCATGATCCTGGAGCACGCGAGCGGAGCGGCGCTCGTTTCGGTGGCGAAGCGGGTGCACGTGCCGACCGTCGGGCTGACGGTCAGAATGGCCTGGAGCCCGCTCGGGGCGAAGCTGCCATCCGGGCCGCCCTGGATGGTGGCGAGGTGGTCGACGCGGTTGACGGTGAGGTTCGGGATCTGGACGTACTCCTTTTTACCCTGAGACGTGATCTCAGCAGGAATGGAGCCAGTCGTCTGACCAAAAACCGCACCCGGGAGGGAGGCGAGCAGCACGGCGCTGGAAATCAGCGCTGCCGAAGCCTTTTTAGAGAATGGGGACATGGTTCTAAGTATAGGGGTTACGCCTTATGCAACGTGGGCATAAGCCCCCTCTTACGGTTGCGTTTCCTCCCTCGGTGGCTACAATTGCAGCGCTGAGCGGGCGTAGTTCAGCTGGTTAGAATGCCACACTGTCACTGTGGAGGTCGCCGGTTCGAGTCCGGTCGCCCGCGCAAAGGAAAACGAGAGGGCCCCGCCAAGTGCGGGGCCCTATTATTGACAAAACTTCCAAATAGTTTAGAATATAACTTGCTAGAGATAGCGTTTTACAAATTTAATACGAGTAAAGGAGGTGCCTACAAATGGCCCCAAACACTGGTGACGCTGCAACACCGCAAAAAGAGCAGCACGCAAACGTTGATGTCTTGGCAATCGTAACCGGAAACTACCGGTGCTCAGCTAAAAAAGGCGCGGAAGCCGTGAACCTCATCCTGTCGCAAACCGACCGGGTGGCACAGCTCGCCACGCTGGCTGACCTGTTCGCTTTCTGGGAGATGCCGAAATCACCGAACGCCGATCAAATTCCGGGACACGTCCACAGCATGGATAAATCGGAAGCGGAGTTCGAGGGACTCGAGGTGGCAATGTTCCTGACCTCGGTTGTTAGCAAGAGCGGAGTCCCCGACCGTTCGATGGCAGAATCGGGACCGGAAGGTTTCGACACGTTCATCGGACAGGTTCTCGACCTGCTGCTGCAAGTGACCGCCAAAGGGCAGAGCCAGCTCAGATCGGGAAGCCTCGTGATGGCGCAGGCGATGCTTTTGCTCAAAATGCTCGAGGACGGATCGCTTCACCGCGAAGTCCCCGAATACGCTGAGCATGATGCCGAAGCTGCGTTTAACCTCATCGTGCAAAACCCGGAGACCTTCCGCTCCGTGGACGCAATGATGAACGGGAACGTCTCGTCGGTGAATGTCATCGGCTACATCCTCAGCCAGAATCTCGACAATGAAACGAAGAACGCGTTCATCGCGCTCGTCGTCTCGTCGCTTCGCCAAAACTCCAGCCAGAGTTTCGGGGGAATCGAGATTTTCAGCGGGATGGGCGAACTCGACGGACTCGACCTGCTGTCGCAGCTCCTGCGTTTGTAATCCTTCCAGCGAGCTCAACGCTCAAAGAAAAGAACGACCTGCACAAGCGGGTCGTTTTTCATTGGGGCTTGACCCGAGGAGTATGATGGGGGCATGAACACCCGCACCGCGATTCTCGGGGGAGGCTGCTTCTGGTGCGTCGAGCACGACCTCCGGGCCCTGCCGGGCGTGCTGGAAGTCGTTTCCGGCTACTCGGGTGGCCACCTCGAAAATCCAACCTACGAGGACGTCCTCACCGAAACCACGGGGCACCGCGAGGTCGTCGAGGTCACCTACAATGCCGATTTGCTCTCGTACCGGCACCTCCTGCAGTTCTTCATTGACCACATCGACCCGACCGATCCGACCGGGCAGTTCGCCGATCGCGGGGAGAGCTACACGCCTGCCATTTTCTACGCCAACGCCGGAGAGCAGGCTGCTGCCGAGTCCGTGCTCGAAGAGCTAGACGCGAGCGGCGTGTACAGCTCGCCATCGGTCGTAGCCGTGCTGCCCCGCGCCCCCTTCTACCCCGCCGAGGAGTACCACCAGAACTACTCTCAAAAGAACCCCGGCCACTACGCCGCGTACCGATCTGGATCAGGACGAGAGGGTTTCGTGCAGAAAACCTGCACGATTCGTCAGGACAAGAAAATCACCTGGCGCGACTAGCGGCTAAGCGAAATTTCTTCCAGAGCCTTAAGTGTCTCCTGCACTGCTGGTGCAGTGTTAATGACTACAACTCGATTAGAGCCATATTCTGAACGCAGTGTGCTGAGCAGCTCGCCAGCATAAGATGGGGTTAAAACTTCAACACCCTCAAAATCTAGTGTGACTATCTCTCCGGGTGGCAACCCGTGCAGGATCTGCTGCATCCTCAAAAAAGCCTCTCGCGCCTGAGGGCGTCCGTTGAGAACCTTGTCGAATTTGGAGAGAGAAATGGTCATTGCTTCATTCGTAGTTTACCACGAATGAAGCTAGCGTTCCCAACACGGGATGGACACTCTCTCGCTCCTTGCCAACCCCACTTACCACCACCAATCCATCTCCAGATTGAACCCGAAATTCACCCCTGAACTTGTTGACGGCCCACTCCTGGATAAGGAGCAGGCCGTTGCCTCGATCCTCATTGACTCTTCCGGTCACACCGCTCAAACCCAGTAGTATTGCTTCCACTGCATTGGAAATTTCGGGATTCGTCGGTGATAGAGATCCAAGAAAGCCGATGCCTGGATCGGCAACAACTACGTGTGCCTGTCTCAATTTTGGATAGTACTGAGCCAAAATGAATGCGCCACCAATATTGGTGGGCCACTGTCCCTCATTGTGGTCATACACATTGTTGCCCATTTCCCCAATCAGCGCAGTGGTCATAGCTTCAGCATCTCCGCTCATGCCAAAGCCAATCAACATCCTACGAATTCCACCCTTGAGTCGTGCATCGAATTCATCCCTATATTTGCACCAGATGATTTCCTGAACTCCAGGATTGTCTCGTTCATTCATCTCGATTGCTGCAAGAGGTTTGAGAAAACTCTCATAGCCTAGTTCGCGCATTATCTGGTCAAAGTGCATGCGCTTGAGGTAACTCAGGACTTCTGCACTCTTTGGCAAAATCAGATTTCTATCATTAAAATCTTTGAATTCAACTGCCTTCAGGCATGCCAATCCAATAGCCCAGGGATCACACCAAGTGCAATCACTGAGGTCGATGGTGTGGTTGGGAAAGCAACTAGTTGCCTTGGTCCTCATAGTCTCGAAGCGGTAGTCCATATACTGATGTTAACCTACTGTGATGAATTTACTGGCTAGACTCATTAATCAATTTCAAAAATCCAGCCTCGTCGAGCACCGCGACGCCGAGCTCCTGCGCCCTCGCGAGCTTCGAGCCCGCCCTCTCCCCTGCAACGAGGTAGTCCGTGTTCCTGCTCACGCTGCCTGATGCAGATCCCCCGCGCGCACGAATCGCCTCCTCTGCCTCCTCGCGGGTCATGCCAGAGAGGGTGCCGGTCACCACGAACGTCTTGCCCGTGAGTGGCCCAGTCTTTGGGAGGCGATCTGCGGTCACCCGGACGCCCGCCCCCTCGAGGCGGCGCAGCAGGTCAGCCGTCTGCTCCCGGCGGAAGAATTCGCTGATGCTCTCAGCCACGACCGCACCCACGTCCTGTATTTTCTCGAGATCTTCGACGGATGTGCCCTCCAGCACGCGACCCAAACCTGTCACGGACGGCTCGGCGACCCGCGCCACGATCCACGCGGCGAGAGTTCGCGCGGTCTCCTCGCCGACGTGCCGGACGCCTAGTGCGACGAGCAGGCGGTCCAGCGGCACCCGCTTCTTCTCCTCTATCTCTGCCACGAGCTTCTCCACGGACTTCTCGCCCATGCGGTCCAAGCCCGCGAGGTCGCCGGGGGTCAGCTCAAAAATGTCCGCTATGTCCTCGACGAGACCCTCGTCGAGCAGGCGATCCAGAATCTTCGGCCCCACCCCGCGCAGGTCCAGCGCGCCACGCCCCACCGCGTGCTCGAGCTGTTCGCGGACTTGCGCGCCGCAGTTCGGGTTGGAGCAGCGGTGCTGCACGCCGTCTCGCACGACCGGCGACCCGTCCACCGGGCAGCGCTCAGGCATCTTGAACTTCTCCTCTCTGCCCGTGCGGAGATCCGTGAGCACGCGCAGCACTTTGGGAATGACGTCTCCCGCGCGCTGCAGCACCACGGTGTCACCAATCATGAGCCCCAGCCGCTCTATCTCATCCGCGTTATGGAGCGTGGCGCGTGACACCGTGACGCCTCCCACGTGCACGGGGGCGAGGTGAGCCACCGGCGTCAGCACCCCCGTGCGCCCCACCTGGACGCCGATGCCCTCGAGCACCGTGGTCGCCTCGAGCGCCGGGAACTTGTACGCCACGGCACCCCGCGGACCCTTGCCGACAATGCCCGCACCCATGAACGCGTCCGTGCTGTCCACGCGCACCACCGTGCCGTCCACCTCGTACGGCAGCTTGCCGCGGCGCTTCTCGAGCTCCCGCTGGTACTCCTCGACCGCCCCGATGCCGCGCACCACCTTTCCCTCGGGGTTGGTCGGGACGCCCAGGGATCGGAGCCACGCGAGATTCTCCGAGTGGGTCTCCCGCTGCCCACCCCTGCTCATGCCCAGCCCGTACGCGTAGAACGAGAGCCCGCGCGACGCCACGAGCGACGTGTCCAGGGTGCGCAGAGACCCCGCGGCAGCGTTCCTCGGGTTCGCGAAGGTCGGCAGGCCACTCTTCTCCTGCGCCGCGTTCATCGCGGCGAAGGCGCGCTTCGTCATGAACGCCTCGCCGCGCACGATGAGCTTCTGCGGGAAGTCCCCGCGCAGGCGGAGCGGAATCGCCTCGATGGTCCTCAGGTTGCCCGTGACGTCCTCTCCCACGTCGCCGTTCCCGCGCGTCGATCCGCGCACGAGCACGCCGCCTTCGTACGTGAGCTCCACCGCCAGCCCGTCCATCTTCGGATCGCAGTACAAATCAAAGCTCTCCTGGCCCAGGATGCCGACGAGCCGCGCGTGCCACTCCTCGACCTCAGCCTCGCTGAACACGTCCGAGAGCGAGTGCATGCGGTTGCCCGCGCCCGTCTCATCCACGTGCGGCACCTTCGTGAATCCCGGGAGGATGCCACCCGCCACGCGCTGCGACGGTGAGTCCGGGGTGACGAGGTCAGGGTACCGGGCTTCCAGCTCGGCGAGCTCGTGCTTCAGTGAGTCCAGGGCACCCTCCGAGAGGTCCTCACGATTTTCCACGTGCACGAGGTAGCGCTGCTCATCAATGAGCGCGCGGAGTTTCTCGAGCCGGGACTGTGCCTCGTGGCTATCCATGGAGCTATTCTACCCCGCCCGCGCTCGCGGGCGACCCCTAGGCGAACGGCTCGAAGACCTTCACGTCCACGTCCCAAGCCCCCTCCTCACTGCCCACGTCACCCTGCCCGTCCGGGCGCGGGTACGCGTGCAGGTGGAGGTGCCTGAGCGAAACCTTTGCGGGGTCGAGGGCAACCCGGTGCCGCCAGGAAAACACGAGGTGCCCGCCGAGCGCGGGCTTTTCTCCCACGATGCCCGACTCCCGGTACGCACGCTCCACGCGCGACGTGAGCTCGGAGAGTCCGGCGAGTTCCTCCGGGGTCAGCTCGGAGAAGTCCTCGACGTGGCGCTTGGGCACCAGGAGCGTGTGGTACTTCCGGTACGGGAACGCGGCGAACACCCACTTCCAGAGCGGGTACTCACCCACGTCCAAATCCGCGGACATGGCGCAGAACGCGCACGCGCCCTTCAAATCGGCGACGTGCCGGTCGTACCCATCAGCTGCTGGACGCAACAGCTCCATTGCCTAGTTCGCCGGAGCTCCGTCGCAGTTGTCCAGGATGCAGAACGCGCGCGCGACGTTCCCGCTCCTGCCGAGTGCCTTGATGGTAATTGTCTGGTTCGGGTTGCAGTCCGCAACCGCGGCGCCGGCATCGTCCAGGCACTCCACCGTCACGGTGGCGCCGTTCCGGAAGGTCGGCAGCTCCGGATCCGGGCACGGCTGCTTGGTCGGGTCCTCCGCGCAGAGCAGGTTATACAGCCCCCACTCGATGCCGGCGTCCGCGGCGAACACGGCACGCGCAGAGTGGTTAATGTCCGAACCCTGCCTGATCTGGTACAGCATGAGCAGGCCCGCGATGGTGGTCGCCCCCATGAGCGCGCCGCCGAGGGTGAGGACGGTGAGCATCATCACCTGCCCTCCCCTCTCACCCCCGCTACTGCGGGAGGATTTCGATGCGAGTCGTGACATCAAAGACGCGGACGCGGAGGTCGTCGACGAACGCCCCGTTGCCACAGTTGAGCTCGTACGTCGTGCTCTCGGCGGGGCGATCCTGCAGCGAGCCCGCCTCGTTGCCCGTGCCCACCTGGCGGCTGCGGGTGACGTTGGTCACGACGCAGCTCGTGGGCTGGTCGCAGCTCCACGAGAGCGTGGTGGCGCGCAGCGGCGGGATGAAGAGCGACATCGGGTTCGCGGTGAACGTGCAGCTCAGCCCAGACCCGCGCACGGTGAGCCCGGCGGTCGCGCTGACCGTGCTGCCCACGAACCCGGGCAGGTCGTACGTGGCACGGACGGTGCCGCTACCCGGCACGAGCCCGGTGTAGCGCCCGCTGCCGTCATTGCTCGCGACCGTTCCCGAGAAGCTCCAGGCCGAGGCGTTCGTCACGTTCGTCTCGCCGCTGGGGCCCGAGCCATCCGGATCGAAGTAGGCGCCGTACGTCGCGGACTGGCCGACGTCAACCGTCGCGGAGCCAGGCCGCACCTGGAGGGTCGGGGTGCCGGACGGGGTGCCCGTCACGTCGATGCTCGCGTTCGCGCTCAGGCTGAGGTACGTCGCGCGGATGGTGCCGCTGCCCGGGGAAACCCCCTCGAAGCGGCCGGCACCCAGAGGGTTGGCAGAAGCGGTCTGGGAAGACCACACGGTGGCCGTGTTGGCCGTCACGTCCTGCTCCGGCGCGGGGCCGCTGCCGTCCGGATCGTAGTGGGCGCTGTACGTGACCTGGTCACCGACGTCCACCTGCGCGGTGTCCGGGCGGACGTCTAGGGTCGCCGCACCACCCGCACCCTGCACCACGAGCAGGCTCGTGCACGTGGAGCTGGCTACGCCCGGGGCGGTCGCCGTGAAGGTAATCGTCGAGGTGCCAGCGGGCGTCGAGGCCGCGGTCATGATGGGCACGATGCCAGACGTGGAAGATCCCGCGGCGAGCGTGAGCGTCGCGCCGGGAGACGTCGCGCCGGAGGGCATGCCGGAGGGCGTGACCTGCACCTGCCCCGCGAAACCGCCGAGGCTCGAGACCGAGACGGCGTAGCTAGCCGTCTGCCCCGCCTGCACGGTGAGCTCCGCGACCGGGCAGCTGATGCCCACGCCCGCGCTGCCACCGCCGATCGTCACCGGAACGTTCGCGACCTCTCCGAAGAACCCCTGCGCGTCCGTTCCCGCGGACGGGCCGTCCGTCTTCACCATGCGGAACCGCAGCGTGTATTCCCCGTTCGCGGGCGGCGTGGTGAACGTGCCGATCGGGAACGTCCCCACGGCTGGTGCCACGATTGCGGAGCCGGGCGTCTCGGTTACCACCTCCACCCACTCCTCGTACGGGATGCAGGTCGGCTCAATCGGGGGCTCATCGATGGGCATCTCAACGTTGGCACTGGCGACGCTGATGCCGAGCGGGTTGTCCACGCGCGAGTTGAGGATGACCGGACCGCCCCCGCCTGGGTTGGTCGGGTACTGGTACTCGCAGAACGTGATGAGCACCGAGCTGTGCCTGACCTGCACCTCGCGCTCGTACGAGAGGCGGACCGGCGCCGTGCCGAAGTTGAACGGCTCGCTGTCGATGCGCTGGAGCTTCACGTTCGGGGAGGTCATCACCTTCGTGTACGTGCAGTCTTCCTCATCAGGACCCGGCTCGTAGCCGTCACAGTTGCCGGTGCGGCGCACCTCCTGCGTGGACTGCCACGTGTGACCCGTGTTGCGCATGAGCACGCGGAAGTTGCTCGCACCCGTGTACTGGGTGCCGGCGGTGAGCGTCTGCCCGCTCAGGTTGCTGCCCTCAGATGCAGCGTTGTAGGGCGCCACGGCCGAAGCCTCGAGCGCGATACGCGCGCAGCCCGGATCGTTGTCCCTCGCGCCACCGTACGTCCAGTTGGACTCCGGCTGGCTCTGGCTCGCCCACTGCATACCCCCCGACGCGCCGCAGCTGCCGCCGTCCGGCAGCTCGTACCACTGGATGCCGACGCGGACGTTCTCAATGTAGCCGCCAGCCGCGAGGGGGCGCGACTCGGTCCAGATCTGCATGTAGCCAATTGCCCAGTCGTACGTGCTGGTGCGCGTCTGGATGGGCCCCCCGCCCTCGCTCGCCCACGGCGTGCAGCGCGTGGTCTCGTCCCAGCCGGAGCCGAGGCTGAAGCACACGCGGAAGTCGTCCGTGTACCGGCTCGCCGGATTGGTGATGCGCACCTTGGCGCAGTCCGAGTTGTCGTTGTTGATGGTGTCGCGCACCCAGGTCCCCCAACCGAAACGCTGGCCTGCACCCTGGCAATCTCCGGGCAGGTTGGGGCTGTTGGCACCGGTGTCCACCATGTAGAGCTCCAGTGACGGCGCGGACTCGCTCGGCTGCGCGAACGAAGTCAGGACGGGAAACGCCGTCGCGATGACCACGCCCGCGATGGCGATGGAGAAAATCTTCTTGATCTGCATGCTAGTAGGTTGCTGGTGACTGCACCGCCGTGACCGTTACCGAGGTGCCGCTCTCACTGCCCGAGAAGGAGCAGAGCAGCTGGCGCCCCTCCCGCTCCGCGAGGAAGGCGGCGTACCCGGTCGCCTCCTGGCGATCCAAGATGACCCAGCCATTGGCGTTCGCGTACTCCTCGTACGCGGCCAGCTCTTCGGGAAGCGGGCGGGCAGACTCGTACGCCTGCGTACCCTGCACCTCTCCGCCGCGAGCTACCTCGAAGCTCTGCGTGATGCGCGCGTCGATTGGCACCGGCAGGCTCGCCGGCAGCACCGCTGACGGATCGTCGGCGCCGAGGTTCACGCGGCCATTTTCCGAAACCAAATTTGGGGTGTTGAGCGAGGTGACCCTGTTGCCCGTGATGCGCGCGTAGGCGAGCCAGCCCACGACCACCAGCACCACAAGGCTCGCGAGCGGCAGGGCTACTTCGCGGAGCGTTGAGCGGTTCATGCCCGAATTGTACTACGTCCCTATGTTCCTGGCACTGACGGTGGTCTGGATCCGCACCACGCTCGTATCCACGCCGATTTCCTGGGGGGACACCGAAACCATGACCGTGATGCGGGCCGGGTAGTCGTCATCCCCAATGAACTGGCCCAGAAACTCTAGGCTGCGGACGGCCACGTTCTCGGACGTGAGGGGGCGGGGCGTGTTGTTACCCACGGTCCGGATAATGGACTCGGTCGCGGCATCGTGCTGGTACGTCACCACCTCTCCCCTGCCGTTGGTGAAGCTCAGGGTGTTGCCGGAAGCCTGCGTGAAGTCTCGCCCGACGCGAATCTCGCGCGCCATCTGCTCCAGGACGAGCGACACGTTGCTGTTGGCGGACGCGAACGAGACGAGCTGGCGCTGGGTGCGCAGCGCGCGGATGAAAGCTCCCGTGGCGATGGCGAGCACGATTGA
>JALHNY010000005.1 GCA_022843285.1 Minisyncoccota bacterium
GTACGTCGACCCCCCTCTCGCTACTCACCGCAATTCAGGCTCCCCAGTTCATTCGTTCACCCCGGGGCAGCACACTGATTCGCTGACACCATTCATGGAGCGATGAGCGCACATCGGCTACCCTGTGGGCCATGTTCGCTCTGCTCATCGCAGCCACGCTCGCTCAGAGTCAGCCCGCCGTCCGGCGCAGCACGCCGCTCACCGACGACCCCGGCATGGTCGTTCGGCAGACCGGCACGCTCAACATCAACTGCCTCAGCGGCTGCTCGAACGTCGTCTACAGCCCCGACGGCGGCCCGCTCGGGTCCGTCACGCAAGGGACGCTCCCCTGGCTCGTGGCTGGCGCTGACGGTGGCGCGGTGCAGGTCGCGGGCTCGTTCAGCGCGACGAACCCCTCCATCGGTGCGACGGGAGCCGCGACGCCGACCTCGGCGACGCTCCTCGGCGGCACTGACGGCACCAACCTGCGCGCCCCGTACGTCATCACCACCGTGCCTGACGCAGGCGACCCGGGCATCGTGGTGCGCGTCGTCGGCGGCATCAGCGGGGGCGGCTCCGGCGGCGCGGTGACACAGGGCAGCTCGCCCTGGCTCGTGGCGAGCGGAGACGCAGGCATCATCCCCACCACCGTCGAGAACACGGTCACGGTGACCGGCACGGTGAACGCGGCACAGAGCGGCACATGGAACGTGAACAACGTGAGCGGCACGGTCTCCCTGCCCACCGGCGCCTCCACGTCAGCGCTGCAGACGACGGGCAACACGAGCCTGAGCTCCATCGACACGAAGACGCCTGCGCTAGGCCAGACGACGATGGCGGGCTCGAGCCCCGTCGTCATCGCGAGCAACCAGACCGCGGTGCCGGTCTCTGGCACCGTGACCGCGAACGCGGGGTCCGGCACCTTCGCTGTCAGTGCCGCGGCTCTCCCTTTGCCCGCAGGTGCTGCGACGAGTGCGAACCAGACGACCATCAACACGCAGACCACGAAGCTGAATGACGGCGTCGACACCGCGCTCATCACGGCCGGTGGCGCGTTGCTCGTCGACGGTTCGGGCTCGACGCAGCCCATCTCGGGCACGGTCACGGCGAACCAGGGTGGTACGTGGAACATCAACAACGTCTCGGGCACCGTGAGCCTTCCGACTGGTGCAGCCACGGCAGCGAACCAGACAACGTTGAACACGCAGACGACCAAAATCAACGATGGCACGGACACGGCTCTCGTCACCGCGGCCGGCGCGCTCGTCGTTGATGGCAGCGGCTCGACGCAGCCCGTGAGTGGAACCGTCACGGCCAACGCAGGCTCGGGAACGTTCGCGGTGAGCGCGGCCACGCTGCCCCTGCCCACGGGCGCGGCGACTGAGGCGACGCTCGCGTCGCGGCTCGGTGATGCCACCTTCACCGGGCGCATCAACACGCTGGGCCAGAAGACGATGGCGAACAGCACGCCCGTCGTTCTCTCTTCGGACCAGAGCGCGGTCACCGTCACCGGCACCGTGACAGCCTCCGGTACCGTCACCGCGAATCAGGGCACCCCGGGCTCGACCGCGAACCGGTGGCCCGTGCAAATCACCGACGGCACCGACCTGAGCCTTGTCAGCGCAGCGGGAGCCCTCCTGGTCGACGGGAGCGCCACGACGCAGCCGGTTTCAGGCACGGTCACCGCGAACGCGGGCACGGGCAACTTCGCGACCAACCTCGCACAGGTGAACGGCACGACGGTCGCCACTGGTTCCGGTGTACTTGGCGCGGGCACGCAGCGCGTGGTGCTCGCGACCGACCAGCCCGCCGTCACCGTGGCCCAGAGCACTGCGGCGAACCTTCGGGCGCAGACGAGCGCGGAGGGTGCAACGGGTTCGGCGGTACCGGCGAACGCGACGAACATCGGGGCACGCGACACCGCAGGCACGCTGCGCCCGCTCCTTGCTATCGACACGGACACCTCTGGAGCGGCCATCTACACGCAGGGCGTGAGCATCGTCGGAGCGTCGTTCGGCGCCGTGACGCAGGCGTCGGTCGAGGCTTCGGCCATCCCCGGTACACAGACCGGTCTCGTGACTCGAGAGGTGAAGAAGCACGCTTCGAGCGTGGTCGGTACGAGCGTCACCTGCGGCACGAGCGCGACCGCGGCTCCTGCATCACCGCTCGCCAACCGCTTCAGCCTCTGCATCTACAACAACGGCTCGAACACCATCTTCGTCGGTCCAACGGGCGTGACGACGGCGAACGGTTTCCCTGTTCCGCCGGGCGGCTCGTTCTGCGATGACGTCAACACGACGCAGGTCTATTCGTGCATCGTCGCGTCTGGTACTGAGAACGCCCGCGTGCTGGAGAACTGAGCCATGCGAGCCATTCACGTTTTCGCCGCTGTCATCTCTGCGCTGCTCGTCGGCTCCATCACCGTGGCGGCCCCGCGCATCGACATTCCGGGCCTGCGCACCGTGCAGGACGAAGGCAGTGCGCTCACCTTCCGACCCACGGTGAACTTCGCAGGCGCGGGCGTCACCTGCGTCGATGACACGACGCGAACCACGTGCACGATTCCCGGCGGCGGCTCGGCGTACGCCACCATCGAAGACGAGGGCACGCCGCTCACGCAGCGCACCACGGTCGACTTCGTAGGGGCCGGCGTCACGTGCACCGACACGGGCAGCGAAACGCAGTGCTCGATTTCGGGCGCTGCAGCAACCATCTACCAGCGGCTCGAGCTTGGCGTGAACGGCGGCGGGTCTCCCATCACCACCGGAGCGAAGGGTAGGAAGACGTTCTCCATCTCAGGCACCATCACCCGGTGGCGCCTGGTGTCTGACGTCTCGACGACAGCAGTGCTCGACATCTGGAAAGCGAACGCAGCCATTCCGACGAACGCGAACACCATCACTGCAGCAGCCAAGCCGAGCCTCACCGCGTCCGAACTGAGCACATCGGCGACGCTCACCGGGTGGACGACCGCCGTCACCGCAGGCGACGTGTTCATCCTCGAAGTCGAGTCGAACAACAACGCCCAGTACCTCTTCCTCGAGCTGGAGATGACCGTCCCATGAGCGCGCGCCTGAGCTTCCTTGTTGTTCTTCTCTTCGCGTCGCAGGCGCTCGCAGTGCTGCGCACGAAGACCATCGAGGTGCCGTTCGAGCAGAACACCGCGGCTGTCGCAGCCACCACGACGTACACGAGCGCGACGCGCACCATCTACATCCCCGAGACGGCGACGCGCACGTTCTTGAACGTGACGTTGCGTGTGTACATTCGAGGCAACGAGACGGCCGCGACGAGCGCCACGGTGAACAACCTCGGCATCCAGCTGGCTGCCGTCGCGTTCAACGACGCGAGCGTCACCGTCACGCAGACGAACTCCGGCGACCAGCAGTCGTCGGTCTACACGCGCGACTGCACGTCCTACTTCACGACCAACTTCGGCGCGGGCACATCGCAGACCGTGGCGTACCGCGCGACCATCACGACGCTCCCGACCATCGCGCAGACCGCCAAGCTGTACATCACGTACCAGTACGACGACGCGAGTGCGACGACGCGCGTGAAGACCGTCACCATCCCGCTCGAGTCGAACACCGCCCAGCTGACCGCCACGCTGGCCTCCATCGGTACGAATCAAATTCCGCTGCTCAACACGTTCCTGCCCGAGGCCTCGAAGGTCTACCGAGACATCTGGTTCGAGATGAGCGCGAACGACGCAGGTAACGCCGTGACGGACTTTCAGCTTGGGGTGCGGCTCGATGCTGAGGCCGAAGTCCTGCGGGCAAACCTCGAGCAGGCTCTCAACTCGGGCGTCTGGTACGAGGACATCTGGATTCGAAACGACATGGACCCGGCGGCCACGCACAACTTCCAGGCGCGGTCGACGCTCGCGTCGCGGTTCAGCCTCCTCACCATCCTGCTCAAGGTGACGTACGAGTACGACCACAGCGCGTCGACCTCGGTGATGAACTCGTTGGTCCTCTCAGGCGGTGACGACACGAGCTTCCCCGGCAACACGGCGACGGCTGACGAGAGCCGCTTCGAGCGGCGCATCATCATCGAAGAGCCGGGGCCCATCGCGCTCGCGCAGTCGGGCATCGTCACCGTGCTCGAAGACCCCGGCACCGTGACGCTGAACATGCAGGTCGGCTCGCAGGCGACGTCGCGCGCGTACGTGAACACGGCCGGGAGCGTCAACAGCGGCCCGTACTCGTTCTCGCACCGCATTGACTCGGGCTCGGGCGCGGGTTCGGCCATCACGCTCGCGCGTGGCGTGCAGTTCTTGAACGTCGACTGGTGGAGCACGGTTCTCGCCGCAGGCTCCGACCTCTCGCACACGCTCTACCTGAACTACACCTCGGGCATCGCGGCAGACGGTGACGGTTCGCACTCCCACAGCGTCGCGTACCGGTTGGCGAACACGTTCAACAGCAACGCCACGGTGCAACGCAACCTCGCCGCCATTCAGGTCGTGAGCATTCCCGAGACCAACTGGGCGACGACGGGCTTCATGTACACCGCCGACGGTTGGCGCCCCGCTGCCGCGGCTTCTGCGCTCAACTTGCAGGGTGAGTACGGTACCGGTGAAGGACCTGAGAAAGGCTGGGCCGACTTCTTCGTCTCCTACGTACGCACCGATGGTGAGCTGGGCGTCGTGCGGAGCGCGGGCGGTGTTCGCGACCTCTTCAACCGATGGAACGGCGACGTCGATGAGAACCGGATGACCATCGAGACTTCACGCCAGTACCGGTTCAATTCATTGACCGCCGCCAACACCGACCTCACGGCGTGGTTCTCGTACTACTCCATCACCTTCACCGTGTCGGGTACCATCTCGGGCAGCGCGGGCGGCACTGTGACGCTCGTGCTCTACCGGACCTCGGACAACTCGCCGGTGCTTCAGACGACCCGTGTCGGCGATGGCGCCTACTCTTTCACGTGGTACGACGACGTCTCCGACGTCTACGTCGTCGCGTACGAGACCAACTCGCTCAAGGGCCGCTCGAAGACCGACGTCGCGGGCACCGGGTTCGACATCGCGCTCGCGGCTGGCGGCGGCGGCGCCGAGAGCTTCTTCTAAGGAACGCACCATGGACCCTGTTCTCATCGTCGGCGTCATCACTGCAGCAACCGCAGCGCTCCTGGGCGCAGTGGGCACCCTCTTCGCATGGCGCGCAACCGTCGCCCTCGAGCGTCGCATCACCGCGCAGCACGAAGTCCTCAAGACGCTCATCACGGAGCGCCCGACCACGACAGCGCTCACCGAGTTGCTCACCACGCAGTGGGAGAAGCAGTACAAGCCCACCATTCAAGAGACCGTGCGTGCTGCGCTGCCAGTCGACCTCACGCCGGCGCTCGTCATCGAAGCCCTCGAGCGCATCGGCGTCACGCTCCCTGAGCCCGCGCCCGTGGTGCCCGATGAAGTGCTGACCGAGCGCGTGCGCAACTGGGCTCGTGAGGGCGTCGCCATGGGCTACCAGGCACGCAAGAACAGCCCGGCGCTGACGAACATCGACGCGTTCCGCCTCGCGCAGGGCTTCGTGCAGGAGATGCTCGCGGTGTCGAAGTTGGAGTTCCCGCCACGGCGCCTCGCCCAGCTCATCGAAGTCGCGGTCGCGGAGTGGAACAACACGGTGCGTTGATAGGTGTCAGCGCGGACCTCCTGTACCGTACTCCCATGCCTTCCCGAAGTGACGCCGCCGATGCTGCCGAAATCGCCGCCCTGCGCCGTGAAGTGGATGAGCTCCGCGCCTTCATCTCTGGCCTGAGCGAGCAGAGCACCAACGCAGTCGGCATGATGGAGATGTTCCGCCAGCGTGTGGAAGCGCTGGAGAAGCGCTTCAGCGCGATGGAAGCGCGGATGACGCACATCGACACCATGCTGATGGAGCTGCAGGGCGAAGTCCGCCGCATGACCCGCTCCATCGAGAACCTCTCGCGAGACCAGGGCACGGCCCTCACCGAGCTGCGCGGCATGATGCTGCGCATGCTCGAGCTGGCGCAGCCCAAGGTGACGTTGCCGGAGCCGCCCGTCAACGGAGGTTGACCATGGACACGCAGAGCAGCATCGTGCTGGGCGCCATCGGGTTGCAGACGCTCGGGCTCGTGTTCGCCCTGGTGAAATTCTCCTTCGGCCGAAACGTGAAGGCCGAAGACGACGCGCGCGAAGACCTCAAGAAGCGGGTCGACGCGCACGAGAAGGACATCGCGTCGATGCAGGGCGACCTGAAGACGCTCGTGTCGACGCTCCCGGAGCTGAAGGGCATGCTCGGCGAGATGTCTCGGTCCTTCGAGCAGACCCGCGACAAGCAGGCTGCGTTCTACCGGGGCGAACTGGAGAAGATGGAGCAGCTGCTCCGGCAGGACATGACGCGCGCCGTGTCACCCGACACCGGCATGCGACTCACCGCGCTCGAGGCGCGAATCACCGCGCTTGAGGCGCCCCAGTCGCCTCGTCGACCGAAGCGGGGCTGACGTGGTTCGGTCATTTCGACGCGTCACCCATCAGGGTGATGTGGTCAGGGTGATGCCGTCAGGGTGATGCCGTCAGAATGAAACGATGTGGGGGTTGTGACGCCAGCGCGGCGCCCGCTCGTACGCCTGACGCTCACCGAGGACGACCTCGAAGCCCTTGTCGACCTCGTTGAACACCTCGAGCCGCACAGCGTTCGAGAAGTCGACGAGCATCGTCTCACGCAGCGGCTCACCGTGGGGCGTCTCGACGAAGCGCCGGTACTGCGGCGAGCAGGCCCACTGGCGCTCGTGCTCAGCGCAGAACCAGCTGACGCCCTTCTCTGCCCCGACGACGAACGAAGCAGCTCCACAGACGGTACAGGGACGTTCGTGAGTTTCTAGCGCAGCCATGAGAGAGCGGACTCCAGGTCGAACAGCGAAGGGGGTTTCGAGACGAGCCGTTGCACCAGCCCGCTCTTCACAGCGTCCTGCACGAGCTTCTCATCGGGCGCCGCGGTGAGCATCACGCGCCGGCACGAGGGATTCACCTCCTGAATGGAGGCGAGCAGCTCGAGACCGTCGAAGCGCGGCATCAGGTAGTCGACGACGGCTGCAGCGTGACCCCGCCGGTGGTTCATGATGACGTCGAACGCATCGGTGCAGACGACGGGCGTGTGCCCGAGGAACTCCACGACGCGGCCGACCATCTGCGCGATGGCGAGGTCGTCGTCGACGACGAGCACCGTGGCCATCAGAAGGGGGCCTCTTCGAGCTGCTTCGCGCGGATGTTCCGGTCGTCGCTGTTGCACGAGAGGCAGAGCACTCGCAGCTCCACGCCTTCGTAGAACTCGTCGACGTACTTCTGCACGCGGGACACCGAGTTGAGCTGGCGGATGTCCCACGCGCGTGCGCCGTCCACGTGGTCGATGGTGAGGGGCATCGTCTCGTCGCCCTCGCAGCGGTCGCACTTCCCGCCGAGCACGCGGATGAGCGCTTGATGGAGCTCTCGCGCGAATTCACGCCGACGAGCGTTCTCCCGGCACCAGCGTGCGCGACGCTCCTTGAGCGTCTCCTGCGAACGCGTGACCTTCACCGCAGCGGGAGGACGTGCGCTCGAAGGTCACCGATGGGCTGCCGACGGTTCCGGCGCTGACCACGACCGCGCTTCACGCGGTAGGCGCGGTCCACGAGCTTCACGGCGTACGTCATCGAGTCGTGGAACCGGTGAACGACGCGCACGTCAGCAGGCACGTACGGCGCGAACCGCTGCGCCAGCACTTCGCGCTCATGCGGCGTGAGCGCTGCGAGGGCCAGGTCGACCGAGCGCTGCAGGTTCGCGATGCCCCGGTCCACGAGAGCGTCGAGGTGAGCCTTCTTCACGGCGCTCAGGTCCTTGCGAAGGATGTTGCCGCCGGTGTCCTTCACTTGGCACCGCCCTTCGGGGTGCGCGCGCACTTGAAGCGCTTCTTGAGCTTCTCGTCCTCGGGGTCGACCTCTTCGACCTTCCCCGGCACCATCTCGGCGCCGCTCTTCGCGAAGAGCGTGGTGGGCGTGCCCATCACGTCGAACTTGTCGGCGAGCGCTTCGACGTCGTCGATGTCGACGCGCAGCACGGTGACGTCGCAGCCCTGAGCGAGCTTGTCGACGTGCGGCTTCGCGTCGTCGCAGTGCCCGCAGTCCTTCGCGACGAAGTCGACGAGCACGGCGCCCTTCGCCGCCTTCAGCGCCGCGTCGAACTGCTCGGTCGAGGTGATGTTGACGACGGCTTTGGCGGGTGCGGGCACGGTGAGGTCTCCGGGGTTGAAGAAGCTGCTGTCGCGCTGGTTGTCACTCATGGTGCCTGCCTTTTCAAGGCCGACTTGAACGCAGCCACCAGCCACTTGGCAAGTTTTCTGTCGGCGTCCAGCCCCTCCAGCTCCCGGCAGAACCAGCCCGTTGACGCCCTGACGTCGAAGCGCACCCTCCGAACCAGCTCGCGCGCGGCGCTCGGCGAGAGGTACGAGGTGAAGACGTTGTAGCCCGCTCTCGAGTCGGTCGTGACGCGGAGCGTGACCCCACGCTGCACCCCCGTGCTGCCACCCGCGAACGGAGAACGTCGCGTGCCACGTCTTCGTGGAAGGCTTCTTCGGAGGCGCCGCCACACCCACCAGGTCGGTGATGATGACTTCCCCGAGTTCTCCGGGATTCTCCGCGGTGAAGCGCTTCTCCCCCTTGACGCGGCCCATCAGCCCTCCTCTTCGAGGTCCGCCGGAGGAGGCAGCATCTTCATCACGTCGGCCAGCAGCTCGGGCGTCTTGAGCAGGCCCTCGAGCTTCGCGTGGAGCGCGTTGAGCGCCTCGCGGAGCGTGACGAGCATGTCCTCGCGCTCCTGCGTCCAGAGCACGACGTGGCCCTCACTGAGCAGGTGCTCTTCGTCCGAGCCTCGCCGGTGGCGCATGTGCTCGTGCTCGGGCCGGGGGTTGGCCTCGAACTTCCGAGCGATGCGCTGACCCTTCGGCGACACCTCACGCTCCTCGAAGACGAACCATGAGATGCTCAGCCCCGCGCTCTCGATGTCGAAGCCGTTGGTCCACCCTCCCCGCGTGTGAATGTCCGAGACGATGTGAATCTTCTTCACCCACGCGCCGGGGAGTTGGTAGTTCTCCGCGTACGCGTGAATCTCCTTCTTGATGCCCTGGAGCGAGTCCGACTGCAGCGTGTCGCCCGGAGGCACCACGGCGAAGAAGAGCCCCGCGTCTTTCCGGAAGCGAATCTCGTAATCGAACTTCCCCTGAACCCGGCCCTTCCCGATGCTCATCCCTGCTTCGCGTTTCTGCCCCATGGTCAGCTCTCCGTGTCGAGAATTTCCCAGCGTGAGTACCTCTGCGTCGTCGAAAGCGATGAGTGCCTCGCGAGCTTGCGAGCAGCTTCGATGCCGTGTTTCGCGATGACGCCCGAGATGAACGTCGCGCGGAATCCGTGGGGCGTCACGCGGTGCCCGAGCACTTCCTGCGTGAGGTCGCCGAGCACATGAGCCACCGTGATGCGTGAGAGCTGCCCGCCGGTCGACGACGGACAGAACCAGTGGAGGGTTCCGCCGGTGCGGCGCACCACGAAGCGACGCCAGGCCTGACAGGCGAGCACCGCATCGTTCGACAGCGCCATGCGCGCGAGCCGGTTCCCTTTGCCCTTGAACGTGGCGACCCACTTCCCGCCTTCACCATCTTGTCGAACGTCGTCGACGGTGAGCTTCGCCAGCTCGTGAATGCGCAACCCATGGCGCCCAAGCATCAGGATGACGGCACGCCACTGGAGCGCGAACGGCCGGCGTGTGTAGAACGGCGCGCCGTCTTCGTGGACCACCTTCAGCACCTCGAGCAGCTTCTCCAGCTCGCCGGGCTGCAGCACGTTCGCCTCGGGCACGTTGTTCCCCACGCGCACCTTCACGGCGTCGAAGCAGTTGCTCTCGACGAGGTCTTTGAGCCGCAGGTGACGGCGCAGGCTCTTGCCGAGCACGAAGGCCATCGCGAGCGTCTTCTTGCTGTACGTGCCCGCTGCGATGGCCGCGTCGAACTTGTCCTGGAGCTTCCCGGGCCGCGCGCGCTCCATGTCCTCGACGGTCCGCAGCCCCGTCACCTCCGTCAGAATGCGCAGAGAGCCGGGGTACGTTGCCAGCGTCGTCTTCGCGAGCTCACGCTTGCCCGTGTACTCGAGCAGCACGTCGGTGAGCGGACTCTTCGTGGTGAGCTTCATCGGGCCTCCGGGAAGTCGTACTGCCAGAGGCCGAAGCCGAAGCGCCGCGCGAAGGCTTCAGCGCGCTCGGCCGCGGCGACCTTCTTCGCCAGCGCGAAGAGCGTGACGCTGTCGATGAGGTGCTCTGCGCCGTTCGTCTCTCCGAACGCGGAGCCGTCGAGCGTGGTGACCTCGAAGTACGTGCGGCCGAACCACGCCTCTCGGAAGAGGTGAACGCTCACGCCGAGGCCATCAGCTCTCTGGAGGCCCGGCGCGTAGAAAATGCTGTTTCTGGTGCTCATCGGTCCTTCACTTTCTTCTCAAGTGCTTCGAGGTACCGCGTGAACTGCTGCAGCGCCCAGTCCCAGCTCGACCCGAAGCGCTGACCCTCGAGGTCCTTGAGCAACCCGCGCAGGTGGCCCACGTCGAAGTTGCGGCCGAGGTCGGCCTCGACGCGCACCTCGCCGAGTTCCTTGAGCTGCATCCGATGGAGCGGACACAGGTACATCGTCTTGTTCGCGACCGAGAACACCTGCGCCCAGGCGTCGGCACGCGGGTACTCCAGCTCGAACTCCACCAGCTTGATGTTGGCGCGACACTTCTTTGCCGAGCACCGGACGCGCGGAGAGCGTCCACCGCTGCCTGTGTTCATCGGGGCATCCTCGCGAAGCGTGCGTGCTGCATCGGATTCTTCCTGCGCTTGCTGTTCCGGTACGCCTCGCGATTTATCTCGGACCTCACGGCGGCAGCGTGCGCGCGCTCCAGTTCCGTCCGAGCCCACTTCGGGTCAGCCGTACGCAGCACCTTCGCGATGTCGCAGTTCACGTTGTGCAAGGCCCGACCGTCGTCCGTGACGCCGCAGTCGGGGCACTGGGCGTTGTCCCAGTTGTCGCGGTCGCTGAACTCGGCGAGGTCGACGGTATTGACCGCCAGCTGAGCTGCCTTCGCGAAGCCCACCACGCGGTCGTACGGCATGTCGATGGGGAACGCGTCGGCCAGCTCGGCGAAGCCGTTCTCCCGCAGCAGGTCCTGCAGCACCGGCCAGCGGTCGTTCATGAATGTCCCCTCGAGATGGTAGTGAGAAGGCGGACCAGCGTGAGGTGCAGCACGCCCGTCATCACAGCGTGGATTTGATGTCTGCGGTCGACGTCGGCGTGCTCGTGCATGAAGTTCGTCGACGGGAACGCACACGCCCAGCAGCCGTTGGCGCGAAGGAGATGGACCATCTCGTTGAAGAGCGCTGCCTGCTCCTTCGGGACTGCAAGTGCGCGCTCCTCAAGCACGTCCTTGAGGACGAGCTTCAGCTGCTCCATGTCGACACGCAGGAGCCGTAGCTCTCGCTCGCAGGAGGATTCTTCGCCAGGGCCCGGCGAGTAATCGCGGGGCTTCGTCACGGCACCCACCCCTGTTCGCGTGCGTGGTCGAGCAGCACCTGCTCCGTCGTCGCGTACGCCTCGATGCTCGGGTGAACGAAGAGCACCTCGACGTAGTATTCGGGCGCTTCGCTCGTGCTGAAGCGGTCCGTGTTGTTGCCCGTGTCGTACGGGTTGGGCGCTTCGAGGATGGAGTAGTCGAAGTCCGACTCGTCGAATGCCTTCACGCGCCTCTCGCCTTCGGCCTGCGCCAGCTCGCGGTGCTTCTCCGCGAGCGTGCGGTCCAGGTACGCCGCGACCGTCCACGTGCGGCGGTCGGAGTACGAACCCCACGTCGCCGAGACGACGTGCAGCACGGTGCCGGGGAGCGGCGCGCTCACGTTCGGCTCTTTTCGTCGATGAACGCGATGCGGTCGAGCGTGAGACGCAGCGCTTCATTCTCTTCGCTCTGCACCGATGCCAGTGCGTCGAGACGTCGCCCCGACGGGTCGAGCGCCTGTGCGGCTGAACGCACGGCCTCGCTGTGGAGCGCGGTGATGTTCGCCGCGTGCGCCTTCGCCATGACGACGAAGAACCGGCGCGCATCGGTGAGGTTTCCGAACTGCTTCAGGAGGTCTTGCATCACGGGGTCGGTGGGCATCGTCTTCTTTCCTTGGCAGGTGTCGCAGTTGAATTTGTCGGTGCGGGGTTCGATGGAGCCGCACTCCCAGCAGGCCTTCGCGAAGGCCTGCCAGAGTTCGGTCTCGGTCACAGCGTCACGTGCCCTTCGCGAGCCACGCGCTGGTACGCGTGCTGCCACCACGCCAGCTCCTCCGCGGCAGGACGAGGAGGAACCACTTCGATACCGAGCCCCACAAGCGTGAGTGCGAACACCATGAAGCAGCCGTGCTCCAACGAGGGCCCGCCGGAGCAGAGCCCCTGAAGCTCGTCGAGCTGTGAGAGAGGACCGCCACACCGCATGCACCGTTGGAGCGCCATGAGCGCCTTCTACCGAGACTCCCCACGGAAGGTCAACACATAGTTGTATTGACTCTGTTTGATTGATAAATAAGTTTTATTTATTTGACGCTGTTTGGCCCCTCGACCGATAAGAGTGCGGCCGCACTTCCCGTGCGTGCACTACGAGGAGCAAACCATGGCGAAGAACGACGTCGAGAACGAAGTGGCGCGGAACGACCGAGGCGAAGCGTACGTGACCGAGCTGCAGGAGTGGGCGAAGACGGTGTGGAAGGAGGGCTGCCTGCAGGGTGACCTCGCTCGCGACGAGAACCTCACCAACGATGAGGTCGCGATGCTCGAGTGCGCACGTGAGGGCTACCTCGCGGTGGTCGCCGCGCATGGCACCGAGGACTCGGCAGCTGACGTCATCCGCATCGTGAAGACGCGCATGGCGTCGGGACGCGACCAGTTCCTCGTGACGCTCCCCCGCAACGCGTTCCTCGTCGACGTCATCGCGTCGTGGCGCGCGCTCACCGACGTGCTCGCGAACCAGCAACACCCCGACATGCGCAGCCTGTTCGGCGACCTGGCCCGCCGCTTCGATGCGACGCTCGCGCTCGACGTGAACGGCAACCTCACCGGCCCGACTGCCGAAGCGATGGAAGCTGCGCGGAAGGGGCCGAAGCAGTGAGTCGCGCGAAGACGCTTGTCGACGTCGCGATGAAGCGCAGCGCCGCGCTCTCGAAGGAGCGTCGCGCGTTCAAGAAGCTCGACGAGGTGACACGGGAGCACGAGGCGGTCGAACGTGCGGTGGAGTACGTGCGTCGGCGGCCGACGTTGGTCGCGGCGGCCGGCGGGCTCGAGAATCTCGAGCGCGCCTACGCGCGCGTCGACACCCGCCTCGACTCGGCGCGACTCGCCTGGCTTCGCGCGGTCAACGCCCTCGCGAAGCTCGAGGTGGAGAAGAAGGCGTGAAACCCTTCTCGACCGAACTGCGCGTGGCGCTCGACATCCTCAATGAGCGCGTGCCTGAGGCTGCGAAGGAGGTGGAGGCCGCGCTGGTGGCCTTCACGCTCCTGAAGCTGTTCGGCTCTTCCCTGCGTTACGACAATGGCAGCGGGTGGGGCCCGGACTTCGGCTCGCTGCGCATGGAGCTTCTTCGGGAAGCGTTCTTCCCCATTCACGTCGGCTACCATCCGCTGCACGCCGTCATCACCGGCGGCGAGTCGGTCGACGAGCAGCTGAAGGCCGTGCGCGCATGGCTTCGGGGTACGCCGTGAGCTCGTTCGACGAGCTGCACCTCAGCGTGCGCGCGGTCGAGTGGCTGCGTGATACGAGGTGGCCGCTGGTGAAGTACCGACACCCCGTCGGACTGCCAGCGTGCTGGGGCGCGATGCACACGAAGGAGCAATGCGCCGAGCGCGGCTTCAAGGTGCCTGAAGACGTCACCCCGTGCCCCGAGTGCAAGGGGAAGCGCCGCGTGCAGGCTGCGTACTTCGAACGCGAGTACGACGAAGACGGCGAGCCTGAGTACGCCCGCCCAGTTCTCCGCGTGACGGACTGCGCGGCGTGCAAGGCCTCGGGGCTCGCGCTCCCGAAGCGCATGCTCGTCGGGGTTGTCGACGTGCGCGCCATCGTGCGTTCGAGAACGCCCGGCGCGAGCGGCCTGGTCTGGTACGAGGACAGGCACGGACAGCGGAAGGGCATGGCACCGCGCACGCCGACGTGCTCGCTCTGCGCCGTCATCTTCGACGAAGAGCTCACAGCGACGAAGCAGCGGTGGGAGCTGATGGAGCGCGACGAGAACGGCGAGTGGGTGAAGGTCGAACGCGTCGCACCATTCGACGTGGAGTTCGTCAAGCCATGAGCAGCAAGCCCGTCATGCCGAAGAAGCCGTGCTTCGGGTGCCCGTGGACGAAGGACTCCATTGTCGAAGCGGACACGCTGCGCTCCATCGTCGAGGGGCTGCGCAAGGACGACGTCCACTTCATCTGCCACAAGAAGCAGACGGAGCCCGAGTTGCACGACACGACCGTCGTGTGCCGCGGGTACTTCGACGGCGAGTTCCTGAAGCGCGGCACGGGCAACCTCATGCGCATCTACATGCGCCTGGGTGGCGTCACCGAGGTCGACTTCACGAAGTACGACCGCCGCGCGAAGAAGAAGATGATGCCCGCGCGACTCTGGAGCAAACGATGAGCAAGTACGTCGACGCGATGCGCGAAGGCGTGAAGGCTGCTGCGGACGCGCAAGCGAACCGCCCTCGAGCCGCAGACCGCGTGGTGCAGCTCCTCGCCGAGCTGAACGACGCGGTGGTCGCCGCGCACGCGGAGCACTGGGAGACGACGCCGTTCGGATGGCAGCCGCTCGCCACAGCGCCGAGGGACCGTCCCATCCTCGCGTGGACGTCGGAGTCACGCGTCGTCATCGTGGAATGGGACAACGGGTTCGTCACGAAGATGCGGCACAACCCTCACGCGGAAACCATCACGCACTGGTGCTCGCTCCCGCCCCCGCCGTCGAAGTAGAAGAGAGCCATGGCCCGCCCGCGCACTCGACTGCCGACACCAGGTGAAGACTTCATGATGAGCGTCGCGCTCGACAGCGAGCTGGCGACCACCGTGCTGAACATCGCGCGGCGTGACGGCGTGAACGCGTCGCGCGTGCTGCGCGAGCTGGTGGCCGAAGGGCTCGCGTCGCGCGGCAACCGGGTGAACCACAGCCTGCTGCAGCGGCGTGAGGCGGTGCGTGAGGTGAAGGCGCAGGTGCTCGGCGAGGTGCGCGGTGCGGTCGCTGAGGCGATGAACCGTACGTGGGCCGCCGGGGAGCCCGGGCCCAAGCGCCGCCCCGGGCGGTGACCAACGAATCCGTTGGCCGGGACCAACGAAGTCGTTGGACCTACATGTAGGTGTATTCCTACCCGCACCTACACGCACATACCCTTTCACCCCTGCAACCGAGTAACCCCTTGATTTAACAGGGGTATTGCAGAAACGAAAAACGCCCCTTTCAGGTTTGCAATCTTGGCACGGCCGGTGCTCCGCTAACCCCATAGAAAAAGAGGGGTAGGGGGTTGGTCTGTCAAATGCAATACACCCCGTCACACAGCGCAGGTGACGAAAGGTCCTCTCGATGAACACTCCTACCCTCCCCGCTCTCCTCGCGTACGTTCGCCGTGAAGCGCTCGTGCTGCAGAAGGAAGTCGAAGACGACGACGGCACCGTCCACTCGCTGCGCGTGTGCGCCGCCATGGTCGTCCGCCACACGCGGCACCAGCGCGGCCAGGAACTGCCCCCGTACCCCCGCATCACGCGCCGGGAGCGTGAGCGGCGGGCGACCCTCAAGGAGCAGCGTGCAGCGCGCGCTCTCGTCGACGCCGCGCTCGAATTCCGCCGGGCGCTCACCAAGGTCTCTGACAGCGTCCTCCTCGACGGGTACACGAAGCTCGCCCGCCTCTCGCAGGACTCGTCGTTCGCCGACTCGCACGAGCCGCTCGCACGCCTCGCCGAGGCCGTGCTCACGGAGCAGAAGCAGCGCAACTTGAAGCGCACGGGGGAAGCATGACGTACATCGCCGCTGTCGCCGAAGTGATGCGCGCGAAGCTCTACAACGAGACGGCGCTGCCGTGCCCTGAGTGCGACGCACCCGGCCCGCACGACTGCAACAGCGACCGCATCGAGCCCACGGCCTGCTGCACACGGTGCGGCGCTCACTTCGACCTGCACGACCACCCCACGATTCGCGAAGCCTTCGCAGAGGACCGCCATGCCGCCCACTGACCGTCAACGCGCCCGCGCCATCGTGAGCGCCGCCGCCGCCCGCTTGAAGAAGTTCCCCTCGCTGCACGCCGCCCTCTTGGAAGATTCGCGTGGGGTGTTCGAGCGAGACGTGCTCGCCCGGCTCGACAAGGTCACGGTGGTCACGACCCAGAAGAGCATCAGCGACGCCGACGTCGACGTGTACCTGCGCGACGAGCTGTGCCTCGACGTGCTGCAGGCCGAGACCAACCGCCTCACGAAAAAAGGAGCTTGACCCCATGACGACCTCCACCCCGTACACCCCCGCCGACGTTCGCTTGCTCGCGCCGCAGAAGCACGCCTTCAACGAAACCGTCGTCGTCGGGTACCACCGCTTGCTCGCCACCGCCGAGGCGCACGCCGCCGCGAAGACGCTCGTCGAGAACCTGAAGGTGACTGATTCGCTCAAGGTCTGCGAGACGCTCGACACGATTCGCCACCTCATCGAGGTGACGATGGCCGAAGACGACGAGGGCGAGGCTGACCTGGCCGCGACGCTGGAGCGCGTGGCCTCGCTGCTCAGCAGCCCGGCGCTCGCACCCCTGACCGTCGTAGTCGTCGACTCGCTCACCGCGATGGGTGACCCGTCGTTCGGGAAGCCTGCTCCGCTCGCAGCGCAGACCGACACGACCGACCCGCACACCGGCCGCCGCACGCGTATCGAAGGCAAGCTCCGCTTCATCGGGGAGGCTTCGCAGAACCGTCACCCCGACAACGCGTGGAAGGTGGTCGGGTACCGCGACACGAAGGCTGGAGCCGCCGGTCTCGGGTACGGCTACGGCCACACGTTCGATGCTGCCGTCGACGACCTGAAGAAGCAGCAGAAGAAGGGGAGCTGACCCATGCGCTACACGATGCACGAGAAGGCCCCCGGCGAGAGCCCCAAGGGCACCGAGACGGTCTGGCACGGCGAGCCGAGCGACGACTTGGGCGACCGCGTGGGTGCCTTCGAGCGCGAAGCGATGCTCGCGGTCACCGCCGGGCTCACCAACATGAAGCCGGTGGCGGGCTCGGCGCGCTGGGCCACGAACACCGACACGGGCGAGTTCATCTTCGGCGCCTGCTTCATCACGTCGCGAGGCATGCGCCGCCCCGAGTGGCGCTGCTTCACCCCGACGACCGCACGCGCGTACTTCACCGACGGCGTCACCAATCCCTTCACCGCAGGAGCCCCGTCGTGAAGAAGCAGCGCAGCACCACGAAGGTCATCACCTGGTCGGCCACCACCGACGGCAGCAACATGAACACGAAGGTGTCCCTCTGTGCGAACCACGGGAACGGCGGAACGCTCGACCCGAGGCTTCCCCGCCCGGTGCAGGTCAGCCACGGCTTCCACGTGGGCGTCTGCGACGCCTGCGCGCTGAACAACGACGTCAAAGGAGATGCACGATGAGCCCCCCGCTTCGAAACGATGGACGCCTCGGCAAGCAGCTCGACCGTGTGGAGCGCGTGGTGAAGGCTCGCTTGAGTGGACTGCTGCGCGCACTCGATGGCCGGTACATCGATGGCGCGCTCGACGTGAACCCTCCACGCACGGCGCTCGTCGCGCTCGCGCCTTGGGCTCAGCCGTCCGAGGGGCACCCGGTCACCGCGCGCACCGAGTGGGTGGATGCCATCGAGCGCGACGTGCTCGACGACGTGCGCATCGAAGACCTGCACTCGCTGTGCATTGACCCTCGCGACGGCGCGCTCATCCGCGAGGGCGGCCGGGGCGGTGGTCTCGCCGTCACGCCGAAGGCCTTCGGTCAGGCCGTCAATCTGATGCTCGATGCGGGCTCGAGGGTGCGCGGCGTGGCTGGGGTGCTGCACCACCAGCTGCACCCGCCCGCGCGGTCGGTTGCGTTCGAAGACGTTCGCGCTGACGGCGTGCAGAACAAGGTGAAGCCCGCGCTGCTCCGCACCTACCGGCACACCGAGACCGGCCTGCGCACGGTGCGCGCAGTGCTCTCGCAGAAGTACCCGACGAACTACTTCGACGACCTGCAGCTCCTCCCGCACCTGGACGCCGTTCTCGAGCCCACCGCTCGGGCTCGCATCAGCCGAGGCGTCGACGAGACCTTCGGCGTGGCCACGGTGAAGCTCGACGGCGTGAAGCACGTCGAGGGTGCCCTGCACTGGCGCAACAGCGAGACGGGCGCCGCACGCTTAGGCTTCTACGCAGGCCTCCGCATCACCGCGCTCGACGCCATCGTCTCAGCGCCGGCGCGCGGCGTGACGGTCGACGTCGACGACGTCACGCGCGCCACCCGTGAGGTGGAGGTGACGGTCGCGCACACGTCGGGCTCGAAGGCCATCAGCCACACGCTGCCGTGGTCGGGGTGGACCGAAGAAGAGCGCCAGGTCGAAGCGCGGCGCCGCATCACGAACGCGCTGGAGACGGGCCTGCTCGAGGTGCGACGCCTCGCTCACTTGTGGAACATCGCGCTCGTCGACTTCCCTCTGCACTTCGCCGGGTCGGCCAATCGGACCGAGACCGTCGACGTGCTGATGGATTTCCTCGAAGAGGCGGGCGCACTGGGCGCCGACTCGAAGTTCCGGGCGCCGCTCGCCGAGGTGCTCGCCAACGAAGAGCGTCTGAGGCTGCTCCCGTTCGCCAGCGCGGCCCACGTCGCTGCCGCCTGGGCGGTCATCGGGCGGAACTGCAAGACGCACGACGAGCAGGTCGAAGCGCAGGAACTCGGCGGCCTGTGGGTCTCCGAGGGTTGGCGTGGCACCGGTACCGGTCGCGACGCTCGTTCAGCACTCACGAAGTCTTTCCGGGGAGTCGCATCATGAAGCACCCATCACCGTGGCGAGAAGCGCAGTCCCGGGGAGCACGAACAAAGGTCTACGACGCAGACGGCAACCGTGTGGGGCTCGGCTCTGCGGGCATTCGCGCTCGCATCGTGAAGGCAGTCAACGCAGCAGAACAGCCCGGGAGCGTGAAGAACAAGGTCACCTCAAGGGTGTCTCTGGCGGTGAGCATCAGCACGGTGAAGCAACGTGAGTTCCTCATGCCGGCCGATGGACGCGCGGCGCTCGCGCACATCCTCACGGTGCTGGAGGAACTCCTCGAAGCCGAAGACGAGCGTCAGCTCGAGGACAAGCGCGCCCGAGAGAAAGAGCCCCGGGGGAGAGCACCATGACGACCGCGAAGAAGAAGGCCCCCCTCATCCCCGTGCGCGACCTCTTCAGCGGGGACGTGCTCCTGGCGCGGTGTCGTCGGCCGGCGCTCAAGGCAGGGTGGACCCAGGAGGACTGGGACGAATTCCTCAAGGAAGCGAAGACCGGGAACCGCAGCTCGCAGAGTGACTACGACCACCTCGTGCAGACCATCATGACGTTCTTCGAGGAGACCGACGAATGACCCGCGCCGAAGCTGCAGCTGTGCTCCGCAAGATGGCCTCCGAGTCGAAAGCTCTGGTGGCGATGGTGGAGAAGGACCTCGCGGACAACGCCTCGAGCCCCACCGCCGAGCAGCTCGACGAGCACCGCGTGCGGCTCGCCGTCGCGAAGTTCTTCACTTTGAAGGCTGCCGTCTGGGAGAACACGTGCCGCAACGGCTCGTGTCAGTGGAAGCCGGAGGACCTGCTGCCGTGACCCTCCTTCAGCGAAAGCTCGACCGCGAAGGGCCCTACGGCGAGGAAGAGTTCGAAGCGAGCGCGCACCCCGAAGTCTGGGTGCGGCTCGACGTCGCGCTCAACGCCCTGAAGGCGATTCGAGACGACGTCGACGCCAGTGCGAACGTGCTGCGCGAGCTGGCCGCTGCAGCGCTCAAGGCTGGTGGCCGATGAGGACGGTGAAGAAGAGCGCCAACGGGTGGACGCGCCGCATCGCGCTCATCTGTGATGCCCCTGGCTGCATCGAAGAAGTGAAGTGGGACGTCGGCACAGGGGCGCAGGTCATCCCCGAAGGCGGAGTCCAGCACCCCCGCGAGCGGTGGCTCACGCTCAAGCGCGGAACGACGTCGTCGTACGAAGAGAAGACCATCGATTACTGCCCGACGTGCGCTCCCGTCGTGCTTGACGTCTTGCGTGAGCGCGGTCTCGTCAACGCTGGAACCACCATCGAATGAAAGGAAGTCTTGTGCCGAACACCTCTCCGCAGCACCTCTCCCCTACCCCACTCACTCGAGCTGAAGTCGAGGCGTGGCCTCCCCTGGGCCCCATGAGCATCGACAAGGCGCGCGTGCTCGCGCTGTTCGACCGACTCGAACCACTCGAAGCTGCCTTCGCTGCAGCGACACCGAGCTTGGAAGCCGAAGCGCTCGACGCCGTGCAGGCCGCGAACGAACTGCTCACGCACCTGTACAAGGTGGTCCCTTGGGGAGCCACCTTCGACCTGAACATCTCGCAGCTCAACTCGGTGACGTGCCTTCTTCCGACGGTCTTGGCCAAGGCAGGTCGCCGATGAACGCCCTCAGCGTGAACAACCACGCCGTCCTCCGGTTTCGTGAGCGCGCCAACAGCTGGCTCGACATGCAGCCCAAACCGCGTGGGTTGAAGGGGAAGAAGAGCTCTGTCGAGGAAGAAGCTCGCGTCATCCTCGCTGAGGTCATCACCGCCGCGCTGAAGAGCCCGGAGCGGGCCCAGGTCGTCTACGATTCCCGCGAGCGCCGGGAAATCTGTGTGGTCGACCTGTACGAGGCCCTTGGCGATTCGTTCGACCTTCACGCCGTGCTCTCCGTCGAGCGTGACGCCGTCATCACGGTGCTCGACGGCACGATGGTCGACACCAACTGGGAGTCGAAGCGCTGGCTCAAGAAGGACGGGACGCCCCGAGGCATGGGGACGCTCGCCGACAAGCTCAAGGGCATCACCCTCCCCCCGATTCCGAAGCTCGCTCCCATCCTCACCCCTCTCCCTGCTCCCACGGTTCCAATGCCCCCTCCGCACCACCCGCCTGTCGTTCCCACGCCGAAACCCGCCATCATCACCGCGCTCGAAGACGCTGAAGAGGCGCGGCAGCAGCGAAAGCAAAACTCGAAGGAGGAGCGGCTCGTCGAAATCCTCGTCGCCGGGAAGGAGAAGTACACGCACTACGAATCAAAGGAGGCTGCGGCCGACGCCATCGCGCGGCTGAAGCTCGACGGCACACCGTACGCCGTGTGGAAGCGCGTCATCGTGAAGGTCACCGTCGCTGTGGAGGAGGAATGAACTATTCAGGCACCGTCGAGCTGGAAAACTCCGAAGTCGCAGGCCACCTCATCGACTACCTCGAGCTGGCGGTCGAGGCGCGCGAACTGCTCCGGGCACTCATCCTCGTGGGGAAGTGGCCCGATGCGGTGGACGTCATGGGCGCGCTTCAGGCGCGCGAAATCGAGAAGAAGCGTGCGCTGCTCACTCATCTGAGGGTGACCCTCAACGACAAAGAGCGCGCGAAGCTCACCGAGCAGCTGCAGCTCGACCGCATCGACAACCCGGAGTACCGAGGACTCATCTTCGAGGAGTGGAACGCGCTGTCGCACCGCTGGACCGAAGCAGTACGCGAGGAGGAAGTGAGGCGAGGCGAAGGCCCTCGCCCGGTGCTCGAGGAGCTGAAGAACGCACGCCTCGTCATCGCGGTGCTGCTCGAACTCATCAACGAGCTCATCCACCTCAACGGGGTCTATGCCGCGATGCAGGCGTCGAAGTCAGCAGGCCCGGTGCTGCTCAAGGCGCTCACCTGGCACAGTCGCGCCCGCCCGGGGTACTGAAACGAGAAAGGGCCCCGCAGTCGCCCGCGGGGCCCCACGAAGGTTGAAGGAACGAGGACTGAAGCCCCGCACCTTAGCGCTTGCTGCGCTTGTTCTTCAGGCACTGGCCCTTGCGCTTTCCGCGCTTGACCACGCCGTGCTTGCAGTGACGCTTCTTCCTGCGGTGCATGATTTCCATGTCGTCGTTCCTCCTTTTCTTTCAGAGTCGCTCAGTACGTGCAGCGTTGCGAGAGCGCGGACCTTAGCGCTTGCCCTTCAGGCACTTCTTCGCGTGCGCGCGGTAGCTGTGAGTCGACTTGTACTTCGCCGACTTCGCGTTCCACTCGCGGGCGCACTTCTTCATCTTCGAGCCCTGTTTCGCCATGGTCATTTCTCCTTCAGCTTGTCGTTCGCGAACCATCCGCCGGCGCCGCCCAGGACAGCAGCAGCGAGCAGCCACCCCCACAACGGGAGCGTGATGTTGAAGAGCGTGACCGGCGTCTGCAGCAGCTCGGTGGTGGTCGGTTGCGCGCTGGGCTGAACCGAGGAGCCCGTCGACCCGACACCCGAGAGCATCATCACCGCGCTGTCGTCGCCGAGCGCGCCGCCGCTCGCCTCGCCGAGGCCGGAGATGAACCGTCCCCCGGTGGGCGTGACGTTCAGCATGCCGAGCAGGTGCGCGTTGTTCGTCATGAGCTCTTACCGGCGCAGGGCGACGACGAGGCCGAGGCCGAGGGCCGCAGCGAGGGCGAGACCGACCGGCACGGCGACGTTGGACCAACCGGCGGCCGAAGCGTTCGCCTCAGCGATGCGGGCCTGCGTCTGGAGCGCGGCGTAGTCGGTGGCCGCCTGCGCCTGGTCTCGAGCTGCGCCTCGACCGGTGACGGAGTCGACGATGCCCGTGACGCCGCCGGTGATGGAACCGACCGCGTCGGTGAACCAGTCGCCGAAGCCCCGGAGGCCTCCACCGCGAACGCCGCCGAAGGCAGCACCGCTGGTCGCGACCGCGAGGTCAGGGCGCTGCGTGCGGCGCAGGCCCATCGTGGGCCCCTTGGGCACGTACTGCGCCTGCGTCGCGGGCGAGAACATGCCGAGCGCGGCGGGGCTCATGTTCGGATTGGCGCAGTAGAGGTGAGCCATAGTGCCTTGACCGTAGCAGGTGGACGTGCGGGGACCTACAAACTCAGCGCTTGCCGAGCTTCGAGACGCCCCACACCGCGAAGCCGAGCGCGCCGAGCGCGAACAAACCGCCGCCCACCATCTTCAGGGTGCGGCTGCGCTCGCGCGCCGCCTCCTGCGCGGCAATCGTCGCGACGGAGTTCTGGAACCCGGTGGCCGCGGTGCCGCCCTGGTTGAAGATGTTCTTCACGAAGTCGAGAGCACCGCCGCCGAGAAGAGATTCCATACCGCCGCCTTTGGCGTCTGCACCGTACGCCGGTTGAGTTCGAATCGTCGTGCTCGTGCCGCCACGGATGCTCGCGGGGTCGATGCCTTGAGACTTCGCCTGCGCGTCGAGGAGCGCGAGGTCCTCGTCGAGACCTCGAAGACCTGCAGAGGCGATGAACACGGGCGCGCTCACGTGACCACCTCTTCACCTTCGGCTGCATCGAAGTCGGGCGTACGCCGGCACTTCTTCTTGGTGACTTCGCCCTCGATGGGCTTGGCGTGCGCGCCGACGTCGCCGAAGACGTCGTCGCCGAGAATGACGGCGTCGCCGTTGGCCATCTTCCGGCCTCGACCACGACCTCGAGCGCGTCGAGGTTCAGCGTCCCCCTCCGAGGTCCCGCTGAACGCCGACGTCTCGTTTTTCAGAACGAAGAAGGCCACGCCCATCAGCGCGGCGACCCCTAAGCCGATGAAGAGCGGCTGCTTCCACAGCGGCTGCTGCACGAGCCCGGTGTTGGTAGCACCGGTCACGCTCACGGGACCCGGCGCCTTCACCGGCGCGCGGTGACCCGAGCCCGCGAGCTTCCGCAGCTGCTCGAGCACGTTCGCGTCGACGCTGCCCACCGACTGCTGCAGCGCGCGCGTCACTTCTGCGGAGGTGTTGGACCCGAAGATGCCGTCGACCTTGAGCGGCCCGTAGCCCATCGCGTTGAGCAGCGTCTGCGCTTCAGCGACCGTCGGAGAAGACACGTTCCCCACCGGCGCCACGCGCTGACCTGCGAACTGATGGACGTACGCGGGGTGCATGGTGCGTCACTTCTTCCGGGTGAGGAAGAACACGCCGACGCCGATGGCCACGACGGCAGCAGCGCCGCCGATGTAGAGCCCGGTGTTCGACGCCGGCGCTGCAGCGGCGCCGCGCGGCCCCATCGTATTGTTGATGAGCGGCCCGAGCTGGTCGGCGAGCGAGTTGGTGCCGGTGGGCGTGTTGGGCGCGATGTACTGGTTCTCGGCCTGAATGCCGCCACCGGGCGTGGTGTTCGACGTCGACGTGCTCGAGGGCACGCGGAACGCCATGATGTTCTCCATCTGCTCCTGAATCGCTTCGAACGCGGCGACTCGCACCTGCTCGTCAGCTGACGTGCGGCGACCGGCGAAGAGGACGTTCCAGGGGCGCTTCGTACCGGCGTCGGCCTGCGCGATGGCGCCCTTGATGGCGTTGCGGACCCCGGTCATGAAGTTGCGCGTCGCCGTGTCGCGCGACGAAGCGGCCTTGAGCTGGTTCCACTTCAGCCCGACCTGCGCGGCGAAGCTCGAATCAGCGGGCGTGTACGGCACGGGCCCGTAGTTCGGGTCCTTGATGCCGAGCACGTCGTGCTGCTTGTTGACGGCGGTCACCCACGCGCGGTTGGTGCCGAAGAAGTCGGCCGCGCTCCACGCTTCGTCGAACTCGAACTCGTCGAAGAGCGGGGTGGCGCCGAAGCTCCCGGCGCCGGCCGAGCTGAGCGCACCGAAGCCGCCCGCTCCTGCGAGACCGCGTGACGTCGGACCGACGAGGCCGTACGCGCTCGGCTGCACGAGCATGCCTCGAGCCTGCGAGGCGTTGCCGAAGAGCTTGCTGACCTGCGGCGCTTTGACGGGCACCTTCTGCTGCACACCGCGGGCGTTGGTGAGCAGCCGCTGGCCGAGCTGAGAAGAGCTCGGGGGCTTCGCACGAAACTGGTTGAAGAGGTTGAGCACGGCGGAGCCTTTCAGCGGAAGACGAGGTAGCCGACGACCGCCACCAGGGCGACACCGCCGATGATGTACGGGAGCTTCGAGCTGCTCGGCGCGACGCCGGTGGTGATGAAGCTGTCGGGAGCAAGGCGACCCGGCGTCGAGGTCGTGGTGCCCTCACCCGTCGTGTAGTCGGGGACGAAGTCCTGACGGCTCGGAGGCGGCGCGGAAGGCAGGCTGGGCAGGCCAGCGCCCGTCGCGCTCGAACCCGTCGCTGCGGTCTTCATGTCCTTCGCGGCGTCGATGATGCCCTGGTCGCGCGAGTTCATCATCGCCTCACGCGCCTTGTCCGCCGTGAGCCCGCCGCTCGAGGGCGGCGTCAGCGTCAGCGGCTTGTTGCCGAACGACGGCGGCTGCAGAGGCGTGATGGGCACGAAGCCCGTCTTCGGCGTGTTGATGATGCCGGGGTTGCTCGGCGTGATGTTCGAACCCGGCAGGTTGAGCGCGGGAGGCGCCGGGTTGAAGAGCGAGTTGCTCTTCGTGTTCAGCTTGTCGAACGAAGGCGTGAGCTGCTTCGTCGCCGCTGCGTTGCGCAGGTCGATGGGCGCGCTGATGCCGGAGCCCACGTTCGGCTGCTGGAGCGTCCCACCGACGAGGTTCTTCATCGTGCTGGGAGGTGCGAGCGTGTTGGCCTTCATCAGCGGCGTGAAGTTGGTGGTGACGCCGTTGGTCTTCGTGTCGAAGCCCTGCGCGCTGGGCAGGAGCGCCATGTTCTTGTTGAGCCCCGTGGTGGGCGGGTTGACGAAGCCCAGGGTGCCCAGCCCCGCGAGCATGCGCTGCTTGTGGCCCATGCGGCTGTGCTGGAACGGGGTCATCGTCTTCTCCTCAACCGCAGGAACACGCTCCTGCTGCGAACTGCTTCACCTGCACCATGCCACGGTCGGCCTCGCGTGCTCCGAGCCACCGACCATCAGGAAGACGCCACCATTCGATGCCGTCCTTCTTCACCACGAAGGTCGCGCGCTGCTGTGCGACCTGAACTGAGAACTGCGCTCGAGTCATCATGCTCGAGGTTCTACATCACCGCGTGGGGATGAGCCCACCGGGGTTGGGCTGAAACGCCCACGCGGGGATGGTGCCCTTCACGGCACCGTCGGCGTCGATGTACGCCCCGAGACCCTTCACGCCGCCGTCGTCGCCGTACGCGACCGCCGTCTTCGCGCCCACGCTGAAGCCGACTGCCGTGGCGACCGCTCCGAGCAGCGCCGCGATGGCGCCCTTCTTCGTCTTGCCGGTCGCGAGCAGGTAGACGCCGGTGAGCAGCGTTCCTGCCCCGCCGGCCACGAGCCCCGAACCGAGGTTGAGCCCGAAGCGGAAGTTGTTCGCGCCGAGCGGGTTGGCCGCGTCCCACGCTGCGTTGGTGTTCGCGACCCACTGCTCGCGCGTCACCTGCGTCGGCGTCTTCGCCTGCACCTCGAGCGGGTAGAACTTCCCGTCCGGGCCGAGGCTGGAGCCCAGGCCACCGAAGCCGGTACCACTGTTGAGGACGAAGGTCGGTGCGCTCATGGGTGGATTACTTCTTCAGTGCGACGAAGCCGATGCCGAGAACGACGATGCCGCCGAGGACCCAGCCGCCGATAGGAATGCCGAGCGGACCGGGCGAGGGCGCGTTGATGACCGTCGTCGCGGCCGGCGGCGTGCTGTTCGAGAAGAACGAGCCCGTGGCGCGGCTGAGGCGGTCGAAGAAGTCGGCGACCGTCTGTCCGCCCTGGGTGACGTCACGCGCACCTTCGACGGGCGTGCTGCCGCCGATGGTGGGCTGCGGCTGCTGCTTCGCCCACGTCGACCAGTCATCGGCCGAGGGCGCGTTGCCGAAGCCGCTGACGCGCATGCCGCCGAACGCTGCGCCTGCGGCGCCAGCTGCCGCACCGGCCGCGAGACCGGAGCGCGTGGCGTTGGCGCGCGCGAAGTACGACAGCTTCGAGGGGTCGCTCACGATGAGCGGGCGACGGGGGGCCCAACCGGGGACGTTGTTGCTCATGGTGACGGCTCCTTCACTTCCAGAAGTAGTAGCCCGTCGCGAGTGCGACAGGGAGCAGCCACCAGGGGAGCCAGGTGCGTGCTGCGGAGTTGACAGACTTCGTCTGCTGAAGCTGAAGGTCCTGCATCAGCGCCGGAATTTCGGCAGCCACCGACGCGCTGCCCGGTTCCTGGCTCACGATGGGCTCGACGGCGCGCGCGGCTTCAGCGAAGCCCGAGAGCACCCCTTGAGTCTGGTACTGCAGGTACGAGTCCCACCAGTTGTTGGGGTCGAGGTTGCCCAAGCCGCTGAGCGCGCCTGAAGCACCGGCAGCGACGCGAACATCTTCGGGGAAGAAGAGGTTCGTCCGGCCGACCCACGAGGGCGGTCGCCACTGGTCCTTCATGTTGAGGGTCACCTGCTCGTTGCCCTTCGCCGAAGCGCGGAGCAGCGGAGGGAGCGCGGGCGCCTTGAAGTTCTTCTCGGCCGTCTCCATCGCTTGCAGCATGACGTTGCGGCGCAGGGTGGCGAACTTCGCCGTCTCGACGAGAATCTTCTTCTCCGAGGCGGAGTTCGCCTTCGCAGCGGCCTGCTGCGCGGTGATGGCCTTGTCGCCTTCGCGTGACGCCATCAGCGCGTAGGCCGCCATCATGCGGCCCTTCTCGCTCGAGACGCGGTGGTCGTACGCGTCCTGGGCGAGCGCGGCGCGGCGCATCTTCATCGCGTCCGTCTGGTCCTTGCCCGCTGCGACGTTCGCTTCCCACGCCTTCGCGAGGTACGCGCCCGACACGGTCGCGCCTTCGTCCATGCGCTTGAGCGCACGGAGCGCGAGCTGGGACGCCTGCGTGTCCTTCGAGCCCTTCAAGAACTGAATCGCCGCTGACGTGCTCACTTGAGCACCTTCGCGATGGTGGCGACGTTGCCGGTGATGACCGCGAGCGCGATGACGCCCGCGAGGCCCGCGCCGGCGATGAGGCCGACCTTCACCCACGGGTTGAGCTCATCGGGCTTCTGCCCTTCCGGCGGAGTGAGCAGCGCGGTGCCCCCTGGAGGAGGGGTTCCGTTGCGCGTCATGTCGGCGCGCAGCGCGGTGAGGGTCTCGGTGAGGATGCCCGTGTCGCGGTCGCAGCCGCCGGTGCCCGGCAGGTACGTGATGCCCGCGTCCATCTCCTGGAAGACGAAACGCGCGCGCGTCACGACGTCGCTGGAGTAGTTCACCTTGCCCAGCAGCCACTCCAGCTCCGCGAGCATCGTGCGGACCGGTGCGCAGAGCGCAGGGAAGGAGCGCGACTTCGGGCCGTCGACGTCGCCGAGGTAGCCGAGGCCGCTCAGCGCCGCCTGAGGCACGCCTTCATCGCAGGGCGGTGCGCCGGGGATTCCGCACGTTCGAGGCAGGAGCCCCGACGAGAAGAACCGCGCCGAGGCGCGAGCGTTGGCGTCGTTGGTGACGGCCTTGAGCCCTTGCGGGCCCATGCCGAGGTACGGGCGGTCGTTGACCTGCGCCCACTTGAGCGTGGTCGAGGGACGCCACGCCGCGGGCGCTGCCCGGCTCGGAATGAGCGAGCCCAGGGAACCGAACGAACCTGAGGTGACGACCGCGCGCATTCACGACCTCGCTCTTACGTCCGCTTCGGGATGAGAATGCCCTCGAGCAGGAGGCCGTAGTCGGCGTCGTTGCCCGCGATGGCCGCTGCGACGCTCTGCAGCGTGAAGCTGGCGCGCAGCTGGTGCGTGGCGGGGAAGAGCAGCGGCGCCTGCACCGGGAACTGCAGCTTGCTGCCCATCGGCGAGCTGATGGCGCCGAGCACGACCGCGCGCGCGTCGAAGACGGCGAGGTTGCGGTCCTTGTTCTCGAGCGAGGCGATGCAGTTCGAGAGGCGGGCGACCTGCAGGTCCGACGGTGAGAGGCTCAGGTTGGCGTTGAGCACGGGCTCGGTCGCGAGGTTCGTCGACCGGTAGTACCCCGAGATGCCGTAGACGACCAAGTCCTGGTCGGAGGGCACGTTGTAGTTGTCGGTGGCCTGCGGAGTCGTCTGCCCGAGCCGCACGCGCAGGTCGATGCCCACACCACGCAGCTGTGCGGGCGAGAGCCGGAGCAGCTCGCGGAGGTAGTCCGCGACGCCGGCGCCGGAAGGAGACTGGGGAAGGCCGGGAGGACAGTTCACGGTGGTGTGCTCCGAAAAAGGGAAGGTCGGTGCCGTCCGACCAGCGGCAGGGTCTGGTGTGTCCCCGCCCGCCGAAGGGTCCCGTGTGCAGACGGGAGAGCCCAAGGCGTTGCACTGCTATGTGGTCGGGAGGTTCTGCACCACGTTCCCGACTTCCGAGGAGACAGCCCGGCCGCCTTGGCGAGGCTGAACAGATTGGTTCGCTGGCGCGGCTTACTTGCCGAGCGGGCTCTTGATGACGCCGCGCAGGAAGAGCGTCACGAGCACGCCCGTGGTGGTCGTCGGCGCGGTGTAGCCGCCGGCAATCCAGGCCGCGTCGTTGAAGCGCATCTTGCAGCTGATGTCATCGTTATCCCGGAGCTGCTGGGGAACGAAGAGCGTCGGGGCTGCGGCGACCGAGGGCACGCCCACCGAGGCGGCGGCCTGACCGGCACCGGCGACCTCGTTCGAGAAGCCCGAGAGGCCGTACCCGCTGGGGTACTTGATGACCGGGCCGTTCGTGATGATGCGGCGGTTGAACCGGAGGTCCAGCGACGCGTTGCCCGCCAGGCGGCGGAAGTCGGTGAACGCGGTCAGCACGTTGCCGATGGCCTCGCGCGGGTGGAGACCGACGCGGAACACGGCGACCTCGTCACCAGCGGCGATGCGGCCCGACTGGGGGAGGTTGCAGTGCTGGTCGTTCTTGTTCTGGATGTCGCGGAAGAAGATGAACTCGGTGCCGTTGGCGATGGCGCCAGCCGGGATGAAGACCGAGTCGTACACGTCGTCTTCGCGCAGCTCGACCTGCTGAATGGCCTTGCCGAGGGCGGGGATATACAACTCACCGGGCTTGTTCGTGGGGACGGCAATCTGGTTCATGATGTTCTTTCGGGTACAGCGCGTTGACGACGAGGGACGACGTTCGACTGCATTTCGCGAGCGGTGTGCTGCTCATCAGGACCTCGAAACATTTCTGCTCGAGGTGCTGACGAGCAGGAGCTCTCTTTCGAGGAGAGCTCCCGTTCGGGTTCGGCTCGTTACATCAGCGCGCCAGCGAAGCTGCCGGGCGACTCGATGGCCACCGTGGCGCCGTTGAAGCCGCCCGGCTGTTCGACGGCGACCGTTGCGCCGTTGAACATCGAAGCGCCGCTCAGGTCGGGGGTGCCGACGCCGAAGAGGAGCGACTGGTCGGCCGCGCCGAAGCCCGCGAGCCCGCGACCGAGCGGGTTGACGCCGGACATCTGCGAGACGCCCGTGGCCGCTTCGGCCGCGTTCACCGCGTCGTTCGCGGCGGCTGCGGTGCGGTTCACCATCGGGGCGAGCACGTCCTGGGCGACCGAGCCGACCGCCGAAGCGACCATGCCGTCACCGACCGAGCCGCCGAGGTACTTGCGGCTCGCCCCGCCGAGCGCGAGGCCCGCGAGGATGCGGAGGCCGTACTCGGCCGCGCCCTTCTGCGCGAACATCGGGCTCATCCGGAGCAGCCACGACTGCAGCATGCCGTAGACGAACGGGAAGGCGGCGGCACCAGCTCCGAGCTTGAGCGCCTCCATGAGGGACGACTTGGAGAGCCCCAGCATCGACGTGAGGCTCCCGAGGGACATGCGGTGAGTGGCGTTCTTCATTGAAAGGCTCTCCGAGGGAGTTGGTGTTGCGCGGTTGGTGCGACGGAGAGAACAGTACAGCGGAAAAAAAGTGGACCCAGACCGCAGAGGGCCGGTAAGGTTTTCCGCCATGGCGAAAACCTTCATTTCTCTCTCGCTGCCTCAGCTTCCTCACTGCGTCGCGACTGACTGCAAAGAGACGCGAATCAAAGGCCGCGGCCTGTGCCATCGGCACTACGTGCTCGAGTGGACACGCGGCGAACACGTGTTCCGCCCGAAGGCGGTACAGAAGCCCATCACGCAGGTCCGCTCGTTCCTCTACGACACCGACTTGAAGGTCGTCGACAAGCTGGCGAAGAGCGCGGGCCTGACGCGCAGCGAATTCATTCGAGACGTGATGCACAGCGTGGTGACTGCTGCTCTGGAGGAGTGACAATGCGACGACTGGAAAAAGTGGATGTGTCGAAGGTGACGAAGGCGGACATCGCGGCGGGCGTGCGCTTCCTCGACGAGGGCGGCTCGGTCGCGAAGGCCTTCATGAATTCGCTCGCGGTGGGCGGCGTCATTCGCGACGACGTGATGAAGGTGGCCGGCGCCGTGACCGCGTTGATGAACTGCGGCCTCACGCGAGAGGCCGTCATCCTGCTCGTGCAGGCGAAGTGCCCGAACCAGCGGAACGGCCGCCCGATGCAGGACTACGTCATCGAGAACGTGCTCGACGCGCTCGGCAAGCTCGACGAGTTCGTGGTGAAGCCCAAGTGAACACGTGCGAATGCGGGAGTCAGGAGTTCGGTCACCTGCAGGTGTACGGAGGCCGATGCTTCGTCTGGACGACGGACCGGCGCACGCTTCGAAACGCCCGAGCGCTTTCCCGCGAGGAGTACGCGCAGGCCCGAGAGAAAGCGCATCAGGAGTTTTGCGAACACGCGCGAACGCTGGCGGCAATTCGTGCGGTTGGTTCTCCGCTCGAATTCATCGCAGACGGTACGGCACTCGCCGAGGTCACGAAGCGCCTCTCCGATGTTCGACGAAAGTACGCGCAGCTCGTCCAGGACGAAGGCCTGCCCTTCATCTACTGGCTACGAGCCAACGGTGAGCTCGTCATCGCCGAGAAGGACGCGGGCACTGCCCCTTCGACCGCGCCTTCACCGGCGGGCGCGGGAACGTCTGCCCCGCCTGCACCGACGTCAGATACGCGCCCCACTGAGTAGCCATCGCGGTCGCGATTCCGTCGTACGTCTTCGCGCGCATCTTCCACCGCTCCGCCGACGGGCCAATCTTGTTCTGGCCCGAAGGCGTCTGGTTCTCCCAGTACCCCACGGAAGGTAGCGGCAGAACGTTGGTGGGGCGGAGCAGCGGCAGGTTCTTCAACCACAGCCACGTCGCCTTGCTCTCAGGGTGACCGAACTGCCACGGTTGAATGCACTGGTCCTTCGGACGAATGCGTGTGCTGATGATGCTCTGCGGGTTCTCCAGCGCGATGTGCGGGATGTTCGCGTCCATCAGCGCGCGGGCGAAGTCGAGCGCCTGTTCGGTGAGCTTCGCGCGTTCGCGGGGCGGGATTTTTTCCTTCCGGCCGGGCACGTGCGTGTTCCAGTGAATGCCCGACGTCGACAGGTACGTGCAGGGCGGGTGGGCGACCATTGCGTGGAAACCGCTGCCGCCCGGCGTGATGAGCTTCTGGTCAGCAATCACCTCGAGCACGTCACCTTGAATGTGCGGGCCGGGGCGCTCGGTGGGGAGCAGGTCGCAGCTGATGGCGTTGAAGCCTTGAGCACGGAACGCCTCACGCACGTTGCCGCTGTACTCACAGGCGATGAGGATGTTGATGTCTTGAGGACGCACGGGTCACCTTGTCAAGTACGGCTTGAACGCTTCTTGCGCTTCCTGGCAAAGAAGCCGCCCCGGTTCAAGTTGTTCTCGGTGCCGGTGACGACGCGCAGGTTCTCGCGCCGGTTGTCGAGGCGGTCCCGATTCTGGTGGTCGACGTAGAGGCCCGTGAGCTTCTCGCCGCCCTTCAGCTCGCGGTGCAGGAGACGCGTCTTGCGGCCGTCCTGGTAGCTCGCGTAGCCCTCGGTGACGCGCAGCGGGAAGTGGATGCGCTCAGCGTCATGCAGGTCGACCGACGTCCACCGTCCGTCGGCGAGCTGCAGCTCGGCGAACTTCCCCTTCGTGCGCATCTTCGGGGGCACGCCGCACTTGGCGACCTTCCGGCCCCAGTTGCGCAGCGCGATGACGGCCTTCCGAGAGCAGCCGTGCTGCTTCACCATGCCCTCCATGCGCGCGTTGAAGGAGAGCGCGCGCTGAGCGAGCGCTTCGTCGGCCGGCGTCCACCTCGAGCACTTCTTCCGCTTCAGCTCGGCGAGCCGCGGAAGTCGTGCACGCGTGGAGTCTTCGCTGGCCTCTTTCGAACGCGCGTCACGCGCCCACGCCTTGATGGCCGCAGGCGTCATGTTCACCGACTTCTTGAAATCCCCGCAGAGGCTCATGCGGTGGAGCGTACATCACCGATGGCTTCGTTCATCCCCCGGAGGTACTGCTGGTAGGCGTCGACCGCCGCGTGGATGCCCCGCAGCTTCCACACGCTGTGGTTGTGGTCGATGTAGCCTTCGAGGAACTCACACGCGTGCGCCATCTCGTGCGCCAGCGCGGCGAGGTCCGAGCCGACGTAGAGGATGAGCCCGTCGGCCATGCCTGCGATTTTTCCGCCGTGCGCGGGCGAATCCCAGTCCACCGTCTTCTGCACGATGATGGAGATGGTCGACGCCATCTTCGCTCGAGTGAGCGGCGTGAAGTCGGTGTGCCTGAGCGAGAGCACGGCTGCGTTGTATGCCTCGCGAAGCATCGTCTCGTTCACCCACGCGCCCTCGACGATGTGGTACCGCGCTGTCGAACCGGGGAGCTGCTTCCACGGGATTTTCTGGCGCAGGTACGCAGGAATCATGAACGCTGCCGCGAGGGCGAGCGTGCCGAAGATGAGCGCGACGATGAGCCACGTGGTGACGGTCACAGCTTCACCGGGGGTGAGAACACCGAGTCGAGCAGCCGCGTCATGACGTCGTGCAGCCCCTGAGCGAAGAGTGGCGCCTTCGCCGTGACGCTCACGTAGCGCGGGTCCTTGTTCAGCTCGATGAGGAAGCGCAGCTCCTCGGACGTGTACACGCGTTCGGCGATTTCGATGATGGCCGGAACCTCGGCCTTCACCGCAGCCACGTGACGTTCGTGGAACGCCTGGTACTTCTCCAGGTCGAACATGCCGACGGGGATGGTGTGCACGTGGCCGGGGATGTCGAGCAGCTTGATGTACTCGATGGCGAGCTGCTGGTGCTCGGTCACCGGGGCGATTGTTAATTCAGTCATGACAAGCACCCTACAGCATCAGGCCACGGTGTTCACAGCACGACGTTGACACTTTCGACGCGCGCTGGCCGTCGACTCGACGAGGTTGGGCCTCACGCAATCGCAGTGGGAGGTCGCGACCTTCACGGCCTCTTCGACAGAGTCGACCGGCACGAAGTCGCCCTCGAAGGAGCCGGGGCGTACGCACTTGTGGATGTACACGCGCTTCGCCGGGTCGAGCTTGAGCTTCGCGATGTCCTTGTCGTTGGGGAACTCGATTTCGCTCTGGCACTCGAAGCCGGGGCGACCGACGTTGGTGCACACGAGCTTCTCGGAGCCGACGCCGCGCGCTTCGCGGTACAGCTCGGGCTGCTGCACCGTGAGGTTCTTCGGGCGCAGCGGCGCAGAGAGCTCCGGCCCGAGAGCGGTCGGTGCGGGGCGAGCCGTGCGTGCTTGTTTTGAGCGAGCCATGACGTTCTATTCCTTACTTCAGGTGAGCCCATCGCTCACGCTTGATGATGTTCCACACCGTTCGGACGTGGAGCTTGAAGCGCTTCGACAGGACGGTGGGCGTCGTTCCGGCGTCGTAGGCTGCTCGAATCTGAAGGACCTGCTTCGAGGTGAGCTTTCCGTGTACCGCGCGCTCGCCGTGAACGTGACGTCCCTTGGCGACCATGTCTCGAGAGTTGTCGAGCGGCGTTCCCAGAAAAAGGTGAGTGGGCCGAACGCACAGAGGCGTGTCGCATCGGTGGCAGACGCTCAAGCCTTTGGGGATAGCTCCGTTGTAAATGAGCCAAGAGGCTCGGTGCGCCGTGGTAGCCGACGGCATCGAACGGAGCTTGAAGACCCCGTACTTGGGACCGGTCCGAGCACCGACTCGTCCTGTAGGTCGCCACAGCCAGCATTTTGCTCCCTTGATGAACTTCGTCGTGAAGCGCTGCTTTTCGGCTGCCGTGATGTTCATCCCGGCAGTGTGCCCCATCTGTTAATGGGCGGGGTAATTTATTCGCATCTTCGGCGCGACCCAGCAGGCGCGGCAGTGCGAGCCGCCGAACGGGTTCGGGCTCGAGGTGCAGCTCTTCAGCTGGAGCTGGCTCTTGTCGACCTGCGCGTACGTCGGGCACATCCAGTCGAAGTGCGTCTTCTCCGCGGCGGTCGCGCGGAAGTCCTTCCGACCGAGCGCTTCTTCCTTGCTCTGCATGTACAGCGAGCTGGAACCGAGCGCGTTGCCCGGCGAGAGCGCGCCAGGGGCCGGGTCGTCGAAATTGAATGCGCTGGCGCGCACCATGAAGTTGTCGGCCTTCATCTTCGGCAGCTGCTCACGCCAGAACTCGTCCCAGCCGGTGGTCGCCCACGTGCGCGTCGGTGCCCAGAAGCGAACACGCTTGCCGACGTCGCCGCCGGCCGTGTGCAGCTTGTCGGCGATGTCCATCCACGCCTGCGCGTAGCGCGTCGAGAAGAAGTCGCCGCTCGAGTGCAGGCGAATCGGGAGGATGTTGCCCGGCGCGTTCGCGGGGAACGAGAGCTTCAAGATGCTCTCGAACATGGCGTCGACGAAGGCGTCGTAGTGGTTGCTCACCATGCCCACGGCCCACCAGTACCGGAGCGTGAGGCGTGCTGCGTTGTCGGCGTACGCGTACGAGCCGCCCTCGGCGTAGCAGTTGTGAATGACGAGCCCGTTCGCGAGGAACTGGTGTTCATCTCCGACGTTCAGCAGGTCGTAGACTGCCTCCACCTTTCTCGTTGGGGTGACGGCGTCGACGACCATGCGAGTCGTGCGGCCTTGACGATGTGCTTGAGCCGCGAAAGCTTCGTTGAGGAGCTTCGACTTTCGCTCGTTGAAGAAGCCGATGACCTCGGCAAATCGTCGAACTGAATCGATGGACTTGATGCCGAGCTTCCACAACGGCGAGTACCCACGCTCAGCGTTGCTCCGGTATTCAGTGAAGCTGGTTTGAATTCCGAACGCCATCAGCAGCTGTTGCACTTCTTCGATGAGTGGGCGGCTGGTGTTGGTGAACGAAATCTCCACAGCTCCAGAGCTCACGCCGACAGAGCCGTCGGTGGAGAACAACCCCGAAAGGTACCCCGCGACGCCACGCTCGGAAGCGCTCCAGATTCCTCGGGGCGTCGTCGTGTGCGTGCCGCGCTTTTCAAGACCGAGCTGGGTGAAGAGGTGCGTGAGCCCTTTGACCCGCCAGTGGAGGTGTGCGTGAGGGGAACTGGTTTCAACCATCCCCGAAGGGTCAGCGCGACGAATGAGAACTTCGCTCTCAGAACCGGTCCAGGCGGACACGACCTTCGCAAGACGCCGCAGGTCATCAGCGTCATGTTCAGCTGCGACCAACGACGCGGTGGGGTACTTCGTAGCCGTGTAGAACGAGCCGTCCCCGACCATGTACCCCAGGAGCACGCCGAGTTCGAACGACCACTCCGCTGGCAGCTCTCCACGCTTCTCAGTTCGGTAGGCCGGTCCGAGGTCAGCATCTCTTAGGTGGGTCGATGCTTCCCGAGGGAAGGGTGCGGTTGGAGGGAGCGCATACGGAAGAGCGTCACCCTGCTGAAGGTCTTGAACTTCGACCCAGCCGTCGGTGGTTGAGACCCGATGGTCTGCGGTTGCTCGCAGCGTGATGCCGTTGCGAGTTTCGAGCAGGAAGGTGGGCTTCATGCCTTGTTCGACGACTTGGGTCTCACGCCAGTCGACGCCTGACCAGACTTTGAAGCGGCGACCGAGCATCTCGTCGATGCGTCGAAGGCCTTCTCCCTGAACCATGAGGAGCGTGTCGCCCGGAACGCAGGACTGGCAGATGCTGCGCTGCGGGTCCGAGGGCACCGACGTCTGCTTGAGCGCTCCGGCGGGGAGGTCGAGCGACGGCGCACCCATCTGCACGAGGCGCTGCTCTGCGGCGCGCCGAGGACCTTCGGGCACGATGCTCTGTCCTGCGGTCGCGCCGGGGCACGTGCCACCGACGACGGACGCGCCTGCGGGCAGGTCGAACACCGGGCAGTCCATCTTCGAGTTGTCGAGGCTCCACACCTTCACGGTGTGCACGACTGAGCCGCCGCGGCTCCAGGGGAGCGCGTCCTGCGGGAAGACGGGGCGCGGCTTGCGGGGGTCGCCATCGGTGCGCGGGCTCTTCGTGAGCCGCAGCTGCAGCGTCTGCCCGTCCCACTCGTGGCGGAAGGTGCATTGCGCGAGGAACTGCTCCACGGCTGCCCGGACCCAGTGCGTACGTGAGAGTGAAGCGTGCGTGTTGGCGAGCGGCGGCGGGCCGTTCTTGAGCGCGCCCAGACCGAGCAGCTGACCGAGCGACGAGCCCGACAGCTCGGGACCGTCGTCTTCGAACTCGCCGGTGCGCTCGACGTTGCCAGTCACTGCAGCCATGTCAGCTCTCCCGGTCCATCTGTCGGTACTTCTCTTTCACGTCGGCCTGGTCTCGCCGCAGCCTGCCCTCGGGGAGTTCAGTCACGGCGCCGTTCTTCGCGACACGCACCAGTTTCCGCGCAGCGAGCGCCGAGTACGCGGCGGGCACGTTGACACCTCGAGCGGTGAGCCACCGAACGAGCCGGTTGCGGTATTCGCCGGAGCGCACGTTGAGGGTCGCGAGAGCGAAGAGCTCAGGTTCGGTCAACTCGACCTGCAAGTTGCCGAGGTCGAAGTACAGCACCTGGGCTTCCTTCGTCGTGTAGACGCTGATGTTCGTGTAAGAGTCCGCGCTGATGCCTCGGTAGGAGACGACGAGCGCTTGATTTTCCGTGAGCGGATACAACTCCCGCTCCTCGTTGGCGACGTGTTCTCGCCAATCCCCCTGGGCGAAAGGGTTGAGCCTAGGGAACTCTCGACTCCATTCGGCTTCACCGGTCGCGAGGTTGACCATCGTGACGGTGGACGCTTCCTCGAAGCTCGAACGGAAACGAGGTCCTGCGGGGTCAACCGTCTTGAGCCACACCGTTGACGGTAGACGTGCTCCGAGGAGAGCCCTCACGAAGCTCTGCACCACTGCGGGCAGACGTTTGGTGGGGAAGACCTGCACGACTCACCCGCGCTCGATGACGTAGAGCGTGATGTCGACGTCGCTGGCGACGTAGAGGCGCGTGTCGGGCGGAACCTGGCCCAGCTCGTTCACGTCGCCCGGCTTCACGCGAATGCCGGCGCCGGTCGTCGCGCCACCGTCCACGCCGACACGAATGGTCGGGTCAGGGAGACCGACGGCCGAGTCGACCCAGACGGCGACCTCTCGAGGGCGGCCCTGCTTGTCGACGTCGACGATGAGCTTCGCGGAAGCGTTCGCCGTGAGCTGGTACGGGCGAATGTCGTAGAGGCCGCCGCTACGTCCGATGCTCTCGACGAGTTTGCGGAGCGCGAGGAAATTCGCGGCCAGCAAAATGGGGATGATGGTCTTCTGCGCTTCGGGCGGCAGCCAGCTGCAGAATTTCTGGTACCACGGGTACGCCTCGTTGACGATGGCGTCGCGGGCGCGCTCAAGGAACGTGTTGGTGGTTGCCATGTCGGCCACCGTACCATCAGGTGTTGGTTGTGCCGAGGAACACGCTGACGTACAAGGCAGCCATTCCCGAGTAGCTCAGTGTAGAGCACCCACCGGACGTTCGTTGGGAGGTCGACTGGTTCAACTCCGTCCTCGGGAGCCACCTACCTTCACCTTGAGCACCTCCATGACTCAGACCGGACTCCCCGACGTCGAACTCACGGCCCCGCTGTACCACTACGTGGTGTGCCGCTCTGACCTCTCCGGCGGAACGCTGCTCGCGCAGGTCATTCACGCGGCGGGCGAGTCAGGCGCAGGCGTCGGCGCGAACACGGGCGCGCTGCTGAAGGACGACGTGCGTGCGGTCGCGCTGCAGGCCACGCGGGAGCAGCTCGAGACGCTGGTGCAGAGCACGTTGCACCGCTCCGACATTCAGCTGTTCTGCATTCGAGAGACCGAGGGACCCTTGGCGGGAGTGCTCACCGCCGTCGGGTGTCTGCTCCCGCGCGAAGCCGGGAAGAAGCTGCTCGGTCACCTCCGCCCGTGGGGCGCGAAGGTCTGACCGTCACCAGCTGAAGAGCTTCTTGAACCACGACTTCTTTGGAGCACGACGCTTCACACGACGCTTCACGCTGGCGCGGCTCTTCGAGGGGCACCGTCCGTTGCGGCGGCGACCGTGCTTGCACTTCCTGCGGCGGGGCGTCTTCATCGTGCGGTCTCTTTCACCTTGGGTGCTCCGCCTGCTTCCTGCACAGCGAAGTCCTGCTTTCGAATGACGAATTCCTTCGGCACTTCCCAGCCGGGCGGCTGAGCGACAGTCGTGTCGAGCGGCGTCCAACCCTTCCCGGGCACTTCGACGGCGAGGTAGATGTGGTTCCAGTTCGTCTCGCCCTTCGTCTGCACGATGCGCGAGCGCACCTTGTAGCCGACGGAGCGGAGGAGCGCGCCGAGGAGCGCGACCTGGTCATCACAGTCACCGGCCTTGAGCGCGAGCGTTTTGCGCGGCGTGGCGAATGCGTCGAAGTCAGTCGGGTCCCACGTGTAGCGGACGCGCTTGCGGACTTCCCAGAAGAGCGCCTGCACCTCGCCCCAGTTGTCCTTCTCGCGGACCTTCCAGTTGCCGTTCGCGTCCTGCCGCGACAGCACTTCGCGGGCGAGCGCGTAGATGACCGGGTCGCGCGTGCCCTTCACCATCTGCTCGTGCACGAAGGCGACGCGCTGCTCGATGGACTTCACGCGGCGCTCTTCGAAGTTGAGCGGCGTCTTCGCAGACACCGAGGCCTTCATCTTCTGAGGGCCCACCGGAGCGCGCCCGAACGCCTCACCCGTCTTGAGCGCGCTCGAGATGAGGTCGTACCCCACCGCGCCGTACGCGATGCGTGCCCACGCGGCCTTGCGGTCGTCGAGGACCCTTGCGCTGAACGCAGCACCGAGGGCGAGACCGATGACCTTGTCGAGATTGGAGCTCATCAGTATGCCCTCGGGCCCGCGCTGACGTTGGGCATCAAGCCTCGAGCGGCGAACGACAGCTGATGCTGGAAGCGGTCACCGCCGAGAATGACGTGGTCGAGCATCGGCGTGCCGAGCTGCTTCGCAAGAATGGCGAGCTTGTTGGTCATCGCGATGTCGGCAGCTGAAGGCTCGACGTTTCCGTTCGGGTGCGAGTGGTAGATGACGAAGGCAGACGCGCCCTGGGTGAGCACCGCGCCGAAGACGACACGCGGGTCGACGCCGAGCGAAGCCATTCCGCCGACGCCGATTTCGACGACGCTCAGCACTTCATTCACGCTGTTGAGCAGCACGATGCCCGCGTGCTCCTGCGCCTTGTCGACGATGCCGGCTTGAATCATTTTGAGAATGGCCTCAGGCGTCGACACCTTCACGCGCAGGCACTTCTGCCGCTCAAGGACGAGCTTCTGGAAAGGCACGTCGCCCGGCTTGCAGTCCTTGTTGGCAGCGGCGCCCATGAGCTTCACCGTACCCTGAGGCGCGCTGTTCACCGAGGAATGCAGCCCGCGCAGCTCGCCCTTGTCCTCGAGCTGGTCGAGCCACACGAGCATCTCCTGCCGGTCGCGCTCGCTCATCCTCCACTTCACCTCGCTGTAGTTGAGGCGGTCCTTGAGCGTGATGGTGGGGCCCGCAGCGAGCGAGAGCTTCACGCGGTTCAAGTCGGCGATGAGATGGTAGTCCTGCTGGTCCCCGTCACGGACTGCGGCGCGTATGAAGTGCGAAGCCGTTCCGCCGCCCAGGGGAACCGCGTAGCGCGTCAGGTGCAGTCGGTACGGGACCACCTCCTGCTTTCCGCGTGCGTCGGGCGGCGCGATGAGGTCGACATCGAACGCGTGCGGGGTTCGAAGCATCTGACCGCGAGCGGGAGGCGCAACGTCCGTGACGATGCCCCGCACACCGGCCAGCCCCTGCTCCTCGAGCTGGTCGAGCCACACGAGCATGCGTTGCGCGTCGGCCGGAGCAATCTTCACCGAGCGCCGCTCGGCCCACATGCCTTCACGCCACGAGATGAGTCCCTTCGGGAGCGACATCTTCAGCAGCTTGGTGCTGGAGAAGAGTCGAACTCGGTTCGGCGGAGGGAGGTCGCTGCGCACGAACATCACCGAGCGTCCGTTCACGGGAGAGGGCTGCTGAACTTCGCCGGAGACGCCCGCGCGGAACGGCTTGAAAATGCCTCCACCGATGTCGAGGTCCGTCTCGAAAAGGAGGCTGGGCATCGTACCCAAGCCCTTCAGGTCGTACCCGTACGCGCCGTATCGCTCATCGAAGGAGAGGTCTTTCGTCATGTCGGGCGGTTCGTCGCGCATCGTGAAGGCCCGGTACTCGAGGCCGTGCTTCGCCGCGAGCTTCTCGTGAACGCGACTTGCCGGAGTGGAGTGGACGGTGCCGTTGACGTGCCTTGCGCCCAGGTGCCACGCGGCGGCGAGTAACGCCTCGTACATCGACTGGCCGAGACCGAAGCGTTGGAACTCCGGCCGCAGATAAGAGTTGGTGATGAGAAGCGTCTTGCCCGTATTGGGTTTGCCGGTGCGTCGGTCGAAGCGCTCTTTCAGAACGATGCCGCTCGCGTTGCCGATTTCATCATCACGCAACATGTTCGTCGGGTCAGGCCCCGCGTTTGGCTTCATGAGCACGACGCGAAGGAGGTCACGACCCGTGTCAGCCCATTGCTCGACGTAGAGCTTGAGGCCTGGCGGTGCGAGATGAGGCCATTCGGTGACGCGGCCGCCCGACCACTTCACCTTGACGCGCTTGCCCTTCGGAATGGTGCTGATGGCGGCGAACACGCGTCACCTCTTCGAGCGGCGCTGTCGAACGCGGACCTGAACACCGCCGAGCGAGACGTTTTCCGAGCGCGTGGGGTATGGCGTCGTCATCGAGCCCAGCCCCTTGAAGCCGAGGCTCTGCCACGCGTCGAGCGCGACCTGAAGGGCCTGAACCGACTTGCGGTCGAGCTTCATCTTGTACTCTTGCTGGTGCGGCGCGCCGTTGAACTCCCGGACCGTCATGATGAGCGTCGAACCCTTCGCGAGGTCTGCGATGACGTCAGCGATGGAGGCTGTCGCTCGAATAGTGTGAGCCCCGAGCACAGGGGAAGTCCAAGCGAAGTCGACCGACCCTCCCGGAGGTGAGCTGTTGAACCGCGGAGGCGCGTACCGTGCCGCGACAGCGTACTTCTGACGGAGCCCTGTGATGGCGGTGAGACGAATCTGGTCGACGTTGCCAAAGCCCGCGAGCCCCGGACGCATCGCACGCATCGACTTCTCGTACGTCTCGCTCACGGGCTCGGAGCGAATGCACTTCTGGTCGAAGGGCTCCTCGACTGAGCGAAGCATCTTGTGCAGGTCGACCGCTTCGCTCATCGACTTCGCCCCCATCGCTTCGGCACGCAGGCGGCCGTACTGCACGTGCGCTTCGTCGAGCATCACGTTCGCGGCGCGGCACTGACCGTTGTGCAGCGCGGTCTCCGCGTCGCTGACAGCGCTGATGAGCTCGTGGCGTGCGTTCTCGAACTCGGTGGCGTGCTCCGAGTCGGTGGAGCCGAGGCCGGAGAGCGTACCCTTCGACGTCACGGTGTCGAGCCACACGAGGAGCGCTTCCCGCTGCTCACGGCTGAACGACGTGGTGAGCACCATCTCCGGCTCACTCTGGCCCTGCCAGAAGAGGCCCCGGAGCGTGAAGAGCCCTTCGGTCGCGACTGCCTGCACGATGTCGGCGGGCGTGGAGACGGTGAGGTTGCCGTTCACTCGAGTCGAGCCCGTGAAGTACGTGGAGATGCCCCAATCAGGTCCGCGGTTCGACTGACCCAGCACAGTGATTTCACCCGGGCGACGCATCTCGAAGGTGAGGCCCCACGTCAGTGGAGAACCCTCGGCCACGCCCCAGTCGGCGTACGGTGAAGGCGGCGCCTTCGGGCCCATCGGCTTGAGGCCCCACGCGGAGAAGAGGGAGTAGTTGGCCGAGCTTCGGATGGACCACTGGTCACCGCGCTGCTCGTTCACTGCAGGGCGGTCCGAGCCCAGCCCGAAGAACTTCCCCTGGTCCTGCGGGTTCGCGCGCATCGCCTGCTTGCGCTGCAGCTCGTCGCGCATCGCGTCGACCCACTTCGGCTCCAGCTCGTTGATGAGCTGGTTGGCGTTCTCGTACTTCGTGCGCGTGAGGCCGACTTCGCCCTGCGCGTCGAGGTAGTCACCCGGGGCCACGCCGATGACGCGGCCGACTTCGAACGGCGGAGCGGCGCCGCTCTTCGTGGTGACGCGGAACACCTCGCCGAGCGCGTTCGACTTCTTCGAGGCCGTGGCGCGCACGGAACGACGGGGCACGCCGAGCATGCCGCCCGCGTCCCACTTCACGTAGACGAGGGCCTGCTTGCCCTTGCCGACGCACGTCGCCGTCTTGCCGGAGGGCAGCTGAATGGGCGTGACGACGCCAGTGTCGCCACTGGAGTGCTTCACGCGCACGCCTGCCCGAGGGCACTTTCCGCGCGCCATGGAGGCTCCCTTATCGCTTGCTGCGCTTGCCGCCGCCGAGCGAGTCACCTGCGGTACGAACCGCGCAGTTCTCGCCCTTCATCAGGGCCTTCACCATCATGAGTTCCTGCCGTGCTTCCTTCGGCGGGAGCAGCTCGCCCTGGTGCTTGCCTGCGTTGACCGAACAGAGGCGCACCTTGCGCTTGATGGGCGTCGAGGTCGTGACCTTCTCCTTGACGAACTTCTCCTTGGAGTAGTCGAACGTCTTGACGACCTTGAAGCCCTTCTTCTGCACCGTCACTTCGCGCATCTCGCACTTCGTGCGGATGACCGGGCAGCACTCGGAACCTCGAGCGAGCTGCTTTTCGAGGCGGGCCTTGCTCATGGCCTCCGCCTTCAGCGCCTTCTTCGTGCTGGCTGAAGCGGTGACGGTGACGTCGGTGCGCGGTCCACCCCGAACGGAGTCGGGGAGAATCGCGTCGAGCCAGCTACCGAGACGAGATGAACGACGGCGGCGGTGCATGACCATGAGGGAGCCTCGAGCAGCGAGAGGCCCTCACCATACCAGAGAGATTTTGGTGACCCGACTACACCCGCCCCTCGTGCGTTACGGTGCGCGCGCGGGGACCGTCGGCCGGGGTTCGTTCGAGATGAACTCGAGCACCTTGCCCGTGTCCTTCACTTCTTGAGTGAGAGGAATCGGCGGAGACGCGGGCGCCTCGATGATGTCGACGGTGGGCTCGATGGCTTCGACGGTGTTCGCGACCAGCTGCGGTGCGGGTTGCGGTGACGGTGCCGGCGCGGGAGGCGGTGCAGGGGGCTGTGCGACGGCCTGAGCGATGCTGCCGTCGAGCAGGACGACCGGCGGGGCTCCCGCCTTCCAGACGAGCGCGCCCCGAGCGTCGATGAGCCAGAGGCCCTTCGTCTGCGTGAGCGTCGCCGGAGGCGTTGCGACGCCGAACCGCTTGGCGAGCGCGACGAGCGCGTCGTCGACGAACTCCGGCGTGGCGTGCTGTCCGACGGTGTCGGCCGCGAGGAAGAACGCGGTGACGCGCGCCGGCGTGAGGAACTCGACGCCCTTCTCCGCCTGGTTGAGGCCTTCGAGCGCGGGCTGAAGCTTCGCCGAGTAGTACGGGTCGGCCGACGTGAACATCGTCTGCACGATGTCGAGGAAGCGCTCGACGCGAACCTCGTGCGTCTGGGCCACCTGCGCGGCGCGCACAGCCTCGAGCACTGCCGCCGGGGGAGGCGAGGGCGGTTTGTTCGGGTCACGTGCAGCCGGTGCGGCCGGAGCTGCGGGAGCGGTCCCTTGCGCGGCCGGAGCCTGAGCGCCCTGCTGCTGCGCCTTCTGCTTCTCGATGCCTCCGGCCAGCGCGTCACCGAGGGCCTGACCGAGCTTCGGGGTGATGATGTTCTGCAGCGCCGAGCCGATGCCCGCGCTCTCACCGCCACCACCGACCTGCGGAGCGAGCGCCTTCACCATCGTGCCGACCTTCTCGAACGTGGCGACAGCTTCTTCGAGCCCGCTCACGCGTCCCGCGGCGGGCGCGCCCTTGAGCGCAGCGACCTCGTGCACGAGCTGCGTGAGCAGCGTGTTCTGCTGACCGCCGCCCATCAGCTGCTGCAGCGTGACCATCTCCTTGAGCTGGTCGACGAAACTGGGCGGGTTGACGAGCTTTGCGAGCGCGATGTCGAGCAGCTTGCTCTCGGCGGCCGGCGGGGGCGGGGGCGGCATGGGCATGGGCGGCATGCTCCACATCGGAGGCGGTGCGGGCGGGCCGAAGTCGGGTGACGGCGAGTTCGGGCGGCGACCTTCAATCTTGTCGAGCCGCTCGAGGACCATCTTCAGGAGCTCACCGTCGTTCGACGCCTTCGGCGCCATCGACTTCTCCATCATCATGAGCATCATCAGCGACATCATGTCGCCGCCCGCGACCGCCTTCTGCTGCGCGGCCTGGAGGAGCGGGTTCGGGGGCTCGGCCTGCGTGGTGCTGGCCTTGAGCGTGTTCATCAGGTCGACCGCGCGGTGAATGGTCGAGAACGGGTCGTTGCTGCTCTGCGGCGGGTTTCGGGAGTGCACGGTGAACTCGTGCACGGGCGGCAGCTCGCGGTCGGTGCGCGGGTCGACCTTGTAGGCCTCGTACTTCGTCGTGCCCGACTCGTTGCCGTACTCGGGGTCGACGTACGCGGTGATGAACTCCTTCACCTTCATGTCGCCGAGGTCGTCGAGCGAGTAGTCGTTGACGAGCTCTCGCTGACCGTTCTCCAGGCGCACGAAGATGCGGAGCTTCTCCGGCGTGGGGAGGAGCGAGTCGAGCGTGCGACGCTGCGGTGCGGCAGGCTGAGCCTGCGTGCGACGTCGACGCGAGCTGCCGGGTGCGGGCGCCTGCACGTAGACGGTCTGCACCGGAATGGCCTGTCGACGCGGGCGCGGCTGCTGAACGACTTCCTCTTCCTCGGGGGGTAGCTCGTCGTCTTCGAACTGCTCATCGTTCTGCGGCTGCTGCGCCATGTCGTCCTCGGTGTCGTCTTCAGCGGGGGAATCTTCGTCGTCTTCGGTGTCGTCGGTGTCGGCTTCACTGTCAGCATCGCCGACTGGCTCTTCGACCTTCGGCTTCTTCTGCTTCTTCTTGCCGATGGCGGGGAGCGGCTCGAGCGCCTCACCCTTGAGCGCCCGGGCGACGCGGTCGATGGCCAGCTCGGCGATGACGGCGAGCTTCTCGTCGGTGAAGAGCGGCGCGAGCAGGTGACGGCCCGTGTCGGTGCTGAACGACGCAGGGTCGGCCGCCGACTCTTCGAGGGTCTTCGTGAGTCGCTTGAGCGTCGACTTGAAGCGCGTGTACTGGTCAGCGGTGAGGCCGCCCTTCTTCAGGGCGAGGATTTCTTCGGTGACGGCTTCCCAGCTCATTCGTTCACCGGCGTCGTGGGGTTCGAGTCGAGTGCCAGGGGAGTTCCGGTCGAGTCGAGCAGAACGGGAGCGGGCGTGGCGGGCGCCTGTCCGACCGAGATGGCATTGAGCTTCGCCGCTGCGGCTTGAGCGCGCGCCTCTTCAGCGACCGGGTCCAGCTTCTGTGAGCGGAGCCACGCCTCGTGACCGGCGAGCATCTGTTGAATGCTCTGGTCGCCCGCAGTGCCGATGGCACCGCCTCGACGAAGCGCCTCGAACGCTTCCTTGGAGATGTCGAGGCCCTCTCCGGGTTTGTGCAGGCCAAGCACCGTGCCCTTGGACTGGTACATGCGCATCGTCGCCTCGGGGTGGCGCCGCTGCAGAATCTGGATGGCCTGCACGAAGTCGTCGTCTGCTTTGAGGTGCAGAGGGACTTCGACGTTCGCGCCCCGGCTGATGTGGAACCACAGCTGGTCGGCCGCATCTTCGAGGCGTTTTCGGCGGGCGGCTTTTTCGCGATAGCTGCTGAAGAGTCCCATGCGGCGCAGGGTCAGACAGCTACACGGGCGAGTCAAGCGACAACGTCCTTCGCCCCTCGTGAGTCAGACCGTCAACCCACGCTTGATAGAACGGGGCATGCCTGACGAAGTCGATTGGCTGAGCCTCTCGGTACTCGACCTCGTCGACGCTGCAGCGGAGCGCATCACGACGCTTCGGCTGGAGGCAGAAGACGGGACGACCGTGCTCGTCATCGTGGTGAAGGGCGCCGACGTCGACGCCTTCGAAGCACAAATCACTCGCAGCACCAACTCCGTGAAGGCCATCCAATGCAAAGCAAACTGACCACCCTGAAGCTCTTCGTCGCACGTCTCACCCCGCTGTTCGTGATGGCCGTGCTGTTCGTCGCGATGGTCGCGAGCGCCCAGGAGTCCACCGTGGTGGACCTCACGAGCGAGGAGGCAGTCGCGAAGCTCCTCCTCGACAGTGTCGTAAACAAGCAGTGGGGGCTACTCGCCTCGCTGGTCCTCACGGCGGTGGTCTGGTTCTCCCGCAAGTACGTTCCGGAGAAGACCGTCGTGGGCGCGTGGCTGCGAACGAAGGCAGGTGGCGCGCTCAGCTCGCTGCTCTTCGCGCTCGGCACCGGCTTCGTGACTCAGTTCCTCGCGGGCGTTCCGTTCGGTGGAGCGATGGTCATCAAAGCCATCTCGGTCGCGCTCGGCGCCAGCGGCATCTGGTCCATCGTGAAGAACCTGCGAGAGTCCGCTGAAGAGTCGAAGGCCCAGGTCGACGGCAAGGCAGCTGAGACGAAGCCCACCGACACCCTCAACCAGTGACACTCCTCCTCGCACTCATCATCGGCGTGACAGGCGACGGTGGAGTCGATGGCGGAGCTGCCGTCGACTTCACCGCGCCGCTGTACGGTCAGTGCTCCGAAGCACCGCCGGTGGAGCGCGTCGACGGGGGTGTGTTCATGCCGGCCGCAAGGGAAGCTCGCGTGGCCTGCCTGATGGTGACGTGCGAGAGCGACCGGCAACGAAAGTCACGGCTTCTTGACGAACAGCCGATTCCCCCCGCGTGGTACCTGTGGGCCGTGGGCTTGAGCGCAGCGCTCGCACTCGGCGCCGTCATCGGTCGTTGGTGGCCTTGGTGACGCTTCAGTCCTTCGGTGTGAACTTCCAGAAGGGCTCGTAGGAGCTCTCGTTGAACCCGGGCTTGTCGTACGCGACATCCCAACCCCTACGTCGGTACGCGCCTTCGAAGTCGAGCCACTTCTCTTCGAAGACCTGTTCGCGTGTGACGCCGAATTTCTTGGTGAGCATCTCCATCACGTCGCACTGTCGGACGATGGTCGACTTCGTGAGCAGCAGGTTCACCACCTCGAAGACCGCATCGGGCAGCGCGGACTCCTTCGCGACTTTCAGTTCGGCAGGACTGAGCGGCTTCACCTTCATTTGCGACCTCCACGTGACAACGCGTTCTTGACAGAGGGGTAGGGGTTCTTTACTTTCACCCTGCCGCTGTGTTCTGGCCCTGGGCCGCGTCGGAGTCCCCCCCTCCCCTTCGACGCGGCCCGACTTTTCTCTCGTCATCCGTCGCCAGAGCTTGTCGTACACCTCGGTCGAGACCGTGCTCAGCATGCTGGGCAACCTTCACCGCCACAGTTCGCGCAGACGTCGGACTCCGAGAGGTCTGCGGCATGATGGCCGAGACTCTCGATGGTGGTCGCCTCTTGCTCGAGGACGAGCACTGCGTCGTGGGGTGTTCCGCGAATCGCGGCAGCTCGGGTGCGGAGATGCTCGACGACGAGTGCCCGTTCAGCGGCTGAGGTGTTGAACTTGAGGCACTCGATGCACCGCCCTTGGACCAACAGGTCTGCGGCCTCGTCACAGTCGGCGCACTTCAGAGCGGGCTCAATCACCTCGAGCCGCCTTCACCATCGCCGGAACGTCGGCGAGAGACGTCGTCACGTTCGTCCCGGTGAGCGCGATGGCCAACGCAGACCGAAGACGGTGGAAGCTGATGCTGTCTTCGGAACTCACGTCGATGTTTTGTGCAGCTTCGAGCGCGGCATCGAGACCGCGAAGAAGCAGCGCAGCTTCCGCACTGTTCACGTTGATGGCCAGCTCTACGGATGAAGTGATTTTCACGGCACACCTGCCTTTCGAATTTGAACAGCGACAGCCTCGGCGAGCTTCGCGTACGGCTTGCCGCGGTACTTCGCCCACTGGCCGACCTTCTTCGTGTCCCTGAAGAGCAGCGACTCGGGCGCCTTACCCCAGCACCGGTTGTAGTATTCGCAGGGCCCGTACTTGCCGACGCAGCCGGTGAGGTTGCGGGGGAAGGCGGCGTTCGCCGACGTTCGACGCTCCGCCACGCTCTTCAACCGCCGGTACACCTCGTTCCAGAAGTCGGCCACCATGTTGAAGAGCGCATCACTCTTCGCCGCTGTCAGCTCTACCTTGACAAGCTTCGTCTCGGCCAGCCCTGTCTTGCGTTGGATGTCGACGATGCCCTTGGTCGCGTTGACCGCGATGAGCTCACCCAAGATGCCGCCGTCGACGTTCCACTTCTGTTCGTCCCACTCCGAGAGCTGCATCGCGGTCTTGTAGTCGCGCGCGACGATGGAGCCGTCGGAGCGCTTCTCCACGCGGTCGGGCTTCGACGACATGGTGCCGCCGAAAATCTTCACGGTCTCTTCGACGACTTCGGCCTCGGGAATCGGCGGACCCTTCTCCATGCGAGCGCGGTACAGCGACATCGCGGTCGCCGCCTGCTCGGGGAAGTCCTTGAGCACCTTCTCGGGCGAATCGCCCTCGAGCAACGCGTGATACGCGGAGCCGGTGAGCAGGTTCTCGTTCACCTGGGCCGGGTAGATGCCCAAGATGTAGCGGTACAGCCACTTCAGCCAGCACTGGTACGACGTGCTGATGAAGGTCCACCCGATGGGCGTTCCACCTTCACCGCCATCGACTCGACGCTTCGTCTTCGGTGCTGCGGGAGCGTTCTTGAAACCGTTCGGTCGAATCGGCATGCCCCCGACGTACTGGCGGAATCGGGTTGACGTCAAGCGGAAGTTGACAGAGAACTCCACCGTGCCCTCACGCATCGACCAACCCGGCCAGCTCTACATCCCTTCGCTGGGGAAGAGCTTCAAGGTGGTTCAGCTGGGACCGTTCTCCACGTCGATGCTCGTCGACCTGAAAGCGGAGTACCGAACCGGCACCGAGCAATCCGTGTTCGCCATCGCAGCTCAAGGGGCGAGTGGCGTGCAAGACACGGTTCAGCTGCGAGTCCCGACGGGGCTGCCGCTCGCAGAGTTCTCGGCACACCACCTCACGCAGCTGTGGCCGGAGCCACACCTGTTCCATGACCGCCTTCCCCTGCAGTTTCGAGAGGGCGACGTCATCGAAATCGAGAGCACTGTGCCACTCGTCGTCGTGCTCTTCGGCGTCTTCAAAGTCCCAGCGAGGTAACGCAATGAGTAGAGGGTTCTGCAACGTCGTCGACACCAACTGTGAAGCGCCTCCCGCATTCCGAACGGGGTCGGGTTCGTTCAGCGCGCCCGCGTCCACGAAAGTCCAGACGAAGTGTTACGACTGCGGGGAGCATGTCTGCAAGGCGTGTTCGAAGTTCATCCTCACCGACACCTCCGTCAGCACGACGACTCCCACGTCCAGGATTCGCGTCTGCGCGGATTGCCTTGAGCTGAGAGCGCGTGCGCGTGAGCGGAAAGAGAAGCGGCAGGACGTGAGGGTCGGCTGACTCACTCCTGGATGCAGGAGTCGAGGAACGCGTCGTCCTCGGAGCGCTGGTGGTCGCGCAGCGTCTTGCTGACGCGCCGACGTTGACGGCTCATCGCGAGCTGCATGCCCTCGAGCACGCGGCCTCGAGAGAGCACGGCCTGCACCTCGGTCGACTGGATGATGTCGGCGAAGTCTTCCTGAATGAAGTAGGTCGCGAGGCTCTCCAGCTCCTCATCGATGCGCTCACCGACGTACTTGTAGAGCCAGTACGCAACGTCCTGTGGCGTGCGGCTCTGAGCGACCTTGATGAGGTCCGAGACGGCGGCAGAGACGGGAATGGCGCGGCGAGGCTTCCGGCCACTCGCAAGGCGGGGGACGACGGCAGACATGCATACCCTTCATCCCCAGCCCGGTTACAGCCCCAGGTCCATCAGCCGCTCATGTCTCGCGGTTGCCCGCTCGACGAAGGCGGAGAGTAGGTCCTCATCGCCGAGCTTCGCAAGTGAATCTTCCTCCTCCGCCAGCGGGCCGAGGAATTCACCGAACGAGCCCGCCAGCTTGTCCTTGAGCAGCTTCTGGCTCTCGCGGATTTTGTACATGAGCGCCTCAGCGACGACTTCGTCGGGGCCGTTCCGCGTGAGGAAGTAGTGGTAGGCGACGGGAGCGCGTTCGTTGATGGGTTGCCGAGCTGGGTCGATGCGGCCTTCGCACTGGAGCACCTTCACGAAGCGCCAGTCGAGGTCGACGAAGACCATGTTCTTCGAGCGCACGAGCGTGGCTGACTCTCGAAGCGCATCCATCGTCGAGACGATGTGGTCGAACTTTCCGAGCTTCCACTCTTCGATGAGCGCCGTGCGCTTCTTCACGGGAATGTCGCCGTGCGAGAGCACGACGCTGAAGCCGCGCTCCTCGAGCATCTTGGCGAGCTTCTCAGCGTCCTCCTGCTTGTACGTGTACGCGACGACGGGCCCGCTGATGTTGTTGAGGATGAAGTCAGCCGCCGCTCGCATCTTGTAGCGCACCGACTCGCGAAGTATCTCGTCGAGCTTGCTCCCCTTCTTGAGCACGTTGATTTTGGCGGGGCTCATGCGCACGGCGGCCGGCGCGTCGACCAGGTGCATGTGGCGAAGGCGCGCGGGCAGGTTGGTGAAGACGTCCTGCGCGGTGCGCCGGAGGTAGATGGCCTTGTACGCCTCGCGCAGCTCGTCGGGCCGGAGCAGGTCGTGCACTTCACCGGGGCCCCACGTCGAGTTCGACACGAGGAAGTACGTGTTCACGAACTTGTGGAACGAGCCGAAGCGGCCGGGGCCGCAGAGGTCGAGCAGGTTGAAGAGCTCGTGGGCTCGGTTGTCGATGGGCGTCGCGGTGAGCAGCATCGTCATACGGCTCGCGCCCGCAATGGACCGCACCAGCCGCGCCGGCTGTGACGTCGAGCGCTTCAGGTTGTGCGCTTCGTCGACCACGATAGAGTCGCCGAGCAGTCCGTTCTCCTTCCAGAATTCGGTGACGCGGGGCAGGTTCTCGTAGTTCACGAGCAGCAGCTTCGAGGTGTCGGCCGTCTTGAGCGCCTCCTGCCACGGGCCTTCGGTGCGGTTCAGGAAGTCGGCGTCGCTCTCGGTCTTCTTCTGGTACGCCGCTGAGGCTCCGCCGGGCTGGCACACCGTCAGCTCGGGCCAGAAGCGTCGAGCCTCCGCCGCCCAATCGATGCGTGCCGTCGCTGTCGTCACGACGACGGCCGGTGCGTCGAGTAGGCCCTCCTCCTTGCGGTAGCGGATGGCCGCGAGCGCCTGCCGCGTCTTACCGAGCCCGAGACCGTCAGCGAGCAGCTTCCCGCGAAACGGGAGGCCCCGGTCGTCGAAGGTGCCCTGCGAGAGCCACTTCCCTGCGGTGACCTGGTAGTCGCGCAGCTCCTTCTCCCACGGGAAGCTCACAGGCCTTCCTCCTCTTCGGGCGTGGGCTCTTCGTCGAGCATCTTCTCGATGGTCTGCTCGTCGAGGTCGCCTTCGCTCTCCTCGACAGTCACCTCGGACGGGGGCGGGAGGTTGTTTTCGAGCCCGTGCTTCGGACAGTCGGGGTGTGCGTAGGCGATGGGGTTGCCCACGATGCTCACGCCGACGTCGGTGCCTCGGAGACATTCTCCGGAGCACACGGGCTCGGTGGGCTCGACCTCGGTGGAGTCGTTGGCGGGCTCAGAGCGAAGCGCGGCGGTGTAGCTGTCGTCGCCGTCGGTGCTCGAGATGGGGCGGTGACCTTCTTCCGGCACTTCACGCTCAGCGCGGTCTTCTGCGGAGAGCGCGAAATTCGAGTAGCCGTCGTGCGTCGGCGGCAGTCCGGCCTTCTCGCGAAGACGTGCTCGGATTTTCCGGACTCCGTTCCCCTCGTCATCGTCAGCACGAAGAATTCGATTCTTCAGCTCGCGTGAAAGAGGTGAAGGCGTCGAAGTCACGTAGCGGTCGCCGTACTCGGCAAACAGTGCCCCCAGGGCGACCCGGTACTCGTCGGTGAGTTCCCCGAACGTCTTGTCCAGCGTCGGGAGGTCGACGTGCCGGAGATGCCCGACTGCTTCTGCGAGGTCGGCGAGACGGTCAGTGAGCGGACGCGCGGAGAGGAGCTTCAAGTTGCGACTCGGGCCGTACGTGTGGGGGGACGCCTGCAGGGAAAGGAAGTAGCCCCCGGTCAACGGCCGAGGGTCGTGGAAGAGCGCCAAGCAGTTCCCCTGAGAGAACTTCGAAGCGTAGTTCCGGCGCGTGTAGTTGGAATCGCGAACCGAACTCGCTGCGCGGCTCTCGTAACCCTCCACCGTCTTCGTGGGCGACCGAATCCATCGCAGGTCAGTGTCAGGGAGAGCCCAGGTGCGCAACGCATGACGAAGGCCTCGGTCGCTCACGATGCAGGGGAATGAGTCCCAGTTGCCGTCACCGTGACGGAGAGAGAGCCACGAGGTGTTGGGCGCCCATGATGGCGTGATGAAAAGCTGAAAGCACTTCAACGGGTCAGCGTTCCACCCGAGCACCATGGCCGAGAAGGCCTTGCCTCCGAGCACGACGTGCTGGTCGTTCTTGTCGACGATGACGGCGTTGAAGAGATTCCGAAACCCGTTGTCGTGCATGCCGCAGATGTTGAGCTTTCGACCCATGAAGTGCCTCCAGAATTGATTTGAGCGGGGAACCGGACTCCCACGCCCCATTCGACCCCCCTCCTACTCAAATTCTCGTGAGGACGTGAAAGAATTAGTAGAGTGAGAGAGGTGAGGGACTGAAATCAATCCATTTCTTCTGTGATTCCGAGGAGTTGCGACGCTAGATTTCGACGAAATTCCGCAACCGACTCGCGAAAGTCCACATTTGTGAAAACCGGTCTCCGCGACACATAGTCTTGGACGGTTTCAAAATAAGGGTGGACTTGGAGGGTCCAGCACCCTTTTCAGTTCCGACCGTTTTTCGCAGCGCTTGCCTTGAGCACTTCGGGCGACGGAACTCGCGCGGCGGAGAGCAGGATTTCGCTGTCCGTGTCGTTCCTCACCGCGCTCAGCAGCGTCACTTCACCCTCGGCTGTGCGCTCGACGTCGGAGTGCAGCATGCCACTCTGTTGAAGCGATGCGACGGCCGCGTTGAACGCGTTCGCGTTGATGGCCGAGCTGCGCATCACGAGGCGCATGTCGAGCGGCTCCTTCGAGTCGTTCAGGATGCGGTAGATGCGCAACGCGAGCTTGTCGCCGCCGAGGTCGTTCTGAGAGCGCGAGAAGCACGAGCGCACCAAACCCGGCGAGTCGTCCCACCACTGCTGCCACAGCTCGCGAGCGCGGCGCACGGCCTTCACCGTGATGACCGGCGACTCAGGGTCCATGTCCACCTGTTCGATGGCAGCCATCTTCGCCAGGTGCGCCTTCGAGCGGCCGAGCGTGAAGTTCAACGACGGGTCGACGTGCTCGGCCGGCGTGGTGCCCCACACCTTCCGAGCCTCGGGCTCGAAGTCGAAGATGAAGTTCTTGAAGCCCTTCGCGAGCCACGTGCCGCGGTTCTTGAGGCGCGTCTTCCTCTGCACGACGAGCCGCTCCAGAAGCTTCCGAGAGAGCTCACGAAAGAGCGACTCGGGCACCGGCGTCGGGTCCTCGAGCACGCGGCTGCGCACGCCGTGGATGAGCATCGTGCGCGACATGAACCCGCCCTGCCAGTCAGCGGTGTCCGTGTGAGACGAGAGCAGCTCGGGCGCGATGCCGCCGAGGAGGCTCACGCGAGGGAGCTTCACCTCGAGCGTCGACTTCGAGAGCTGCCGACGGAACGTCTTCACGTCGTACATGCTCATCAGCATCGACTTGTTCGCTGACGCGTACTGGCGTTGCGCCTCCAGCAGGAACTGGCTCATCTCGGTCAGCGCGATGAGCGCGGCTGGGCCGTTCTCTTTCGGCTTCGTGAGCTGCAGGTTGTAGAGGTAGCTCGCGAACCCCTCGGGCGTGAACGAGTCGGGCGCGATGATGAGCTTGTCGACGGCGGTCGCGATGCTCGTCGCGAAGTGAATCGACGTGCTCTTGCGCGACTGCGCGCTCCCGCCGACGAGGACAATCCAGAGGTTCGGCCACATCGGCTCGGGCCCCGAGGCGATGCGCAGCCGGTTCATGTTCCTGGAGAGCAGTGCGCCGTACACTGCGTACGCTGCTGCCCGGTGGAACTGTGATGGCGCATCGCAATAATCGCCCATGCGCTTCTCGTACGACCGGAGAAACCCCTCGCTCATGTCACGCCCTCGGAATCACAGCGTTCCCACAACGGGCCTACGTCAGCCCGATGCCCTCACACTTCACGTTGATGCCATCAGGATCGAAGGACGTCAACGACCGTCGTGAGGCTGTCAAGTTGAGCTTGTCACTGGTTCCAACCCGCACTACAGGTAGCGGTATGAACCGTTCAGTGGCCACAACGTCGACGAAGAAGGCACCGCCCCCCACCGCAAAGTACCGGGCTGCCGTCACCGTGGGGAAGAAGGTGAAGGCGTATCGGCTCAAGCAGAAGCTCACCCTGCGTGAGGTCGCCGAGAGGGCGAAGCTCTCGTATGAAGCGGTGCGGCTCGTCGAGACGGGGCGGTCCGGTTTCCGCGCGCTCACCAAGGTACTGCAGGCGCTCTCGGTACCGAAGGCTGCCCGCAACGTGCTCGTCTCCCTCTACGCGGTCGAGGTCTGAACCATGCGCACCCAGGAAGAAATCGTCGAGCAGGTGAAGAAGAAGAGTCTGGCTCAGCCCTCGCTCCTTCACTTCGAGGTCGACGCGCTCATCAGCTGCCTGACCTTCGAGAACGCGAAACCGTGGCTCAAGGAAAATGTCACCGAGGAAGACTGGGAGTGCGAAGAGGACGTGCGGGCGACGGCGGTGGACCACCTGAGGTTCGCGTGGGACAAAGCCTCCGGCCACCGCGGCATCTCCGCCAGCCGCTCGGTTGACAAACTGACCGCGTACTGCTGGGTGCTCGGGCTTGAGACGAGCCTCATCGCTGATGCGCCCTACGCACAGTACGGCTGCCCTCAGCTCAAAGTCATCGCGGAGCTTCTCGGTGAGCCCCTGCCGACGGACAAAAAACTTCTCCGCATGATGGCGGGCCAGTCCTGCGTGTCGCATTGCGAGCAAGGCTGCGGCAGCTGACGTTGCTCGGTCGTTCCGCCGCGCAATGGTACCTTCGAGCGCATGGCGAACGAGACGACCATTCCGGCGGTGTTCATCGCGCCTCTGCGGCTCGCGCTCACGAGCCAGGGGTTCCCCGCTGAGACCATCACGAACGACGGCCGCATCAACCCGGCGGGTCTGCTGGCCGGCGCGTACGACACCATCGAGATTCGCAGCAACGTCAGCCCGCCCATCATCATCGACACGCGCGAGCTGCTCAAAGACGGCGGCCCCAACCCGCTGATGAACACCATCAAGCCCACCATCGTGCTCAGCGGAGCGTCGGGCCGAAACCTCATCGCGCCATACGGCGTCGCAGACTCGGGTGGCTGGATTGTCCCGCTGTTCGTCGCGGGCTTCCTGCTCGGCGTCGGCGTGCTCGTCGGGAGGGCCACCGCATGAACCAGCGTCCACTCAGGGGCTTCCAGACGGACGCCCAGAAGGCCATCACGTCGAACCCCGACTACTTCGTCTGGTGGTACACGGTGAAGAGCGTGGGCCTGGGGCTCGTCGCTGCGTACGCGGCGTACCTGCTCGGCCGTGAACACGGCCGAGCGAAGTGCTCACGGCGCTAGAGCAGCCTTCCGCGCCTCATCGAGCCTGCGAATGTCATCGGAGACCGGCGACTTCTTCCACTCGTCGTGCATCAGCCGCGCTTCGTGCATGCACGCGTGAATCGTGTCCTCTTTGAAGAACGGGTCGATGTCCATGAGCAGGTTGCCGATGGCGCATCGGGGCGAGTGCACGACGGTCGATTGCCGGTACGAGTAGTACCCGTCATCGGGTGACCGCTCGCGCTCGACTCTGAACGGCACGAGCGGCGGCCCATCTCGGTGCCAGTCGCTGCAGAACGGACACCGCTCGGAGTTCGCCGCAGAGCGCAGCACCTTGACCAGCTCGGCCTTCACTGCCTTCCAGTGATGGAGCAGTCCGATGAACGCGTCGGGGTCCGACACGCCGTACCCCTTGAGCGTGTCGAACACCACCTGCAGCTCAGGCTCGAGGTCGCGGCTCACTTCTTCTTCGCCTTGGAGTTGGCCTTCAGACCTTCGCGAAGCCCTCGGGCGTAGGCCATCTCTCGACCGTACTCTTCGGAGAGTTCGCGCGCGACGTTCCACATCTTCTGGGCGTCGACGAAGTGGCCGTTCATCAGGTTGTCGGAGGCTCGGTTCGTGTGCCACAGGATTCGACGTCGAGTTTGGTCCGCGAGTTCTTCGGCTTCTTTGAGCGTCATCGTTCTCTCCTCGTAGAGCGTCATTTTCGGACCTTCTTCGGCGGCTTCAACTTCAATGCGTTCGCGACGGCTTCGTCCCACGTGAAGCCGGTCGCCAATTGCGTCTTCCCGTGCATCACGAGGTAGGCCCACGTGCCCTGGGGCGTGTAGTAGCCCCTGATGGCGACGCCCGGAAAGCGCTTCCAGAGCCGGTCGAGCTGGAAGTTACTCTGCCGTCGCACCTCATCGCCGAGCTGTTCCCGGCGCTTGATGCGCTCCTTCTCTTCCTTGGCGAGCGGACCATTCCCGAACGAAGCCATCAGCCGTGCTCCTTCCTCAAGTTGAGTGTGAAGTCGCGAGGCCTCAGCTTGAGGCTCTGCACGGTGCTCCACGTCAGGTAGCACATGTGACAGTCGCTCTTTCCGCGGTACGCAGGGCCGCCCTGCGCATGTTCATTGTCGTCGAGCGAGAGCCCACAAAGCGTGTGATAGTTCCCGGGCATCTCGACCTTGATGTGGACCTGGTCTTCGGTCCCGGTGTCGAGCACAGCGTGAACGAGCACGACCCACGGCTGCTGCATCTTCATCGGTGAGGGCAGAGGGCGCATGCGAATCAACGTGCATCAACTCTTCCCTTGACGTCAAGAACAGATTGACAGAAAACCGCGCACCCATGCCGCTCATCCGCCTCGACAAGAAGCACGTCATCGACACCGACTCGAAGGAAGTGAAGGGTGACGGTCTGCGCGTGTGGATTGGCGGCGAGCCCGGCTCAGGGAAGTCGAACGCGTGCATGCTCATCGTCGCGCAGTACATCGAGCAGGGCGGGCAGGCGCTCATCCTCGACGTGCACGGCGAGTACAGCGCGCTCTGGTCGCTCCGCCCCGGCGGAAAGCGGCGCATCGTCACCTACGGGTACGGCGACGGGCACCCCGTCGGCGAAGAGTCAGTCGAGCTGGTGATGAACCACCTGCGCGACGGCCACTCGGTGGTGCTCGACCTCTCACACTGGGCGCTCAAGCCTCGAGTGTGCGCCGCGTTCGTCGGCGACCTCATCCATGAGCTCTACGTGTACCGGCAACAGAACCCGAAGGGGAACACGCTCGTGCTCGTCGAAGAGGCTCACATCTTCGCGCCGCAGAACCAGTCGGTCGGCGACGCCGACAACATCCGCACCTTCGTGCTCGCGCTCACCGGTGGCCGGAAGTTCGGCCTGCACGTCGTGATGGCCTCGCAGCGCCAGTCGCTCGTCGACATCAACGTCGTGAGCCAGTGCAACGTGCGTCTGTTCTTGCGCGTCTCAGAGCAGAAGGACTGGCGCAACGTGGTGCGGAACTACCTGCCGCCGAAGTGCTCAGTCACCTGGTACAAAGACGACAAGACTGACCTCAACAAGTTCGATTCGGGCGACGCCATTCTGGTGTCGCGCTGGTTTCCGGTCGAACGTGTCCACCTGAACCAGTCGGCCATCCCGGTCGACGTCACCGTCGAGCGTGCATCGTGAACTTCTCTGACCTTCCCCAGTGGCTGATGCTCGTCCCCTTCATCGTGCTCGCCGTCATCGCGGTGCTGCGTTACCTGCGCGAGCGCAACGCGCCCGAAGGCTCGCCGGATGAGTCGTGGGCCATCGCTGAATGGCGCAAGCACGGTGAGCGGGTGTTCGAGATGCACCGAGACACCGCCTCCATCTCGACGCGCATCACGTGGGCTCACCTCGCCGAGGCCGCCGAGCGAGACGCGAAGCGACGGGTCTGTGCGTGGTGCGGCACCGACGGGCACGGCTCCCACAAAGAGGGCATCACCAACGTGAAGGGCTCGACGCGCTCCTGGTACTGCAGCAATCGCTGCTACCAACAGGGGCACACGTTCGAGGCCACGACGTGAAGGCTGAAGACCTCTGGCAGGAGTTCATCGTCAACGTCAACTACAGCGGCATCTCCGTGCCGATGTGCGGGCTGTGCGGCAATCACGGCTTCATCGACACCACGTTGTACGTGAAGACGCCTGCAGGCTACTCGTGTGGCATTAAGGCGCCGTGCATCTGTCCCAACGGTCGCAGCATCAAGCACCAGCGTGAGCGGAAGCCGGGTTGAGCGGTCCGACAGCGCACCTCTGATACCCTCGACGCCACACCCCGGAGGGGGAACATGTCGAAGAAGCCACGGAAGACCGTCGTACCGAAGAAGTACATCCCCGACGAAGAAATCCTTGCCGCGCAGGCCGGAGACGTCGCCGCACGAAACGCCATCATCGTGCGCACGATGCCCCTCGCTCGGTTCCTCGTGAGGCGTGTTCGCCCCCGCTCGGAAGCTGAAGCCGAAGACCTCCAAAGTGAGTCCGTGTTCGCATTGATGCGGGCCATCGACACGTACAAGTTGAACGCAGGAACGACCTTCGGGACCTGGGCCGGGTGGTGGATTCGCGCACGGCTCACACGCCAGCGTTGGCCCAAGACCGCTGAGGGTGTCGCGAGCCGTCGAACGGTGTCGCTCAACAAGAAGCTCCCCGACGACCAGACCGAATTCATCGACCTGCTCGAGGACAACGGGCCCATCCCCGATGAGCAGCTCGTCGAGAAGAGCGAGCAGAAAATCCTCGCCCGCCTCATTGCGACGTTGCCTGAGCACCACCAGCGCGTCATCACGCTGCGATTCCAGGGTAAGACACTCGAGGAGATTGGTGACCAGCTCGACGTCACGCGCGAACGAGTGCGTCAGCTCCTCGACATGTACATCATCCCCAACCTCACTCAACGCGCCCGCGCCTTCGAGGACAACGATGCCGTCAACACACTGGTTCACCTGCCCCGCATGCAGCGTCGAAGTCGGAGCCAGCTCCGCGTGGCAAAGAGCTCACCAGAAGTTCTGTGCCCTGCGCCCCGTGACCGCCGTGACGGTGAAGAAGAAAGCTCGCAGGGAGAAGGTGCGCGTCACGACGCTGCCTGACCCGGGCGACGAGAACTTCCTGTCGAAGCTGCGCAAGGCACTCCGCTAGTCAACTTCTGCTTGACAGGTGGAATGCCCGTCCCGTAGAAGTCGCGCATGAGCACTTTCGCGAATCCGGTCGTGGTCATCGACAATCTTCGTCCCAACCCCAACAGCGACACCCTCGACATCTGGGACGGCCCCCAGGGCCCGTGTCAGGTGAAGCGCGGGAGCTTCCAGCTGCACGACCTCGCCATCTTCGTGCCGGCCGACTCACTCGTCGACACCACGCGGCCCGAGTTCGCTCACCTCGCCAAGCTCGCCGACGGTCCGAATGGACGCTTCCCCGGCATGTTCCTCCTGCGCGGCGTCAAGCTGAGGGGGCAGCTCTCGGTCGGTCTGCTGCTCCCCCTCCCTCCCCAGTTCAGCTCGATGCCCGTCGGCACCGACATGAGCGAAGTGCTCGGCACCGTGAAGTGGACGCCCGTCGTCACGCAGGGCCACACCGACTACCCACGTGCGCGAGCGGCCGACGAAGTTCCCCTGAAGGTACGCAGCGTGCCCGCGTACGACGTCGAAAACGCGTGGCGCTTCGCACGCTACGCCGAGACGGATACCACGAAGCGTCAGTGGGTCATCTCCGAGAAGATTCACGGCATGAACTTTCGCATGTGCATGACGACCGACGGGAAGATTCTCGTCGGCTCGCGCACGCGATGGCTCCGCGACGAGTGCGCCGACAAGCCCGGCGAGTGGTGGCACGAGGTGCTCAAGACGTACGACGTCTACCTCTGCTCGATGTTCGACTACGCCGACAAGCACGGCTTCACGCGCAGCTCGCTCACGTTCTACGGCGAGGTGTTCGGGCCTACGCAGGACCTCAAGTACGGCTCCCCGAAGCTCGCCACGCTTCGGCTCTTCGACATCTACGACGGCGACCTCCAGACGTTCCTGGGCTGGTCGAGCTTCTTCGAAATCGCCTCACTGGGCCGGAAGGTGCCTGAGATGGTCGCACCGGCGCTGCAACAGACCGGCCTGCTCACGCTCAAGGAGGCCGTCGTCCGTGCTCGAGAACTCGCCCCCGGCCTGTCGACGCTCGGCCCCAACATGCGCGAAGGCGTCGTCGTGCGGCCTGAGCTGGAAGAGGTCGTCACGCTCACGGACACGGCGCCCGACGGTATGGTGCGCACGAAGCAGCAGCGCCTGCAGTTCAAGGTCATCAGCCCCGAGTACCTCTCCCGCAAGGACGGCTCCGAGGGGCAGGAGTGATGTCCGAGGCTGCGGCCATGATGACGCTGGCCTGGGTGCTCGCCGCGTTCATCCTCGGCATCTTCATCGGTCACGTGGGGACGTACGTTCCGCCCGACAAGCAGTCGAACTTCTTCGTCGAGTGGCTTCGCACGCGCCACGAGTACCGCATGCGGCTCCTCGCCCACCGCGAACGATGGTTCGAGGTCGACAGCGCTCGACCGCGCCCTGGTGAGTGGCGGCAGGAGACGAAACCGTGAACCCCACCATCCCCATTCCGCACAGCGTGCTGCGGTTCGACTTCCGCTACACACTGCAGAGCATGCCGGTCGGCAACGAAACCGTCGTGACGTACATTGTCGAGATGAGCGACGAGACGCGCTCGCTCGTGGCCCGCGGTTCCTCCGGTGTTTCGTTCCAGGACGCGGAGCACGCACTGCTCAACAGCGGCGCCGCGCGCATCGCACTCGCAGCACTCAGGGAGAGGCACTCATGAACTGGCAGAAGTACGTAGGGGGTTCGAAATGAAGCGCCTCAAGATGCTCAAGGTCAGCGTCGAGCACCCGACGCTCGTGAAGATTCCTGCGCCCGGCGAGGAGGCGGACCTCGAGCGCGTCTCCGGGCGCATCCGCATCACGTGGCCCCACAACTGGTCCGAGCTGCCGCCGCTCTGGAAGGCCGTCCTCCTCCGTGAGCTCACGCTGATGCTCGTGCACAACGTGCTGCGGGGCAGCCCCGACCGCGAGGCCACCATCGAAGAGCTGAAGGCGCAGAACGTGTTCGGTCCTCCGCCCCCCGAGCCAAAGAAGAAGGAAAAGAAGACGTGAGTCGCCCGAACCGCAGCAGCAACATTCGTCGCTGTCAGAAGCTCGGTCGACACCACTGGCGGCCCATCACGACCACCACGCTCATGGACGAACTCACTCACGGCGCGTATTTCGCGGGCGCCGGTGTTCGGAAGTACCTGCGCACCTGCACGCGCTGCGGCGTGCGCCAGTGGGTGACGGACAACAGGACCTACCGATGACGCACCCCAACGGCTTCCACGAGCGCGCTCCAAGGCGCATCGTTCGACCTCACCGTCGCGTACGCCTCGCGCATCCGCATCTTCAGCACCCCCACCTCATCATCGATGTCGATGCGATGTACCGCGTGCTCAAGGGCCCAGCTCGTGAGCGCGTGAAAATGACCTTCCTCGGTCAGCGGTACGGCGCGAGCCCTGAGACCGTGATGCGCATGTTTCTCCAACAATCGGTGCAGAGAATCGTGCGATGACGACTCGAAGCGTCGCAGACCAACTCCTCGGGCTCGCGCGCGAGTACCATCTCAATCGAACCGAGAACCTCGGTCAGCGTCATCGCCCCGCGAAGGGACCGCTGCTCGCCCGTGAAGTCCAGGAGCACCTCATCAAGAGCGGCTACTTCCGACCTGAGTCCGTCGCAGTGTTCGCCGACGCGCTCGAGGTGCTGCTGCAGACTGCGCAACCGAAGTACGTCGCCAAGCCGAAGCAGAAGTTCGGCGAGAAGCGCGCGCCAACGATGACGTTCGAAGAGCGCCTGACGGCGGCTGAGAAGGAGGTGCTCAAAACGCCTCACCTCGAAAATAAAATCAAGTAGCGCTTGACACAGAATTCACATCTCAATAGAAGCGCGTCGAACACAGCAGCACCGAACACCGCTGGACAGTCCAGCAGCCAAACCAAACCCATTTAGTCCTGCAGCATCCTACGAGGGGAACACCACATGGCAGCGAAGAAGTCGAAGGAACCGGCGCGCGAGGCGCCGGCGGCGAGCATTTCTGACCTCCCACCCGGAGGCGGAACGAAGGCCGTGAAGACTCGCCTCATCGGCATCTACGGGCCCCCGAAGTGTCGCAAGACGACCTCGGTCGCGTACCTCCCGATGGGCCGCACGAAGTGGCTCGTCAGTGACTCGAACTGCGCTGCGACGCTCGAGGCGCTCGACCGCATGCCTGACTCGACCGACTTCTACGAGATGAAGTCGGTGGAGATGGCCAACGAGTGGATGAAGAAGCTGCTCGACCTCGTCGAGGCGAACGGCCCAGAGTCTCTCGGCATCGACTACCTCATCATCGACTCCCTCACGCAGTTCTACGAGTGGCACGCAACGGACGTCGCGGCGGCCACCGGTCAGACGTACCTGGGCCAGCTCAAAGGCTGGGACTCGAACGGCTACATGCAGTTCAACGCCACGTTCCTCCAGTTCCTCGACCTCATCGCCAGCGTCTCGAAGTACGTCACGGTCTTCTGCATCGCGCACAGCAAGGAGCTGCACGAGAAGCAGAAGAAGGGCGAGTTCGGCGGCCTGAACCTCGGCGGTCAGATGAGCATGGCGTTCGGCCGGAAGTGCAACTGGCTCCTGCTCAAGACGCTCACCATCCTCCCCGACGACGGCACGGTGAAGGAGTCCGAGACCATCACGAAGTACACGCGCGAAGACGGCATCGTCGAGTTCGAGGAGGACGTGCTCCACACGAAGTCCCTCGTCGACGGCTACTTCGCGGTCGCCAGCCTGAAGCTCAAGAACCGCGACCGCACGAAGTGGCCCGGCGACATCCGCGTGCTGCTCCGCGCCGAGGGGCTGCTCGACGATGAGTGACTCCGTCTCGGTCAAGGTCACGCACCTGGAGTTCGAGGTGAAGCTCGCCTCTGACGGTGGTGGTGCGTTTCAGCTGCCCTCGAAGACCGTCAAGTTCATCTACGACGGCCGAGCGCTCGTCACCATCGACGAGGGCCGCATCGTCCAGACGCTCACGAAGCCGAACGTCTCCCTCATCAACCTCAAGGTCGAAGAGCAGCTCGAGGAGCTCGCGCTCGACGTCAACGAATTCATCCGAGGTCTCCTCGGCGAACGGACCGGGCCGCCCCCGGGAAAACCGACGACGTAGTCGGACATCAGGTCAACACCCAAACCAACAACCAACACCCAGGACACAACCATCATGGCAATTCAGAACACGGGGAAAGCGGAAGTCGAAATCATCGCAGGCGGCAAGACCTCGAGCGGCACGCCGAAGGGCGTGTACCACATCGTCGTCACCGAGAGCGGCACCGACCAGAGCGCCGGTGACGCGAACGCGACGCCCCCGAAGCCCCAGCGCGGCTGCATCGTGCTGACGCTCGCCGTCACCAAGAAGGACAAGCTCAACGTCAGCAAGCAGGGCAAGAAGCTGATGCAGGACCGCACGTACTTCGGCGCGAAGGAAGACGACGAAGACAAGTTCGCCATGATGCAGGGCATGGTGAAGAAGAAGCTGTACGCCGGGTTCAACCTGCCGTGGCCGAAGGACGGCAAGAAGGTCGACCCCCGCATCTTCCAGAACAAGGAAGCCTTCATCTGGGTCGACAAGGGCTCGAAGCCGGACGAGAACGGCGACTTCCGCACCCAGGTGCAGGCCGTCGCGGTCACCGAGGACAAGCTCCCCAAGAAGGCGAAGGAGTGGCTGGCTGCAGCTCGCAGCGGCAAGCTCCCCAAGGCCGACGAGGATGGCGAGACGTCGGGCGACGCTGAGACGACGACCGAGACGCCCTCGAAGCCGCCCCGCCGCTGAAGAATTCGTGTCACGGTTCCGAGAAGGCATGCTCGGCGTGACGCGGTGAGAGAAGCATCGTGCCGGTCTGATGTGTCCGGCCGTTCTCGGTCCCGTAGAGCGTCTCTCGAACGGGCATCTCTCCAACAGGAAGAGCGAGGCTGAGTCGGTCAGTCCATGAAGCAGGCCCTGAGGTGCTCCCCCGCATCTCGCCCTGACTTCAGCTCCTCGTAGCCCCGTCTGCAGGGGAACCGTACAGGCAGCGCCCCCCGACGAGACCGGGGATTCGATGGGCACGATGCTCTACTGGACTGAGCGCCGGGCTGTAAACCCGGTGAGCGCAAGCTCAAGCAGGTTCGATTCCTGCCGGGCCCACTCCTTCTACGAGGAGAAACACCAATGGCGAAGTTCCCCAAAGCAACCCTGAAGCAGAAGACCGCCCTCATGCAGTTGGAGGCCATTCGAAAAGGCCGCTGCCTCGGATACTTCCGGGCGGCGACAGCTGAACTCTCCAGCTGCCCCGAGCGTGACCTTCTCCTGATGCTCTCCAAGGCGCAGGTGAAGAAGTTCCTCGACGCGGTGGACGTCCTGAACGACCTGGACACCGTCGCGCACGACAACGTCTTCGCGTCCCTTGACCGCGTCATCAACCCCGGGCTTCCCCGGGGTCAGTACAGAGGCAGCCAGCGATGAAGAAGCTCACCAACACCGATGTGACGACGTACATCCGACGTCTCGTCAAATCGCACGGCATCGACATCGTCATCTGGGACGCCCACAACACCGGGCTGCTCGGCCTGCGGGGCAAGAAGGAAACCGCCCTCATCTTCGACCTGCTCTCGTCGCTCCGCACGGTCGCGACGACCGGAGTGCTCCCCGTCTTCACCGAAGACCTGGCTGAGTCCGCCAAGAAGGCGGTGAAGACGAAGAAGAAGGTCCCCTCGCCGTGAAGAACTCCGACGATGACGTGCGCCTCACGCGCCCGCACCCGCGAGGGCCCGAGGCGATGGGCGCGAAGTGCTCCGAGTGCCCGCTGAAGAACCGTCCGACCGTCTTCGGTGACGGGGACCCGAACGCGAAGTTCGCCATCATCGGCGACTACCCCTCGGGCAAGGACGCCGACCGGGGCATCCCCTTCCTCGCTCGAGGCGGAGAGACGCTCGAGCTGATGCTCCAGAAGCTGGGGCTCTTCCGCAAGCACGTGTGGCTCGACAACGCCGTCATGTGCTTTCCGCCCGACGGTGACTTGAAGAGCTTCCTCCAGGTGCAGCGCAAGCTGCTCAAGAACGACTTCCGGGACCCCGTCGACTGCTGCCGTCCACGGCTGCTCACCGCGCTCCGCGTGCCGAAGTGCGGCGCGTGCCACCAGTTTCTCGCAGGGCCTGATGCCGAGCGCTGCGCGTGCAAGACGCCCATCATCAGCTCGAAGCCTTCGGTGCCGCCGGTGGCGGTGCTCTACACCGGCAACACGGGAATGCTCGCGCTCCACGGCACCACCGGCATCACCGAGAAGCGCGGCTACACTGACTGGAACGGTCGCCCCGAGAAGCGCCCCATTCCGAGCCAGAGCCCCAACGGAAAGCGGCTCAAGGCGAAGGAGTGGCTCGACCTGTACTGCGCGCCTGAGGGCGGCGTTCGAGGCGTGGTGAAGACCGCGAAGACCGCTCCGGTGAAGGCGAAGAGGAAGCAGCGGGCGTGACCTACTACGAGGCCCGACGCCAGGCGCGCGCCATCCTCGGTCCGGCCGCCGACGTCGAAGAGGCGAAGAGCAAAGCGTTTCCGTTTCGGGTCGGCGTGATGACGAAGGTCGACCGGGGCCTCCCCCGCTTCGTCATCGTGGCCGCTGCAGCGAGCTGGGATGAGGCGCTCGAGGAAGCGCGTCGTCGACAAGAGTGAAGTCCACCTACGAGGAGCAGCACATGGCAGCGAAGAAGGCAGCACCCCTGAAGAAGCGTCCGAAGAACAAAGGCGTCGAGGTCATTCCGTGGGAGGGCACGGGCCGTACGCCGACCGAGAAAGCGTCCGAGCCTGAGGTCATCGCGACAGACGGTGAGAGCAAAACCACCTTCAAGGTCCTCACGCCCCCCAAGCTCTACAAGCGGCCGAAGCTCACCGCCGAAGCGGTGCTGAAGTTCTTCCCGTTCCCGAAGGTGCGCGACATCCAGAAGTACGCCCTCGAAGAGCTCGTGAAGTTCTACAACGCGGGCGCGAAGTACGTCTTCGTCGAGGCGCCCGTGGGCACCGGCAAGTCGGGCATCGCCGTGGCGTTCGCGCGAGCCATCGAGGCGGCCGGCGGGAACACCTTCATGGTGACGCTCACCGAGCACCTGCAGGACCAGTACATGCGCGACTTTGCCGAGCACGGACTCAAAGCGCTCAAGGGCCGCGGGAAGTACCGCTGCGACAAAGCGGGCGGCTCGTGCGCTGTCGGTCGTACGCTCAAGCTCAAGTGCAACGACTGCCCGTACCAGACGGCGAAGGTCCAGGCGTTCGCGGCGCCGCACATGGTGTGCAACTACCACTCGTTCCTCGCGAACACTGGTGGCCCCGGGTACACGCGCGCGATGGAAGCGTTCGAAGCGAACTCGACGCCCGAAGACGGCCCCGCCGCACGTGACGTCGCCATCTGGGACGAAGCCCACACGATGGAGGCGTTCCTCCTCGAGCAGATGGGACTCGACGTCGACCTCTCGAAGCTCGGCATCGCCATCGCGTCGCCGCTGCCTGACACGCAGTCGGACCCCACGCCGTACTTCGACCTGCTCAAGGGTCAAATCCTCCCGGCCGTCGAGAAGGAGCTGAAGGCCACCGTCGACCCGAACGAGCGCGAGCGGCTCGAGCTGTTCCAGCTGGCCGCGCTGAGCGCCCTCTCGCGCCGTGAGACTGACGACTGGGTGCCGGAGCGCCCCGAGCTGCGCGGTGGTCAGCTCGACCCCTCGCGCTTCATCATGAAGCCCCTCAAGGTCGCTGCGTACGGCCCGCAGCTTCACGGCTGGGCCGACTTCAACATCTTCATGTCGGGCACCATCCTCTCGGCGTGGCAGATGGTGATGAACCTCGGACTCGACGCTGACGCCGGAGAGCACATCGTCGTCCCTTCGCCATTCCCCGCGAAGAACCGCCCCATCTTCGCGACGCGGCTCGACATGACGTTCAAGTCGCGCGACGAGAGCTGGCCCATCGCCTTCAAGCTCATCGACCGCCTGATGACGCTCCACGCGAAGGACAAGGGCATGCTGCTGGTGCCCTCGAACGCAATGCTCGACGCCATCAAGAAGGGCCTCTCTCCGGCGAACGCGGTGCGCATCATCACGGCGAGCGGTGACACGCGGCTCAAGAAGTACCAGGAGCACATCGACAGCCGGTCCCCCACGGTGCTCGCCGCGCCGGGCATGTGGGAGGGCGCCGACCTGAAGGGCGACGCGTCGCGTTTCCAAATCATCCCGGCCATCCCTCGCGCGTTCTTCAAGGGGCAAATCGCGGCCCGCGCGAAGGTCGACAAGCAGTGGTACCGCTGGCTGAACTACACCAAGTTCCTCCAGGGCACCGGCCGCTCCATTCGCGATGAGAACGACTTCGCGGCCACGTACGTGCTCGACCAAGATTTGTTGATTGAAGCCGAGCGCGACGACTCGCTCATCCCCGCGTGGTGCCGCGAGGCCATCATCGACGGGCTCCCGAAGCTGCCCGAAGTGGCGAAGCCGGGGAGGGTGCGATGAGCGATGAATCTGACCCTCCGATGTTCCTCGTCGTCGTGATTGTCGTCGGGCTGTTCGTCATAGGGGCCATTGTCGGCAGCTCCTGTGAAGGCGGGCGGGCTCGAGAACGGGGCTACCGCGAAGGAATCGAAGCGGTGTGCGCGCCGTCGACACCGCTCCTCACGGCTGATGGGAAGTTCGCGAGGTGCTCACCGTGAGCACGCCCGACCTCCCCGTCATCTCCGACATCTCTCTCATGGTCGAACCGAGCGGGGACTACTTCACGGCCCGCGTCGTCAGCATCTCCGGCAAGCTCGGCATCGGGCTCCCCGAAGACGACATGGACCAGCTCAAGGGCCTCCAGGCGCTCCGCACGCGCGTGGTGAACCTCGTCGCCGTTTCTCGCTCGAAGCGCAAGGCAACCGTCTACCTGCTCCGCGCCATCGCGGACGAACTCGAGGCCATCCGATGAGAGTCAAAATCGTCACCGAGGTGCAGCTCGCCGACGACGAGGCCAACCGCATCTTCCGGCGCAAGCTCCACGCGCTGACGGAGCAGCCCGCTCATTGGGTCAAGAACGGGAAGGTCTGGCAGGACGACCCGGAGTGGCGCCACGGCTCGGTCTCCGAAGAAGAGGTGAAGCTCTCAAAAACCGAGCTGCCCAAACGCATCGCGTACCTGAAGTGGCGGGCGAAGCTCGCCGACGCTGCGCAGACCCTCATCGACACGCTGAACGCAGAGCCGAAGACCAAGGAGAAGGAGCAATTCGATGACTGACGTCGACATCAACGGCTGGTGCAAACGCAACGTGCCCTTCACGTCGTGCGCCGCATGCATGAAGGACCTGCAGAAGGACCTCGTCACGCCCAAGGAGCTGCAGGAGCTCGCTGACACGGCGCGCGAACTCTCCAGCTCCCCCTTCCCCTTCCCCCATTCGCCGTACGTCGCGGTCTCGCGAAAAGCGCTTCAGAACCTGCTCGCTGCGTTCGCCGTCAAGTCGCAGCAGCTGTTCAACCTCGAGCAGCAGCAGGGAGCACTCTCTGCAGCCGCCCAAGTCGCGCAGAAGCTCATGCCCCAGACGCCTCCGGCGCCACAGCGCCCAACCATCGGTCGCGTGCTGCACATCACGGAGTACCGGGAGACGGGTTTCGGGAAGCATGAAACCGCCATCATCTTCCCGGCCATCGTCTACCGCGTCACCGACGACCAGATGGACGTGGCGGCGTTCAGCCCCGAGGCCTGCGGCATTCAGCTCAAGGGCCTCCACCCGACCGAGCCCGGCCTCATCACGCTCATCGAGCACACCGACGGCGTGCACCACTCGTACAGCTGGGACTGGCCCCCGAGGGCGTCATGAGCGGCACCACTGAAGGTCCATCGTTCTTCACCCTGTCACCCGACACGTGGAGCGCGCAGAACGGAAAACGCATTCCGCTTCCCGGCGAGACGTGGCGACACATGAAGAGCGGCAAGGCGTACACCGTTCTCCACCTCGCCACCGACGAGGCGACGATGGAGACGCTCATCGCGTACCAGAGCGCGTACGACGGTGAGCGCCGGGTGTGGGTTCGCACACTGGAGAATTTCCTCTGGCGCGACCTCTCTGAGAACACGCCGATGAAAGACCGCGAGCCTCGCTTCCGTCCGGCCGAACTGCATCCCATCGGGAAGTGATGGACGGCCGCATCAAAGGCGTGCTCGAGGACCTGCTCCGCCAGTACGGGCTCCACGAGCTGGCGAACAACATCGAGTGGGCCGCTGAGGCGGTCGAGTACCGCGAAGACATCGAGAAGCTCATTCACGAAGACACCAACCAAGCCCTGCGCGCAGGGCGTTGGAACGACCTCGGCCTCACCGTCAATCAAGCGCACACCGGCCGTGAGCGCGCGATGAAGATGGCTCACACGCTCACTCGAAGAAACGTGAGAAAGACCTGACGCAATGCTGACCCTCGGCACCTACCACCCAGGCTTCATCCAGCGGAACAATGCGCGCCTCTCCGGCGTGATGAAGAGCGACTTCGTCAAGGCCCACAACCTCTCGAAGGGGTGGCTCCCGAAGTGGTCCGACGAAGACCTCTTCTGGGAGCCGATGGCGGCCGACGACGTCGTGCGGGTCATCGACTCCATGCGGGGCAGGGTGGCGTACGACGTCGAGACCGACGGCCGTCACCCTCTCGAATGCGACCTGCGCTGCCTCGCGCTCTACGACGGCACCAAGGGCCTCACCGTGCCGCTGCTGTACCGCTCCGGAGACCGGCACGAGGTGACTTTCCGCGAGGTCGTCGACCGCTCCACCGGTGAGATGGAGACCCGCATCGAGAACCGCGCGGTGTGGAAGCGCCGTTTCGGCAACGACCAAGAGAAGCGCATCAAGGACGCGCTCACCCGGCTCTGGAAGCGCTCCGCGCCGCTCGCACAGAACGGCCAGTACGACCGCACGGTGCTCACCGCGCGCTGGAACCACGACGTGCCGATGGGCAAAGACACCATCCTGCTCCATCACATCCTGCGCCCGTACCTGCCCCACGGCTTGGGCTTCATGGCCAGCCTGTACACCGAAATCCCGTACTACAAGGCGACGGCCGGCGGCGACTCATGGGCCGCTGAGACGGACGCCGAGCTGTACCTGTACTGCGCGCGCGACGTGAAGACGACGTGGCTCATCAACTCCATCATGGAGCAGGAGTTGCTCGAGGCGCGCCCCGAGGACGCCGTCATCTATGAGCACGACCTCTGGCAGGAGCAGCAGTGCCAGCAGTGGTCGCAGCGCGGCATGCGCATCGACCTGGAGGCGCTCGACTTCTTCCGCCTGAAGTACCAGACGGCCGCGCGCAAGGGACTCGCCCTCATGCGCGAAATCGTCGAGACGCAGCTCAGCGGCTCGCGCAACACCGCCGCCCTCGAAGCGCTGACGACCTTCCTCTCCGAGGCCGCCGAGGAGCGGCTCGAGTCCGACGGGACGGTCAGCGAGGTCTTCAACCCCGGCTCGCTCCGCCAGCTGCGGCTGCTGCTCAACCACCTCAACGTGCCGCTCACCGAGATGACGGCGACCGGCGAGGTGAGCACCGCGAAGGAGTTCCTCACGCAGGCCCGCAAGGACCTTATCGCGCAGTTCCCCAAGGGCAACCACCCGGGCATCGCGTTCCTCGACTACCTCTTCATGTGGCGTGAAGCGTCGAAGGTGAACTCGACGTACCTGTACCCGGAGATTCTGCTCGACGGCCGTGTGCACGCGTCCTTCGCGGTGCATGTCACGCCCACCGGCCGCCTCGCCTCACGCCGGCCGAACATGCAGAACCAGCCCGCCGACATCCGCGGCATGTACATCCCCGAGGACGAGTACGAGTTCGTCTACGGCGACTGGGACGCTCTGGAGATGCGCGAGGGCGCCTTCATGAGCCAGGACCCGAACTTCGTGAAGGCGTTCGTCGAGTACGACGCGAAGACGGGCCCCAAACCCCACATCGTGAACATGGGGAACATCTTCGGCCTGCCGAAGACGAAGGAAGCCGCTGAGCAGAACCCCGGCATGTATAGGGCGGCGAAGGTCTTCGCGTACGCCGTCGCGTACGGCGCAGGCGACGCCACGGTGTTCCAGCAGGTGCGAGAAGAGCTGCCCGACATGGACCCGAAGACGTTCGACGTCTGCATGAAGAACTACCGGAAGGCGTACCCGGGCCTCTTCGCGTTTCAGGAGGGCCTCGTGAAGCAGGGTACGCGCTACGGCTTCATCGACACGATGGTGCTCAAGCGCCGCGGCTACTTCTTCGAGAAGGCGCAGGGGTGGAACGAGCAGAGCCCCGAGGCCAGCGCGATGCAGAACTTTCCCTACCAGGGCACCGGCGCCGACATCGTGGGCCTCGCGAACCGCCGCATCATCGAGTCGCTCGGTGCTGGGAAAGGTCGATGGAACGGCTACACGATGCCCGGCGAGAAGCGCCCGCTCTACCAGCTCGCGCAGGTCCACGACGAGCTGCTCTTCGAGGTGCCGAAGACGGCGGGAGACGCGTTCAAGAAACGCTTCACCGAGCTGGCTCAGCAGAGCCCCAAGGGCTTCGAGCACTGGAACCTCCCGGTCGAGGTGAAGAAGGCCGCGCGGTGGAAGCCGGTGCAGGCGCGGTGCGAGTGCCGCGAGCTCTTCGACGTCGAGCCGGTGAAGCGAACGAAGAAGGCCGTGACGTGGGGCGGTACGTGTCCGAAGTGCAAGAAGAAGACGACCATCGAAGTCCTGAGAGGAGCAGCACAAGCATGAAGATGCGCAAATGCGTCGACGACGTTCGGGCTCGCCTCAACACCGAAGACTTACGACTACGTTTTATCGAGACGAGCCTCCACGCTCAGGTGCAGGAGCGCCCGGGCTCAGGCACGGGCTCGATTCGGATGTTCACGACGGCCCAGGTGAAGGTCGTGATGCGCATCGTGAAGCGCTTCGTCGTCAAGAAGAGCTTGACAAGAAAGCCGAAGCCGTAGGACAAGGCCGCTCATGATTCACGGCAAACACCCGAAGCGGAAGGACACCGACTGCGGGAAGGCGCTCAGCCGCCGCTGGTGGGTGCTGTCGAAGCCGTACACCGAGAAGTCGAACTGGGGGTACAAGACCGTGGACCAGCGAAAAGAAATCACCTGCCCTGAATGCCGGAAGCAGCTGCCGAAGGAGTTCCGGCTGAAGCCTTCCATCAAGAGCCCTCAGAACCACAAGGCCGAAGTCGCGCTCCGTCGCGCGGCGCTCAAGTTCGCGGGCCACAAGCTCGTCGACGGGGACGACCACGACAAACGGGGTCAACGCCTCAACCAAGAGCTGCTCCGCGCCGCTCGCCTCTACGCTGCTGTAGCGGAGGGTCGTTCATGAGAAAGAGACAAGTGTCTTCGCGTGAGGGCGCCGCGCAGGTCCGCGTGACGAAGGCCGTTCTCGCGTCGTTTCACGCCATGAAGGAGCGCAAGGGCAAGAGGGCTGTCACCGCTTCGCTGGTTGCCATCGAAGCGGCTTTCGACCACCTCGCAGACGTCATTCGCAAGGAGGTCAACCGTGGAACCCGGTGAACACGAGATGCAGCAGGCCACGTTCGTCCTCATCGGCATCGTGCTGGCCATCTTCACGGTCAGCGCGCTCTTCGGCTACTGGTTGGCGCCATGAACGACTGGGTCTGGTCAGTGGGCGGAAAGCCCGGTCGGCCGACGTGGCAGGCGCAGCGCCTCATCGAGACCGAAGCGTTCCCCATCTTCGAGCTGGGCCCGAAGGTCGAAGCGGTGCCGAGCATCAAGGTTGAGGGGAAAGAGACCGGCACCCGCTACGTGGTGAGCCTCGCGTTCGAGCGGCGCAAGGACGGCACCGGCTGCGCGTTCTCGATTCGCGTCATTCAGCCCACCGTCGAGGCTGCGCAGGCGCTCGGTGTCCAGCTTTGGAAGTTCATCTCGAACGACGACTTCCAGGGCGCCATGAAGATGCTCGACGAAAAGAAACCCCTCCCTCTCCACGTGGTGAAGCCGTGAGCCTCGACCTCTACCTGCAGCAGGAACCTGAAACGTCGGACGAAGCGTGCCGCGAGTGCGGCCACGTTCGGCCCGTCACGCGGACCCCAGAAGTGTACGACGCGAACATCACCCACAACCTCGGAGGCATGGCCGAGGCTGCGGGTCTCTACGAGGTGCTGTGGTTCCCGGAGAATCAGCCTCAGCCCTTCACGGCAGGGCAGCTCGCGGTCGTGCTGGAGCGCGGCATCGCCGACATGAAGGCGGACCCGGAGAAGTACCGCAAGCACGACGCCCCCAACGGATGGGGCATCTACGACGACTTCCTTCCCTGGCTCGAGCGTCTGCTCGTCGCCTGCAAGCAGTACCCGAACACGTTCGTGCGAGCGTCGCGGTGAGCTTCTTCACGGGCCTTGGCGGCTGGCAGCCTGCGCTCGCCGTCTACAACGAGCTGGAGCCGTACGCGGCGCAGTGGCTGCGGAACCTCGAAGCGAACGACCACATCGCTCCCGGGCACATCCTCGAGCAGAGCATCACCATGCTGAACACGAAGGAGTTCATCAATGTCCTCCAGTCGCATCCGCAGGCGCACTTCTTCGCGGGCATCGGCGTCTGGAGTCACGCGCTCCGCCTCGCCGGATGGCCCGACGACGTCCCGGTCTGGACGGGGAGCTGCCCGTGCCAGCCGTACAGCATCGCCGGGCGGGGCAAAGGCAAAGACGACGAGCGCCATCTCTGGCCCGCGTGGTTCAAGCTCATCAAGAAGTGCCGACCTCCAGTCATCCTTGGAGAGCAGGTTGCGAGCCCTGCAGGCCTCGGCTGGCTCGACGATGTACAAGCTGACCTGGAAAAAGAGGACTACGCCGTCGGGGCGTTCGATATCTGCGCTGCGGGCTTCGGTGCGCCGCACATCCGTCAACGCCTCTACCTCTGCGCCTACGACACTCGCAGCATGGCCGACGCCCCAAGCCGCCGACGGTTCGGGCGGCGGTTTGCCGACGCGCGCAATGGGGCCAACACGCCATGGCAGCAACCTGAACGACTTCGCGACGCTCGCAGGGTGGCCGACTCCAACGGCGTCGCTGGCCGACAAGGCAGTGCGAACCTTCGAGGGCGCTCAGCGCGAGGCGATGCGCTCGAAGGGTCCGGACCTCGCCGCGATGGTGAGTCTCTCAGGCTGGCCGACGCCAACCACGCAACGAGGTCAGTACACGTACGACCACGGCAACCACGAGAAGAAGAACCTGCTGCTGGCCGGCGCGGCGAAGCTCTCGGGCTGGGGAACGCCCACGGCGAACACCCCGGGCGGTACGGCAGCCCAAGCAGTCGAGCGCAAGCTCCTGGCGAAGCAGAACGGGAAGAAGCTCGGCGCGTCAGTGACGCAGCTCGGGCATCAGGTGCAACTCGCGGGTTTTGGTCCTCCGCCGAGTGGGTCCCCTGCGATGACGGTGTCTGGAGGCCAGTTGGCCCCGGCGTTTTCCCGCTGGCTCACGGGACTACCGAACGCGTGGGAAGACTGCGCGCCTATGGAAACGGCCTCGTCGCGCCGCAAGCAGCGACGTTCATCGAAGCCGTGATGCAGTTCTTCGCGCAGTCTTGAGGTTCACCTGAACTCCCCGCATTCCCCGCAGCACCCTACGAAAGAAGCCATGGCCACCAAGAAGAAGACCGCTCCGAAGAAGACCCCCCACAAGACCATCGTCAACCCTTCTCCGAAGGCAAAGACCACTGCGCTGGCGAAGTACCTGAAGCCCGCCGCAGCTGTCGTGAAGCCGAAGAAGGGAGGTGCGGCGAAGCTCCAGCTGCCCGAGCCCGTGCTCTCTCCCGTCGCCTCCGCGCTCCTCACGCAGGCGAACAGCATCCACGCCCAGGTGAAACTGCTCGAGGTGACGGCAGCCACGCTGCCTCGCGCGCAGGAGATGCTCGTGCAGCTCGCGAAGGGCCTCAAGAGCCTCGAAGCGGACCGCCAGTTCCTCACGAAGCCGCTCAAGGACCACGCGAAGCGCATCGAGAGCGTGTACCGCCCCGCAACGGAACGCTTCGAGGCTGCCGATGAGCTCCTGCGCAACAAGGTGCTCGACTTCCAGCGCGAGGCCGCCAAGGCCGTGGCTGAGGCGCAGGCGCAGCTCACCGAGCAGGCGGAAGCTGCGGCAGAAGAGGGCGACTCCGACACCGCGCTCGAGCTGGCCACGCAGGCGACCACCATGGAGGCAGCGACCGTCGTCGGCCGTCTCGCCTCCGGCGGCGGTACCGGCTTGTCGATGGTGAGCGACTTCGAGGTCGTCGACTTCGCGCTCGTTCCCGACGAATACTTCACGCTCGACCACAAGAAGATTCGCGCGGCCGTGAAGGCAGGCCTCACCGAAATCCCCGGCATTCGCATCTTCAAGACGGAGCGCCTGAGCGTCTTCAGCGGCGAGAGCGCCGAGAAGGCGAACAGCGACGCCCCTGAGAACATCAGCTACCCTGAAGAGGTCGAGCGCATCTCGTCGGAGGCATGATGTCGAACCCCAAGGTCGAAGAGTCAGTTCAGGTCGTGAACGCCATCGCGAAAGACCTCTCGCTGGCGCTCCATCCGCACATGGCTGTCATCGACCAGGGGGGACTTCCCAGCGTAGAGCGCGCGATGCTGCTCATCGCATCGCTGCGCGCCTACGCGAACGTCATCGAGTCCACCGCGGTGCCCGTCGAGGCTCGAGGTCAGGTCGCGACGCTCACCGAGTTCACCACCAAGACGCTGGGCGCGAAGCTCGAAGAGGCGCAGCGTGGATGAGCGTCTCGTCACCGTCGAGACCTGCCGTCAGGTGCAGGCCGACATGATGCTCGAGGCGCGGGCCTGCCCCAACCCGTGGCTCGGCTTCGGGCTCGGGTGTTTCATGGGAAGCTCGGTGACGCTCTTCCTCATCATGTTCTTCGTGTGGCGTCTCATTGGAGGAAAGCTCCGTGCGTGAACTTCGCGTCGTCACCCCGGCCAACGTTCGCCGCTCGGAGCCCGCCACGCCCATGCGCTACGGCCCGATGCACAGCGACATGGTGAAGTACCTCGCTCACAAGCATCGCATCGAGGTGCAGTCGATGAGCGCCATCGTCGCAGACCTCTTCCGCTACATCCGCGCCGAGGTGCTCGTGTGGGGCGCGAATTTCTCCGTCCCCAACTTCGGAACGTTCCACCGGCTCAACACCGCGATGAACCGGAACCCGGTGCTCTTCGGTGAGCCCGTGGTGAAGTCGTACCTGCGGTTCCGCCAGCCGCACGCAGGGGCTGACGCGCCCGTGCGCGACGACGACGCCGAGCTGGTCGAGCCCACCGACGAAGAGCGCGAACGCTTCATCCTGGACTGACCCATGAGCGACGAGCGAAACCTGCCTTGCCCGTGCGGCAGCGGTCTGAAGATGAAGCGCTGCCCGTGTCGTGACGTCGAGCGCGCTCACGGTGAGGCGCTCGAGGAAGAGCGGCTCCGCGTCGAGCTGCGCTCAAGGGGTGTGGTCATCGAGCCTGACGCTCTCTCGTACCGTCAGCGTCGCTCGCCGCTCATCGCCGCGGCGCTCTCAGCGCTGTTGATGCAGGGAGAGATGCCCGACCCCGCCGAACCCCCACCCCGACACCGCCGCCGGCGCTGAAGGCATCACGCGGCGCACGCCCAGGTGCACGTGGTTGAAGTGCCCTTCGACGCGCCACAGCAGCTGAATCGAGTACGGCACGCCGTCCTGCAGAATCGTGTAGCGGGTGTACGTGCCTGCCTGCGTGGGGATGTTGTACTCGCGCTTGATGGCTTCGAAGAGCTCATCGCCTTTGGCGAGCCCCGCCTTGGCGGTGCCGAAGTCGAGCGCGTACGCGGTGAGGTTCCCCACGTGGTGGTCGCTGCCCTTCGTCGAGCCCACGAGCAGCGTGGCGGTGTCGTCGCGCTTTCGCGAGGTGACCGGAATGCCGAGGTCTGCCGCTGCGCGCAAGGCACGCTCGGCGACGGCCTGCGAGCCGCCCCACTTCTCGTCCGAGGGCAGCGTCTCCTGCACCTTCGCCTCCGCCGTCCACTTCAGCTTGAAGATGCCCCAGACGAGCGCAGCGACACCGCTGAGCGCACCGAGGCTGTACAGCGCGTACCGAACTGGTTTCGTCAGGGCGTGACTGGTGGGTGTCATGACGTCTTCCTCAGCGGGTTGATGCGGAAGCCCATCAGCTTGAGCTGCGCGCCGTAGTGGGGACTCGAGCGCCACTGCACCTTCGCGTTCTTCTTCTTGGCGATTTCGGGCGAGTAGCACTCCGAGCCCGCACCGTCGGCACCGAACACGCGGCCGTCTTCCATCAGCGTCATCACGTGACAGATGACATTCGTCTTCATGTCGGCGTAGAGCGCGAGGTCGCCCGGGAGCGGGTTGGGCGCTTCTTTCCAGTTGGCCCACATCCATCGGGTGTTCGCGATGGCGCGCAGGTCTGGCCGGTAGTTCGCGTTGAACAGCGCCGACGTCACCGTGCCAGAGCAGTCACGGCCAGTCGGGTACATCGAGTTCGGCAGGCCCTTCCCCGACCACCGATTCGCTTCGCTGGGCCACACGTATGGGAAGCCCTCCTGCTTGAGCAGCTCGGCGTAGAAGAGTTTCAGCTCAGGCGCGACCGGGATGCAGACCATGCTTTCGAGGGTACCTCGCGGGGCCGTGTTCGACTAGGAAGCCTCCCATGCTCACGTCGAACGAGTTCTCCGTTATCGCGCTCGCCGCCGCCTTCCTGCTCCTCATCGAGCTGCTCCGCGCGCTTCCCTGGCCCTCGAGCTGGCTCCAGGCGCGGCCCCTCTCCTGCGACGTCTGCATGTCGTCGTGGTTCGGCATTCTCTGGTGCGCGGTTCGCGCAGGCACCGAGGGCATGTCGCTGCGGCTTGCGTACGAGTCGGGGTCAGCCGCAGGGTTCTGCCTGCTGGGGCTCGTGCTCTTCATCACGCCGCGGCGTGCCCCGCCGGACTGGGACAGCGTCGAAGACAACGCGCACCTTCGATAGAGTTGGCCCCATCCATGAGCGAGAAAACTGTCGTCTTCGTCGACCGCTACTCAGCCACTGGGACGCCGCGCCCCAACCCGAGGACCGTGTGCAAAGGCCGCTGCGAGGGCATGGGCTGCTACCCAGACATGAAGCCAGGCGTCAGCGCGGCAGACACGCCCTTCGTGAAGTGTGAGCGCTGTGGCGGCACCGGCAAGGAGCCTGTTGTCAGGAGCAGCTCGGCGAAGTAGACGTGGAAGGTGAAGAGCGGTCCGGCCGCGCGGGGCCTACACGCACCGCCCTCCGGGGCATCGAGTATTGGACCCGACCCTTGGCGCCCCGCGCACTCGGGCCGCTCTTCATTCCTTCTGACTGCGCACATCCTCGGGTAGGCTGCAACCCATGCTCGGGTATGTGGCTGGCGCACTGGCGTGGGGAGCGGCGAAGGCCGCCTTCGTGGGTGCGCGCCGCGACCACTACCTGGACCACGACTTCGGGCTGGGTGAACTCACCGAGGAGCTGATGTTCCGGGTGGGGCTCGAGAAGGGCCTCGGCGCCGTCGGGCTCGCCTCGACGTCAGCGCGGGTCCTCCAGGCGGGCGTCTTCGGCGCCATGCACCCCGGCAACGAACTCGACGCGGCCCTCGGCGGTTTGGTGTACGGCGCCGCCTACGACAAGCACGGGCTGATGGGCTCGACCCTCACGCACATGGCCCACAACCTCGGCGTCTTCCTCGCCGCGAAATGAGACCCACCATGAAGAAGTCCGCCATCGTCCTCCTGCAGGCCATCACCGCGTTGGTGCTCTTCACGCTCTACGACGCCTGCGTCGGAGCAGCGTTCGCCCAGAACGCGGTCCTCATGTACGCGTCGACCGACGGCGGCACGAAGGGCATCAACCTCCCGGTGCGGGTCGACGCGCTCGGCCAGCTCATCATCTCGAACCCGGGCGGGGGCGGCGGCGGTGGAGGCACTGTCGTCATCGACGGCGGCCTGCAGACCTACCCGGTCACCTGCGCCGCAGCGTCGCCTCACAAGTACACCAGCGTCGGCACGGCCTCGACCATCACGCCGGCCACAGCTGCCGCGGGGCGGCTCTTCACCCGCGTGTGCAACTCGCTCGAGGCCAGCGGCTCTCCGCTCGTGAAGTGCCGCACCGACAGCGTCGCGCCCGCGCTCGGCGCTACGCCCGGTGAAGTGCTCGCCCCCGGGGACTGCGTCACGTACACGTTGCCTGCTGCAGCGAACATCCTCTGCATCGCTTCAGCTGCGGCCACGCCGGTCTCCACGTTCGAGTGCCAGTAATGGCTCAGTACGTCACCCCTGAAGTCGAGCGGGAGCTGGTCGACGGAGGCGTCGGCATTCTCCCGACGCTCATCGTCAACCCCACCGACCTTCGGGGTTCGGACGAGCACGTCATCGAGGTCATCAACGATGGCGTCGAGCCCCTGAATGCCGCCATCGAGGCGTCGGTGAACGGGCAGGCGCCATTCACGGCGATTCCCGACTCGGCCTTCGAGGCCATCCCCGTCGGGGAGTCGCGTATCGCGCGCGTGCCGTCCGCCTGGCTGTGGTACCGCGTGCGCGGTGCTTTCACGACGACGCCGGGGCCTGTTCGGTACTCGGTCTTCGTCCTCAAGAACTTCGCCCACAAGTGAGCTCCATGAAGACCTTCGTGCTCATCCTCACGCTCCTCGCCTCGAGCGTGCTCGCCCAGGACATCACGCGCGGTGACGGTCTGCGCACGCGGCAGTTTCGCACCTTCGCGGCCGTCACGTACTTCGTCGACCCGACGGGAAGCGACACGAACGCCTGCACGGCTTCCGGAACGTCAGCGTGCGCGACCGTCGCTGGCGTGCTCACGAAGTTTCCCAAGTTCATCCAGGACAACATCACCATCAACGTAGCCGCAGGGACCTACCCCGGCTTCACGATGACGAACCTCGTCTTCTCAGGGAACGGCATCGTTCGCGTGAACATCGCGGGTGTGATGGGCACGTTCTCACCAGCAACAGGAACGGCCACTGGGACGCTCACGGCCGCATCAACTGGCAACGCTACCGTCGACGTCCTCACGGATTCGACGCAAGCGTGGACGGCCGACAACCTCCGAGGGCGGTTCTTCAAAATCACCTCGGGTACCGGACTGAACGAGTCACGCGTCGTCATCAGCAACACGGCAACGACGGTGACGGTGGTTCGCTACGGCGGCACTGCTCCGGTTGCTGGAAGCGGGTACACCATCGAGACGCCCGCGTCGGTCTTCAACTCGACCGTGACCATCAACGGGAACGTCTTCGGCGGCAGCAACAACGTGATTGACCTCGGACGCGTCGACATCGCGTCCTCGAGCGGGTCTGCCTTGAGCCTGACCTGTGCCAGTTCGGGCGGCGGAATTCGTTTGGGTGAGACGCGCATCACGACGACGTCGGTTGGGAGCACGGGGTTCGTGAACAGTGGATGCACGGTGTCATCGAACGCGTTGGGCACGTTGTTCGGGGTGTACATCCAAGCGACTTCAGGCTTGGCGGTCTCTGTCCTTTCAACCTCTCCGACGATTTTCGGGTTGAACCAGGGGTCCAACGGCTGGGTCGCGGTCGCGTCGGGCGCAACGTCATCGGTGGTCCAGCTTCGGAATGTGCAGACCGCCGCATGGCAAAGCTTCTACGTCGTGGCGACGGGGGCTGGAGGTTCTGTGCCGGCGCTCAGCTTCATCGACTTCATTCAGGGGCAGACGCCGACGTCATTCCAGTCGCCGCGCACGTACGTCTCGTGCACCAACCCTCAGCCCGGAATCACTCTCCTCAACTCTTCTCTGCCCGAGCTGTCCGACACCGCCGTCGAAGTCGTGGGCTGCGACACGGCGCTCTCCGTCGGGCGCGGCTCGTTGTTTCAGGGCACGACGTTCTACTGCACGACGGCAACGACTTGCGTGGAAGTCTCGAACGGCGGTCGGTACGAGCCCGAGGGCAATTCCATCATCTCTGGCGTCACCAACGACTACATCATCGACGGCGTGACGTACCCCCAGACGACCATCCAGTCCTTCTCTCCGCGCCGTGTCATCGGACCCAACGGTTCTGCGGTCCAACTGCCTTGAGGCCATCATGAAACGCTACGCACCTCTCATCATCGCTGCGCTCCTGCTCGCGTTCGGCGCGCTCAGCCAGACGACGTACCTCGGCAACATCTTGCAGATGCATCGCCAGGCGGAGCCGCTGCCGACCGCGACCAACTACGAAGGCGCCATCGTCTACAACCAGACCGCAGGGTCGCTGTACTTCAGCAACGGGACTGCGTGGGCGCCCATCGGAGGCTCAGGCGGCACGGGTGACGGCTTCTGGATTGATGCAGGCCTTCAGCCGAGCCTCGACGGCGGCATGGCGGCTTTCTACGCCTTCCCGACCGACCTTCAGGTTCGCATCGGGGCGGCGCAGCCGAACGCAATCAACGCGTACACGAACAACACCGACGTGGGCGCGAACCCGCTCATGGACCCGATTCGAAACCCCGCGATGCTCATCTACACGGAGGTCTTCGACGCAGGCGACGGTGTCTGGAACGGCCCGTGGACCACACTGACGCTCCACACGCGGCACACCGGCACCGTGACTCGGCAGCAGTTCATCCAGAACACGGCGAGCGTCACAGGCTCGAACCTCTACCTCTTCTCGGACCGACGTGATGCAGGCGACAACTACGCGCAAATCGTCTTCCAGGCGGCCAATGGAAGCGCCGGAACGGCGGGCACGCACAGCAGTTCAATCACCGAGTACAACTACTCGGGTGCCATCGGCGGTGACGGCGCGTTCGCTCAAGGGTTGAACATCCACTCGCAGAACTACCTGACGTTCTCGGCCGGCGCAAACTCGTCCTCACTGCCCTCGTTCTTCATCGCGCCCAACGGGCAGCTCGCGATGGGCTACGGCAACGTCCGCGCGAGCACGTCGCTCACGCTCGACCAGCAAGGCCTCGGCACCGCGTTCTGGATTTCCGGCAGCACGGGCACGGGCATCGGCTTCGCGAACAACGGGACCGACATGGACCTCGGGAGCGGCGTCAACGACTACATCGAGAGCGACGGCACTCGAGTCGAGGTCGGCGATGGACTTGGAGGACTCGACGTCGCGAACCTGCGTGTGGTCGGGAACACCAACGCGACCACCACGGTGACGAGCACGACCACCGGCAACGGCGGCATCGGCTTCAATCAGGCCTCGGGCACGCACTACATGATGGCGACCAGCAAGGAGGCTCGACCGATTCTCTCGGGCCCTGACTGGGTCTACGACGGCCGCACCTGGGAGGTTGAAGTCACGCATGAGCTCACGGCGTGTCCCGTGCTGCGAAAGAACGCGAGTCGCCTCGGGTCAGGTGGTGGTGACGTCACCGTGTTCTGCAACGACTCGGCGGCTGCGACGGTCAACGTTGGCGCGGGGCACCCTGCGCAGCCGTACCGGAACTTCGTGACGACTGCTGCAGGTGGAGAGCGGAGCATCTTCGGCGGCTTCACCACATCTGCACCTGCATCAGGCGCAGGAGCGACTCCGCAGACTTTCACCACGCGACAGGCCGGTCCCGTAGTGAGCTTCCGACTTCGTACGGGCTCGGCCAACTGGAGTTCGAACATCACGTGGTACGCGGGCATGTTCTCGACCATTCCTGCGTCGGGTTCTCCGTACGGCAGCTCGGTCTACATCCGTTTCGACACGAACAACCCGTTGCCGAGCAGCGTTCCCGACACGGCCTTCCGGCTCTGCGCGTGCAACAGCGGTACGTGCACGTGCAGCAACCTCTCAGTCGCGCCCGCGACGAGCACCGAGTACCTCTTCGACATCGACTGCCGTGAGAGCAGCTCGGCGTGCTACGCGTACCTGAATGGCGCGTACCAGACGAGCGTGAGCACCAACCTTCCCGGCTCCAGCACTCCGATGGGCTTCGCCTTCGCCATCGAAAATGTTGACGCCCTCGCCCGCACAGCTGGTCTCGGCCGTGCTCGACTTCGCCAGGAGTGACCACCATGAAGAAGAAACTCGCAGCTACCTTCCTCGCAGGCGCCATCACGGCGACCGCCGCCTCGAGCGTGCTCAACTCGCGCACCACGCCGCAAGGGACGCTCCTGCGCGTCGCGAACGCGGAGACCGTGTTCAACACGCGCCCCGACGGCGGCCTCGAGGTGCTCGTTCGCGCGTGCGGCTACGAAGAGCGCGTCACCGACGCGGGCCTCGAGCGCCTTGCCGAGCCGTGCTGGCGCGGCGAGCTCTCAGCGGTCGACGCAAAGGTGTTCTCGAAGAGCGTGCTCGACCTGTACAAGGCGACCGTGCGATGAAGCTGCTCCTGGTGCTCGCGCTGCTGTTCTCCGAGGCGGTGCTCGCTGACGGCATCACGCGCGGTGATGCGCTCCGTCGGCGTGAGTACCAGACGAGCGCGACGGTCGCGTTGTTCGTCGACCCGACGGGGAGTGACACAGGCACGTGTAC
>JALHNY010000006.1 GCA_022843285.1 Minisyncoccota bacterium
ATCGCTCAAACGTTCCGACAATCTCCTCTCCGATAGAGAGGCCTGCCAAGACGAGAGAGGATCCCAGAACCAGAGAAATCGCTTTTTTGATCATGCAGGTTATGGATTAACTGGGGGTTCGTACCCGGTTATTGTACCACATTTCACGATTTGCAACCTCATGGCGAGACTAGGGGTTGGAGAGCGCCGTGTAAGTCACGTCCCCAGAGTAGCTACCCGTCTTCTGGGTACCGGGCACGTCGAGCCTGTAGCTCACCGAGGAGGTCGTGAAGCCGTCCGTGCAGGAGCCGCAGTTCATGATGGTCGTGGCCGTGGTCGGGAACCCTGCGAACAGGGGCGTCCCGCTCCCCCACCAGGTGGAATTGAAGTTCGCCGTGGACGTCGAGAGCCTGAACGACAGGGTGAGCCCCGGGCTGGACGTCGAGTTGTTGCTGCCGTTCCAGGCCGTGTAGTCGGGAATGGTCGTCGTGGCGTCCGTGTGCGTCATCGTGGCTGTGGAACTCGCCCGGTTGGCTTGCAGCACGTACCCGCTCGCCAGGCTCGTCGCCTCGACCGTGGCGGTCGTGGTCGCGAAGATCGGGGTGCCCGGGGTGAGGTTGCCGAGCGGCACGGTGCCCGTCGCAAAGGTCAGAGTGATGGCCGGGGTCGCCCCGGGCGGCTCGAGCCACTGCACGCTCGTGAACGCGAAGTCCCAGTCGCGGGTCACGCCGGCCGCTGCGGTAGAGACGCTCGTCCTCAGGCGCATGTTCACCCTGCCGTTGTACGTGTCCACGTAGTCGTCCGGGTTGCTCTGGAAGTACCCGTTCGTGACGGCATCGGCGTACGTGTACGTCGTGAGCGCGTTCGTCGGACCCACGAGCGTCCAGCCGCCCGAAACCGTCGCGTTCTGCCCCGAGAAGTCGCGGTACTGCGTCTGCGCCGTCATGGTCGTCGCGTTACTCCTCCAGTTGAGCGCGTACACCCGCCCGTACAGCATCGCGTTTGTCGGAATGGTGGTCGGGATCCAGAGGTTCGCGCTGCTCGCGTGGTCGATGTTCGCGTCCGCGTCGTTGTCCAGCGCGTAGTAGTCGTGCCCGAACGTCGCCGACTCCGCCTCGGACGTCTGCTGCCAGGTGGACGGCGAGCCGAGCGTGGTGTCGAGCGTCCTCGTGTTCACGCAGTTCGTCGCCGTTCCCGTGCCGAAGCTGATCTCGCACTGCGCCGAGTCGGTGTTCACGGAGCCCAGCATGATGTAGATCATATCAATGCGCACAGCCTGCGTGCCCGAGGCGAGCGTCCGCCAGCCTATGCGCACCTCCCCGCTGCTTATGTAGTCGTTCACATCGATGTTGCTGATGGCAAACGCGTTGGTCGCGTCAGTCGTCGAGCAGCCTATCGAGGTCGTGCTCAGGTCTTCCCAGGACGAGTTCGTGAAGTTCCATATCTTAGGCCGGTGCGTGTTGCTCGCCACGCTGCAGCTGTACTCCGCACGCATCACGATGCTGTTCATCTGCGAGTACGTCTCAACGTTTTTGAATGACAGGTAGAAGTCCGCCGTCGTGGTGCTCGTGCCCGCAGCCTCGTACCTGTTGTTATCCGAGGCGGACTGGCCCGTGAAGAGGGCGTTCGTCGCGTTGCGGTAGTCACCGGTGACCGCGCCAATACCCAGGTTCGTCGCACCTGACGGGGTGTAGATGGGGTCCACCACCGGCGTGAGGTGCACGCGGTCCACGAGGTGCGTGCACGTGTTGCAGTTGGTCGTCGAGTACGCGCGAATGAGCACCTGGCCCGTGCTCGTGCTGATGAAGTTGGACAGCGGCGTGGAGAGCGGGCTGTTCACCGAGCCGCTCTGGTTCCAGTACCCGTCGTAGATGTGCCAGGTGTACGAGGTGTCAGCGGTAGCGGTGATGGCGGTGTCACGTACGTTCATGGTGCGCCAGCCGCCGCCGGTACAGTTCGATCCCGCGGCGGTGTCGACGTCGGTTGAAGATACCCAGTCGCATATCTGGTACAAACGCTGCAGCGTCGTAGCGCTCGCCGCTACCTCGAACACCACGATGAACTTGTTCGCGCCGTTGATGGGGGTCGTGGTGAACTGGAACTGCTGGTCCAGCCCGGACGTCGTCGCGGTGACGCCCCACGTGAAGTTGTCCGACGCGAGCGCCCCGTAGTACGAGCCGACGTTGCCCGATGCAGCGTTGGAGACGATCGTGTTGTTCGTGCCGTTGGGCAGCGCGCTCCCCGTCGGGACGTTGCTCGTCTTGAGCGTGTAGCGCGAGGGTGTCGTCTCCACCCACTGCACGGTAGCCATGACGAAGTCTATGTCGCGCGTCACGCCCGCCGCCGCGGTCGAGACGGTCGTCCTGATTCTCACGTTCACGTCCCCCGTCTCCGGGTTGATGTAGTCATCGGGGTTCGACACGAAGTAGCCGTTGGTCACGGCGTCCTGGTACGTGTACGTCGTGAGCGCGTTCGTCGTGCCGAACGCGGTCCAGCCGCCCGAGATGGTCGCGTTCTGTCCGGAGTTGTCCTTGAACTGGCCCTGCGTCGTCATGGTCGTCGCGTTGCTCCTCCAGTTCATCGCGTACGCGAGCGCCGTGACGCGGGCCGGGTTGGTGATGCTCACCGGGATCCAGAGGTTCGCGCTGCTCGCGTGGTCGATGTTCGCGTCCGCGTCGTTGTCCTGCCCGTAGTAGGCGTGCCCGAACGTCGCCGACTCGGCCTCAGAGGTCTGCTGCCAGGTCACGGGCGTGATGGTGCTGTCCATGTTGCGCGTGTTCGTGCAGTTCGTCGCCGTGCCCGTGCCGAAGCTGATCTCGCACTGCGCGGAGTCGTCGTTCACGGAACCCACCGTCAGGTACATCATGTCCACGCGTATGCCCGTGGCGGCGTTGGACTGCCCGACCAGGCCCAGGCGAACCTCGCCGCTGCTTATGTACTCGTCTATGGCGTTCGCGGTGTCCACCGAAACGGTGTGCGTCGTGTCACCCGTCGCGCAGGCTATGGCCGCCGTGATGTTCTCCCAGGCCGTGTCGGTGAAGTTGTAGATCTTGTACCGGTAGTTGATGCCGGTCGCCGTGCAGCTCGTCTCCGATCGCATGAGGAGCTTGTTGGCACCCGGGTACGTCCGGACGTTCTGGAAGCTCAGGTAGAAGTCCGCCGTCGTGGTGCTCGTCCCCGCGAACTGCACGTACTGGTTGTCGGAGGCGGACTGGCCCGTGAAGAGCGCGTTCGTCGCGTTGGTGTAGTTGTTCGTCGCCGTGCCTATGCCCAGGTTCGTGGCACCCGCGGGCGTGTATATGGGGTCGATCACCGTGTCCACGCGGGCGTAGTCAAACGTGTGCGTGCAGGTGTTGCAGTTCGTCGGCGCGTAGCCACGTAAAAGGATGCGCCCGTCGCTGCTGCGTATGAAGTTGGACAGCGGCGTGGAGAGCGGGCTGTTCACCGATCCGCTCTGGTTCCAGTACCCGTCGTAGATGTGCCAGGTGTAGGCGGTCTCGGTGGCGCTCGTGAGCACGGCGTCGCGAATGTTCATGGTGCGCCAGCCGCCGGTGGTGCACTGCGCGTCCGCGGCGTTGTCCACGTTGGTCGATGAGGTCCAGTCGCAAATCTGGTACACGCGCTGCAGCGTCGTGTTGCTCGCCGCCGCCTCCATGACGACGATGAACTTGTTCGCGCCGTTGAGCTGCGAGCCATCGAACTGGAGCTGCTGGTCAAAGCCGGATGTGGTCGCCGTGATGATCCACCTGAAGTTGTCAGACGCGAGCGTGCCGCGGTACGAGCCGGTGTTTCCCGAGGCTGCGTTGGACACGATCGTGGTGTTCGTGCCGGTCACCAGGTTGCCGCCCGTCGCGGTGTACTGCGCGACCGCGCGCGCCTCGTACGGCAGGACGGCGTCTTCCACGATCTTCTGGAACTCGCCCCACGAGATCCACCCCGCGAACACGTTCGCGATGACGATGGCGGTGACCCCGCCGGAAATGATCCGGCGGAGGCGCCCCACGTTGACCCTGAGCTCCATCATTCGGCGGGGGGCACGCCGGCGGGTGGGTCGACCGGTTCCGGTTCCTCTGGCACCTGCTCCGCCGGCTCGGGCCCTGCCGCGGGCTCTCCGTCGCCCGTGCTCGTGGCTGCCTCACCCGTCGAGCTGGCCACGTTCTCGGTGGTGCTGGCTACGCTCTCGGTGCTGCTGGCCACGCCGAACGGCTCGTGCAGCTTGCCCGTGCGGGCCAGCTCCCAGAACGCGGCGCTGAACTCGGCATCGTCGTCACCGGACGTCACCTCGAGGCTCGTCTCGTCGCGAATCACGATTCCCTCGGCGGCGCGCACCGCCACGTAGCGGCCCTCCCCGAACGGCAGCTCCAAGCCCTGCTCCGCGCGCGCCTCGACCGTCTTGCTGAAGTACGTGCCCGATGCCGCGTCGTACCCGACGATTGCCCTGCCATCCGCGGACATCCAGAAGACGTGCGACTCCAGCAGCGTGATGACCGAGTCCCGCTGCATGCCCTCATCGGTCGCGATGACGCGCCACTGGGGAATCTCGGTGCGCTCAAAGAGCCAGAGCACCTGCCGGTTGTCCGTCGTGCGCAGGACGCTGAAGAGCGCGTAGCGGTCGTTGCTGCGAATGGAGAGGAGCTGGTCCTTCTCGAAGTCCGGCATGGGCATACCCTCCGTCTCGTCGTACTCGCCGATGAGCTCCATGCCGTCCAGGTAGATGAACGGCAGGTCGTCGATGGTGCTCAGGCGAGACACGCGAACCTGCAGCTTGGGAATTTCCTCCCACTGCGTGAGCGGCACCGCGATGGACTCCGCGAAGTTGGCGCGGGTCACCTCCTTGAGCGGGAGCCACGACTTGCCGTCCAGCGAGTACTCGATGGCGAGCATGGCCTCGTAGTTCGCGGGGTCGGCCTCAAGCGAAGAGCTCGCGGTCGCGCTCGCCCCCTCACCGGCCGGCAACTCGGCGGGTTCCTCCTGCACGGGCTCCGGCTCGGGCTCGAGGACTGGTTCAGGCTCTGGCGCTGGCTCGGGTTCGGGATCAGCCACCGGCTCCGGCTCTGCCGGCGCGGGGTCGGAGATGATGTCGAGCGGCACCTCCTGCGCGCGCGCGCGCGTGCCGAACATCCAGGACGTCGGCTCAGCCGGCGCCTCGGGAGCTGCGGGCTCTGGCTCTGCCGCGGGCGCCTCGGGTTCCACCGGCGCCTCCGCACCTCCCCCCGCCTCTGGCGCGGGTTGGTCTTGCCCCTCGATCACGATGTCGAACTCTGCGGAGCTCGGAGACTGCACGTCGAGCGCGTCATCGAGGATCTCCTGCTCCGTCGGGAAGGTGGTCTCCGCGCCCCCCTGGTCCCCTGACACCTCGGCGGGCACCACCACCTTGGGCGCCTTCAGGCGCTCATCTGACGCGACCCACGAGAGCTTCAGCGACAGCGTGCGCAGGGCAGATCCCTCGGGCACCTCGCCCTCAAAGCTGCCGCAGTAGATTTCCTGGGCGCGCTTGTCGAGGAGCGCTGCGTTGTGGGGGCCAATCTCTTCGGGCGACGCGGCATCGGGCTTGCCCTGAGCCTTCTGCACGTCCTCCCAGTTGCCCAGGCACGCGTCCGGGTAGAAGTACACCGCCGCCGCCTGTGAGAAGTAGCTGGAGAGCAGGAAGCCGCCAATGGCGATCACGCCCAGGCCACCCGTAATGGCGTAGCGGTAGCGCTTCAGAAAGTGCGGCTTCAGGTTCACCACCGCGTGGCCAGTCGGTTCGGGGACGCCACGCTGCGTGACGTCGCTGATGATGCTCCGTGGCTGTTCTTTTTGCTTGCTCCTCATGGCGGGGTGTTTCCATAAGGATACCAATTTTATTGCGGCTACGTCCGGTGCCTGCGGTGCGCGGCGTCGTGCACATCTTCGGCGTGCCGCACCTCCCCCTCGTCGAGGCCCAGGTAGTGCGCAACCTCGTGCCAGAGCGTGTCCGCGATCTCACCCTCGAGCTCTTCCATGCTCTCCGCGTCTTCTGCAAGTGGCTTTCGGAAGATCGAGATCTTCGGCGGCAGGTACGACGTGGCGCTCACCTCGTCTCCCCGCGCGAACCCCTCGAACAGGCCGAGGAGCTGCTCGCCCGGTGCCATGCCCAAATCGCGCCTCTGCTCGTCTGAGACCTCATCTTCCGCGATGAGCGCCACGTTCTCGAGGCGCTCCCGCACGTTCTCAGGGATTCTCTCGAAGGCTTCCGCGACCAGGCGGGCGAACTCTTCCCTGCTTATTTGGATCACTCCGGTCGCGTCACGATCACCCTGGACCCGGGCACGATGCCGTTTTCAGCCGCGTACCCCGCGGGCACCTCGAGCACCTCCTCGGCCGGCTCGGGCGGGGTGTACGTGTTGAGCTGCCACACCTGGGCGCCAATCTGGGGATCCACGTTTGCGGTGACGCCCACGACTACCCCGTCGCGCATCCAGATGATGTCGATGGGAAACTTCATGCCGGACATCCAGAAGGAGTGGTACCCGGCGCTGCCAAACGAGAACAGCATGCCGTGGCCCGGCGCGAGCGACGCGCGGCCCGAGAGGCCACGCGCGCGCGCCACCATGCCCACCGCGAGATCTGCCTGAATCTGAGCCTCACCAATCGTGACCTGCACCTTCGGCAAGCCGTTGTTGGCGCGGTTCGCCAGGTACACGTAGGAGAGAATGAGCGTGAGTGCGATGGCAATCGCAATGAGGGCAAGTCCTTGGAACATGTGCTTCACGGCAGCATTGTACCCTGACTAGCTGTTTTCCACTATCCAGCGGAGGTACGGGCCCTCGTCGCTCCCGTACAGGGCGAAGCCGTTAGAGAGGTCCCCCGCGACCGCAATGGATAGGGCGTACCTTCCAGCCTGCAGCACCACGGGGCTCTCAAATAGCGCCTGGACCTCGCCGGGCCCATCGACCGTCCTCCTCGACGCGACTGCTCTCGCCACCTCTGCACCGCTTTCGTCTTTCAGGACTAGGGCTGGGCGGGAGCAGCAGTACGGACCCCCTTCGGGTGCGACCCACACCATAAAACCACGCAGCACCTTGGCGCCTGTTAGCTCGAAGCTAATCTGACGCTCAAGCACGATTTCGCCGTGCTCAAGATTTTCTGGAATCGCTGGGGAAACGAGTTCGACAGTTGTACTGGCAATGACGCCAGCATTCCCCTGCTCATCCACCGCTCTCACCGCAACGGTGTGGCGCCCAGGATCCACGGCTTGCCCCCAGGTAAGCCCCCTTCCCACTGCACGCCACTCGAGTGACTCTCCAGCCTCGACTGAAATCTCGTACCGCAGGAGCCCATCTAAACTATCTTGGTCTTCTGCCTCACCCCACGAAACCTCAAGCATTTCTCCGTTTAGTACCGTGACCAAGTTTTGCGGGGTACCCGGTGGGGATGAGCTCGCCACGGTCACCACTAGCTCTCTCGTGGATGAAGACCGCGCGAAGCTCTGCACTCCCGATCCGCCACCTACAAAGCTGTACCTTTCCAGAACCACCCGAGCTCCCACGATGAGCTCGGGTGAGGACCCCACCTTCAGCCACGCACGGTCATCTTCCCACTGGCGCATCGCCATTGCGCCGCTGAGCATTCCACCCGTTGAGCACGATTCGTGATTCAATGGAACCACAATGACGCTGGTCACGTTCTCTAGCCCATGACACGCGAGGTATCGGAGTTGCACCAAGCCCTCTCCATCAATGCGGAGACCACTATCTGTCGTTATCTGATCGGGCACAGCCACGTTCGGCTGGCGCAGCACAAGTAGCTCCCAAGACTGCCCAGCGGGCACCGCACCTGAGCGCAACCCTAGATCTAATTTTGAGAATCCCACCCACTGCTGGCTGTCGGAATCAGACGTCACCAGCAAAGGAACGACCAGACCTTCTGCCGCTCCGTCTCGAGGCTCGGGCAGGCTCTGCGTGTTCTGCGGCTCTGGAGCAGCGCGCAGGTGCCACTGATTTTCCCTGCAGCCATTGCCCAACCACTCGCCTGCCTCACCTAGACCCGGATTCAGACAAGACTCCGAGCCCTGGGCTGCACGTTCGCGGCTCTGGCCCGCCGAAGTCGCTGGGTATGCATACCAATCAGCTACCGCGCCATCCGAAGAGCTCGCAACGCGTTCGCCACCACGCACCAGGGCGATAGATGCCCCCAGCCCTGAAAGACTGAAAGACCGGTGATACAAATCTGCCGGCAAAGCACCCCGGTAACCATCGCCGCCCCCCTGATTAACCTGGCGCGCGACCAGGTAGTACCCGAGAGCTGGAATCACCGCGTCATCAGGAAACTCTTTCCTCTGAGGAATCGAGCTCGTGCTGGCCGGCACGTACTGCAGTGACCACCCGCGCAACGAGACGGGCCGGCTCTCGGTGTTGTACAACTCAACCCACTCGTCTCCAGCATCTTCACCAGCTACCTGCAGTTCGCTGAGCTGCACCGCACCTGAGTCAATAACCCATGCGTCTTCTGGTGTGGCCTCAACGCGCTCTGTCACAACTCTCTTCTTTTTTTTGATCACTTCTTTTTGTGGCGGCGCGACCTCGTGGGCTCGCGACCCAGGAGAGTTGACCCGGCCAGGCGTGCCGCCAGCCTCCGAACTAGTCTGCCACGCACCGCCCACACTTCTTTCCATGGTTTTTCTGGCGGCTGCATCTCCAGCTGGCCAACTCTTCACCAGCATTACACTATCAACGGTCACACAGCCCGGGATTTCGATAGACAGGCTGTACGCCTTGCCAGGTTCATTGGGCAAATTGCCCGCATAGATTGCGAGAGCTCGCACTCCCGGGACGGCATCATCATCGGTGCGCTCAAGTACTGCGTACCCACCAGCTTCGATTTTTCCCCTCAGTTTCCCATTAATGCTCCCTTCACTGCTCTGCAACACCCAGCCATCTGTCACAACAGGTTCGTCACTCACGTTATGCAACTCGATCCATTCATCGCTGGGGGAGACCACGGTACCCATCCACGCAACCTCGTTTATCATCACCTTGCTGGCGAGGTCAGTGAGACACTCAGCCACTGGCGAGGCTGGCTCCGGCTTCACCACGGGCTTTCGAATGACCGGCTTCCTATCTCCTTGAGCTTGCCCACTCTGCCCTTGCTGTACCGGGATTTCCCGAACCTTGATTTCAGGCAGTGTTCCGCTCTTTTCTGTAGCCGGCGGTTCCTGGTACCTCGCCACAGCATTGGAAGCTGGCGTTTTTGTGAACGTGCCATTCAGCCAGCTGTATCCCCTCAATAGCTGAGCGCCGAGCGCCTGCGAGGTCCTGCTCGCCAGCGACACACCAACATCGAGAACCCGGGCCACCTCGCCGGCAATTGAGAATATCCTGGCCTCCTGTCCTGCGGCTTCCTGGTACTTCACTCCAGATTCCCGAAAATCTCTCAGCATCCCGACGCTGAGCAAAACAGTGCGGTGCGCGATGATTTGGAACTGCCTTTCGAGAACCTCATGAAACTCAGGATCAAATCCCAACGCTAAGCTCGAGTTCTTTCCCATGCCCACGCGCTTTGCCAGAGGCACCTCTTGCCCATCTGCAGCTCTGCCGTACGCGGTGCCTTGGCGCTCACTTTCAACCCGTGGCTTTTGAAAACTCGTACTCTCCACGGTGTCTTTCGAGAAAAATGAGTTCGCAACAAACTGAGCATTGTCAGCAAGGTAGTCCCGCGGGCTCTGGTAGCGCGGGATGCTCTGCGTACCCATAGCAGTGGGGAACTCTAAGCCTAACCGACTTGGTGTGTAACGAGCTGCGTAAGCCTCATACGGCGACCCCTGATCCCCCGTCAGAAACCTGACGTGGTGCACGTGGGTATCATCCCGCGCGTGCTCCGGAACCCCCGCATCCTGTAAGAGGTGCAATGCTGCCCCCAGCGAACGGTACGCTTTCTCTCTATCGCCGTTGGCGAGGTACCGCTGCGCAGCAGGCCAACTCATGTTGCCGCCGTACCTGCCGTAAGCTTCCTGAACGCCGTCGGCCATGAGCCAGTCGATACTGGGCAATGGCTCATCTGGTACCAGGGTAAAGAGTGCAACAAATCGAGTCAGAAAATCAGGCACCCACCCCGTCCTCTTCCCAGTCCACCCAGTCTGGTGCACAGGATCATAGAGGTGGTTCAGTGAACGTGGCACCGTGTCCTCATGCACCGCGCCGCTCGTGAGCCACCCCCGCTCTTCCTCTGAGATACGGTCACCGGGGTAAACTCGGTTGTACAAATCTACCGCTGCGCCTGTGAGCGCGGGATGAGTGGAGTGCTGTTCGTAAGCGTGGGCTGTTGCAGCTCGCAGTAACAAAAAGCCTGCCAACAAAATCCCCATGATATAGGGGTTCCTCATTCTGCTAGCGTCAGGCTATTCCTGAACGAGAAGGGTTCAGTTTTCTCTTCAATTCTTTTTTGGTTATAAGCACTGATTACGGTAGCAACCAGCAGTAGAATCAGTCCGGTCATAAGAAAGAGCAATAGAAATTTAGTCATAGGCTTTTTTGAGGGAATGCGTTTACATTCCAGCAGCTATGCGACAGGGCAAATGCAGTAACTTATGAAGCCTGCACCCGCAATTTGGTTTTTACTCTTGGTGTATTGCCCTAACGACAAACAGAGCCTTTCTGCGCATTAATCCACAATCAATAAAAAGCCCCGAGCAGCGTTGCTCCGGGCATGAAATCTCCCTGGCTTCCCCTTACCCCTCCTGGGCTCGCGCCACGTCTGCCGTCCCCGGCATGCGCACCTCATCCAGAACTGCATCTAGCCTCATCACGCGCGCCCCCGTCAGCAGCACCACGTCCCCCTTCTTGAGTATCTCTTGCAGCGCCACGCCAGCCTCTTCAGCGCGCGAGAACGTCATCACGCTCTTCTTGCCCATCTTCAGCTTCAGCGCAGCCTCCGCGGTAATGCCCGCCCGGGTGCCCACCGCAATGAGCACGTCCGCGTGCTCGCGCACCACGGTGCCCAGGCGGTCGTGCACCTCCATGGTGCGGCTGCCGAGGTCCACGAGGTCGCCCAGCACCACGATGCGCCGCTTGGCCGGGTAGGCGCTCAGGAGCTCCAGCCCCGCAATCGCGGAGAGCAGGTGCGCATCGTACGTATCATCGATCAGGAGCGTGTCCTTGATGCCGGGCACGAGGCGCACGGCGCTCGCCGGCGGCTGGTACCCCTCCATGGCGCGCGCCACGTCCTGCAGCGTCGCGCCGAAGATGATTCCCACGCAGGCTGCCGCGGCGGCGGCGTTGGCGTGGTACGGCCCGAGCGCCCCGCGCAGGTACACGGGTGACGTCGCTCCCCCGTAGCTGAGATCAGCGGAAACCGCGGGGGTTCCCTCCGCGTCCCGCTCCTGCAGCACCGCACCCACGGCCACGTGCGCACCCACGCCGGACCCGTACGTGAGCACGTGAGCGCGGGTCCGCTGCCTCACCTTGGCGGCCACATCGTCCGCCGGTACCACCGCGAACGCCGCAGCGGGGAGCTGCTCCACGGTGCGGGCGTAGTCGCGGAGGGCGTCCTCGTCACCGCGCGACCCGGCGGGCGCCACGTCACTGATGCTCGTCAGCACCGCCACGGTCGGGCGAACGAGCTGCAGCATGCTGCGCACCTCGTGGGCGCTGCCGTACTCCGCGACGACCACGTCAGGAGAGGAGCCGCCCTGCCCGCGCACGAGCCGCCACGCCGCGCTCCCGATCACGCGCACCCAGAACCACGCGCGCGCAGCTGCGGGAGATTCGTCACGGTAGTGGCCGGGAGCCTCCGCGAGGAGCGCGGCATCTGCCAGGAGCGCGAGCAGCAAGCCGTCGTACGTCGGGATGCCGTCGGGCGCCACGCGGAGGCGGCGCATGGGAGACAGGACGGCCACGATGGCCGCCTTGGTCGTCGTCTTGCCCGCGGTCCCCGTGATGCTCACCACGCCTGGCTTGGAGCGCCAAGCTGTGGCTTTTGCGAGGCGAACCGCAATCCACCGAATAAATCCGGGCATATCGTCCCCAACCATAGCACTAAATGGTACCCGGCTGCACGGTGCTGTTGGGCGGCACCTCGAGGTACGTGAGCAGGAACTGGGCTAGGTCCCTGAACACCGGGACCACGGTCTGCCCCGCGAGCGGGGCGCCCGCGGGCTGGTCGAGCTTCACGAGGATGGTGAAGCGCGGGTTATCGGACGGCGCGAAGCCGACGTACGTGTTGATGACGTTGTCGCCGTACCCGGCTCCCCCGCTCGCAGCCAGCTGCGCGGTGCCGGTCTTCGCGCCGACGTCGTACCCCGGGATGACCGCCACCTTGTTCGTCACGACGGCAGTGGTCATCATCTCGCGCACCTGGCGCGCGGTCTCCGGCTCGATGACGCGGCGCACCACCTCTGGCTCCAGCGCCGCGTTCACGAACGGGCGCATCAGCTCGCCGCCGTTGGCGATTGCCGAGATTGCCGTGATGACCTGCACGGGGGTGGTGGCGATGCCCTGCCCGAAGGAGGCGGTGGCGAAGTTGATCTCCGCGGCTCCCCGCTCCAGCACCGGGTCGATGCTCCCGCTGATCTCCCCGGGCAGATCGATGCCCGTCTTCTCGCCGAAGCCGAACGCCTCGAGGTACTTCACGAACTGCTTGTGGCCGAGCAGGCGCTCGGCTGCCGCCGTGCCCACGTTCAGCGACTTCTCGATGACGTTCGTCATGGTCACGTTGCCGTGCCCCTTGAGGTCCCAGTTCTTGATCGTGTGTCCGCTCACGTGTAGCTCGCCGCTGTCGTGCACCACCGTCTCGGGCGTGAACGCGCCCGCGTCGATGCCCGCCGCCATGGTCAGCACCTTCACCACCGACCCCGGCTCGTACTGCTTCTGCACGGCGCCGTTCGCGAACGTCGAGACGTCAAACTCGGAGTAGGCGTTGGGATCGAACGTCGGCGCGTTCACGAGCGCGAGGATTTTCCCGGTGCGCGGCTCCTGCACGATGATGGTGCCGCCCGCGGCACGGTACCGGGACACGAGGTTCGTGAGGAGCGTCTGCGCCTGGGCCTGCACGTTCGGGTCTATGGTGAGGTCGAGGTCCTCACCCGGGCGCGGGAAGAGGATCTTGCCGCCCTCCAGGACGCCCTGGTCTCCGGTCAGCTGCGCGTCGTAGTACTCCTCCACGCCGTAGCGGCCGCTGTCCCCCGCCTCGCGCTCGCTCGGCCCCACGAAGCCGAGCAGGTGCCCCGCGGAGTGCGCGAGCGTGTAGTAGCGGAACGGCTGCGAGGCAACGTAGACGCCCTTGCCGTACTTCTCGCTGAGAGCCTGAACGGCGGCCTCCACTTCGGGAGAGACCTTCTTCCCGAAGAGCACGTACTGGTTCTTGAGGTTGCCCATGCGGCGCGCGAGCGCCTCGCGATCTGCCCCGGGGAAGAGGGGCAGGAGGTCTTCGAGCGCTGCGCCGACGTTCTCCTCGCCGAGCTCCTTCGGCACGGCGTACACCACCGGGAAATCACGGTTAACGGCAACCGGGGTGCGGTTGCCGTTCTTGTCCGTGAAGTACACGATGCCGCGCGGCGCGTCGAGCCTGTCCGTGCCGGCAAACTGCGAGCTAGCGCGCGCGGCGTACGTGTCCCCCTCGGCTACCTGCAGGTCGTACAGGCGGAAAATGAGCGCTCCGTAAAAAACGAATGCTCCGATAATTAGAAACGAGAAACGGAAGCGATTGCCCATGTAGCAGACGTTCCTTCAAGGTACCGAGGATTGCTGTCCTTCACAAGACCTCGCGCGCTCGCGAACGTTGCGACCGCGTTGACGTCGAATGCGGAGAAGAGCTGCTGCTCGAGCGTGAGGTTGTCCGTCTGCAGCTGCGCGATTGCCTTCCCCGCAACCGTCGCGGCGTGGCGCTCCTCAACCACCGCGTTGTACAGACCTACGAGGCCGAGGACGCCGACGATGGCGAGCGCGGCGAGGCCGAGCGTGAAAAACTTGTACAGGTCGAGGTACGTGCGTACCGAGTGTGGTTGGAGGTATGTCATTGGGGTTAACGGGAAGGTTTAACGGTTGAAGGTGAACGTGCGGAGCTTCGCGGACCTGCTCCGGGGGTTTGCGACGACCTCGTCCAGCTTGGGCTCCGTGGGCTTCGCGGGAGCCTTGCCCAGTCCGGATCGGTCCATGTCGCGGAAGGCGCTGCGGACCCTGCTGTCCTCGAGAGAGTGGAAGCTGATGATCGCCACGCGCCCTCCGGGGTTCATCACATCGGGGAGTGCGGCGAGGAGCGCGTCCAGGTTCTCGAGCTCGCGGTTCACCCACACGCGGAGCGCCTGAAAGGTGCGCGTGGCCGGGTGAATGCCGCCGTGCGCCAGGGGGCGCGGCACCACTGAGGTGACCGCCTCGCGGAGGTCTCCCGTGGTCTGCAGCTCGCCTGACTTCGCGCGCAGCACGATGGAACGTGCGATGCGCTTCCAGTACCGCTCGCCACCGTACTCGCGGAGCGCGGTGCCGATCTCTCCCTCGCTCGCGCCCCTGAGCTTCGAAGCGAGGCTCGGCGCGTGCGGGTCGTAGGTCATCTGGAGCGGGCCCGGCTGCATGAAGCTGAAGCCGCGCTCGCCCTCGAGCTGGTCTGAGGCGAACCCGAGGTCAACGAGGACGCCGTCCGCTCTCCTACCAGATTCGGCGAGGATGTCTCTGAGCGAGGCGTAGCTCGCGTGGCGCGTCTCCACTGCAACGTCGAGGCTCCTGCTTGATACCTCACGCTCCAGTTCGCGCGTCACGCCCTCGATGCGCGTGGGGTCGAGGTCCAATCCGAGGAGCGTGCCGTCCGGCGAAATGCGCGGAAGAATTTCCCTGGAGTGACCCCCGAGCCCCAGCGTGCCGTCGACGATGAGGTCGCCGGGCTGCGGGTCGAGTTGATTAATCGATTCGTGTAAAAGGACGGGTACGTGCATGAGCTAGATTCCCAGCGCACCGAGGTGCTCTGCAATCTCCTCGGATGCGTGCTCGGTCTTCGCCTTGTACTCATCCCAGCGTCGCGTGTCCCAGATTTCGACGCGGTTGTACAGCCCGGTCAGGACGACCTCCTTCTCGATCCCCGCGTAGGTGCGGAGGTACTCGGGAAGCAGGGCGCGGCCCTGGCTATCCAACTCGACGTCGGTTGCGCCGGCGAGCATGAGGCGTACGAACGCGCGGGAATTTGCCTGTGCCAGCGGGAGGGCCATGAGCTTCGCGGCGAGAGCCTCCCACTCTGAGGGTCCGAAGACGAACAGACAGTTGTCTATTCCTCGCGTCACGATTGCTCCGGTTCCCAGGTCGTCACGAAACTTGGCCGGGATCGCGACCCTGCCCTTCGTGTCGACGCTGTGGCGGTATTCTCCGAGCAACATGTACGTATCGTGCGTGCAGTGACGAAATGGGATGCCTTGGGATTCCGGGGGTTTCTGGGTGTTATACCCAGAAACTCTCCCTTTTCCCCAGAATCATCCACAATTCCCCACTTGTCACCATAATACTGGTTCCACAAATCGCGTCAAAACGGATGTGAAGCTCCCCTCTTACAGCTCAGAAGTATTGAATTTGCTCACCTTTGTACGCCTGCAGCGCGAGAAAGCGGTCCCGTTATGCACAGCCTGCGTTTCTGTCAGTTTCCCCACTCTGCTTCCCACGCGAAAAAAGCCGCCCCTTCGGCGGTTCCAAGGCCTTGCGCAGCCTACTCCCCTCTGGGAGCTGATCGGCGCGTGATCTCGTCGTACACCTGCTCGGCGACGCTCTGGATGAAGTGCGCCTGCTCCTTGTAATTCTCACCCCTGGTCATGACGCACAGGAGGTACGGCCCCGCCGGGTGGTACACGATGCCGCAGTCGTGGAGCTGCACGTCCACGCCCGGATCTTCGCGAATGCCGAACTTGTGGGCCACGAGCACGCCCTCGGGCGTGCTGTACGTGAGGCCATCCCTGAACTTCGTCTTCGTGAGCAGCTCCAGCGCCTTCTGCGAGTACTCCGGGGTCAGGTACGAGGCGCTGTACAAAATTCTCAGGATGGTGCTGTACGTCTTGGGGGTGATGCTGAGATCGGGCAGCTCGTCCTCGCGCCGCACGAGACCCAGCTCCACCATGACGTCGCGCACCGCCTCGTCCCCCACGCGCAGCGCCAGCCAGTCGCTGAGCATGCCGAGCGCCTTGTTGTCCGAGTACGCAATCATGTACTCGAGCAGCTCGCTCACCGTGTACTCGTGGTTCGGCGCGAGCGTCTCCCCGGGCTCCATGAGCTGCACGTTCATCGCGAAGCTCGCCGGCGTCTTGATCTTCTCTTCCAGGAGCGCGGGATTTGCCTCGCCCGCTTTCAGCACCGCCACCATGACCGGGAGCTTGAGCAGGCTCATGGGCAGGAACGGCTCGTTGGCGTCGATGCCGAACGTCGGCCCCGCGTGCAGGTCCCGGAAGTACACGCCGGCGTCGAGCAGGCTGCCGCGTGACTTTGCCGCCCCAATCTGGTCTACCAGGTCCTGCCGAAATGACTCGAAGCCGACCTTCCCCTCCAGCTCGCCCGTGCACGCAGCCGGGCTGATGAGGTTCTGCTCGCACCCACCCTGGTTGCCGAGCTTGACGGACCCACCCCGCAGCCACAGGAGACCGATTGCCGCGAGCACGAGGCCGCCCGTGGCCACCCAGGCCACGGGGCTCTCGTACCAGCTCTTTCCCAGACGCTTGTCGCGCATGTTAGCACCAGTGTATCTCCTGGCACCCGCGCCCGCCAAGCGCTACCCGTCCAGCTCTCGCGCGGGCAGCTCGATTCTGATCGCCATGATGGATTCGCCCTCACCCAGCTCATCCCCGTCACCGTCCCTGCCCTCCCCAGAAAGGAAGAGGCGCAGCGCCCGCTCCATGTTCTCGGCTAGCTCCTCGAGGTTCCTGCCGTGCGTCATGACGGGGTAGTCCAGGCACTCGCCCAGGTACTGGTCCTCGTCTTTTACTACCCTGATTCTGATGGTCGTGGTGATGTCTTGCATGCCCACACCCTAGCGCGCGTGGGACAGGCTCCGGTGAGCTGGAGGTTAACAAAACTTAGGTTGTGGGCGTTACTGGATTCGAACCGGTGACCTCTGCAATGTGAATGCAGCGCTCTAACCAACTGAGCTAAACGCCCGCGAGGCACAGTCTAGCGCCCCAGAAGCGACGAAGCCAGGGTGTTTCCCTGGCTTCGCGCCGCGCTGCCGTGAGTCTCCTACTGGAGCTCCACGACCGCGCCGGCAGCCTCGAGCTGACCCTTGAGGGCTTCGGCGTCTTCCTTCTTGACGCCCTCCTTCACGGGCTGAGGTGCACCGTCAACGAGATCCTTAGCCTCCTTGAGGCCGAGGCCGGTAGCCTCGCGGACCACCTTGATGACCTCAATCTTCTTCTCGCCGGCGCTCTTGAGAACGACGTTGAAGCTGTCCTTCTCCTCGCCACCGGCAGCTGCGCCACCAGCAGCGGCAACCGCGGGAACTCCGGCGGTGATGCCGAACTTCTCCTCGAGTGCCTTCACGAGCTCCGCCATCTCCACGAGGGAGAGCGACTCGATTTTTTCGATAAGATCTTTGTGCTTTTCCATTGGTGTTGTGGTTTACGACTGCTGCGACTTCTGCTGCAGGATGTACAGGAACGAGCGGACCGGCGCCTGGAGCATGCCCATGAACTGGGCGAGCACCACCTCGCGCGGCGGCAGCGTTCCGATGAAGAGAACCGTGGACTTCTCGACCGGAGCCTTGGCTGCGAAATCGTAGCCGCCGAGAACCTTCTCGTTCTCGAGCTTGAGCTCCTTGAAGAACTTCACGACCGGACCGCTGATGCCCTCCACGCCGCTCGGCGCGAAGACGGCACCAACCGTTCCGTCGTAGTCCCCCGGCTCGAAGGGCATGCCCGAGTCGCGCATGGCGACGCCGAGCAGGCGCTTCTTGCAGACGACCATGCGGCCACCCTCCGCGCGGATTGCGCGGCGCAGCTTCATGAGCTGCGCGACCGTCACGCTCTGCACGTCGGCGAAGACTGCCCCACCGCCCTCGGCGATGAGCGCCTTGGCCTCCTCAATTGCTTCCTGCTTCTGTGCTTTTGTCTTCATGAAATCGTGTTTTCGTGTGGTATCGACCTTGGTATGAAAAACCCGCGACAACGCGGGAGGGCGGCAGGGAACCTGCTCACTCCTCGGCAGGGCTTACGGGGTGCCTGCGGTCATCGGATTTCGTGACCATACTAGCCCAGGCCTCCCCAGATATCAACGGGGCCCCTGGGCTCGGCTCACCAGCCTGGCGACCCAGGACCGGGGCAGGAACCTGATCCCGAATGCGATGGCCTTCGCCCTGACCCCCGGAATGGCAACCCGCTTCCCGCGCATGAGCGCCCGGTACCCGTGCTCCGCAACTTTCTTCGCCGAGTAGAGCTTGCGGCCCGCTACCAGCTTAGATCGTTCCATGCCCGAAGACTTCATGAACGGCGTCGCGGTGGGGCCCGGGCACAGCGCCGTCACGGTCACGCCGTGGGGAGCGAGCTCCACGGAGAGCGCCTCGGACATGGACAGCACGTGGGCCTTCGTCGCGTAGTACCCGGCCATCCACGGCCCCGGCATGAACCCCGCGAGCGAGGCGACGTTCAGCACCTTTCCCCTGCCCCTGTCCGCCATCTGCGCTCCGATCATGCGCGCGAGCATCGTCGGCACCATGACGTTCGTGCGGACCATCGCGCGCAGCTTTTCGGGGTCAGCATCGATAAAGCTGCCGTACATGCCAATCCCGGCGTTGTTCACGAAGACGTCCACCACGACGCCCTGCTCGCGCAGCGCGTCGACCAGGGCCTCGGGCGCGCCGGGCATCGCGAGATCCAGCGGCAGCACCGTCACGACGATGCCGTACGCCGCGGTGAGGGCATCGCGCACGGCGCCGAGGCGATCCACGTTCCGCGCCACGAGCACCAGGTTGTACCCGCGCTTCGCAAAAACGCCGGCCAGCTCCATGCCAATCCCCGAGGAGCCTCCGGTGATGAGAACGGTTTCTTGCATGGGCCTAGCTCTTGCGCACCTGCGCGTGCGCGAGGAGCGCACCGACGAAGGCGAACCCCGTGAGGGACATCACCGGAATGGTCAGGTACCCGAACTCGTACACGAATCGCTGGTCGCACGAGACCACGCCGGGCCCGGGCGCCGGGCACGGGATGAGGGACGATCCCCCGGACTGCAGCCACACGTGGTTGAGCGCGATGAGCCCACCCACGCCCGCCAGCACGAGGGCGTACGGGATGATGCCGCGGTCTTTCTTCCACGCGGCGATGCCCAGGACGAACGCGAGCGGAATCATGAAGGCGCGCTGGTACCAGCAGAGCGTGCACGGCGGCCAGCCAATGACGTCAGAAAAGACGAAGCTCGCTATGACCGCTCCCGCGCTCACCAGGAACGCGAGCGTGAGCCCGTGCCTGTGAATCCAGCTGGTGAAGCTGTCTCGCGAGCGGTTGCGGTAGTCGCGGAGCAGGAGCAGCGCGAGGACGACGGTGGCGATCTGCCCGAAGACTACCGCGATGCTCGTGAGCGTGGAAAAAGTCTGCGGGTCCATGGCTCAGCTGTCAGCGGGAATCGTGCACCCGGTCTTCTCGGCGAGCTGCTCGAGGGACATCGTGCCCGTCTGGCTGCTGCCGTCCGCGAAGTACCACGTCGGGTACGACTTCACGCCCTTGTCGATGCACGCCTGCGTCTGCGTCTTTCCGTCCGGCTGCGAGCACTCCACGTACGGGAGCAGGCGCGACGAGCGCGCGAAGAGAGCCTTCTGCGCCTGGCAGTGCGGGCACCAGAACGCGCCGTAGAAGGTGGCACCCTTCTCGCCGAGGCAGGACGCGAAGCTATCGAGCTTCGTGCTCTGCTGGTTCAACGCCAGGAGCCCCCACCCCAGGAGGGCGGCCGCCACGATGCCGATGGCGATGTACAGGTACTTGTATGAGGTCTTCTTGGCGGTCTGGTACTTCATGGGACCCAGTGTAGCAGATTAGCCTTCCGCCAAAATGGACTCGACTTCGTCCATGATTTCGTTCCACTTGCGCTCCGCGCGGCGGCGGGCGGCTAGGCCCGGCAGGTTCTCCTCGTGGAAGCGCACCGAGGCCTTCCCGCTGGCGGACGGCACGACGCTCATCTGGAACGTGCGCTGCGGCACCCCGGGCTCCACCACGGCAATCCTCACACGGATGCCGGGTGTCAGGCCTCGCACCTCCACCTTCTTGCCGTGCAGCTGCTGCTTCGCACCCTTCACGAGCTCGAGCTCGGTGCCGTCCCCGGCCCAGGCCTCGAGGCCGATGCCCGCCGTGAGGAGGCTCCAGGCGCGCTCGGGTGAGACGGAGAACGTGCGCGAGATGCCGAACTCGAACCCCGCTCCCGACGTCTGCCCGAGCAGGCGGAGCCCGCGGGCGCGCTCGTAGTTAACCGTGATCGCCTGCTGCCACCAGCTAGCCTCGACGCCGTGGCGGCGCAAGAAGCCCACGCGCTCTCTGTGGCTCCAGAGCTCGGCGTGCTCACCGTCGAGCATCGCGTACCACTCCGCGCTGGTCTTCCCAGTTGCGCGGACGGTTGCCTCGTCGCTGATGCGAGTGGCCTGTTTGGTTGGGCGCTTAGCCATGTCAGTTGTGTTTGGCGGGGGCACAAGGAATCGAACCCTGATCGACGCTTTTGGAGAGCGTTGTCCTACCGTTGAACGATACCCCCTACGACCACCCTAAGCTTAACGCTTTCCGGTGATCTTTACCTCCTTGTGCACCGTGTGGGTGCGGTCCCACGGACAGAACTTCGAGAGCTCAATCTTGCGGGTGACCTTCTTCTTGTTGCGGTGCGTGTAGTAGTTACGGCGCTTGCAGTCCGCGCAACGGAGGCCGATGAGGTTGTCTGCGTATTTGACCTTTGCCATGTGAGTGAGTGTTGAGTGTTTATGCCTGAGCCGATGACAGGATTCGAACCTGCGGCCTTTTCCTTACCATGGAAATGCTCTACCAGCTGAGCTACATCGGCAGCTTACGTCAGAGCTAAGCCGGCAATTTATAGCAATTTCAGGGTTTTTGCGCAATAGCCCCTGTTCCAGCCTGTCTCTGGTAGAGAAGCTCAGCGGGCTCTCCAAATTCACTCGCCTGCCGCTCCAGGCAGGCGAGCATGAGATTCCTGAGTCTCACGTTATGGTAGGAAACCGTCGCCACCCCGTAGCGGCTCCGATGCCGGTACGTCCCCTGACCACGCCGCTCGGTTACGAAGGTCTTATAAAACTGCGCGGCGGGTACACCCAACTGAGTCTCCCAAAACCTCTCCACGCTTTCTGATTCTAAATCGGGAAAAATCTGCAACTGCACCCTTGCCAGTGATCGGCTCACGCCAAAAAATTTTTCTACAAACTTCATGAAACTCTTCAAGAGCCTGGGGTCAGAATTCCCCAAGCGAACAGCGTTGGGGTTTGCCTTATTGCCCTCTCCCCAATAGAGCCCCAGCCCTAAACCGAACAACCGACAATCTTCCGCACTCTCTGGTTGAGTAAACTTGAACGGATCCCCACCTGGGTTATGCCGGACGTACACAGCCTCTCCAATATTGCGCTTCACCACACCCATACCCTTGAGCCTGTGGTTAATCCCCTGTGCGGAGCATCCGGCTCTCTCTGCAATCTGTGCAGCAGAAAGTTGCTCGCCCACGTACATTGAACGAATGGATTCGTCTGAAAGCTTGATACGATTCGCCACGCCTCACCCTAGCAAGCGAGCCATCAAGAATCCGTCAAAATGCTGTGAGCCGGAGACAGGATTCGAACCCGCGACCTGCTGTTTACAAAACAGCTGCTCTACCAGCTGAGCTACTCCGGCGCGCCCTGCCGTTCCTCACGTTGACAGGGACGCGCAGAGGGTAGCACGCCGGGCCGAGGGCTGGAAAACAGCCCCGAGCCAGCCACCTCACGGATGCCCCACCCTGGCAAGTTCCCTCCCCGCCCCGGACGTTTTACACTAGCCCCATGGGTCGCCGCTTCGTCCACCTCCACGCGCACTCGCACTACTCGCTGCTGGACGGACTCGGCAAAATTCCGAACCTGGTGAGCCAGGCCAAAGAGCTCGGCATGGACGCCCTCGCCATCACGGATCACGGCGTCCTGTACGGCGCGGTCGAGTTCTACGAGGAGGCGAAGAAGGCGGGCATCAAGCCCATTCTGGGCATCGAGGCGTACATCGCCCCGAAGCACCGCACGGACAAGGTGCCCGGTGAGAAGTACCACCACCTCGTCCTGCTAGCCGAGACGTACGAGGGCTGGCAGAACCTCGTGAAGCTCTCCTCGCGCGCGCACCTCGAGGGCTACTACTACAAGCCTCGCCTGGACCGCGAGCTCCTGCGCGAGCACCGCGGCGGCATCATCGCGCTCTCCGCGTGCATCGGCGGCGAGGTGAACACCGCGCTCCTGCAGGGCCGCTACGACGACGCGGAGCGCATCGCGCGCGAGTACGAGGAGATTTTCGGGAGCGGCAACTTCTTCCTCGAGATCCAGCACCACCCCGGCATCCCCGAGGCGAACGTTGTGCGCGAGCGCGCCATCGAGCTGTCCCGGAAGCTCGGCATCCCCCTCGTCGCGACGGGCGACCTGCACTACGTGAAGAAGGAGGACGCGCCGTACCACGACGTGCTCCTCGCGGTGCAGACGGGGGCCACCGTGGACGACGCCAACCGCATGCGCATGACCGACGCGGACTTCTCCATGGCATCGCCCGAGGAGATGGCAGAGCGGTTCGCCGACGTCCCCGAAGCCGTGGACAACGCAGCGGCAATCGGAGACCGCTGCAACGTGGAGCTGCCGCTCGGCACCCCGCTCCTCCCCAAGTTCAAGACCCCGAACGGCGAGTCTTCCAACGAGTACCTGGGCCAGCTCCTCGCGGAGAAGCTCCCCTCCCGCTACCCGGGCCGCGAGCACGATGACGACGTCCTCGAGCGCCTCAGCTACGAGCTCTCCGTCATCGAGCGCACGGGCTTCGCGGACTACTTCCTCATCGTGTCCGACCTCGTGAACTGGTCCCGCGAGCGGGGCATTGCCGTCGGCCCGGGCCGCGGCTCCGCGGCTGGGTCACTCGTCTCGTACGTGCTCGGCATCACCGGCGTCGACCCCCTCCGCTGGGACCTCCTGTTCGAGCGCTTCCTCAACCCCGAGCGCATCGAGATGCCCGACATCGACCTGGACTTCGCCGACACCCGCCGGGACGAGGTCCTGGACTACGCGCGCCGCACGTACGGCGCGGACCACGTCGCGCAGATCATCACGTTCGGCACCATGGCGGCGCGCGCCGCCGTCCGCGACGCGGGACGCGCCATGGGCATTCCCCTGCCACTCTGCGACCAGATCGCCAAGCTCATTCCGGGCGGCCCGAAGGGGCTCGACGTCGCCACCGCGCGCAAGCAGATTTCCGAGCTCCAGGAGCTCGAGGCGAGCAACCCCGACGCCAAGAGGCTGCTCGACGTTGCCGAGCACCTCGAGGGCGTCGCGCGGCACGCGTCCGTCCACGCGTGCGGCACGGTGATCTCGGACCGGCCGCTCACGGACATCGTGCCCGTGCAGCTCGCGCCGCAGAACCGTGAGGTCACCATCACCCAGATGGACATGATCGACGTCGAGAAGCTGGGCCTCCTCAAGGTGGACCTCCTCGGCCTCTCCAACCTCACCATCATCGAGGAGACGAAGAAGCTCATCCGCGAGCTCCGCGGCGAGGAGATAGACATGGACAACGTCCCCCTCGACGACGAGCCCACCTTCGAGCTCTTCCGCAAGGGGGACACCGCCGGTTTCTTCCAGTTTGAATCTGGCGGCATGCGCAAGGTGCTCAGGGAGCTCCAGCCCACCGTCTTTGACGACCTCGTCGCCGTCGTGGCGCTCTTCCGCCCCGGACCGATGGACCTGATCCCGAGCTTCATCGCCCGCAAGAACGGCACCGAGCCGGTGACGTACCTGCACCCCCGGCTCGAGCCGATCCTCAAGAACACGTACGGCATCGGCGTGTACCAGGAGCAGATGATGCGCATCGCCACGGACCTCGCCGGGTACACGCTCCCGGAGGCAGACAAGCTGCGCAAGGCAATCGGCAAGAAGATCAAATCCCTCCTGGACCAGCAGCAGGAGAAGCTCGTGAAGGGCATGGTCGCGAGCGGCATAGACCAGCGGACGGCCAACGCCATCTGGGAGCTGTTCCCGCCCTTCGCCCGGTACGGCTTCAACAAGAGCCACGCCGTCTGCTACGCGCTCATCGGCTACCAGACCGCGTACCTCCGCGCCCACTACCCCATCGAGTTCATGACCGCGCTCTTCAACGCGAGCCGCGGAGACGTGGAGCGCATCGCCATGCTCGCGCACGAGGCGAGCTCGGCGGGCATCTCGCTCCTCCCGCCGGACATCAACCGCAGCGGCGCCTGGTTCCTCCCCGAGGACGGCAACGTGCGGTTCGGGCTCTCCGCTATCAAGAACGTCGGGGCGGGCATCACCGAGGCAATCGTGGCGGAGCGCGCGGCGCGCGGCCCCTTCGTGACGCTCGAGGACTTCATCGAGCGCACCTGCCAGCACAAGGACTTCAACCGCCGCTCGCTCGAGAGCCTCGCCAAGGCGGGCGCCCTGGACTACTTCGGACCCAGCCGCGGCACCGTGGTGGGCAACCTGGACACGCTCATCCAGTGCGGCTCCTCGCACCGCAAGCGCACCGAGATGCACCGCACCTCCCTCTTCGGTGCGCTCTCGGATAGCGCACCCCGCGTCCAGCTCACGCTCGTAGAGGTGCCCGACGCGGACCCCCGCGAGAAGCTCACCTGGGAGAAGGAGCTCGTGGGCATGTACCTCTCCAGCCACCCGCTCGCGGAGCACACCGAGCTCGCCGCCAAGATTGGCGCCATCACCATTGCGAACGCCCGCGAAAAGACGCCCGAGAGCAAGGTGCGCATCATGGGCATGATCAGCCGCGTGCAGAACATCGTCACGAAAAACGGCGACCCCATGGCGTTCGCCGTGGTGGAGGATCTCTCCCCGGACCCGGTCGAGGTGGTCGTGTTCAGCCGCGTGTTCGAGGAGACGCGCCACGTGTGGGTCCAGGACCAGATCATCGCCATCGAGGGGCGCATCAGCCACCGCAACGACGAGGTCAAGCTCATCGCGGACAAGGCGAAAGTGCTCGCGTAGCAAAAGGGCGGACACAGCGGTCCGCCCTCTCTTTTTTTTTTGCTCGCCCGGTCACGCTGCGAGCTTCACCTCTTCTGCCGCACCGGAATCCGGTGGCGGCTTTGGTCTGAACGCGTCTATGGGGATGGGCTCCCTCTCGTCAGGGTCGGAGCCATCGTCTGATGGGTCTCCCCTGAACTGATCCCTGAACCACATCACCCAGTGCGCAAAGTTCAGCGCCGCGGTGCCGAGCAACCCCCACCAGAGCACGGCGCGCAGCCACTCCCAAACCGGCAGGTCCTCCAAGTAGTACAGGGAGACAGCCGAGAAACCGGCGTAGGTGCCGTAGAAGAACAGGCTCACCACGAGCTTGAACGTCGTCATGCTCTGAGCGATGCTCGCGCTCCACTGCTCAGCAGGCTTCGTGCAGAAAACGCTGAGCAGCCAGAGGACGGTGAGCAGAGCCCACACCCTCACATTGAAATACGACAGGGATAAAAACCCGTACGCGGTAAACACGAGGCTCACAGCGCCGAGCCCGTTAACGATTTTCTGTACCACCTAGATACCTCCCGAGAAAAGAATTTGAATAGCTGGGCTACTTATACCACGAACTCAGTTACTGGCAACTACCCACCGAGCAGTTCCTCCACCTTCTCCCTGCCCAGGGACAGGAAGAACGTCGGCAACCTCGGGCCCGTCTCGCTGTCCACGAGCAGCAGCTGGTACAGCGCGATGAAGAACGCCCTCTGCCTCGCCTTCACCTCGGGGGTCGGGTCATCCTCGGGAGAAGATCCGGCTGCCACCTTCGGGATGCTGTACAGGAGGTGCGTCAGCCCCTCGAGGGACCAGTTTCCCTCGAGGCTCGCGCGGAGGTTGGCAACCTGCGCGCGCACGTCCTCTGCCAGCGCGGCGTGCACGTCCGCGGCGAAGGACGGACGGACGTGCGTGCGCTCGTCCTCCGGCAGGTACCGCGTCACCCAGTTGACGGCGCACGTCAGACGCGGCTCCACGTCCGCCTCGGAGAGCTCACCACTCCCCTGCTGCTCGCGGGCAACGCGCATGATCTGCTCGCGGCTGCCCACCGTCACGTCAGCTGCGGAGGACAGCGTGCGGAACGGCACCGGCACGCGCGACGCGAGCACCGGGCCGGCCGACGTAGCGAGGCAGCGCTCTCGCACGAGCGATTCCGCCTCGCCCGCCTCACCCGCCGAGGTGCGCGCGCCGAACGTGTCCCACTCGTCGTACAGGCGGATTACCTCCACGCCGAAGTCGACGTCGAAGCGGCGCGCGTGGTGGCGGCGAATGTAGAGCCAGCGGACCATGGCGGGCTCGAGGATGTCGAGTGCCTGCGAGGGCGTGGGGCTGCCACCAGCGGAGCTGGAGATCTTTGAGCGCCCGGCCATGCCCACGAACGTGTACGAGATGAAGTACGGCGCCCCGTGCTTGAAGAGCGGCACGATGTCCTTGCCCACCGAGTAGCTGCTGCTGGGTGCCGCGTGATCCTCTCCCGCCGGCTCGAACGTCACGTTCTCGTACGCCCAGCGCATCGGCCAGTCCACCTTCCAGACGAGCTTGCCCTGCACCTTGTCCCTGAGCGAGTAGCTCTCGTGGTGCCCGCACGCGCAGAAGTACGTGATGGTCGCGGACGCAGGATCGTACCCCTCGACGGTGGTGTCGTCCTTGCCGCAGCCCAGGCAGTACGGCTTGAACGGGTAGTACGTGGCGCGGCGCTCCTCGATGGATCGGTCGTGGCGGTTCGGCGTCTGGTGGCGCGCGAGCACATCGAAGATTTCCCCCCGGTGCTCCATGGCGGCCAGGATGCCGTCACGGTAGTCGCCGCGGGGGTACGCCACGGACTGGCGAATGTAGCGCACGTTCTTTCCCGCGACGATGCCCAGTCGCTCGGCAGCTGCCTCAAACTCGGCGATGTGCCGGTCGGCGTAGGACGGGTACTCGCCGGACGGGTCCGGCACCGACGCGAGCGGCTTCCCGATGTGCTCGGCGAATGACTCGGGGACGCCGGCGGGAACCTTGCGGAACCGGTCGTAGTCATCCCACGAGTGGATGTGCTCGGCCCTGCGCCCGCGCCGCTTCAGCTCCTCGACCACGAGGTGGACGGTCATGACCTCGCGGAGGTTGCCGAGGTGGATGGACCCGGACGGGCTCACCCCGGAGGCGCACACGATGGTCTCGGGAGGGTTTGGCTTGGACGCGGCGTACGCCTCGACGGCATCCGCGGTCTGCTCTATCCAGTAGCGCTCTTCGGCCATGGTGCCATTGTACGTTCCGCGCACAAACGAAAACAGCCCCTCGGGGCTGCTCTCTCCGCCGCTACGAGATTGCCTCGATCTGGTAGTGGACGGGACCAGACGGCGTGATGACCGTCACCTTGTCCCCCGCCTTCGCCCCCAGGAACGCGCGGCCGAGCGGTGACTCGTTGCTGATCTTGTTCGCGGTCGGGTCCGCCTCCTCTGAGCCGACGATCTCGTACTCCACGGACTTCGCGCCCTTCTTCACTTTCACGATGGAGCCAATCTCGACGTGGTCGCTCTTGTGGTGCGTGATGATCTCGGCGTGCTTGATCATCTCCTCGAGCTCGACGATGCGCATCTCGACGCGCTCCTGCTCGAGGCGGGCCTCGTCGTACGCGGTGTTCTCAGAGAGGTCGCCGAGGTCTTTTGCCTCGCGCAGGCGATCAGCCACCTCGCGGCGGCGCTCGGTCTTGTACTGCTCGAGCTCGGCTTTGAGCTCATCGAGCCTCTTCTGGGTTACGTAGTATTTGTCCATAGAATCCTTACTTGCGAAGAGCCTACCGCTTCGGATAGGCCCCTCTGAGTGCGTTGTAGCGTATTCTAAGGTCCTCCCAGAAGGTCTGCAAGTACGCCCCGGGGCGCAGCGTCGTGCCCTCCCGGTCCCTCCAGACGACCCCAATTTCAGAGACTCTGAGCCCCAAACCCCGGGCTATGACCAGAGCCTCCACGTCGAACCCCCACCGCTTCGCGGTCAGGTGCGGGAAGATCTTCTCGGCGGCGCTCGCCGTGTACAGCTTGAACCCGCACTGGGTATCCCGGATGCCGGGCAGGTTCGTCGCCTGGATGACGAGGTTGCTCAGCTTGCCCAGCAACACGCGCGGGAGCGGCTGCGCTGGATCGAGGATAGAGTCCGGCATTGCCCGCGAGCCGATCGCCACCTGCGCGCCAGAGGCAATGGCATCCGCCAGCTTCTCGAACTGGTCGAACGGGGTCGAGCCGTCCGCATCGGCGAAGAGCCTCACCTGCCCCGCGGCGCTGAGCATGCCGCGCGCCACGGCTGCGCCCTTCCCCTCGTTCGCGCCCGCGCGCACGAGCTTGAGCTGGCGAATGTCACCCGACATGCGCTCCACGATTTCCGGCGTGCGGTCCGTGGACCCGTCATCGGAGACGATGATCTCGAACGGCTCGCCGAACTTCGAGAAGTACGCGTGCGCCTCGACGAGCGTGGGCGCGATGCGCTCCGCCTCGTTGTACGCCGGGATGACCACCGAGATGGCCACGATGCCGGGCTGCTCGGGCGCAGCCTCAACCTTCCTGCGGCGAACGGGAGCTCGCCTCTTCGGCGCTCCCGCTGGGGCGTGTTCCTCTAGCTCTGCTTCGGGCATGTCCTCCGAGTATACCAGGCTAGAGCGGGCACCTCTCGTCCGTGAGCACGACCGGACCTGCCTCCGTGATAGCCACCGTGTGCTCGCTGTGCGCGGAGAGCGAGCCATCGAAGGTCGCGAACGAGTCGTCATCCAGCTGCTGGATGAGCTTGCTCCCCAGCGAGAACATCGGCTCGATCGCGATGGTCATGCCCGCGGCGAGCTTCGCACCCTTGCCCGGCTTCCCCGAGTTCGGCACGTACGGAGCCTCGTGGAGCTTCCTCCCGATGCCGTGCCCGCCGAGGCCTTCCACCACGCCCACCCTGTGCTTCTTGGCGACCCGCGTGATGGCGTGCCCGACGTCACCGAGCGTCGCGCCGGGGCGCGCCGCCTCGATGCCCGCCGCGAGCGCCTCGCGCGTAGCCTCAATGAGCTCGAGCACACGATCGGGCACCGTCCCCACCGGAATGGTGCGCGCGGAGTCCGCGTGCCACCCCCGGTGAATGAGCCCGAGGTCGAGCGTCACGATGTCGCCCTCGGCGAGGGGGCGGCTGCTCGGCAGCCCGTGCACGATGCCGTCGTTGACGGAGGCGCAGAGCGTCGCCGGGTACGGCTTGCGTGCGCCCGCCGGGGCGTACCCCAGGAAAGAGGGCTCATCCCCCTTCTCGCGGATGAGCTCGAGTGCGCGCGCGTCAATCTGCTCGGTGGTCACGCCGGGCGCCACCATTTTCTCGAGCTCTCCAATGACGCGAGCGAGGCGGCGGCCCGCCTCTGCCATGAGGGCAACCTGGTCTGGAAACTTTACCTCGATCACTAGAGCTGCTTTGCCAGGTGGCGGACGACCTCCGCGTACATCGTGCCGGGCAGGTCGTCGGCAATGTGAATCATCTTGAGCCCCAGGGACTCCAGGTACGCAAAAATGGGCACGGTCTTCTCCTCGTACTCTGCGAAGCGGATGTCGATTTTCTCGCTGTCCACGCGCGTGTACAGCTCCCCGCCGCAGGCGCGGCAGCGCAGCGGCGCGCCGTCTGCCGGGGCGAGCGCGAGCTGCGGCCTCCCGCAGACCGTGCAGGTCGTGCGCGCGAGGTTGCGCGCGCGGCACGCCTCGTACGGCACGTCGAGGAGGAACGGGAAGACGTTCTCGAGGCCGTACGACTCGATGATGCCGGGCATGATTTCGGTGGCCTCGCCCATCGTGCGCGGGCTCCCGCCGATGACGCAGCTCGTGCCCGCAGCTTTGAGGTCCGCGAGGTGCTGGCGCAGTGCGTCCACCACGAAAGATGGGGTCATGAGCTGGCCACCATCGAAGAGGCCACGCTCTCGCTGGATGGTGGGGTCACCCTGGCGAGCGGGATCGTACAGGATCCCGCGGAGCACGCGGCCCGTGTCCACCACCTCAAACGCGAGCGTGTCGGCTAGGAGCCCCGCCTGCGTGCTCTTGCCCGATCCGGGGGGACCGAAGACGAGGGCAGCTGTGGGGACGCGCATCAGTTGCGGTCGTAGTCGCGGAGCGAGAGCTGCGAGTCAATCTGGCGCATGGACTCGAGGGCCACGGCGACCACGATGAGGATTGCGGTACCCGAGAGCGCGAGCGAAGAGGACGCGGCCATGCCGGTGCCCGTGACGAGCGAGATGAGCGCCTGGATGGCGGTCGGGATGACCGCGACGATGCCGAGCGTCAGCGCACCGAAGAACGTGATGCGCGAGAGGACGCGCTGGAACATGTTCTCGGTCTGCTCTCCGGGGCGAATGCCCGGAATGAATCCGCCAGAGCGCTGCAGGTTCTTGGAGATCTCAGACGGGTTGAACATGATCGACGTGTAGAAGTACGTGAACCCGAACACGAGCACGAAGTAGAAGGCGCTGTACGCCCAGGTGTTCGCGAGGAACGCGTTCACCCACTCCGCGAGCTGGGATCCCCACGCCGGCGAGATGAGGCCGATTGCCTGCGCGATGAACTGCGGGAACGTCAGCACCGAGATGGCGAAGATGAGCGGGATCATGCCCGCGGAGTTCACCTTCACCGGGAGGTAGCTCGCGGAGCCCCCGTACACCTTGTTGCCGCGCACCTGGCGCGCGTACGCGATCGGGATGCGGCGCTCGCCCTCGGTCACGTACACGATGCCGAGAATGATGATGAGCGCGACGATGGCGTAGCCGATGAGGACGTCCGGGGTCAGGGTCTGGTACGCGAGTCCTAGCTGGGACGGGAGGCCCGCGATGATTCCCGAGAAGATGATGAGCGAGACGCCGTTCCCGATCTTCTGCTCGGTGATGAGCTCGCCAATCCAGAGCGCGGCCATGGAACCTGCCGTGATGATGGCGACGCTGCCGAGCATGTCGGTCCACGCCAGGGGCGGAATGATGCTCTGCGAGACGAGCAGCGAGAGGAAGCCGTACCCGGAGATGACCGCGAGCGGGACGGTGGCGTAGCGGCTGATGCGGTTGAACTTAGCCTTCCCCCTCTCTCCGTCCTCGTAGTACATCTCCTTCAGGCGCGGGAAGATGATGGTCAGCAGCTGCATGATAATCGTCGCCGTGATGTACGGGGACACGCCGAGCATGACCAGCGAGAGGCTCTCGAGGCCTCCCCCCGAGAAGAAGTTGAGGAAGCCGAGGATGCTGTTGCTGCTGAAGAACTCCGCGAGCCTCGAGGAGTCCACCTCGGGAATCGGGATTGCGGCGAGCGCGCGGTACGCAATCAAGAGCCCCAGCACCGCGAGGACGCGGTTCCTGAGCTCGGGAACTGAGAAAAGCTTTGCGATGCGCGACATGGTAACTAGGCGATGGAACCGCCTGCGGCTTCAATCTTAGCACGGGCACCCTCGGATGCCTGGATGCCGACGAGCTTCACCGCCGCGGTGATGGAGCCGTTCGAGAGAACCTTGACCGGGCCCTGGAAGCGCTTCGGAACGGCTCCGGCAGCCTTCAGGATTTCCACCGTGACCTGGTCGTGGCCCGCCGCGAGCTTGCCGAGCTGCGCCACGCTGATCGTGTGCGTCACGCTCGTGTGCGCCTTGTTGGCGAAGCCGCGCCGCTTGGGGAGGCGCTGAATGAGGTCGCGAAGTGCCGGGCGAATCTTGTGACCCGCGCGCGACTTCTGTCCCTTCTGGCCGCGGCCAGAGGTCGTGCCGCGCTTGCCGCCGCGCGCGATGCGCTGGGCGCGCTGCTTGGACTGTCCGAGAGTGTGGAGCTGCATGGGAGTGGTGTTACGCGACTTCAATGGCCTTAGGTTTCGTCGACTTGAGAGACTTGAGCGCCTCGATGGTAGCCCAGGCGTTGGTGAGCTTGTTCGGGGTGCGGCCGAGCACCTTCGCGGTCGCGTCCTTCACGCCGGCGAGCGCGAGCACGGAGCGCACGGCGGAGCCGGCGCGGAGGCCGTGGCCAGCTTGGGCTGGCTTGATGCGGACCTTCGCGGCGCTGTACTTGGCCTCCGTCTCGTGCGCGATGGTGCGCTTGTCGAAGAGGGCCACGGTGACCATCTCGCGGTTCGCCTTGGCCTTCGCCTTGGCAATCGCCTGCTGGACGTCGAGCCCCTTGCCGACGCCGATGCCCACCTTGCCCGCCTCGTCACCGACCACGACGGTCGCGCGGAAGCGGAAGCGCTTTCCACCTGCAACGACGCGGGTGACGCGACGCATGTCGAGCACCTTCTCTTTCAGTTCTGACTTGGGCTGGGTAAATTCGCGTGCCATGGTGGTAGTTAAATGGTGAGTCCGGCGCCCCTGGCACCCTCGGCGACTGCCTTGATGCGACCGTGGAAGCGGTACGAGCCGCGATCGAAGACCGCCGAGGTCACGCCCGCCGCCTTGGCGCGCTCCGCGATGAGCGCACCGAGGAGCGCGCCCTGCTCCACCTTGCTCTTCTTGGCTGCAGCCTTGTCGAGCTGGGCGGTTGAAGCGGCGGCGAGGGTCGCGTGCTTGGCATCGTCAATGACCTGGGCATAGAGGCCCCGGTTGCTGCGGAACACGGTGAGGCGCGGGCGATCAGCCACGCCGCGAACGCGCGCCCGGGTGCGGTTTGCCCGGCGGGTGCGCTTCTCGTTGTGCAGTTTGCGGTTCATGGTTTCGTGTTACTTGCCTGCTTTCTTTCCGGCCTTCATGCGGACGAACTCGCCCTGGTAGCGGATGCCCTTGCCCTTGTACGGCTCCGGCTTGCGGAACTTGCGGATGACCGCGGCAGCCTGGCCGACCTCTTCCTTGCTGGCGCCGGTCACGGTGATGACGTTCTTGTCGACGGAGAGCTCGACGCCCGCCGGGGCCTCAAACTTCACGGGGTGCGAGAAGCCGAGGTTGAGGTTGAGCGACTTGCCCTCCATAGCGGCACGGTACCCGACGCCGTGAATCTCGAGGTTCTTGGTGAACCCCTCCGTGACGCCAATCGCGGCGTTCTTGAGGAGGGACCACATGGTGCCCAGGTTCGCCCTTGCCTGGCGATCGTCACCGGTCAGGGATACGTTGATGACACCATCCTCGAGCGCGACGCCCACACCGGCGAGCGCCGGAACGGTGAGCTCACCCTTGGGACCCTTGATGACGTAGGCGCCGCCCTTCTCTTCGAAGGAAGCTGCGCTGGGCATCGGGACTGGCTTTCGTGCGAGGCGTGACATGTCAGTGGTTACCAAATCTGGAAGAGGTACTCCCCTCCGACCTTAGCCTGGCGTGCCTCGCTGTTCGTCATGACGCCCTTGGGGGTGGACAGGACGCCGATGCCGTAGCCCTGGCGCACGGCGCGAACGTCCCGGTAGCCGGAGTACACGCGGCGGCTCGGCTTGCTGACGATGCTGAAGTCGATGTCGCGGCTCTCACCAGACGGGTACGCGAGCTTCACGTCGAGCCAGAGCTTCTTGTCGGTGGTGCGCTTTGAGACCTCCTTGATGAAGCCGTAGCGGACGAGCAGCTTGGCGACCTCGTGGTTGATTCCCGAGTACGGCGTGGAAAAAGCCTCCTTCCGCGCGCGGTAGGCGTTCTTGATTTTGGCTAGGAGGTCGTAGTGCATGGGAGTGTTACCAGGATGCCTTGCGAATGCCCGGAATGTGGCCGGCGCTCGCGAGCTCACGGAAGCAGATGCGGCAGAGACCGAAGTCGCGCATGAAGCCGTGCTTGCGCCCGCAGCGGAAGCAGCGACGAACGACCCGAGTCATGAACTTCGGCTTCTTCTTGCTGCGAGCGATGAGTGATGCGCGTGCCATTTACTTAGTGAACGGGAATTCGATTGCCTTGAGCACCTCGAGCGTGGCTTCGCGATCCTTGACCTTGGGGACGGCAGAAATGCCGAGCGAGAAGCTGCTCTGGCTCTTCTCCGGATTGATCTCCGGGAAGACGTACTGCTCCTTCACGCCCACGTTGAGCGTCCCGCCCTGGTCAACTTTTGTCGCCGGGACACCGGCGAAATCGCGCACGCGAGGTAGGACTATCCTAACGAAGCGGGTCAGGAAATCAACCATTTTCTTGCCCCGCAGGGTCACCCGAACGCCCACCACCTGGCCCTCGCGGACCTTGAACCCGGCGATGGACTTCTTGGCTGCGGAGGTGTTGGGGCGCTGCCCGGTCATGGCGGCGATGTCGGCAATGACCTGCGGGAGGTACTTGTCCTCGAAGTTAGCCTGGCTGCCCGCCCGACCGACGCCAACGGTAACCACCACTTTCTCAAAGTGGGTGGCGAGGAGGCTCTCCTCCTTGGAGAGCGACGCCTTCTTGGTGGTTACTTTCTTCTCGGTCATGGCTAAATGGTTGCTTGGCACTTCTTGCAGACGCGGGTCTTGGTCTCCCCCTCCACGACGAACCCGATGCGGGTCGGCTTCTTGCAGGACGGGCAGACGATCATCACGTTGCTCACGTCCATCGCGCGCGGGAGCTCGACCTGCTGCATCGAGGGGCCTGAGCGGCGGGTACCCTGGTTGCGGACGAACTTCTTGTAGAGGTTGACGCCGTCGATCATCACGCGGCCGGTCTCCTTGATGACGCGGGCAACCGTTCCGGTCTTGCCCTTCTCGCGGCCCGCCGTGACGGTCACCGTGTCCCCCTTCTTGATTTTGATCTTGTTTGGCATGGGTTTGTTACACGATGTCGTCGACCATGGTCATGAGCTTGTCGTGGCCCATCGCCTTGAGCTCGCGGAGGAAGGGGCCGAACACGCGGGTGCCAACCGGCTCCTTCTTGGCATCGAGCACCACGACCGCGTTCTCATCGAAGCGGACGTAGCTGCCATCCTCGCGGCGGAAGGCGTTCTTGGTGCGCACCACCATGACCTTCACGATGTCCTTCTTCTTCACGTTCTTGCGGGGCTCTGCCGTCTGCACGGATGCCACGACGATGTCGCCGATCTTCGCGTAGCGCTTGCGGCTGCCGCCGAGCACGCGGAAGCAGCGCACGATCTTGGCACCGCTGTTATCTGCAACTTTGAGTAGTGAACGCTCTTGAATCATGGCTTTACTTGGTGTTCGGGACGATTTCCCAACGCTTGTTCTTGGACATCGGGCGGGTCGCCTGGATGGTGACGGTGTCCCCCTCCCTGGTGGAGTTCGCCTCGTCGTGGGCCATGAAGGTCGTGGTCACCTTGTAGTACTTGAGGTACTTCGGGTGCTTCTTCTGGCGAGACACGGCAACCACGCGGGTCTTCTCCATCTTGTCGGAGATGACCTTTCCGGTGAACGTGCGAACGTGGGTTGCCTTTTCAGTCATGGGTTTACTTGGTGTTAGGTTCCTTGGAAATGCTCAGGACGCGGGCCAAATCCTTGCGAACCTTCCTCACGGACGAGACATTCTTACTCTTGCCCGTGACGATATCAAGGCGCGTGGCGCGGAGCTTCTCCCTCAGCTCGGTGGCGAGCTTGGCCAGCTCTGCGGCTGACTTGCCGCGGGTCTCTGCAATGAACTTCTTGGTCTTCATGGGATCAGCTGGTGCGGGCTACGATTTTGACCTTGAACGGGAGCTTGTGGCCGGCGCGGCGGAAAGCCTCGCGGGCAATCTCGTCTGAGACGCCGTCCATCTCGAAGATGATGCGGCCCGGGCGAACCGGGAACACGTAGTGGTCCACGGAGCCCTTACCTCCACCGAGAGTCTGCTCCGGCGGGCGCTTGGTCACCGGCTTGTCCGGGAACACGCGAATCCAGAGGCGGCCCTGGCGCTTGATGTAGCCGGTGATGGTGCGGCGCGCCGCCTCGATCTGGCGCGAGTTGAGCCACGCCGGCTCCAGCGCCTGGATGCCGATGACGCCGTACTGCAGATCAATGCCGCGCGTCTCGACGAGGCGGTTCCTGGAGCGGCCCTTGTGCCACTTGCGGTGCTTAACTTTCTTGGGAATCAGCATGTTAGTTCTCGAAAACGTCTCCCTTGTAGATCCAGACCTTGATGCCGATCGTGCCGTACGTGGTGAACGCCGTCGCGGTCGCGTAGTCGATGTCGGCGCGCAGCGTCTGCAGCGGGAGTGACCCCTTCACCTTCCACTCTTTGCGCGCGATTTCCGCACCGTCGAGGCGGCCCTTCATCATAATCTTGGCACCCTTCACGTCCTTGTTCTGCATGAGCTCGTCGAGCTGCCGGCGCATGGACTGGCGGAAGCGGATGCGGCGCTCGATGTCCTGCACGAGCTTCTGCGCCGTGTTCGCGGCAGAGACTTCGGCACGCTTGAGCTCCTCCACGTTGAGCGAGAGCGGCACCTGCTGGTAGCCGGGCACAGCCTTGAGCGCCCGGTCAATCGCCGCGGTGAGGTCCTGGATGCCCTTGCCGCCACGCCCGATGACGACGCCCGGGCGTGCGGCTTTCAGGTTCACCTTGAGGCTGCCGGAGGTGCGCTCGATGACGAGCGACGCGATGCCCGCCGCTGCCACCATCTTGTGGATCGTCGTGCGGATAGCCTCATCCTGCTCCAGGTAGGTCTGGTACTGGGCGCGGTCACCCTTCTTCGCGTTGGCGCGCACGCCAAAGAACCAGCGAGAAGCCCAGGGCTTGCTGATGCCGAGGCGGAATCCGACGGGGTGAATCTTCTGTCCCATGGTGGTTAGTGGTGGTGAGGGTACGTGAGTGGTGGTTTCGTTGCAACGCTACGCTTCTCCCGCCTTGCGGTTGAAGAGCTTCGCGCGGATGCCCTTAGACTCTTTGACCTTTGGCTCCTCGCTGCCGTGATCGTGCTGGGGCTTCTTGTCCTCCTTCTTCGGGGTGACGCCCTTCTCGGCCTTGGCGCGGCGCGGCATGACGAACGGCACCTGCTTGAGGCCCTCCTTCTCGCCGAGCTCGAGGGTGACGTGGCTCATGATCTTCTGGAGCACGGTGCCGCGGCCACGCGCCTTCGGGAGCATGCGCTTGAGCATGGGGCCCTGGTCGACGCGAAGGCTCGAGATGTAGAGCTTGGTCACGTCCATTTCGAGGTTCTCCGCGTTCGCGACGGCTGAGTTGAGGAGCTTCATGAGCGGCGTGGATGCGCGGCGAGTCTGCACCATGAGCTGAGCCTGGGCTGCCGGCACGGAGAGGCCGCGGATGAGCCCGGCGACGGAGCGCACCTTGCGGGGGGCGATCTTGAGGTAGCGGAGCTTTGCGACTGCGGTCTTGTTCATGGTCGTGTTCATTACTTCTTGGATGCTGCCTTAGCCTGCTCCTTCATGAGCTTGCCGCCGTGGCGCACGAACTTCTTCGTCGGAGAGAACTCGCCGAGGCGGTGGCCGACCATTTCCTCGGTGACGCGGACGTCGATGAAGTCCTTCCCGTTGTGCACGGCGAAGTGGTACCCGACGAACTCGGGGGCGATTTCAGAATCGCGAGCCCAGGTCTTGATGGGCGTGCCGGGAGAGCCGGCGGCTACCTTCTTGAGGAGCTTCGGGTCGACGTAGGGGGGCTTCTTTGCGCTTCGTGACATGGTGTTACTTGGATAGACGTGACGGGCGACGCTTCACGATGAACTTGCTGCTCGGCTTGGTTTTGCTGCGGGTCTTCTTGCCACCCGTGATGTTGCCCCAGATGTCCTTGGGCTTGCGGGTGCCGCGGGGCTGCTTGCCCTCACCGCCACCGTGCGGGTGATCTACCGGGTTCATGGCGTTGCCACGAACGGTCGGGCGCTTGCCCAGCCAGCGCGAGCGACCTGCCTTACCGATGACCACGAGGTTGTGCTCGGGGTTAGAGAGCTCGCCGAGTGACGCGTAGCAGGTGGAGAGCACCTTGCGCACCTCACCGGACGGCATCTTGAGGGTCGTGTAGATGCCCTCGTGCGCCATGACCTCGATGGACCCGCCGGCTGAGCGGGCGAGCTGCCCGCCCTTGCCCGGCTGCATCTCCACGTTGTACACGCGGAAGCTCGGCGGCACGTTGCCGAGGCGCATGCGGTTTCCCGGGGTCAGGGGCACCGTCTCGTCTGCGACGACCGTGTCCCCCACCTTCAGCCCCTGCGGCGCGAGGACGTACGAGAACTCGCCCGTCTGGTACTTGATGAGCGCGATGAAGCAGGTGCGGTACGGATCGTACTGGATGGAGTCCACCTCCGCGGGCACGCCGAGGAACTTGGTCTGCTTGAAGTCCACGAGGCGGTAGCGGCGCTTGTTGCCCCCACCCTGGTGGCGCATGGTGATGCGGCCGGACGAGTTGCGACCGGCGTGCGTCTTGAGCGTCACAAGGAGCGACTTCTTCGGCTTGGCGCCCTTGGTCAGCGTCTTAGCGTAGCTGACCGTCGTCATGTGGCGGCGCGATGGGGAGGTTGGTGAGTACTTCTTCATGGGTCTACTGCAGTGCGATGGTCTGTCCCTCCTTCAGGGTCACGGTGGCCTTCTTGAGCCCGCCGCGAACGCCGGCGAGGCGCCCGAAGCCCTTCTTCTTGGCGGGGCGCATCGTGATGGTCACGTCGACCGGGTCAACCTTGTAGAGCTCCTTCACGAGCTTCTTCACCTCGTTCTTGGTTGCCTCCGGCTGCACGAGGAAGGTGTACTTGCCCTTCGCCGAACCCGCCACCGACTTCTCGGTGATCCAGATGCGCTTGATGAGAGTGCGGTCCAGCATGGTGTTAGGCGGTGGTGTAGCGCTCCTTGATGGTCTCGAGGGCGTTCTGGTCTACGAGGATGGTCTTGTAGTTGAGCAGGTCGTAGACGTTGAGGGAAACCGGCGACACGACTTTCGTCTTCACGAGGTTGCGCGCGATGCGGGTGACCGTCTGGTCCTCCGGGTTGCGCACGATGAGCACGTCGACCTTCTTGGAGCGCGGCCCCATCTTGAGGAACGTGGCGAGGCTCGCGAAGAGGTCCTTGGTCTTGGGCTGTGCCACCGCGAAGTCCTCGAGGAACTTGAGCTCACTGTCCGCGAGCTTCTTGGAGAGGATGGAGCGGATGGCGGCCTGGCGCATCTTGCGGTTCACCTTCTGGCTGTAGTCGCGATCCTTGTGCGGGCCGTGCGCCGCGCCGCCGCCCACCCAGATCGGCGAACGGGTGGAGCCGTGGCGGGCGCGACCCGTTCCCTTCTGCTGCCAGGGCTTGCGGCCTCCGCCGCGGACTTCGGCGCGGGTCTTGGCGTGCGCCCAGGGGCGGCGCGCGTTCGCCTGCTGCGCGACGAGCACCTGCTTCACGAGCGCCGGCTTCCAGGCGGTGTCAAAGACTCCCTCCGGGAGGGCTACCGTGCCGGACGGCTCGGTGGACTTGAGTGAGAAAAGCTGCGCGTTCATGTTTCTAGGCCTTGCGGATTTCTAGGAGTGCGCCGCGGGCACCGGGGACGGCACCCTTCACGTAGAAGAAGCGGCCATCTGCGTCGACCTCGACGAGGCGGAGCCCCTTGATCGTGTTGCGCTCGTTGCCCATGCGACCTGCCATCTTGCGGCCCGGGACGACGCGCTGCGGTGCCGTGCTTCCGATGGAGCCCGGCGCGCGCTGGCGGTTCTTCTGGCCGTGGGTTGCCATGCCGACGCCGGCGAAGCCATGGCGCTTGACCACACCCTGGAAACCGCGGCCCTTGGAGTACCCGGTGATGTTGAGCTTGTCCCCCGCCTTGAAGTCGTCGAGGGATACGACAGCGCCCACCTCGTGGGTGGACGCCTCATCGGTGCGGAACTCACGCTTGCGCGTGCCCTCGTTGAGCTGGACGGCCGTGTAGCCATCCTTGTCTCCCGTGCGGACCTGGGAAACGACGTTTTCAGGCACGGCAAGCTTGGTGACCGGGGTCACCGAATTGCCCTCCCAGATCTGGGTCATCTCGACTTTGCGAGCAAGAAGAAAGCTCATGAAAATGATGGGTGTTCCTTATAAATGCACCCTTCTGGGCGCACACGCCGGCGAAGTGTAACAGAGGTTTTTCGGACTTGGCAAGAGGTTAGCTATAGAAAAAGGGGCTCGTTGAGCCCCTCCCCCATTTTTGCCGCTTTCACAGCCCCCGCTCTATGCCCCGCCTCAGGTCCCTGAGGCTCAGAAACGCTGAGCCCGAGCCCACCAGGAGGAAGAACCCCCGCGTGAAGACGACGAACCAGTTCCCCATGCTCTCCAGGAAAGGCAGCAGCGGGTACTGGATCGCGGAGAGGAATCCCACGAGGCTCAAGATGGCGAGCCCGGCAGACAGGTTCAGGGATTCCCGGGTCGTTTTGGCGAACAGAATCCCGAAAAACAGCCCGAAACCCACAGCCATCGTTACCGCGATGCTAAGGAAAAGCCACATTTTCAATCACCTCCTGGGCGGATTTATACCAAAAGCATGCGCAGCCGCAAAAGCCTAGAATCAGCTAGTTATGCAGCTTTCTCAGGCGCATCACCCGGCTCCCCTGGAGCAGACCCCAGTGAGATGAGGAAAAATGCCAGCAGGTAGGGCGAAGCGGCTGTCGTCCACAGCGTCCCAATCACTACCGCCGCGCCTAGCAGGGTGATCTCTCTACCCTCATTGAGCACGAGGAAAGCCCAGCCGGGCGCCGCCGAACAAATGCTCACGAGCAGCATGAGACCCAGAGAAAGTCGTCCGTATCTCTTGCTAATACCTTTCGAGAGCCTGCTGCAAGCCCAGTAAAACAATCCCGCGAACGTCAAACTCAGTAAACCTAGAACCGTATCCATATTTTCAAACCTCCTCGGCAAGGAAATCATGCTCCATGTGCCCGCGCAAATTGGCAAAAAGTGAAAGCCCCGCTCCTGCGGGGCTTTCACCGGGAATTGTTCCCTAGATCATCTTGAGCTCAACGTCCACACCTGCGGGCAGGTTGAGGTTGCTGAGGGACTCAATGATTTTCTGGTTCGGGTTCTTGATATCGATGAGCCGCTTATGCACGCGGAGCTCAAACTGCTCGCGCGAGTTCTTATCGATGTTCTGAGCCCGGTTGACCGTGTACTTCCGGAGCGATACCGGCAGCGGCACCGGCCCAACAATCTGAGCCTCGTTCCGCTCCGCGGTGTCGATGATCTGCTTGGCTGAGGTATCAACCAGCTTGTGATCGTAGGACTGGATGCGGAGCCTGAGCTTGGGTACTGCTGCCTCTTTCGCCATGGTGGTTACTTGATGATCTTGGTTACGACGCCTGCGCCGACGGTGCGACCACCCTCGCGGATTGCGAAGCGGGTCTTGTCCTCGAGCGCGATCGGGCTGATGAGCTTGACCGTGACGCCGTTGACCGAGTCACCCGGCATCGCCATCTCCGTTCCCTCGGGGAGGAAGAGCTCACCGGTCACGTCCGTGGTGCGGACGTAGAACTGCGGCTTGTAGCCCTTGAAGAACGGCGTGTGGCGCCCACCCTCGTCCTTGGTCAGGACGATGATGTCCGCGGTGAACTCAGAGTGCGGGGTAACGGAACCCGGCTTGGCGAGCACCTGGCCGCGCTCCACGTCCTCCTTCTTGAGGCCGCGGATGAGGAGGCCGACGTTGTCACCTGCCTGGCCCTGGTCGAGCATCTTGTTGAACATCTCGACGCCCGTAACGACCGTCTTCTGGGTGTCGCGGAGACCGACGATTTCGATTTCCTCGTTCACCTTGACGACGCCGCGCTCGATGCGACCGGTCACGACCGTGCCGCGACCTTCAATGGAGAAGATGTCCTCGACCGGCATGAGGAACGGCTTGTCGAGCTCGCGGACCGGATCAGGGATGAAGCTATCCACAGCATCCATGAGGTCCTTGATCGGCTGCACGTCCGGGGAGTTGATGTCGGTTGCCTCGAGGGCCTTGAGGGCGGAACCCTTGACGACCGGGGTCGCCTTGCCGTCGAAGCCGTACTTGGTGAGGAGATCGCGAATCTCTTCCTCGACGAGCTCGAGGAGGTCCGGATCATCAACCATGTCGCACTTGTTCATGAACACGACGAGGGACGGGACGCCGATCTGCTTCGCGAGCAGGATGTGCTCACGGGTCTGCGGCATCGGGCCGTCGGTCGCGGCGACCACGAGGATTGCGCCGTCCATCTGGGCGGCACCCGTGATCATGTTCTTGATGTAGTCAGCGTGACCAGGTGCGTCCACGTGCGCGTAGTGGCGCTTCGCGGTCTCGTACTCAGAGTGGCTGAGGGAAATGGTGATTCCACGAGCCTTCTCTTCCGGTGCGTTGTCGATCTGGTCGACAGACTTTGCAATCTTCGAAAGACCCATCTTGAAGAGGGTGTTCGTGATCGCAGCGGTGAGCGTCGTCTTGCCGTGGTCAACGTGGCCGATGGTGCCGATGTTGACGTGCGGCTTGGAGCGCTCGAACGTTGCCTTTTCTGCCATGTGGTTCGAGGTAAAAGCTTGGTTGGTTAGTTACGACTTAAAGTAAGCGGCTTTTGTAAAGCTTGACTATCCTACGTTTCTAGCCGCACCCGTGTCAACCGATACGGGGCGCATTTTGAAGCGGATAGCCTCCTCCAGCCTGTGGGGGTTCTTGATGCCCCGGAAGATGATCTCCTGCTTGTGGCTCCCCGAGGTGTTGACGTGGAGGGTTCCCACGCCGAGGACGCGCTCAACCAGGGACTGGCTCACCTCGATGTCCTGCACGCTCTCGTACTCGGCAAAAGTCACTTTTGTGGACAGTAGCTTGTACTCCCGGGCCAGGCCGTCCTCGTACAGGCAAATTCGGTCGGCCCGGCGGACGAGCTCGAGCATGGTGAGGCCGAAAATCGAGATTGCCAGGAGCACCAGGCCGATGCCGGCGTTGACCGCGAAGGCCCCGAGAGACCCCAGGGTCAGGACGCCGAGCCCCACGTAAGCCCCCAGGTGCGCCGCCGGATGGGCGATGACCGAGTAGAGGGGCTTCTCGCTGCGCACGGCCCTAGCTCCTGCCGGATACGATGGTCGCCTCGACGTTCTTCGGCACCTCCTCGTAGTGGTCGAACTCCATGGTGGGAGCGCCGCGGCCCTGCGTGATGGAGCGGAGCTTGGTGATGTACCCGAAGAGCTCGGAGAGCGGGACGAAGGCGTTGATGACCTTGATCATGCCCCGGTCCTCGATGGAATCCACGCGCCCGCGCTTGCCGGAAATGTCGCCGGTGATGTCGCCCATGAACTCCTGCGGCGCGGAAACCTGGAGCTTCATGATGGGCTCGAGAATGACCGGGTTCGCGGACTTTGCCGCTTCCTGGAACGCCATGGAACCGGCAATCTTGAAGGCCGCCTCCGAGGAGTCCACGTCGTGGTAGCTCCCGTCGTAGAGCTCGACGGCCACGTCCACGAGCGGGAAGCCCGCGACGACGCCACGGTCCATGGCCTCCCTGATGCCCTTCTCGATCGGGTTGATGAACTCGTTCGGGATGGCTCCACCCTTGATGTTGTTCTCGAACTTGAAGCCCTCTCCCCTCTCCAGCGGGCGAATCTTCACCTTCGCGTGGCCGTACTGGCCGCGGCCGCCGGACTGCTTCACGTACTTGCCGTCTCCGGCAGCCTCGGCGCGGATGGTCTCCTTGTAGGCAACCTGCGGGCGGCCGACGTTCGCCTCGACGCTGAACTCGTCCTTCATGCGGCGGACGAGCACCTCGAGGTGTAGCTCTCCCATGCCCGCGATGAGGGTCTCACCCGAATCTGGGTCCGAGGAGACGCGGAAGGTCGGGTCCTCGTCGGCGAGGCGGCGGAGCGCGCCACCCATCTTCTCCTGGTCTGCCTTGGTCTTCGGCTCAATTTTGATCGAGATGACCGGCTCCGGAGCATCGATGCCGTCCAGGATGATGGGGCTCGCCGGATCGCAGAGCGTGTTGCCGGTGGTGGTCACCTTGAGGCCCACGAGCGCAGCAATTTCTCCGGCGTACACCTCGGACACCTCTTCACGGTTATTCGCGTGCATGCGCACGATGCGGCTGACGCGCTCCTGCTCGCCCTTGGTGGAGTTCAGGATGTACGAGCCGGTCTTGAGCGTGCCCGCGTACACGCGGAAGAACGCGAGGCTGCCCACGTACGGGTCCGTCGCGATCTTGAAGGCGAGGCCCGTGAACGGGGTCTTGTCATCGGTCGGGCGGATGACCTCGGCGTCGGTCTTCGGGTCCACGCCCACGACCGGCGGAATGTCGAGCGGGCTCGGGAGGTACTTCACGACGGCGTCCAGGACGAGCTGCACGCCCTTGTTCTTGAGCGCCGAGCCGGCGAACACCGGGACGATGTCGTTTGCGATGACACCCTTGCGGAGCGCGGCCACGAGCGCGTCGTACGGGAGTTCCTCGCCGCCGAGGTACTTCTCCATGAGAGACTCGTCCTGCTCGACGATCTTCTCGATGAGCTCCTGGCGGCGCGCGTTTACCTGCTCAACCATGTCGGCCGGAATCTCGAGCTCAACGATGTTCTCACCGTTGGCACCCTCGAAGCCGTACGCCTTCATTTTGAGGAGGTCCACGACTCCCCTGTGGTCCGCCTCGAGGCCGATCGGGAGCTGCGCGGCAACCGCGTTCTTGGTGAGGCGGTCACGGATCGAGTCGAAGCTGCGGTCGAAGCTCGCGCCCATGCGGTCGAGCTTGTTGATGAAGCAGATGCGCGGGACGCGGTAGTCGTCCGCGTAGCGCCAGTTGGTCTCAGACTGCGGCTCGACGCCGGCGACGCCATCGAAGACGGATACGCCACCGTCGAGGACGCGCAGCGAGCGCTTCACCTCGATGGTGAAGTCCACGTGGCCCGGCGTGTCGATGAGGTTGATGCGGTGCTCGCTCGCCTTGTCGCCGTTCGCGTCGGTCGGAATCCAGAACGCGGTCGTAGCGGCGGAGGTGATCGTGATGCCGCGCTCCTGCTCCTGGGTCATCCAGTCCATGGTCGCCGCGCCCTCGTGCACCTCACCGATCTTGTGAGAGACGCCCGTGTAGAAAAGGATGCGCTCGGAAACGGTGGTCTTTCCGGCGTCGATGTGGGCGAAGATGCCGATGTTGCGGATTTTCTCTAGGGGGTGGGAACGGGGCATATGGAAAAGTACGGGTTAGTGATTCCGCGCCTAGCGGGCGAAGTGCGCGAACGCGCGGTTCGCCTCGGCCATGCGGTGCATGTCCTGCTTCTTCTTGATGGCCGCGCCATCGTTGCGGCTCGCGGCCACGAGCTCGTCCGCGAGCTTCGCGGACATGGGCTTGCCGCTCTTCTTGCGCGCCGCGTCCACAATCCAGCGGATGGCGAGCATGAAGCGGCGGGCCGGGCGCACCTCGCGGGGCACCTGGTAGTTGGCACCACCGACGCGGCGGGACGCCACCTCGAGGAGCGGGCTCGCGTTCTCGATGGCCTTCTCGAAGACCTCGATCGGGTCCTCGCCGGTCTCCTTCTTGATCTGGTCGAAGGCGCCGTAGACGACCTTCTCAGCTACCGACTTCTTGCCGTCGTGCATGACGGCGTTGATGAAGCGCCCCAAATCGATGCGGTCGTACACGACATCGGGGGTGTGGAACTTCTTGTATACGCGGTTGCGACGCATGGGTGTTACTTGGACTTGGGCTTCTTGGCGCCGTACTTGGAGCGCTGCTGCTTGCGGTCGGTGACGCCGGCGGTGTCGAGAATGCCGCGCACGATGTGGTAGCGGACACCCGGAAGGTCCTTCACGCGGCCGCCGCGGATCATGACGATGGAGTGCTCCTGCAGGTTGTGCTTCTCACCCGGGATGTACGCCGTGACCTCGGTGCTGTTTGAGAGGCGGACGCGGGCGACCTTGCGGAGCGCGGAGTTCGGCTTCTTCGGGGTCTGGGTGAAGACCTTCACGCAGACGCCACGTTTGAACGGCGAGACCGAGTACACCGGCTTGTTGTGGATGGTGTTGAAGTAGAAGCCCAGTGCAGGTGACTTGGACTTCTTCTTCGAGGTCTGGCGACCCTTCTTGATGAGTTGGTTGAGCGTTGGCATGAGCCTTATTAGCCCGCGCATTCTAGGCGAGATATCCCCGCAGAGTCAACACGTACTAGGACCAGACGCCCAGGAAGACCCGGACCGCCTCCGGTGAGGCCACCGCCGCCACCAGGGCGTACGCGGCAGCCGCGATCAGCCCCGCAGCCAGGTACACCACCGCGAACGCGAAGATCAGGGCTCCCGGACCCAGCGTATCCAGGCGGTTCGAGACGTTCGGGGCGAACAGGCTGATGAGCTTGGCCCCATCGAACGGGGGCACCGGAATCAGGTTCAGAATGCCCAGGAAAGCGTTCACGAGGGCCACGAACGTGAGCCCGGCCACCAGCTGCGCGTCCCCTCCCGGGAGCATGAAGCGCGCGGCGAGCGCGAAGAGCACCACCAGCAAGACGTTGGTTGCCGGACCTGCGAGAGCCACCTTCAGGGGCCCGTGGCGCAGGTCTTTCGTGAGCCTTGCCGGGTTGTACGGCACCGGTTTTGCCCACGCGAAACCCGGCAATCCGGCAAAGTAGCAGATGACCGGGACGAGGACCGAGCCGATCGGGTCAAGGTGCGGGATGGGGTTGAGCGTGAGGCGCCCCGCGTGCTCGGCGGTGGGGTCCCCGAGGGAGCGCGCGACGAAGCCGTGGGCGAGCTCGTGGAGCACGACGGAGAAGATCACCACGATGATCGAGAACAGGAAGAGGCCAACCTCGAACGTCATGCCACCCAGTATATCTCCTCACCGCGCTGCGGGGTACACTTTGGCTGCCCGCCCCTGTGGTGAAACGGATATCACAGCGGTCTTCGGAACCGTCGTTGGGGGTTCGAATCCCTCCGGGGGCACAGCACACTGGAGGCTTTGCCCGCTCGGGGGTAAAATACCAGCAGGTACACAAAACCTAATACTGAACGTTGGAGGTGGGTTTATGCCCATTGGTAACTACGGCTTTGACTACGGGACGGTCGCATCGATCCACCCGCACTCGATAGCCATTGCACTTGATACGGAGAAGAAGACGGTCCAGACACAGGTGGCGCACTCGTACAACGACAGGCTCAAGCGTTTCCTGAGACCTGGCAGCGAGGTCATCTGCTCCTGGAGGCACCGAGATCACACGCGGCGGGACGCCCCGACCATCATCCACCCGATGGCGGTCGAGGGGGTCAACCAGTGGCGGCGCCCCAGCAGCTACCGGAGCCTGTACTCGCACTCCAGGGGCACGTCCCCGGGAATCAACGCGGAGTACTGGTTCAAGGACATGCTCCTCGCCGCTGGGGTCCGCGCGGACCACTCGACCGGATTCGCGGACGAGCACCTGGGGGTCGACCTCTGGGTCTTCCTCCTCTACATGGGAACCTGGCGCTGGATTCCGGTGGACGTGACGTTTGAGAAGCTCAAAAAGCTCAACGGCACGCCGACCAGCAAGTTCAGCACGGCAATTGCCCGCGGGGTGTTCCCTCTGAGGCTGACGCCGAGCTACCCGCCCAGGAACCCGAAGGAGGCACTCTCGATGCTCGTGATGCAAATCCAGACTGTGCAGCACCTCTTCTCCGGTAACAAAAAGCACCCGGTGCACCGCCAGAAGGCTCACATCAGGGAACTCCAGGAGTACCCGATTGGAACCCGAAAGGCTGCGTAACCGGAACGCAAGGATTTCCCCCTGTTGTCAAAGGCAGGGGGATTCTCATACAATTTCCCCACGCCTCTATAGCTCAGCTGGTAGAGCAGCTCCCTCTTAAGGAGACGGTCCTAGGTTCGATCCCTAGTGGAGGCACAGCTTCTGTAAAATCCCCACCCCGGCGGTGGTATCCTTGGCTCGTATGCCAGTGGTATCTCTCCTAGACACCCCCCTGCACTCCCTGCGGGGCATCGGCCCGCGCATGCTCAAGCCCCTCGAGCGGCTGGGGCTCAAGACCGTCCGGGACCTCCTCTGGCACTTCCCCACCCGGTACGACGACTACGTGGACATCGTGCCAATCGCGGAGCTCTCCGGGGGCACCCAGGCCACGGTTGCCGCGCGGGTCGAGAAGATTGAGGCGCGCCGATCCTTCCGGAACCGGAAGCTGACCGTCACGGAGGCCGTGCTGCGCGACGAGACCGGCACCGTCACGGCGACGTGGTTCAACCAGTCCTACGTCGCCAAGCAGCTCGCCCCGGGGACCGCGGGCTTCTTTGCCGGCAAGGTCAGCGAGCGCGGCGGCACCCTCTCCCTCTCCAACCCGGTCTTCGAGCGCGCGCGTGAGGGCGGAGACCAGCGCCACACCGGGCGCCTCGTGCCGGTGTACCCCGAGACGCGCGGCATCACCTCGCGCGGGATCCGGTACGTCGTCATGCCCATTCTCCAGGAGCTCGGGTCCCTCCCAGATCCCTTCGAGGAGGTCATGGCGGGCATGGGGTACCCGTCCCGCCTCGATGCGCTCCGGTCCGTGCACTTCCCCGACACGCGCGAGGAGGCTGCGCGGGCCCTGGAGCGCTTCACCTGCGAAGATCTCTTCCTGCTCCAACTCTCGGGCGCCCTCACCAGGGCCGAGCTCATCCAGGCGAGCTCTCCCGCGCTGGGAGTGCCGGTCGAGGAGCTCAGGAGCATGGTCTCGAGCCTCCCCTTCACCCTGACCGGGACCCAGAAGAAGTCCCTGTGGGAGGTCATCCAGGATATCGGGAAGCCCCACCCCATGAACCGCCTGCTCCAGGGGGACGTGGGCTCCGGCAAGACGGTGGTGGCGGTGCTCGCCGCGCACGTCGCAGCCCGCTCGGGTCACCAGTCCGCCATCATGGCACCGACGGACGTCCTCGCGCGCCAGCACTTCGAGACCTTCGTGAAGTCGCTCTCGTGGCTGGACGGCACGGGAGCGCTGCCCACCGCCTGCATCATCTCCGGCAACCACGGCGAGCTGGTGTACCCCGAGGGCCTGCGCAGCACGGTGAAGCCAGCCAAGGTGCGCGAGCTCATAGCGGCCGGCAAGGTCGACGTCGCGATCGGCACGCACGCCCTGATTTCCGGCGGCACGGAGTTCGCGAAGCTCGGCTTCGTCGCGATCGACGAGCAGCACCGGTTCGGCGTGGAGCAGCGCAAGGCGCTCGCCGGGGGCCGCAAGACCGTCCCGCACTTCCTGAGCATGACCGCCACCCCCATCCCGCGCACGATCATGCTCACGGCGTTCGGGGACCTCTCCACCTCGCTCATCACCGAGGTGCCGTCCGGGAGGAAGCCCGTGCGGACGGCGGTCGTGGAGCCATCCGGGCGGGACGGCATGTACCGGGACATCGAGGCGGAGCTGGCCGCCGGGCGCCAGGCGTTCTTCGTCTGCCCGCTCATCGAGCACGCGGAGTTCGACGCGACCCTGTCCCCCGCCGCGCAGGCGAAGCGCGAGGCGCTCCTCGAGGCAAAGTCCGTGGCCCAGGCTGCCGAGCACGTGCGCGATGCGCTGCCCCGCCGCCACGTCGCGATGCTGCACGGGAAGATGAAGGCTGCCGAGAAGGCCGAGGTCATGGATGACTTCAAGGCCGGCAACGTGGACGTGCTCGTCTCCACGACGGTCATCGAGGTGGGCGTGGACGTGCCCAACGCGAGTGTCATGGCGGTCGAGAGCGCGGACCGCTTCGGCCTCGCGCAGCTCCACCAGCTCCGGGGCCGCATCGGGCGCGGCGAGCACGGCGGCACCTGCTACCTCATCGCCGAATCGGACGCCAGGGCCGCCCGGGAGCGCCTCCTGCTGCTCACCAAGGTCACGGACGGGTTCACACTCGCCGAGCACGACCTGCGCCTGCGCGGCCCGGGGCAGCTCCTCGGCGCCAGCCAGAGCGGCATCCCCGACCTCGCCATGCAGCACCTCGGGAACGCGGAGCTGGTCAAGAAAACCCGCGAGGCGGTCTCGCAGGCCCTCGCTGCCGGGGACATCACCAAGGGCATCCTCCTGGAGCTCAAGCGGATGCGGGAGGCGCTGCACCGCGAGTAAAAGAAAAAGCCGGCTGCGAAGCAGCGCGACTTTTTTCTTTTCGGCTTACCTCCCGTTCTTCGCGCGCGGTGCGCTCGAGCTGGGTGAGGTAGCCGTCCAAACCAGAGACGTTGAACTTCTCGATGAGCGACCGGAGGGTCGCCACCTCGACCTCGTAGGCTTTGGACTCGTCGTCCTCGCCCAGGAGGTGCTCAATCTCGTGGTTGATCATTGCCGCCAGTGCGTACACCTGCGGCGTGTCGGATTCTGCCGCCAGCAGATCACGGATGAACCGTGAGTCCACGTAGACGAAGACACCCGCTCGGTTCTCTGGAACGAACATCGCCGACCGCTTCAGGCTTTTGACCTGGTCCCCGGTCAGCTTGTTCCTCTTTGCGAACTCCGCAATGTCCCCATCCGTCACGAAGAGAATCTGGCTCTTCATGAGCGTGGCGACCCGCTCCTGCGGGAGCATCCGCGCTGCGCGGTTCAGAGAGGCAGAGAGTTTCTGCGTCTCTTTTTCCGTCAGCGGTTTCGCAACCGCAGTTGCCGTGACGAGTAGCGCGAAGAGCGCCACAAGCACCATTCTTCTCATAACTTTCTGCCTCCCTGTAAAAGAAATAGGTATTTCTAACTAGCCGAATTATACCAAATTTCCCGTTTTTCGCAACCAGCCTAGCGGCAGGCCTGCGTCTGCGCAGCTCCGCTGGGGAGGCAAATTTCTCCAGTGTCGATGCAAGTTCCCGATCCGGGGGCGTAGGGCACGAGCTCTCCGGTGCCACCACAGCTGGGTGCTCCGGTATCCGTCCACCCACCCGATAGCTGCACGCAGCCCAGCTCTTTTCCTCCACCTCCCTCGGCTGCGCAGCTCGCGGTGCCAGAGACGCCGTAGTCCTCGTAATCCTCGAGGCTGTTGCAGTCGTAATCGAAGCTGCTATCGCCACGGTGGGCGGTGAAGTAGCCCGTCTGCCCGGGCCTCGCATTCGCGTTGCTGTCGTAGCAGTCGTTGCCGATGGAGGTGCTGCACGTCACGCCCACCGGGCACGAGGTAGCCGAGGAAACCGAGAAGTACCCATCGCTGTCGGCATCCGGCCAGAAGTTGGTCGCGCAGCTGACGTTCAGTGACGCGTTGGCATCGTTGCAGTCTACCGTGGTCTGCAAGAGGTAGCGGCGCCTCCCGTTGGCCGGCGCGCTGCTCTGCAGGTACATCTGCATGCTCGCCGGGTAGTTGTCGGCATCCTGGTCAATCATGTAGATGTTCGTCTTGATCAGCTGGCAGCTCGCGCACAGAGCCATGCTTCCGCTCCCCGAGAGGGCGAAGGAGCTGCCGCTGTTGAACGCGAAGTTCGCGTCGAGCGTCAGCGAGCTGGACAGCGTCAGATTGCCGTTATCCACGCCGTCCGGCGCTGAGATTGTGCAGGGTGAGCTGATCGTGTGGCTGCCGCCCATCGGAATGCCGCAGGCGTCCGTCCAGTTGAGCGTCACGGAGGACCGGTCCTCGCCCGCCTCCGCACCGATGAGCATCTCGTACGTCGTGTCGTGCACGTCGTGCACCGTCCACGACCCCCGGTACAGGGCGCGCGTCACGTTCTCCTGCGCGTTTGCCACCGCCGTGCCGGACTGCTCCGCGCGGTCCAGGAGGGCGAACCTCTCCGCGTGGCTGTCGTCCGCGGCGACGTCGCGGACGTAAATCAGCGGCAGGTCGAACACCTTGCTGTCCGTCGTGATCCGCGCGTAGACCCGGTCCACCTCCTGACGCGACTCCACGGTCACCTCAATGGTCTGGATCTGGCCCACGTGGGTGTCCACCGGGTCGATGCGCGCCTCGGTGAGCCGCGGCCAGACGTCCGCAGCCTGGGCAATGGAGTAGATGCGCTGGCCCACGGGTAGCCGGGCGTTCTTACCCGCCTCCGGGGACCCACCCGGCGCGCCGCTGAACTGGAAAACGATGGGCACTGCGACGACAACTGCGAGCGTCACGGCTGCGGCGACGTGCAGGAGGGAGCGGAACTTTTTCATGGGACAATTGTACCATTTCTGGCTACGCAGAAAGCGGGGGCGGACCTTCGTCCGCCCCCGCCCCCGTAGCGCTCCTACCCTACTTCTCCTCGATGGTGAAGCTCGTCGCCGGATCGTCCGTGGTGTTGCCCCACTTGTCCGCATCGAACCTCGGCGCCGTGAAGCGGTAGCTGACGCGCACCTCAT
>JALHNY010000007.1 GCA_022843285.1 Minisyncoccota bacterium
GTGGTGGAGAGGATCTCGGGCATTACTCGTCTCGGTAGGTTTCGCGGTACTCGGGGTTACCCGGTAAGTGTGCCTCCTGGTGCTCGGTCGCGCCAGGGGTGTACGTCTCCGCATACCCGCTGTTCTCTGGCTCGTGGGTCTCGGCGTAGCTCGGGGCGGTCGGCGAGTACGTCCCGCTGAAGACCGCCGAGATGCGCTCGTACGTGTTCTGGTAGAACGTGGCGATGCCGTTGAGCACCTTCCGCAGGGTGTCGAGCAAGGAGACCGCCTCGGAGAGGACCCTGGCGTACGCGATTGAGGCTGCAGCGGACAGTGTGGGTGCCTCGGACAGCTCGCGGGCGAAGCTGCGGACCTTCAGCAGATCGTCCGAGCTGGAAACCGCCTCCGAGAGGTTGCGCGAGGCGTGGCGGAGCAGCGCGTCCGCCCACGCTACGGCCTCGGCTAGGGTGGCGGGAACGAGCCGAGCCACCGCCAGCACGTCGCTGCCCGCCACGGCGTCCGCGAGGTTGCGCGTCGTCCTCCTGATCACCACGTCAACCTGCGTTACAGCCTCGCTCAAGGTTCGCACCAGTGAGCGCACGAGCGAGTCCGCTAGGGTCACGGCATCGGAGAGCGCGTGGCTCAGCGAGGAGCCCTCCGTGAGGTTCGCCCGGTACGCGATGTAGTGGACGGTCTCGCCGCTCGGGTTTGAGCCCGAGGAACTGCCCACCTGGAAGCCGTCGCTCTCGAAAGCCTGCACCTCGTTCGTCGTCTCCGCGAACTCGGAGAAGAACTGTGAGTTGTCCCCGGCTATGGCCGAGCTCCTGTTCCGAGCAGAGTTACCCGCGCCATCGCGCGTCCAGATCATTGCGTCGGGCTGGAAGCCCACGCCCGAGATGCTCCGGTTGTCTGCCCCGTTCCCCGTGAACGTGCCCGCCTTCGAGAAGCCGGGCTTCTCCAGGTGGGCGACGTAGTGGTAGGTGCCCGCGCTCTCGTTGACCTGCACCTCGGTGCCCACGGAGAACCCGTCCGAGCCGATGGCCGTGATGCGCCCCGAGAAGGGCGTCGAGAGGAAGAGCGGCATGCTGTCGGCCGTCGCGAAGGACTCGAAGCGGTGGTACGTCCCGTGCGGCGTGTCCGTGCGGAGCACGGTGACGTGCTTGGGCGTGCCGCCCAGCCCCGTGATGGAGCGCGCGGAGCCGTTGCCCGTGTAGGTGCCGGTCTTCGTGAGCTGCCCGCCCCAGGCGTACCAGACGTACGTGGAGGTGTTGCGGTTCACAGCTGCATGCGTGCCGAGCGTGAAGCCGTCCGCGTCGATCGTCTTGATTGCGGTCGTAGGCACGGATGGCGAAGCGCTGTGCGTGCGCACGGACGGGCCCGAGCCCATGGTATCCGTTTTCCAGACAGACGGCTCTTCGCTCCCGCCCGCGTCTCGCTTCTTGATGAGGACGACCTTCGGCGTGAAGCCGACGCCGGTGATGGCCCGCCCGTCAGTTCCGTTCCCGGTGTAGGTACCGGTTGCGAACAGGACCGACGGGTTCGCCCGCGCGAAGGTGTCCGCCCACGCTACGGCCTCGGCTAGGGTCCGGGAGGCGACTCTCACCAGGGAGTCGCCCAGCATCACGGCTTCCGATGTGGAGCGACTCACCACCCGCGCGAGGCCCTCCCCGAGAGAAGCGGACTCAGAGCGAACCCAGCTCACGGTTCGCACGAGCGCATCGGAGAGCCCCGCAGCATCGTAGAGCTCCGCTGCCCGGGTCCTGAGGTGCGCCAGGCTGTCCAAAGGGCTGATCGCGTCTGCGAGAGTCCTGCCCGCCTGCCGGATCACGGAGTCAGCCACAGACACACCGTCCGATAGCGCTCGCCCCGCCGAACGAAGGGCGGAATCTGCGAAGGCTTGAGCCTCGGCGAGCTGCCTCGAACCGAGCTTCGCGAGCGAGTCAGAGAGGCTCGCGACCTCGTCGAACGTGCGGGCGATTGCCGTGCTCGCCACGTACTCCACGAGCATCCACACCGCCGAGACTTGAGCCTCGCGCCCCGAGCTGCCCGCAGAGCTGATGCGGTACCCAATTTGAGCCGAGTCGAGGTCGGATGCCGTCCAGGCGGTCGTGGAGGCTCCCGGCAGATCGTAGAGCGTGAGCGGGTACGACCTCGGCACGGCTACCTGGTTGGTCGCCCAGGTCGTCGAGGAAGCGGTGAGCGCGGAGCTCTCCTCGACCGTACCGGAGGACGCCGCCTTCACGCGCAGAACGAACTGGCTGTTCGTTCCGGCTCCCGCGGCCCTGTTGAAGCGGACACCCACGGACACAATCCTGACGGTGTCAGTCCCGCTGAGACCCGAGGCGTCGAGGTTGTGGTCGTCCGTCTGGTTGAGCTGGTACGAGGCGGAGAGCGTCGTCGCGTCGTCTGGCGTCACCTCATCGACGGAGGCGTAGTCGTTGCTCCAGTCAGACGCGTCACCCGCTGCATTCGGGCGGAGGTGAATGACCTTGCCCTCACCGGGCCAGGAGTTTTGGAAGCTGCCCGTGCTGTCGTTGATCGCAACGTCGTCAAAGTATATGTCCGACGTGTTGTTGCCCGCGATTGCTCCCCAGAGGATGCACCCCCACGGAGCTGCGGATGAATTGTTCCCGGAGGCGAACGTCGTGCCGTCGACCTTTCCCTCCAGAGCACTCGTTGCGGTCGAGCCGTCCAGCTTCAGCTCAAGGCGGTACCAGGTGTCGAGCGAGAGAGCGGCAGAGTTGGAGCCCACTTGCGAGTTATCCGCCGCGAAGAGGCCCACCGTCCGGTCGGCGTTCAGTCGCAGCGACGCGACGTGCGCGTTGCTCACGTTGCTGAATCGGATGAGCTGGATCGTGCCACCAGGAGCAGTCGCTATGTTGACGTAGACGCGGAGGTACCCAGTGTTCGAGCTGTTCGAACTCAGGACGTGCTGCCGCCAGAAGCCCGTCGCACCGGACGGGTTGGCTCGCCAGGCGTACGCGCCGGAGCGGACGCGGGAGGAGGTGACGGCAATGGCGCCCGAGTTAAGCGTGACCTCGACGTCATCGGTCGAAGAGTTGAGCTCCGCTCCCCCTGTCCAGAGTCTAGCCACTGAGATTCGTGAAAGACGCGACGGCACCCCGTACGCCTGAGCGAGTTGGGGTGCCGCGCATGGTGGCTGCTACGAGGCCTGGACCTTCCAGGTGATCTGGAGGCTGTCGCCGTTGACGACGTTGATAGCCGAGAAGACCTGGCGGCAGAGGAGGACGCCGGACGAGCTCGCGTTGAGCACGCCGGACTCGGTGACGGCCTGCGTTCCGGTCACGGTGAAGGTGTGCTGGAGCTGAGCCGTGTCGTTCGTCTGCGCCGTGGTCACGCGCGTGGCGGTCGCGTTCGCGCGGGAGAGCCCGGAGGACGCGAGCTCCGTCTGGAGCGTCGTGTTGCCCGCGGCGGCCGCCGTGGTGCCGGTGCCGAGCGCAATGTACGTGAACGCCGCTTCGGAGCCCGCGCCGTTGATGCGGGACGCGACGCCCGCCTTGCCCGCGTTGGTCACGAGGTTCGGCTTCACGGACGCGGTGCGCCAGCTCCCGAGCAGCACCGGGATTTTCGGCGCGTGCGGGGATAGGATCCCGCGCTTCATGAGGAAGCGGAAGAGCCGGTTCTCGTGGAAGATCGGCTTCACGTTTCCGTCGCGGTCGCGCAGGACGTACTCCACGTTGTCCGGGATGTTTACCTGCTTGCTAACGTGCTTCTGGTGCATCTGGGGTGATTTCGGCGCCGGAGAGGTTCGCTATGACCTCGTCCGCCTGCCGGTGGGTGGCTTCGACCTTTGCGTTCGCCTCGGCTCGCTCGGCGTCCTGGAGGAACGTGCCGATGAGCTTCGAGAGCTCCGCGCGGATCTCCTCCTCGGTCGATTCGAGGGGGAACCCGTGCGTGCCCGAGTGGACGACCTCTACCGCGCCCTTCTTGGCTCGCTTCGCCGTCGAGGGGCGAACGATCTCGAACGAGACCGCGAGGTAGTCCAGCGCATCCGGGACGGAGTGCGCCTTCTCTACCTTCGTGACGTTTAGCTGGTGCATGGGCGTATCGCCGGAACCCCGCCCTCCCGGAGGAGAGCGGGGCAGCCGTCAGCTACTAGCTGAAGGTGGCGAAGAGCTCAGCCGCGAACTTGCGGCGCTCGTCTGCGACCTTGGCGCCGTAGACGCGCAGCTCGCGGTAGCCGGTGGCGAAGTCGCCCTCCAGGCGGATCGTCTCCGGTCCCTCGGCGAGACCCTCCGCGAAGGTGAGCCACGCCTTGTGCGCCGCGATGCAGCGGTAGCCGGTCGTGTTGTTGCCGGTCAGGTGGTTGGTGCTGAACACCTTGAACCCGACGAGCTCCGTCACGAGCCCCTTGACCACCAGGTCCTGGTAGGCGGCGGGGACGGCAATCTTGATCTGCGCGTCGCGCAGCATCGTGTTGATTGCCACGTGCGGGAGGAAGAGCGAGCGGTCCTCCATGGGAACCTCCGCCTCGTCGAGCTTCTGCTTGAGGGTCAGAATGCTCGCCATGAAGTTGGAGGTCGAGACGGCGAGCGCCGTGTTCGCCTGGAGCACGTACGTCGCGCCCGCGCTGATCGCTCCGCCGTCGTACGCGGAGGTCTCGTCGTCGGAGTCGTTCTCGATGACGATTTCCGTGTTCGAGTTGCGCTGCTTCACGCGGTACCACTTCGTGTGGCCGGTGGCCTTGAAGCCCTTGCCGACCATCGCGGTCGTGAAGGTGGTGCCGGTGCCGGTCACGACGCCCGTGGTGGCTGCGATTTCGACCGTGCCGGTCGTGTAGTCTGTGCCGACGCGGTTGCCCGCTGCCACGTCACCGGCGAAGCCGAGGACGTAGGTGTCCCACAGGACCTTCAGCTTCTCCGCGAGCTGCGCCATGACCGGGTTCTCCGGGTCGTGAATCGCGCTCTCGAACTTGCTGATGTCCTTGAACTTGGGTGCCGCGTAGTACTTCTGGTCCGTGACCAGTTCGCCGACCACCTCGCTGGCGTCCGTGTAGGACACGGAGCCGGAGTAGGCTCCCCAATCCGGGGCGTAGAGTGAGGTGATTTTGAGTTTGGAGGTTTGGTCTTTGACCTCGCCCTCGTAGTCGCGGTTGACGAGCACGTCCGTGATGGACTTCTCGTACACCCGCTGGATGAGCTTCGTGGAGAACTTGACGTTCACCGTCGAAGCGAAAGTGCTTGGCATTGGTGTTTACGTTTGACGGTGCCTAGTCGTCGGCGATGTCGTCCGGGTTGAGCTTGCCGGTCGTGATGAGGCGGTGGTACTCCTTCGGGTTGTTCTTCTGGAGCGCCGCCACGTCGCTGGCCTTCCACTTCTTCGGCGCTGGCTCGCGGGTTCCGCCGGATCCCGTCTCTAGTCCGGGTGCGGGCGGAGCCTTCGCGGGCTCGGGCGTCTCAAAGAGGAACGCGCTGGCGAGCACGGAGAGGTCCACGCCGATGCGGGTGGGCTTGCTCGCGAACTTCTTGAACTCCTCCTCGCGTCCGGCGAGTCGCTGGTCCGTGAGGGTGAACTCGTCCACCGATCGGTTCCACGCCGCGCGCTCCTCGCGCTGCCGCTTCTCGGAGACGGCTTCCGCCGCGTCCTTCCGCGCCAGGTAGGTGCCCTTGGCAATGTCCTTCTCGGTGTCCGTCATGTAGTCCCACGTGGGGAACGCTTTTCGGAGGTCGTCTTCGCTAGGCTGGTTTGTGAATGATTCCCGCTGCTCGTACCCCTGGACTTTGGCGGTCAGAATCTGAGCCTCTCGGGTAGATTGACTGAACTTCGTCTCGGCTGCCTCCCTCGCCTGCCTCTCGGCTTCGAGCTCGGCTTGCAGAGCTGCCACGTCCACGGGCTGCGGTTCTGCGGGGTTCGCCGGGGGATCCCCGGCTGGGGTTGCGGGAGCCTGGGGCTCCTGCGGGGTTTCCGTCACCGCTGGGGTGGTTGGGAGGTTCTCTGGGTTGTCCATTTCTGGTGGTTTCCCGTCCCTCGGTGGGGGTTAGGGTTTGGTGGTTGTCTCCTACTCGCCGTCCTCTGCCTCGGCGCCCTTCTTGGCGGCGCGGCGGGGTTTGGCGTCATCGCCGAGTACCTCGGCGAACTTCTCGCGCTGGTCGCCCGTCAGGTAGGACGAGCGGGCGCGCAGGAACGCGACCTCGTCCTCGTTGAGCTCGATGGGCTCCTTCGCGAGGATCGCGTCCAGGAACTCCTGGGCTTCCTTGTTCATGCGGGTTGCTTGTTGCTGGGTGGTGACCTTTTGGAGAGCTGCTCTATCTGAGCCTGAACCTGGAGCTTCTGACGCTCCGGTGCCGTCAGCATAGCAACCAGGTGCGCGCACAGTCTAGCGGTCGCCTGGGTGAACACGCGGCGCTGCTCGGGCATGGCGTAGTCGCGGAGAGCCTCGTCGCACCGGGCGAGCTCCTCGCGGGCGAACGCCTCAACGTCGGCGACCGTGAGCTTCGGCGCGGAGAGCGCCTCCTGCCACCGCTCGTACGTCTCGCGCTCCTCGGCCGTCAGGTCGGAGAGGGACTTGATGCCGAGCCGGGATAGGAAGTCGTCGAGGACGCTCATGCGGGCGTGGGCTCAACCGGTAGGGGCTGCGCGAGTGGCTGGGCTCCACCCTGCGCGAGTGCGAGCATTTCCGGCTGCACCTGCTTGTCCGCCTCCATGATGTTCTGGCGCTCCTCGACGCTCACGCCCATGAGGTCCAGACCCCGCTCCTTCAGGATGCGCTCGAACTCGGCGTTGCCGGGGAAGAGCTGGCGCATGGCGAAGCCCTTCTGGATCGCCGCCATGGTCTGCTCCTCGTTCTCCGCCTCGCTGGTCACGCGGCACGCGTACCCCGAGCGCGAGAGCCAGTCCGTTGCCTTCACGGTGCGCGGGTACACGTTGCCCGATGCCGAGCGCTTGTAGAGCTTCACGGCGTCGAGCTTTCCGGCATTCGCGTCCACGAGCTTGGACCACTTCTCGCCCAGGGCGATGCGGTTGGCGAGGCGCAAATCCGCGATGCCCTCCACGCGGTCCATGGCGTTGGCGGCGAGGAGCTCCACCTCGCCCAGGGTGATGCGCTTCTCGGTGCCGGTGCCCTTCTCGATCGCGCTCGCAGCGGTCGCCGCCTCGACCAGGCTCGTCACGTACTTCATCTCGTCGATGGACTCCGAGAGGTCGGGAATCTCGATGCGCTTCACCATGTCGTTCGGGTTGCCCGGCACCGGGTACCAGCCGAACGGAGCCGGGGCGAACGTCTGTGGCCTGAAGTTCTCGTTCGTGCTGTCGAAGTACTGCATGCCGAAGCTGCGCAGCGTGCGGTTCTCCGCGAGCTGCGAGTACCAGACGTTGAGCACCTGGTTCGGACCCCGGACCACGTCCGCCTCGCCGTCGCTCCAGAAGTCGGTGCGCTCCACGTCGCTCGCCCAGCTCTCCCAGGTGTAGAAGTTCACGCCGAGAATCTCGCGGAGCGGCTTGCGCATGAGCGTCTCGCCCTCCGCGGTCACGTACACGATGACCTCCACCTCGCCCTTCTCCGCGTTCCACTCCTTCCGCTGGTGCTCGTTGAGCTCCACGTACGTCTCGGAGAGCTGCGGGAACTCCACGTCCTGGAGCCCCATGGCGCGGAGCCGGTCCGAGCGCTCCTGCATCCGGCTGCGGTTGTCGTCCGCTTTCACGAGCCCCTCACGCGTGGCGAACAGCTCCCGGAGCTTTGCTACAGCTGACTTGTCGTACAGGGCGTTCCGCTCCACGTCCGCGAGGCGCCGGAAGATGCCCGTGTGGATCACGAACGCCGCGGTCTCGATGTCCGCGGGGTCCATGTACCGGTCCACGAGCACGTCGAACGGGTCGATAATCTCAATCAGCGGCTTGCCCGCGACGACGTTGAGCTTCTGGAACGTGCGCCCGTACAGGAGCACCTGGAGGTCGTCCACGCGCTCCTTGATGGGCAGCCTCGTCTCGCGGACGAACGCCCGCCAGTACTCGTTCTTGAAGATCTCCCGCTGCTTGTCGTTGCCCAGCTCGTCGAAGTACAGGCCGGTCGGCTTGCTGAACTTCGCCATGAGCGTCTTGAGCGTCGCCTTCATGAGCGGGACGTTCACGCTCTGGCGCTGCGTGAGCCGGTTGGTCGTGACGCGGTCGCGGAAGAGCTTGTAGTTCTCCGTCCAGGAGGCGTGCCTGCGCTCGCGGAAGCCCAGCGCGTCGTCCTTCTCCCTCTGGAGCTGCTCGGTGGTGAGTCCCTGCATGTTTGCGTAAATCGTAGCTGGTGGTTGGCGAGTGCGCTAGCCCGGCAGGTGCGGGTAGATCGGCTGCACGAGGTTGGTCACGGGCTGGGAGGCGGCGGACGGCTGCGAGGCGACCTGGAGCTGGTACGCGGCGGCGTCCGCCACGTCGTCGTGCACGGCTCGCGGGAACGCGAGCAGCTCGTCCTCCAGGTCCTTGCAGTCGCCGTCCAGGTGGTAGACCGAGCCCGCCTGGTAGCGGGGTATGAGCCCCCTGATGCGGATCTCCTTGGCCTTCTGGTTGTGATTCAGCTCCACGATGGGCAGGAACACGTTCCGCCTGCGCTGCTCGGCGTCGAGGAAGGGCTTGAGCCCCTGCGTGTACGTGGTCTTCTCGATGCCGATCTTCGTGAACCGCTCGCTCGCGTGCATGGAGAACAGCGTCTCCACGAGCTCGGCGGGGTCGAGCCTCGCGCGGTGAGCCCGGAGGTGCCAGTTGTTCTCCCGGTCCACGTAGTTCCTGACGAAGCCGCAGTAGTCCGCCTCGTCGCGCTTGGAGAACGCGGTGTCCACGGTTAGGTACTTCGAGAGCTGCCTGCCCTCCAGCTCGGACCACGGCTTCTTCCTGAACCACTCGGGCTTGAACTCCTGGAACTCGGAGGCGATTGGGTTCTGCTGGTAGAGCGCGGCGAACTCGTACGAGCCGATGTCCCGCCTGGTCTCCTCCAGCTTCGCGAGCGTGAAGTGGTCAGCCCAGAGCGCCTCGCCCTGCTTCCGCTGCGGCTCGTCGCGGGTCGCGACGGCGGGGAGCGAGATTACCTCCCAGAGGTGCGCGTTCTCTCCCGCCAGGATGCGACCGGCGAGGTCGTCCGTGTGCCAGCGCGTGACGATGATGACTATCGCGCCGTCCGGGGAGAGGCGCGTGCGTGCGGTGGACTTGTACCACTGCCACGTGCTCTCGCGGATCACCGGCGAGTCCGCGTCCTGGCGGTTCTTCACCGGGTCGTCGATGAGCAGGATGTCCGCGCCCTTGCCGGTCGTGGCTCCGCCCACGCCCACGGCGTTGTACGCGCCGCGACCGCTCGTGTTCCACTTGCCCTTGGCCTGGCTGTCCTCCGCGAGCGAGACGCCGGGGAAGAGGTTGCGGTACGCCGGGTCCGCGATGAGGTTCCTGACCTGCCTGCCGAAGTCCGTGGAGAGGTCGGACGAGTACGACGCCTCGATGATGTTGCGGTCTGGGTTCCTGCCGATTGCCCACGCGGGGAACTGCACGGAGCACAGCTCCGACTTGCCGTGCCGGGGCGGCATGAAGACCATGAGGCGCTTCAGCTCACCGCGCTCGACGGCTTCCAGCTTCTCGGCGAGCAGCCGGTGGTGCCAGTTGACCCGGTACTCGGGAAAGTTGTGCCGGACGAAGTCGAGGAGGTGCCGCCTGGCTAGCTCGCGCCGGGCTAGCTCAGCCTTCGCCCTCTGCGGCGAGACGCTGGAGTTCATCGTCGGGAACGTCTTTGAGGTGGTTGATGCCGAGCGAGCCGGAGTGCTCGATTTCCTGCTTGTCGGAGTAGCCGTGCTTGCCGAGCATCATCTTGGTGATGGACGAGTTGAAGTCGCCGCTGAGCCCCTTCTCGATGAGCGTCTTGGCCTGGGTCGCGAGGATGCGCTCAACGATGTCAGTAAATTCCGGTTTGGCAAGCTCCTTGGTGCCTTCGAGAATCTCCGAACGCCAGGCGTACACGGTCTGCCGGGAGATGCCCAGGTGGAGGGCGAGCCCCTCGATGGTGGGGAGCACGCCGCTCTCTGGTTTGAACTCTTCGAGGTACGCCCTCGCTTTCCCGAGCAGCTCCGGCGTGTAGTCGGTGGGGCGCCCTACGTCAGCCATTGGGCTTAATGCCGAGCGTCTTAGCTGGGGACTTCTTGGTCGGCTTCGGTTTCAAGCCGTCGATGAGGTTGTTCTGCGAGCCCTCGGTAATGATTACGTCCGCAATCGTGCCGAGCCGCTCGTTGCGAATCGCCTCCGTGATGGAACGGGCAACGACGAACTTCTTGATGAGGTAGACGTGATTCACTGCTCGTCTTTGGGTGGAAGATCCCGGATCTCGAACGCGGGCGGAGCATCGTTGCCCCGCCCCGCTTTCATCACGAGCTCAACCGTCATGCCCCAGGTCTTCTCGTCGATGTCCTCCGGGCGGTTCGTGAAGGCGTTTCGCACGAAGGCGGCGAAGGCGTTGGTCGAGACGTCGTCCACGATCTGCTGGACGAGCGGGTTGCGCGAGAGCTCGTTGAGTTTCCTCGCCACCTTTCGGCGCTCGCAGCGGGCGCTGTTGGTCCTGCTCATGCCCTCAGAGTACCGGATTTGCGCCGTTTGTGAAGGGGGCGGAGCTTGGCGTTGATCTGCTCGGTGAGGTAGCCAATGCAGTACGCGTACGCCTCATCGGAGTCATCGCTAAAGGTGATTCCCGCTGCGTCCATCACGGCGCAAGCGGCGTGGAATATCTCGTGCTGGAGCGTGGGGTCTCCGGGGAGGCACCCATCGCGGGTGCGGAGAACCACAGAGCCGTTGGAGATGCGCGTGACCCGGCCACTGACTTGCGGGCCTTCGAACGCCGTTGCGGATAGGTCTTCCGCGGTTACCCCTTCGTACCCGTTCAACTGGCGGTGCACCTGCTCATCAGTCGAGCCGATGCAGACGAGCACGTCCCGCTTGAAAATGTCCACGCTGACGACGAACGGCTTGAGTTTCGCGAGAGCTTTCGGCACGGGAGTGGCTAGCCGAAGTAGTAGAACTTCATGCCCCCACTCTAGCAGACAAGGAAAACCCCCGCCAGGGTTCTGCGGGGGCTCACGGTCTAGAGCGAGTGGCGGAGCGAGCGAGTCTGGCTCAGTAATTTGGCGAGCTCGCGCATGAGCTGGGACGTGACGACTTTCTCGCCACCTTCTCCGGAAACTGGGTGCGGGGTCTGGATGTACTCCGTGCGATTGCTGATCTCCGCGACCTCGTCAGAGATTTCCCGGATGATGGAGAGAGCCTCGGGGATATCGCGTTCGGGAATCTCTCCGAGTAGCCCGCGGGACCTGTAACCTGGTTCTACAAGATTTTCATTCATGCCATCAGCGTACCAAGCCTGCCCGGTTTGTCACTGTGCATAAACCGGCGCTAAAATTGCCCGCTATGGAACAGGAAAAGCTGCCCTCACCCGAGCAGCTCGCGCACATCGAAAAGATACTGACGGAGCCGTACGAGGACTTGGCCGAGCTGGCGAAGCTGGTCGAGGACGAGTCGGTTGATCCCGAGAACATGGCGCTCGGAGAGTGAGTAAAAACCGCACCAAACCTTGAAGCTCTAGCGCTTCTGTGGTATAACTACATCTCGTATTTCAATCAGGCCACCGCCACAAGCGGTTGGGTATCCGCCGGGAGCGACGGGCATGGAAAAAATAGAAGCCGATGCCCCGTGGGGCATCAACACCAACGGACACCACCACGCACACACTAACGGGAACGGCCACGTCCCCAAGGCCCCGCCGAAGACCACGGTCCTCACGGACGGCACCTCCAAAATTGGCATCATCAACTCCGACGCGCTGACCGGACTGAAGGCACTGCCGTCCGGCTCGTTCAACGTCGCCGTGACCAGCCCGCCGTACTACTGGGCGCGCGACTACGGCTACGAGGGCCAGCTCGGCCACGAGGACACGCCGGAGCGGTACGTGAAGTCCCTCGTCAAGATTTTCGACGAGGTGAAGCGCGTCCTGCACCCCGAGGGCGTGTTCTACCTGAACATCGGCGACACGTACTACTCGGGCAACGGGCAGCCGCACGGCGCGGATCCGCGGAGCCCGTCGCGGAACTTCATGCGCAAGAAGATGCGAGCCGTGGACAAGTCCGGCTGGGACATACCGAAGAAGAGCCTCATCGGCGTTCCGTGGCAGGTCGCGTTCGCGATGCAGCAGCGCGGCTGGACGCTCCGCAGCGACATCATCTGGAACCGGTGCAACGCGTTCACGGAGCCCACGGCGCGAGACCGCCCGTACCGCCAGTACGAGCACATCTTCCTGTTCAGCAAAACCCGCTTCTACTCGTACGACCGATCGCAGCTCCCGGAAGAGGACGTCTGGAACATCGCCATTGAGCGGGTGAAGCGCATAGACCACAGCGCCGCGTTTCCCGCGGAGCTCGTGCGCCGCTGCGTCCTGACCGGCTCGCCGGAGGGCGGCCACGTGCTCGATCCGTTCCTCGGGAGCGGGACCACGCTCGACGTCGCCATGTCCCTCGGGCGCAACGCCGTGGGCATAGACCTGAGCAAGACGTACGTGAAGGAGGTCGCGGACCACTTCAGGGAAGCGGGCTGCGAGAAGGGCACCTGGGAGTCCCTCCACGGGACGCTGTCCGCCGCCTCCCCCAACTGGGACGACTGGGCGGGCAACCTCAAGAACTTTCGCAAGCCCGGAACGCCCAAGAAGAAGAAAAACGTGGAGGAGGAGCGAGCAGTACCAGCGTGTAGCCCATGAAATACTTCCGCATCGAGCGGATCAAGCTGGCCATCGAGCACTTGCAGAAGTTTCACAGCAAGTGGGTCCTGATTCCCCTCGTGTTCGCAGTCAACGGCGTCAACTCGGCTGACGAGACCAACATCACGGCCCAGGACCAGCCGGGAGCGGACGAGTTCCTGAAGCAGTACTTCAGCGGCTCGCTCATGGGCCTCCCCGCCTTCGAGCGCGGGGTGAACACGCTGCGCCCTCGGTTCAAGGACCTGCTCGGCACGCTCCGCTCCTCGGGGAAGGAGGACGACTACGTCCTGCACCAGCGCGTCGGCCTGTGGGCTAACGCCTACTCCAGCCGGGGCTACCGCGAGATGCGCCTCAAGGGGCAGATCGGCGGAGCCGAGGGCAGCTCGAAGTTCGAGCTCAAGGCATCGTTCGTGCCCGCGTGGCAGGCTGCGCTGCCCGGCACGTTCTACTTCGAGGAACTGCTCGTGTGGCTCTACGCCTTCACGGGCGTCCCGGACGAGGTCAACTCGTGGGACGAGCTGTTCGTCCACTTCCAGGAGAAGCACAGGGGCAACGGCGGGCGCTTCCCCGCGGAGTACGCCTCGCGCTTCAACGTGAACAACGGCATCCCTTGGGACCCCGCGGACTTCCAGCCGCAGCGGCCCACCGACGAGGAGTTCCAGGCGGAGCTGATGCCCTCGCTCCAGCGAGAGGCGGACGCGCAGGCGACCATCGTCGTTGACGAGGAGGACCCGATCTACGTCCGCGTCCGCGAGCTGCTCGATGACGGCTTCGCGGGCGTCATCTTCACCGGCCCCCCGGGCACGAGCAAGAGCTGGTACGCGGAGCAGGTCGGGCGGATGCTCACGGACAACGAGCCCGACCGGCTGCGGTTCGTGCAGTTCCACGCCTCGTACCAGTACGAGGACTTCGTCGAGGGCTTCGTCCCGAAGGACGGCGGCGGCTTCGAGCTGCTGCCGAAGCACCTGCTCGAAATGTGCGAGACCGCCGCGAGCTCGGACGGGAAGCTCTGCGTGATCGTGATTGACGAGCTGAGCCGGAGCGACCCGGCCCGCGTGTTCGGCGAGGCGCTCACGTACATCGAGCGGACTAAGCGGGACCGCAAGTTCCGCCTCGCCTCGGGCACCGAGGTTTCCATACCCGAGAACATCGTGTTCCTCGCGACCATGAACCCCATGGACCGGGGCGTGGACGAGGTGGATGCGGCGCTTGAGCGGCGCTTCGCAAAGATCGCGATGGATCCCGACTCGGACAACCTGCGGTCGTACCTGGAAGAGCGCGGCATGGCAGCCGACCTGGTCAACCGCCTGATGGGCTTCTTCAAGCACGTCAACGGCGCGGGCAACAAGAACCAGATGGCCAAAGTCGGGCACACGTACTTCTACGGCGCGAGAGATGAGCAGGGCTTGCACCGACTGTGGCAGAACCAGCTCCGCTTCCTCTTCGAGAAGGCGTACCGCCTCGACCAGGAGGGGCTCGACGAGGTGGAGCGCCGCTGGGGCAAGGTCTTCACGCCGCCGCCCGTCGCGCCTGCTGCTCCCGCCACTGAGGAGGTCCCCGAATCGACGCCGCAGTAGCAGAGCTCGAAACCCGCACTGAGACCAGGACCAGGCACAAGGTCGTGGAGGTGCCGGAGTACGGGCAGGTGCCGGTCTCGTACGACGACCTGTTCGTCAGGGGCAAGCTCGACCTCTACCCCGAGGTGATCGGGAAGAAGTACTTCAGCTTCTACCTGCAAAAGGATAACCTCATCTTCCAGGCTGGCGGGTACGTCGGCCTCATTCCGATAAACGACCGGGTGATTCTCGACGTCCGCCCCCGCGTCCCGGTGGCGAACCTTGAGCGCATCTTGCAGGTCACGCGGGAGACGCCGGTGACGCTCTCGTACCGGCGCGAGTACGCGAGCCTGCTCGCCCCGTCGCCGTCCCTGCTCGACATCCTGGCGAACGAGCTCCTTGCCGGTCTGTCGCACATCGAAGCCCAGGGCATGCAGAAGGAGTACCTGCGCCAGACGGCGGACACCTCGTTCCCGCGCGGCAGGTTCCTCATGGGGGAGACGGTGCAGCGGCACCTCGCGCGCGGGCGGACGCACTCCGCCGCGGTGTCGTGGTTCGAGCACTCGGCGGACACCGGCGTGAACCGCTGCCTGAAGTACGCGATCTGGCTGCTCGCGCAGCGCTACCGGGCGCTCACGTTTCGCCGGGGGCAGGCAGCCATTGCCGCCGCCCTGAACCGCGCGTACCAGCTCTTCGGCCGCGTCACGCTCGACAGCTCGCGGTCGTTCCTCCGGGACCCGCTCGTGGCTGACCCGTCACGGATTCCAGCTCTCCGGGACTACTACGTCCCGCTCGTCCGGCTGGCGGTCACGATCATCGAGAACCGGGGCGTCTCCTTCGAGCGTCGCGGCGAGGGGCTCCTGCTGCCGTCCATGATTTTTGACTTCGACCAGGTGTTCGAGCGGTACGTGCTGCTCGTGCTCCAGGAGCGGCTCGCCGGTTCTGGCCTCCGCGTCCTCGACGGCAAGCGCGGCGCGCCGGAGGGTGGCCGCAAGCTGCTCTTCGACGAGTCCCCGAGGGGAGAGGGTGCGGAGCCGGACGTGGTCGTTGAGCGGGGCGGTGAGACCGCCGTGGTCGCGGAGGTGAAGTACAAGCCCGTGGACTTCCCGGACCGGAGCGACATCGAGCAGGCGATCGGGTACGGCTTCTCGTACCGCTGCAAGGACGTGGTGCTCGTGCACCCGAAGCGTGACGGCGGCACGCCGGGGCTGCACCACGTGGGCACGATGCAGGGATACAAATTTCACCAGTACGTCATGGACCTCGCGGCTGAGGATCCCGAGGCTGAGGAGGCGACGTTCGCCGCGGCTATCGCGTCTCTCGCCACTCCCAAGGCGGCACCGGTGACGGATCCGCCCACAGCCCCCGCCTAGCTTCCCGGGCTTCCCGCTCTGCACCCGCGTAGTCCCGGCTCGAATCGTACTTGGCGTAGTGCCAGGCGAACCCCGCTCGAATCATCAGCAAGCCAATGTCTTCCCCCTCGTAGAACAGTTTTGCAACCGTCCTCCCGTAGCGGTCCGTCTCGACGGGCTGAACCTTCACGCGGTGACCCTCCAGGGGCGCGAGCGCTGCCGTTGCTTTTTCGCCGTAACTCTGCCCGGACTCGGGAGCGTCGATGCCGTGGATCCTGATTGTCCGCCCGTCCGAGAGCTGGAGCGTGTCGCCGTCCAGGACGCGCCTGACCTCGTAGCTCCGGGGGTAGTTACCCCAGAACGCGACGGCGAGCAGCACCACGGCGAGTAGTACCGCGTACCGCATCAGAGCTGGCGCATGCTATCGGCGAACCCTGGGGAGCTGGGGCTCGTCTGGCTCCTCTGCATCGAGGGGCGGAAGAGCCGCATCGGGGTCGAGGTGCCGGGCTCCGAACCGTCCGATGACGATTCCCCGGCGCTTGTAGAAGGCGAGGTAGCCGCGGTTGAGCTGGGCTCGGAACCGGGGGCCGAGGTCGGGCTCGCGGTAGGGAGGGAAGGTTGCGGGGACTTTTCTGCTGCGGGCTCTGGCCACGCGCTCATGGTACCAGGTACGAGCCGGAAGTCCTTGGAGTTGGGTATGCCGTGCTCGCACCGGCGCTCCTCCCAGGCGTAGTGATCCTTCTTGCCGTTGGCGTACTGCCCCTTCGCGATTTCGTCGCGGCGCTTGTGGGGCGATTTGGAGATTTTCCAGAACTCGGCTTGGCACACGAACCCGTTGCCCTCGCAGAGCTCGATAAGCTTTTGGTGCTGGCTCATTCGCTCACGATCGGGTCAAACCCTGCTTTGCACTTCCGGCAGAAGTCCTGCCCCGAAACGAGCCGCAGTTTTTCCTTTCCGCAGCGCGAGCAGACCTTGAGCACGTTCGCGTCCTTCGGGAGCGGGATGATTCTGTCCTCGTCCATGGCTCCGAGCTTCGGGTACTGCCTCGGCTCGCGATCCTCTGGAGCTTTGCGGGGAGCGGGGGCCTTCGGTTCTGGGAGTTCGCCCCCCCCCGCAACCTCAACGGTCAGGTCGTAGCCCGCGAGAGACGCGAGGCACGTCGCCACCTCTTCGAGTGATCCCGAGACGGTCATGTTTACCGTGACTTCAATTTTCTTCATCACAGTTCGTGCGTGTGGGTGGTGCGACCTTTACCGTACCGGTGCCTCGCGAAGTAGTGGCTACCCGAACGGCAGGTGCCGACATACCAGCCGCGCTCCTGACCGCAGTTGAGGCAGAACCGCGCAGCCTGGAAGTCACGCACGTTGGAGACGAGGGGCTCAAAGTCTAGGTGGATCTTCATTGGTCTGTTGGTTGGGTTTCTGCTGAGGGCTGGCGGAGGGAGGCAAGGCGGTCTTCCAGGGCTTCCCGCATTGCGTCAGTGGCCATCCTAAATGTCACCCTCTCATCATCGTCCCAATCCGAACGCAAGGGGATAGCGTTTATACACTCGACTAGCGTCTCCTCCCGCACCCGCCTCTCGGTGGAGGCGACCGCTTCCTTAATACCTTGATAGATGATTGTTGAAAATGCCGAGTAGTGTTCAGCACTCCAAGCATTCACAGCAGTGAGAGCTGCAATCTCCTCCCAGCTCTCCACGCTCGGGGTGGGGAAACTAGACATTGGATTTGTGCTTCTTGTTTTTACGCCACCCACAGGTGCACCAGTACAAATCTTCGGCCTCGCGACGGATATGGGGAAACAGAAACGTTCCGTGCAACCAGCGCCGTATCTTTTGCATTAGTGGCTCCCTCATCAGCTCTCTGGTGTCACGGGTGGGGACGACTTCCAAAAGCCAGACCAGTAGTAAACAGGTGTCCTCTTTCCGTTGACGAGCACACAGAGCCTACCGTGCTTTCGAGGAGTCGCAAACACCACTCCGACATCGCCACGCTTTGCAACGCCATTCTGTATCGCCCACTCGGTTGGCTCCACCTGCGTGCCAGCCATCACGTCCATTCCCGCGTCCTCAAATGCGCGTCGAATGAGCCAGTAGCCGTGCTCGTCTACTCTTCCTATATCCTCGTATTTGAGGACTGACACTCTAAGGTCTTCTGATGTTTTCTTCATTGCTTCTCTGTGTGGGTGGGTGACTGAGACGAGTGGTCGGTGACGAACCGATCACACCGCTTGTCCCGCTTGCAGCTGTACGCCTGGCACGGCTTCTCGCCCTTGCCGTGCTTGAGCTTGGTGTGCCCGCAGCGGGAGCAGCTCTTCGCGAGGGGATCGTTGTAATCAAGCATCGGGCGTGGTGTCGTTGCACTCCGGGCAGGGATAGAACGTGCCGTTGCCCTCGGAGTAGCCCGGCGCTCCGTCTCCAGAGACGAGCACCTGGCGCTCGACCTTTCCCGTGCCCTCGCAGAGGTCGCAGACCTCCGTTTCATCCTGCACGGCTCCCTCGCCGTTGCCCCAGATGAGCCAGTGCTCAATCCGCTCCGCCATTTCTGGGAACGGCGGGACGGAGACGTTGATATGTTCAAGCATTGCTTTGGTGTTCCCCCGGAAGCCGGAGCCTCCGGGGGGGTGGGTGCTAGAAAATGATTTCTTCGGTCTCGACCTTTCCGTTATGGGCTCGGAGAATCCCGTCCGGGAAACACCCTCCCTCGTCCGCATACTTCAGCGCGAACGTGAGGCTGGGGTACTTCTTGGAGACCGCTTCCAGTTCCAGCCATGCCTCGGCGGGGCTCCACGCCGTCCAGAACGAGTACTCCAAACAGTCCGTGCCCCTGTCTTCGTAGATGCCCGAACAGTACGTTTCCTGTGCGTCCCACTTGGTCCCCCAATTCTCGTAGAACCATGCGGTGGTGCTGGTGTCGGCGCCCTTAGGAATCGGAACGGCTTTCTCAAACGACAGTTCCGTCTGTTCATCGCCTGACGCGATACGGTTCGCCTTGGCGAAGCGCTTCAGGTCTTTTTCCGTTCCCCTGACCCTGAGAATCGAGTCAACGTGGTTCGGCATTTGTTTTGTGTTAGTTGGGTTTGTGTGTCCTAGCCGACTGACTAGGTGCCTTAAGTGTAGTAGTACACCAGAAGAACGCAATAGGCTCTAAAGTCCAGTATTTTCGAGGGTTTTTAGAGCTTGTGCAAAACTCTCGTTCTCACGTGCGAGGTCTCGCAGAGCCCGAGCCACGACGCTGGCGCCGGACAGCACGTTGACCCTGCCGAGCTTCGCGCTCAGCTCGCTCATGGTGAGTTCCCCGAGAAGGTACGCGACGGCGAGCTTGCGCTCTCGCCTGGTGGTTTTGGTGGTGTTGAAGTTCATGGTTTCTGGTGGTTGGTGGTCTCTCCCCCTTCCAAGAAAGCGTCCGGTCGGCGGAGGTACTTGCGGGGGTTCTTGATCCGGTCGAAGAAAGCGGCTGCCGGGTTGCGTGCGCTGAGCGAATCGTTCGCCCACTGGGCGAGGAGGTCGGCGTGCGCGTCGCTGGGCGGCTTGCGAGGATCTCCGCGGAAGAGCTTCAGGTACCGGCTCTTCAGGTGGAGCTCGCCGAGCATCTCCGCGACCTCCAGCGCCCTCGCCTGCCAGTAGCTAGCCGGAGCCTTGGGCTTCGGCGCTCGCTTGGCGGCGAGGTAGCTGTCCTGGTCAATCATCGGAGCGTGGACGCAATCTCGACGTACCCCGCCGCGTCGTCCAGGTTGTCGCGCTTATGCCTGCGCGACTCCCGCACGAGCTTCAGGGCTGCCATGCAGAGGGCTACCTGCTTGGGCGACACATCCGTTCCCAGCAGGGCGGACCAGGCGAGCGCGGTGCGCCGCATGGTCTCGGCGGGGTCGCCGTAGTCCCTCATGCGGGACGTTGTGACGAGCTTCCTGCCGCGGCTGGTGGCGCTCATTCGCGGATGTGAACCCCTTCCTCCATCGCCGACTCCGTGGAGGGGAATGGAATGCCCTCTATGCCGTGCCTCGCCAGCATGCGCGTGACGTGCTCGACGATCAGGTCAATCTCGCCGTGCCGCGCCAGCTCCGTCGTTGATTCCTTGTTGAGGAGCCAGCGCTGAATCCCGCGCCAGACAATCTCCTTGAACAGTGCGGGGGTCCACTCCAGCTCGATACCGGGCTTCAGGGTCGCCTGGACCGTGAGCCCGGCATCGTTCAGAGCTTTCGCGCACCAATCGAAGTAGAGGTGCAGCGCATCGTTCTGCGCCGGAGAGCGGGTGGGCTCCTCTAGCTGCATTGTCTCCTAGAGCGGGAGCTCGTCTTCCTCGGCGCTCGACCTCTTCGCGTTGAACGCTGACATCGCCTCGCCCTCTGGCTTCCGCTCCGGCACGATGATCGTGTAGCCCCCTTCGTCCTCGGTCATGCGGAAACCGAGCGGGATTAGGTAGAGGGCTCGGGTGTTCCGTCCCGCCACCTGGACCTTCTCGGTCTGCACGCGCAGATCGTGACCCTGCCAGCTAGCTGAGTCTTTGCCGAACGCCTCGATGAGCCCGTCCACCGTAGCCCGATTGAGGCTGACGTTGAGAGCCTCCTCGATGCCCTCGAACTGGACCTTGGCGACCGTCTGCATCTTGTACGCGCCGGTCTTCTCGTCCTGGAACTGTGACTCGACCTTCCGAGCCTCGGATACGATTCGAGCGCTCTTAACGTCCTGGAGCTCAGTTGCCTTAGCCCACTTGCCTGACGTTGCGGATGATTTCTCAAAAATTGCCATGTTGGATATTTATTACTGGTTGATGATTTTGTGCAGCTCGACAGCCGCACGGAATGCCTTCTTGCACGACTCCGTGTCGAAGTTGAGCATGGGCTCGGGGTTCGACTTCCCGAACGGGAAGACGGCGTAGTAGCTGATTGGCTGTTCGAGCCGGAAGAGCTCGTTACCATCGGCATCGAGTACGCCGTTCTCCGAGATTTCGATGTCGTACCCCGCGCACTGGAAGAAGTGCTCCTGGTACGCGTCCTTTGCGGACTTGAAATCCATGATCGCGGTGCGCCCCTCCTTGTCCTCGAACACGAGGTCCACGATGCCGCCCGTCCACAGCTCCTCGCTGTAGCAGTGCACCTCGGACGCGATGAAGCGCGAGACGTGCTCGGCTGCCCACGTCGCGAAGATTTCGACCGCGACGTGGTTGCCCTGAGAGTACGGCTCGGGTGCTCCGTTGAACTCGGCGATGCACCAGCGGACGTACTTCTCCAGCTCGGCGTGCATGTCCGTGCCGTCCTTCGCCGCCTTGCCGAGCGTCTTGCTGTGCGCGGCGTACGCGGTATCGAGGAGCTTCACGAACTCCTCGGGTTCCATTGCCTTAATTTTCTCAAGGTGCTTCTTGACGTTCTCCAGGCGAGCCTCCGGCGCGTGGAGCTTCGCGTTGAGCCAGCCGAGCTCCGCGACCGCGAGACCCGATGCCCACCACGTGAGCGGCTTGGCGAGGACCTTCAGCGCCGTGGACGTGCCGATGAGCGGCTTGCCGTCGAGCGTGTGCAGGTGCTCGCCCTTCGAGTCGAGAAACCGGTAGCGTGACACTAGAGCGGATTGGAGACCGCCTGAGCGATCATCCAGGTCACGACCCCGGCTCCGACGACGAGCAGGGCTAGGTACGCGGCTTCGATGCCGCGGCGGCTCCACACCCGGAGGCGGTACATGCCCCGGAGTGCTGCCGTGCGCGAGGCGATGCTCGCGTGCGTGCTGTACTTGTTCACTTTGTTATGTGGTTGGGTTTGTCTGACCCGACTAGGTCAGTGCAGTAAGTGTAGCAGTACACCGCCAGCCGTCAAGGGGTTGCGCGGGCTCGGAAATGGGGCTAGATTTAGCCCCGCGGACCGCACCCTGCTCCCCCGGGGCAACCTGGGAGCACGACTGGTAAATCTTTAGTTGGGTTTGTCTGTCCCCGCGATCTGCAAGAAGCCACCCGGAAACGGGCGGCTTTCTTTTTGGCGGTGCGCTACCCCCGCAGGTGCCGGGCAATCTTCTCCTCCACGCGGTCCCTCGGCCTCCCCCAGCGGCGGAGCGACTCCCTTCTCACCAGGTCGCCCCTGCCCGTTCCCGGTGGCGGGGGGGGAGCGGGGAGACGTACGCGGTCTCGGCGGGCACGCCGTCCCGGAGGGTGCGCACGCGGCACCGGAAGTTGGGGAGCTGCTGGAACGCCTCCCGGCGAAGGCCGGTGGCGAGCTCACGGTGCATCACCTCCGCGTCCTCCCCCGACACGCGGAAGCTCGCGAGCGTCCCGCAGTTGCCGTAGATCGCGCTCCTGGTCTTCTCGGGGATCTGGGCGAGCGTCTGGGTCGCGACGAGCAGCCGGAGGTGGTACTTGCGCGCCTCTGCCAGGACGGTGGCGAGGTCCACGCCGTGAATGAAGTTCTGCACCTCGTCGCACGCGAGCAGGTGGGGAGCGGTTCCACCCCGCCCGAGCGCCGCCTGCGAGAGCTTCGAGACGATGAGCGAGCCGATGAGGGAGGCGGCGTCCCCGAGTGCCCCCTTGCCCAGGTTGCACAGCAGGATGCGCCGGTCCTCTAGCACGTCCGCGAACGAGAAGCTCGGCGTCGCCTGCCCGAGCGCGACGCGGGCGTGCGGGTTGAGCGCGAGCCTACCCGCCTTGTTGATGAGCGGCGAGAGCGCCTCCTCGCGGAAGCGGGGCGTCCAGCCCTCGACCGTGCGGAAGAAGTCCGCCAGGGCGGGCTCCGCCCCCTCGGCGAGCACCTGCCTGAAGCGCCGGGAGTGCAGCGCCTTGTGGAGCGAGATGAGCGAGAGCGGCTTGCGGTGCCTCATCAGCGAGAGCACGAACCCCTGGAGGAGCCACTCGCTGCGCGGCCCCCAGCTCTCCGCCCAGAGGGAGCGGAACACGTGCACGACCTGCTCGGCGGCGAGCGCGGGGTCGGCGACGCCATCCAGCGCGTCGAGCCCCGGGACGCGGGCAGCGGTCGGGTCGAAGAGGATAACGTCGTTCGTGCGGTCGGGCGGCACGAGGTCGAGGAGCCGGTCGATGAGTCCCCCGTGCGGGTCTAGTACCGTCACGCCGGAGCCGGAGCGGATCGCGTCGAGGATCACGTGCTCCAGCAGGGTCGTCTTGCCGGTGCCGGTCGAGCCGAACACCGCCCCGTGGGAACCGGGGGGAATGGAGAACGGGTCGCCGCGCTCGTCGGCTCCGATGGTCATGGGGGTGGGTTGCGGGTAAAAAAAGTGCCCGTCGGCCTCAGAGAGCTGAGGATCTGCGGGCTACGCAAGAAGCTAGACGGGCGGGGTAACGTGCTGCGCTCATTCTAGCAGCGGGCACGTAAACCCGAAACCCCGCTGAGCCTGCGAAAAGCCAGGGTGCTACTGGTCGCCGGGATGGTACGGCGGTGCCCCCGCTGGTAACGGCGTGGTACGCCCGATCAGGTGAAAGTCCCGGGAGCAGCGCGGGTTCGGGCAGCGGAGCCGAGCACCCGGCATTCCGGCAATCTGGTCGTGGAAGCCGACCCAGAACCGCCCGAGGTTGGGGATCCCCGAGCTCGCGAGCGAGCGCTCCAGGTTCTCCGCCTTCTGCTGCGTGGGAACCACGAAGAGCACGCGGAAGTTCTCGCACAGGCGAAGGTGCTTCCGCTCGTCCGCGTAGCGGGCGTAGGACCTAGCCTTCTCAACGGGGCTTTCGGACGGGTTGGAGTTTTCCAGTTCCAGGAAAAAGGGAGAAGCCGCTGTAACGAAGTACGCATCCGGGTTGATGCCGTCACGGATCCCGGTCTGCCGCCAGCCGGTCGCGATGTCCCTGACCGCAACGTGCAGGTCGGTGATGAGCAGGTCGTGCTCGATGAGCTTCCCGCCGTGGCCGGGCGCGAGGTACACGTTTTTCCCTCCGTAGGAAACCGTGGGGAGGTTGAGCCGGGAAAGTTTCTTCCTGGTGTTCTGCTGGCGGAGGCTGGAATCGCCCGTGAGCAGAGCCACCTGCGCGGCGGTGATGCAGCGGTAGGACTCAATGATTTCGTGCATTACGCCTATGGTAATGCACGACATTCCTGGCAACGAGATGGCAACGAGCCATTGTTGAGGTGCTGGGAATTGGGCTGAAGTGCCCGTAAATACTGGAGCCGGTGAAGGGACTTGAACCCCCGACCTGATGATTACAAACCCGCTGAGCGTACCCTTACCAACCGCCCGCTCTCGCCTCTCGCCCCGTGTTTTTCTGGCTTTCCCACGTTTGACGGTACGCGACGCAACGCTACGCAACGCGGCGGTGGCAACGGAATGGCAACTAGCCTATGGCATCGACGGCACGGCGGACTGCATCGGTCGTGGCGTGCGTGTACCGCAGAGCCATGCGGATGTCCGACCAGCCGAAAATCTGGCAGAGCGTGAATGCGTCCGCCCCCTTCTCCGCCATGCGGGTCGCGGCGGTGTGCCGCAGGTCGTGGAAGTGGAGGTCCCCGATCTTCGAGTGCGTGACCGCCCGGTTGAACGTCCGCTTGATTTCGACGCGCTTGCCCCAGGTCACGGGCGAGGGGAACACGTACTCGCTGTCCCGCGCCAGGCTCATGAGCAAATCCGTGACCGTCTTGTTGAGCGGGACGAACCGCTTCCTGTTCGACTTGCTCTCCTGCACGAGCAGGACTTTCCGCTCGAAGTCCACGTCCGCCCACTTCAGGTTAAAGAGTTCGCCCCTGCGGAGCCCCGTGTTGAGAGCGGTCGTGACAATCGGGCGAGCCTGAATGTCCATCGCCATGAGCAGCGCCTTCTCCTCGGCTGGCGAGAGCACGCGGTTCCTCTGGTTGTTGACCGGCAGAGCCCGGACCCGCTTGCACGGGTTCGCCTGGATCTCCCCGGCGTCCACCGCCATGTTGAGAATCTTGGAGAGTATGCGGAGGTGGTTGTTGACCGTCGCGGGCGTCCGGGGCTTCTCCTTCCGGTCGTCCTCCGGGCCGTACACGATGGGCTTCTCCAGGAACCACTGCTTGAACTTCTCCACCTCGGTCGGGGTTATCTGCTTGAGCGACTTCTTCTTGAAGAACTGCCCGAGGGTCTTGCACGCTATCTTGTCGCAGCGGTGCGACTTCTTGTTGGCCTTCGAGTAGGGCAGGAACACCTCCGCCACGAACTCGGCGAACGACGTGGACCGCTGGTCGAAGCCGTACGTCTGGCGGAACATGTCCGTCATGATCGCCGCGGCGGCCTGCTCCGCCTCCCTCTCCGTCTGCACGTTCGGCAGGGTGAGCTGCACCCGCTCGCCGTTGTTGCGGAAATCGACGACCCACTTGCCCGTGTCTTTGCGTTTTCTGACCTTCACTCTAGTCCCATTATCTCACGGAACCCGTCAGGGTCCTTAGGTTTTTTTCGCCTCGGCGTCTTAACTTTTTGCGTGCCGACCTTCGCCTTCGCGGGAGGCGTCCACGCGGCGACCTGGCTCCTGCTGATGCGCCACTCTCGCCCGTGCTTCTCGGCGGGTATGGTGCCCGCCTCGCACCACCTGCGGACGGTGACGGCGTGGAACCCGCGCTCCCTCGCGAACTCGGCGGTCGTGAGCCACTCCTTCTCCGCAGCGAACGATGAGAGGAACTTCGCGAGTCCGGCGTAGTCCACGACTCTGATGCCGAGCGACTCCAATTTCTTTGCCTTCGCGGGGCTGAGCGTCACGACGGCTGCGTGGTCGTACCTGCCGAGCGCCGCTGCCGCCGCGTTCGCCTCGTACTCCGCCGAGTTGGAGACGGAGACCTGCACGGCGATCGTGGTCCCGTGCCCTTCGAGCGCCACGTCGATGTTGTCCTTCTCCACCTTCGCCCGGAACCCCTTGTGCGTCGCTATCCCGCGCACGGTCTCCTGCATCTGCTTGTGCGCGTCCCCGCCCCTGCCGGGGAGTTTCGGCTCGGGCTTCGGCTGAACCGCCACCGGCTTCGCTACCTCGGGTGCCGGAGGTGGCGGCGTCCGCTCGGCGGTGAACCGCTCCGCCATCGCGTCCAGGCTGGGGTTGTCCGCGAGGTCGGGGACGTGCGGAGCCGTGACCTCTCGCCCGTCGAACTCGAACGTCCGCTCGCCGGTGAACCGGAGGAGGGCGGAGGCGTTGCCCATCGCGTCGCGCAGGTTGCGCCCGGTCTGCTCCTCGCGGTGGTGGAAGAGCATCAGGTGCAGCTTGAACTTCGCCGCCTGGTCGAGCATGGAGGCGACGCGGTCCGTGGCGAAGAGCTGGAACTCGTCCACGATCACAAAAATCTCCGTCTGCTCCCGGAGCGCGGTGTGCCAGCACGTGCCGAGGAACAGCGCGGCGAGTATGCGGTTCTCCTCCTCGCCCAGGACGCTGGACTCGCGCAGATTGGCGAGCAGCACGCCGCCGTCCCGCACGGTTCCGGCGAAGTCGAGCGTGTCCCTGCCGAGGATCTTCCTGAGCCGCGGGTGGTCGAACGAGCGGAGCCGCGAGCGCAGCGGCTCCACGAAGCCCTGGAAGTCCCGGCGCGACAGCGCGTGAATTTCCTCCCACTCGGAGGACGCGGAGCACGCGGGGACGGGCGCGTCGAACCTGAGCAGGTCGAGCACGCCGGAGAGCGGCAGGTCGAGCTCCATCATGGTGAGGTAGACGTTGAAGAGCCAGTTGTTGAAGCGCGGCTTGTCCACCGTCTTCTCGACGCCCCAGAGCTGGAGCGTGAGCACGGTCAGGAGCCGCGCCCGGGTGTGCATCTCCTCGTCGGTCCCCGAGAAGTGGAACGGGTCGAAGCCGTGCGGGTTCGGGGCTGACGCGTCGAAGAGCTTCACCTCGTTCGCCCGGAAGGGGTCTAGCATCGCCAGCCTCCTGACCACCCGGTCGTACAGCTTGCCGTGCGGGTCGAGCAGGGCGAACGCCTTGCGCTGGGTGAAGAGCTGGACGCAGATGTGCTCGATGAGCCGTGACTTGCCGCTCTGCGAGAAGCCGATGCACTGGAGGTGGGTTTTGAGGTGCCGGGGTTCGAGGTAGACCGTTTCGAAGCTGTCCGTGCCTATGGGGATCAGCGGAGCTGACCCTCCCTAATCTTGTTGAGCCAGTCGTCGCAGAGGACGCCGATGAACTCCGCCTCCTTACCCGGCGCACCCTTCGTGAGCTTAGCCCGTATCGCCTCCAGCTCCGCGACGGTCTCCGCGTGCTGAATGATGACCTGAATCTCCCTCCTGAAGTCGGGCGGGACGTTCGTGCGCCCGCTGAAGTCCTGCACCAAATCGGTGAGGTCGAGCGAGACGATGCGGGCTCCCCCCACCTCGACGGTCGGGTAATCCCGCCCCACGTACAGCTCGACCACGGACTTCTGCACGCTCCAGGCTTGGAGGGCAGCCCTCGTCTTGACCCTGACCTGCTCGCGCATCCCGTCCGCGTTGCCGACGAAGAGGTGGATGCTCGCCGGGTCGGGCTCCCAGCGGACGTGCGCCGTCGCTTCGAGGTACCTGCCCTCTCGGGTGGGGAGCCGGAGCTTCTCCGTCTCGGCGTAGGGGGTCGCCTGGTACCAGCGGCAATCGAACCCGGCGAATGCGGGGAGGGTGAAGGGGGCAGACCCGAAGTCGGCTACCTCGCCCCGGTACGTGACGAGCCGCTTGGGGTCGTCAATGGACTTCGAGAAGAAAACGGGTAAGCAACCGGCAATGGCGACGACGAGCGCCAAGATTTCCGAGAAGCCGAGCAGCCACAGGAGCGCGCCCGCGACCAGACCAGCCACGAACAGCCCGACGTAGAAGTAGCTCACGGTTTGGATGTGCCGCTCCATCTCCTCGCGGCTGATCGTCCTCATCGCTAGGGTTTTAGCACGGTTTTGCTCGGTTTTTCAACGATTGCGCGCCGATTTTTGAGAAAACCCGACCACTTTGCTTGGGTGGCAAGTTCGGCGTATCACGTGACGAGAACAGGGACGCAGGGCAGGTGAGA
>JALHNY010000008.1 GCA_022843285.1 Minisyncoccota bacterium
GGGAGGGGTGTCGTGTACTGCTCCACCTGTGACGCGCCGCTCTTCCGCGGCATGGACGTCGCCGTGGTGGGCGGCGGCAACGCGGGCCTCGAGGCGGTGGTGGACCTCATCCCGTACGCCGGAAAGATTTACCTCCTGGATCGCAGCGGCGAGCTTCGCGGTGACGCACAGACGCAGGCGACCGCGCTCGCGAGCGACAAGGTGACCCGCGTGCCGAACGTCACAGCCCTCGAGGTGCTCGGTGAGAAAATGGTCAGCGGCCTCAGGTACAAGGACAACGTGACCGGCGAGGAGAAGGACCTCCCCGTGCACGGCGTGTTCGTGGAGATTGGCACCATTCCAAACAGCGACCTCGTGAAAGATTTCGTGAAGACGGACGAGCGCGGGCACGTCGTCACCGACCCCATGACGCAGCGCACGAGCCACCCGCGCATCTGGGCTGCGGGTGACATCACGGACGGGCGCTACCAGCAGAACAACATCGCAGCGGGGGATGCGATCAAGGCGCTCCTGAACCTGTACGACGAGGCGAAGCTCGGCTAGACAAAAGATGCAGAAGGGGCGTCCGTAAACTCGGACGCCCCTTTCCTTAGGTGGCGAGCATCATGGTGACGATGGCAATGCTGCAGACGAGCATCGCCGCCTCCCACTCCTGGAGCGGCTCGTCGAAGATGCGCCTCTTCGTTGCCCTAACCGCCCTTTCTATCAAAGAGAGAATCACTATGGCTGTGAATATTCCAATGCAAATGAGCACGGTGGATACATCGCCCAGCCAGCGTCTCCGATTCATTTTAGTCTCCTGCATGGAGCACCTCCGGGTGTTAAATTTTGGCTTTAACCAATTTCTTTTATTCCACCTTTGGAGAATTCTGTAAAGCAAAGTGCCGGGTGTTAGCCCGGCACTTCTTTCTGTCCGCTTCACTTCCTGCATTCCAGGAATAGGTTGACCGCGGGTCTGTTGCCGTTTTGCAGACCGATGACCGGTCCGTCTGAGTTCAGGACGTGGAGCTCCACCGTGACCCGGTCGCCGGGCATGGGGATGCGTTCGCCGCAGGTGTGTCCCAGGTATGCCGCCCAGGTTCCGCTCCTGCCGTCGAGCTTCACCGCGACGATGCGCGAGTTCTCCGTGCCCTCGGCGCGCCGGTGATCCATGCTCGTGTCCTCGTTCAGAGGATCGAGCGGAACCACCGTTGCGGGAATTCCCGTCTCCACGTGCTTGTACACGGGGAGCGCGAGGTTTTCCTTGTCGCTGAACAGGTCCTGCAAAAAGATGAAACCAAAAAAGATTCCGGCAGCGAGCAGTACGCCCGCCGCTTTCTTCAGCCATTTCTTCATACCGCGTCTTCTCCAGATGTATAGAATTTTGTACCTCGTACTGAGCGGCATCTCACCACAGTTTTTGTGGGCCGGCAAGCTCCGCGGGGGACTAGCAGTCTCAGACAGAGATTGCTAAAATCCTCCAGCAAACAATCAACACAGGAACATGAAGCTAAACCCACTTGGATCAAAAGTTGTTCTCGAGCCGCTCGCCCAGGAAAAGGTGACGGTTTCGGGCATCGTCATTCCGGATAGCGCCGAGCAGGGACGCCCGGTGCAGGGAACGGTCGTCGCCGTTGGCCCCGGTGCGCTCGATGATGCCGGCAACCGCGTCGCTCCGTCCGTGAAGGTCGGAGACCAGGTGCTCTTCAAGAAGCACGGCCCCGATGAGGTCGAGGTCGATGGAGTGAAGTACCTCGTCGCCGATGAGTCGGACATTCTCGCTGTAATCACCCAGTAACTTTTGAACTACATGGCAAAGAACATTGTTTTTAACGAGGACGCACGCCTCAAGATCAAGGTTGGCATCGACAAACTCGCCGAGGCGGTGAAGATGACGCTCGGCCCCCGCGGGCGCGCCGTTGTCGTGGAGAAGGGGTACGGCGCGCCCATGGTCACCTTCGACGGCGTCACCGTCGCAAAGGAGATTGACCTCGAGGACAAGTACGAGAACCTCGGAGCAGAGTTCATCAAGCAGGCTGCCGACAAGACCAACGACGTGGTCGGAGACGGCACCACGACGTCGGTCGTCCTGGCGCAAGCCATGATCGATGCGGGTGAGGATGCCATTCGCGAGAAGGGCTTCAACGTCATCCAGCTCGCGGAAGAGCTCAAGGCGAGCATCGGTACGGTGGTCGCGAGCCTCGAGTCCCAGAAGGAGCTCATCAACGATGAGCAGAAGATCAAAGAGGTCGCCACGCTCTCCGCGAAGGACGCCACCATTGGTGGCCTGATTGCCGAGGTCATGGCGAAGATCGGCAAAGAGGGCGTCGTGACCATTGAGGACAGCAACACCGTGGGCAACAGCTACGAGATGGTGGAGGGCATGCAGTTCGATCGCGGGTACGTGAGCCAGTACATGGTCACGAGCCAGGAGCGCATGGAGTCCGAGCTCGAGAGCCCGTACGTGCTCGTCACGGATCGCAAGATTGGCTCCATCCAGGAGCTGCTCCCGCTCCTCGAGAAGATCATGGCCACAGGCAAGAAGGAGCTCCTCATCGTCGCCGATGACGTCGAGGGCGAGGCGCTCGCGACGCTCGTGCTCAACAAGATTCGCGGCATCGTGAACGTCCTCGCCGTGAAGGCTCCGGGCTTCGGAGACCGCAAGAAGGAGCTCCTCGCCGACATTGCCACCGTGACGGGCGCGACGCTCATCACGTCCGAGCTCGGCAAGAAGCTCGAGGACGCGGTCGTTGAGGACCTCGGCCACGCGCACCGCGTCGTTGCGACCAAGGACCAGACCACGATTGTCGGAGGCAAGGGTGACGCGAAGGTCATCCAGGAGCGCGTCGCGCAGATCAAGGCTCAGGCGGAGCGCACCGACTCTGAGTACGACCGCGAGAAGCTCCAGGAGCGCCTCGGCAAGCTCGCCGGCGGCGTGGCGGTCATCAAGGTTGGCGCACCGACCGAGTCCGCGCAGAAGGAGCTCAAGCAGCGCGTCGAGGACGCCGTTGCGGCTACCCGCGCGGCCATGGAGGAGGGCATCGTGCCGGGAGGCGGCATGGCGCTCCTGAACGTGCGCATGAGCCTCGCCGAGCCGGCAGGTGGAGACGTCTCCAAGGCCGCGCACGGCATCCTGGTGCGCGCGCTCGAGGCACCCATTCGCTCCATCTTCGCCAACAGCGGGCAGGGTGCTGAGCGCGTGGACGAGCTCAAGAAGGAGAAGGGAACGAGCACCGATCCGTGGCACGGCTTCAATGCCATGACCAACGAGGTGACGAACCTCAAGGAGGCGGGCATCGTGGATCCGCTCAAGGTGACCAAGACTGCGTTCACCAACGCCATCTCGGTGGCGGCGAACTACCTCATGATTGGCGCCGCGGTGACCGTGGTTCCCGAGGAGAAGAAAGAGGGTGGGGACATGGGAGGTTTCTAAGACTTCTTAGTCTCACCCGTCTGATAGACTGAAAACCTATGCAAAACGCACTCGCACAGCGCGCCGCCAACATCACGAAGACAGCCATTCTCTTCGCCAGTTTTTCGATTCTGCTCGTCGCCGTGGGCTACGTTCTGGCAAACGTGTACGGCAGCAACGCAATCCTGTTCGCAGCTGTCGGCCTTACGCTCGTCATGACGGGCATCAGCTACTTCTTCTCGGATAAGATTGCCCTCCGCGCGAGTGGCGCGAAGCCGGTTTCGCAGTCTGAAGCTCCGGAGCTGTACGCCATGGTGCAGCGCCTCGCATCAGCGGCGCAGATTCCGATGCCTCGCCTGTACGTGACCGAGGAGAAGCAAATTAACGCGTTTGCCACGGGGCGCAACCCGAAGCACGCAGCGGTGGCCGTGACGCGCGGCATGATGGAGAAGCTCACCTCTGCTGAGGTTGAGGCTGTTCTCGCACACGAGATTTCGCACATTACGAACCGCGACATTCTCGTCTCTTCGGTGGCGGTGGTGCTCGCAGGTGCCGTTGCCACGGGTGCACAGTTTTTGGGCAACAGCATGCTCTTCGGAGGAGGGGACGACGACAACCGCAGCCCAGCTTCCATGGTGCTGAGCGTTCTGCTCATCATTCTCGCCCCGATTGGCGCGACCATCATGCAGCTCGCCATTTCCCGCCGCCGCGAGGCACTGGCCGACGTGTCCGGCTCGCTGCTGACGGGCAAGCCGCTGGACCTCGCCTCTGCCCTCCAGAAGATTGGTTCTGATTCGACCCCGATGCTCCGCGCGAACGATGCCACCGCGCACCTCTGGATCAGCAGCCCGTTTCGCGGCAAGCAGGCGCTCGGCTTCCTGCACAAGCTCTTCATGACGCACCCGCCGCTCGATGAGCGCGTGGCTGCGCTCGAGAAGATTGCGCGCGGCTAAAAAAGCACCGGGCTTGAGAGCCCAGTGCAGTTCTACATTTTCGCTTGGAATCAGATCCATCAGCTTGATGGCACGAGTCGCCACGCCATCCAGGTAGGAGAGCGTGACTTCACGGTTCATCTCAGCCTGGTCGTACAGCCAATCGTCATCTACCGCTGACGCGAGCGCCATGGCGGCGTGCAGCGGTATGTCGCTGCACGCGTTGCCGGCGAACGTCGTGATGGTAGACGCAGTGCGCACCACCCAGGCTTGGTGCCCCCTCGTGAGCGTGAAGGGGATTTTGAAGTACCGCCCCGGTAGCGGGACGTGCCCCACGCTCTGCTTGATGCACGACAGGAGCCCCGCGATGAGCACCTGACCCTTCGCGAACGCATCCGCACGCCCCAGGTCCATGCCCACGCTCACGTTGCCGTAATCCAAACGGTCACCGGTCACGCTGTAGATCAGCGCGCCCATACCCATTTCGCGAACGGTCGGGGAATCAATGCTTCCCGCCGCGTTCAGAATTGCGCTGCCGACCACCCTAGAGACGGTCTGCCTGTTTCTTTCCATAACCTACCTCTCAGTTTTGGTTTAGCTTGTACTAAGTGATAGGAAATCACAGCTCTTTTGCTCGCGCAACGTGACCTAGCGCGCCGGGGCGCAACACCCTAGAATCCCCTCTGCACGGAGAGGTGCGTGAGCGGTTGAAACGGCAGTCCTGGAAAGACTGTATACCGTAACTGGTATCGAGGGTTCGAATCCCTCCCTCTCCGCAGTAAATACTTTTTATCGGGTGACCCGGGTGCCTAGGACCGCGCTGCGACCTGGGTACCTCTTATTTTTTACCCACGCGTCCATTTGAGGATCTTCTAGTAGACTTATCGCCATGAGCCTCGACTTCTCACGGAATCTCATCAAGGGAAGGATCGCCGAGGTTATCTTCGAGCAGATGATCCGTGACGAGGGTAGGTACGAGATCATCCCATTCGGCTACGAGCATACGATGCCGTCGCTCGCCCAGTACCGACACCTCGCCGATGTTCCCCGCATCATCGACAATATCGCCGACGCGCCGGACTTCGCCCTGGTCTCAGAGGACAAGAAGGAGGTGCACCTGGTCGAGGTGAAGTATCAGAGCGTCCTCGATGTTGCACTGCTCAGGGACTACGCCCGGAAGCTGCTCAAGCGATGGGATTTCCCGTGGCTTTTCGTCGTGACACCGCATGGGTTCTATTGCGGGCAGTGTAAGTGGATTATCGATGGTAACCAGGTCGTCGAGCTCTCCGAGAACTGGGTCGCGAAGGACCGCCAGGCGCAGTATCTCCGGTTGCTCGGGGAGTTCATCAACCCTCCCGTTTCGCGCTAGCTCGTGCGTCTCTCCAAAACAGACTTCTTGATTTATCGCAACTGTGCGCGTAACGCATGGCTGAAGATTCATCGGCCTGACCTTTATCACAGCAAGCCACTCTCGGAGTTCGATCAGGCGCTTTTCGATACGGGTAACGACGTTGACGAGCTTGCCCGAGGGCTTTTCCCGGGCGGTATTCTCGTTACCGGCGATGATTCAGTAGATGTGACTTTGGAGCATATCGCCAACAGGACTCCGGTTCTTTATCAGCCAGTTTTCGAAGCAGGGAAGTATAAGGCCATCTCTGATGTCCTGGTCTGGAATCCCGAAGCCGAGGCGTACGATCTCTATGAGGTGAAGGCTTCAAACAGCGGCAAGGACAAATCCTCGCGTGACCGAGATTATGCCTATGACCTGGCGTTCCAAAAGATTGTCCTTCAATCCCAGGGAGTTCCCTTGAATACAACTTATTTAGTGAGGCTCAACTGCGACTACGTACGTAATAACGAACTTGATCTCAATCTCTTATTTACGCAGGAAGACTTTACCGAGAAAGTGGATGAGCTGATTCCCGAGCTTTCAGCAGAGATGGAGACTGCCTTCAAATATCTCTATGAGAGTGACGAGCCCACAATCGGATGCCAGTGTATTTTCCGGGGCCGGAGCGCACATTGCACGACCTTCGATATATCGAACCCGCACGTTCCCGAATACAGCGTTCATGACATTTCCCGAATCGGGCTTTCTAAGAAGAAGCTCGCCGATCTCATTTCCCAGGAGATACTCCATATCACGGAGGTACCGGAGGATTTCGGTCTCAGTGATAAGCAGCAAAGCCAGATTCGTATTGCTAAGTCTGGAGAACCTTTCGTGAGTAGGGACGGCATCCGAGCATTCCTATCGGCCGCAAATTACCCGATCAGCTTCCTTGATTACGAAACCCATCCTGCGGGTATTCCGCGTTTTTCCGGGTACGGGCCTTTCGGACAGATCCCTTTTCAGTTTTCATTGGACGTCCTTGAATCTCCAGGCGGGGAGTTAAGACATGAGGAGTTCCTTTTTACTGACACAACCGCGCCTGATCTCCCCTTCATCCAAGCACTCCGGACTGCGCTTCCGGAAACTGGCTCGGTAGTCGTATGGAGCAAGAAATTCGAATGCAGCATCAATACTGCGCTTGCGGAGCGCAATCCTGAATATGCTTCGTTTTTAGAAGGCTTAAACGCTCGAATCATCGATCTCGAGGATATCTTTACGGGCCAGCATCACGTTCATCCTGGCTTTAAGGGCAAGACTTCAATCAAGTACATACTTCCGGCATTGGTTCCTCAGCTTTCCTATGATGACTTAGACATCAAGAGCGGTACCAGCGCCTTACAGGCATGGGACAAGATAGTGTCTGGTTCGCTCACAGAAGAGGAGATTCAGGCCACTCGCCAACACCTCCTGGCTTACTGTGGCCGGGACTCATACGCCATGTATGCCATTTGGGAGGTGCTGGAGAGGGCGGTGGCATAACGATCTCGATCCTCGGGCTGCTTGAGGTTCCCAGCTCTTAAATATCAGGCGTATTTTACGGGGCTGACTGTCAATATCTTTGTTTTATGGGATACTTTTCGTACCTTCCCTCATGTCAATGCATAAGTCCGTCGCCAGCTCCCTGTCATATCAGGCAAGCGTTACCATCGAGCCTAACTGGTACCAGATACTTAGGTGGTATTTCCCTGAGGAGCTTAAGACCGATGTCGACGTGCGGGATTTCGTCTCGAAGCTTGCCAAGCGGTTTAAGCTTGATGATGAGAGCTTGTATGGCAAAGCATTCGCGTTCGACGAGTTCTCCGATGCGATTTCTGGCCTGAGCCTCACTTGGTCAAGAAATCTTAAGCAGCTTGTCGGAGATTTAGAGATGGTCGGCTACCTGCTTACGGGTAGTGGAGGTCTCCGCGATGAGCTTTATGAGAAGGCCAACACAAAGGACCAGGGCGATTCTGAGCGCGGGCTTCTTCTTTCGCTTAAACCGAACTCGGTGGCAGTGATAGGCGGGTACAGCAAAATCTCCTTAGGCAGAATTCCGTATCACGACATCGTCAATTTTCTCTTGCGCGTACAGACACAGGCGGGATGTGCTGATTATCAGATCAAGAAGTTTCCCCAGATACTACAGGAAATTTTTGATCGCGATGGCGTTACCTACGCACCCCATCTCGACACCCACATGGGGGACCTCGATCCGGTAGAGGAACTCATAGACTCTGAGTGGCTTGTAAGCGTTGGGGCCGAAGTTTACAGACAGCGGGTCGAGCGTCATAGGTTTGAAACTCCCATGTACGCTGTAAGCTTCAGTCTCAGGTTCTTCAATCCAGGCATTAGGCCCTGGAATGAGATTGATGAATCCGTTTGGGATAGATAAAGCAGAAACTATGTACTCCACGTCGCTGTAATGGATTCCAACAAGAACACCGATCAGGTAACGGCCCTGCCGCTCTTCATCCGAGAGGTAGGTCGCTACTTCATGGAATTTCTGGAAACAGATTTCCATAAAAGGAAGCTCCCGAAGAGGAGTATCAAGCTGCATAACGCAAAGGGATTACTGACGGGCGTCAACGTCGGCAAGTATCCCAGCTTCTACCGGGTAGCTCACAAGCTTCTCGAGGTTAGTTTTAGTGACGGCCTTGGTGCGGTTCAGAAGGGCGTATACAAGGCAGACATACCGCAAACACTTCTCGACCTCATCGCACGACAGATCAGCAATATCGGCGAGGATTCTATCACGAGTGTCATTAAGGAACTTGATGAGGCAGTCAAACAGGCTTCTATCAAACACTCGGACGATTACCTGGAGGCGTACAACAGCGTCATCGTCGAAGCCGGATCGATATTCAAGAAGCACATTATTCTCGGCTTAGTAAAAAGCATCGAGAAGCCGCTCGAGGGCGCTAAGCTCTCCGATGAGAATGCTATCTTCCAGATTGAAGAGGAGCTATCCGCCATCCTCGTTTCAAAGGCGGAAGATGCCATATCCGAGTCCTTAAAAACAATTTTTGGTGGTGAGAAGGCAAACGTAAAAAAGTCTCTCAAGGGCGTACTCGATCTCGAGGACATCCGCGCGAGCCTGATCAAGTTCTTTGAGATGTTCAAGATTGCGGACATTTTCAACGATCTCCACGAGCTTTACCAGAATTCTAAGATCGAGGACAAGCAAGAGTTCTACCTATATTTCTGCGATATCACTTATCAGAAGAATAAGTATCCCATTTTCTACATACCGTTCTCTGTCGACCGGAAGGGAGACGAGTTCTTGGTCTCATTTGATTCTCAGATTTACATCAACAAAAAAGCCCTAGCTTATATTGCTCAGGAGCACCACCTCGAGCGTGGCAAGAAGGGAGTGCTTACCACGATTACCGATCGAATCATCTACCTCGCCGATCACGAGCGTGATCTGCCACTCAAGCTGCAGGAAACTCTGACGGAACTCACAAGCTTCTTTGGCCTCGATCATCCAATCAGTATCAGTGCCTCTGAAGCGCAAACTAGCAAGAGTCTCTACATCACTCTCAGTACTAATATCTACCTCGCTCTTTTCGATAAGTCGGATGAGGCATTGCTCAACGATTACGAAGACATCTTGAATGCTGCCGATGATAGCCCTTTGATGTTGGGCTTCGAGCACCTAATTGATGATTTTATCCATCGGAATCCAGAAGACATTCAGGGTTTCATCAAGGAGGCCTGGGGAGAAAAGAGCGTCGAGGAGCGTCTCGTGTACAAGAGCCCCATACCCCTCAACGCAGAGCAGCAGCAAATCCTTACCGCGATCAATGACGATCGCTGCTCCTATACGCTCGTCGAAGGTCCTCCTGGCACGGGAAAGAGCCATACCATCACTGCTATCGCCTTCAACGCCATTCTGGACGGCAAGTCGGTCCTAATCTTGTCTGACAAGAAAGAGGCGCTCGACGTTGTCGAAAAGAATATCGTTAACACGCTCAACAAGGTTCGCGTCGATGAGAAGTTCCAGAATCCCATCTTGCGTTTGGGCAAGACGGGCAATAACTTCAGTCAGCTTTTGACCCAGACATCCATCGACGAGATAGATGCCCAGTTCCATGCAGTGAAAAGCAGGTTCCCGAACCTTGATGAGAAAATCGGATCTTCTATGGCAAGTCTACAGTCCGATGTTGAGCAGCAGGTCGGTGCCTATCGGAAAATATCACTTCAGGACATCAACGAGCTAACCGCCCTCAAGGAGCATTTCGACTCAGAGGAGTTCTGTATTGATATCGATGAGGCAATCGACAATCCGGATTCTGTAGAAACCTTATCGCGAGTACGCTCTATTCTCATCTCTCTGAAGGGGAAAGTAGGTGCCAACTCGAATGCGACATTCAACGTCGACATAACACATGAGCTTACGGAGGAGAATGCCGCGCGTCTTGCAAAGATTCTTGATCTTCTCGAGAAGATTCAGCAACTTCGGACCACTCATCCCCGTCTTTTTGAAGCGGTCACGCTGAAGGCCAGACTTGATCTTGTTCAAACTGGCGAACTAGATGTCGATGCGTTCGCGAGATATGAGCGCATACTCGCAGAGGTGGCACGGATTCTCGAAGGGCATACCGAGTTCGTGACGCTCATCGGTCTCGATAGTCGAGCACTTTCCAATATCGCCACGATACAGGAGATTCTTGCGCTTCCCGTGGCGTTGAAGGATATCCTCGATAAAGTGAGGTACTTCGCCCAAGGAGACCTCCGAGCGCTCAGTGTATTCAAAGAGTCTCATAGGGAAGATGCGGAGCACATCGAGCGTTACCTTGCTTCGGCAAGGGGGTTGAGGAGGGGAGTGTTTGGCTACCTTGGTAGGAAGCAGGAGATCGATGAGCTTAACCGCGATTTCAGGAAGCATTTCGCATCCGCGACGATTGCCGAGCCCCACAAGCATTTGAAGGATCTCGAGGCGGTGCTTAGGATTCATCGCTATATCTCTGATTTTGAGCTGGCCTTGCCGTCTGTCGGGTCTGTTAACAACGATATCGTCAGGCTTATTACCGCCCTACTGCGTGACGAGGCGGTCTACTTCAACGCGGATGAGCTGTCCAAACTTGCCGGAGCAGCCGAGCAGCTATCGGGGTACGCGGTTACGTCGGAATGGCTTGCTGGAAATTCAGCAGGAATAACAACGCTCGATGATATTCGCGAGGTTCTAACAATTGTCGAGACAAATCGGCTGTACGACCAGCTTGCGGCACTTCTTGCAGCTGAAAGTGATTTTCTCAAGAGAAACTTGGACCTGAAGCAAGCTTCAGGTATCGAAGCTGTTCTTAAGCCCGACAACCTTGAGAACCTGATCGCGGGTATTACGTCATGCAGTGCGTCAGTCGATATGCTCTTGGCGGTCAGAGATGACATGGCGTACCTCCAGAGCTCCTCAGCCCAGCATAAATCTAGCTTCGCCGTCGCCGGGATTGCTATAGATGATTTTGCTTCCTTGCATGAAAACCGACTGACTGGGATGTCAGATCTTGAGTTCGAAAAGCTTGTTCGCTATATCAGCCTCAGCCAGCAACTGAATGACGAGTTCGCCGGAATCGAGGACTTAGAATACCGCGATCGATCGAAGCAGATCGAGAACATCGTGACCATGCAGATGACCTACCTCATGGACGAGCGATTCATCGACTTCACACGTACGTATAAAAACGATATCAGAGCACTTAAGAAGCTCATTTCTGAGAAGCGGCGTTTCCCGAAAGACCAGTTCGCCAAACTCAAGATAGCCTTCCCATGCATCCTTGCTGGTATTCGCGATTACGCGGAGTACATTCCTCTGGAGCCAGGCGTGTTCGATCTTGTGATCATCGACGAGGCTTCGCAGGTTAGCATCGCTCAAGCGTTTCCAGCCTTGCTTCGGGCCAAGAAGGTGGTGGTGCTTGGTGACAACCTTCAGTTCAGCAATGTGAAGTCAGCCTTGGCACGCGGCGACATCAATAAGCAGCATCTGGCGAGTCTCAGAGACGTTTTCTTAAAGAATGTTGCGACCGAGGCGGACAAGATAGTTCGACTCGAGAAGTTCAATATCAAGACGTCAATTCTCGATTTCTTCGAATCAATCAATAATTACAAAGCACGGCTCGTCAAACATTTCCGAGGCTATCGCGAGCTTATCTCTTACTCGAACCAGTACTTCTATCAGGGGAAGCTTCAGGTGATGAAGGTCCGCGGGGTGCCTATCGGCACAGTCTTGAAATTCTCTCAGATCGAACATGATGGACTCGAAGAAGAGACGAAAAATACGAACCTTCCTGAGGTGGAGTTCATCATCAGTGAACTCCTGCAACTCAAAGAGCAAGGGAAGCAGCTCACGGTGGGTGTCATTACGCCACACACGAACCAGCAGCAGCTTCTGTATGAGAAAATCAGCAATCTTCCGGAGGCGGAATACCTATTCGACACTCTCAAGCTAAAGATCATGACCTTCGATACCTGCCAGGGAGAGGAGATGGACCTTATCATCTATTCCATGGTCGCGACGCTCGCCGACGATAAGCTCAATTACATTTTCATTACCAATCTAGATAGTATCGACAAGGACGATGATGATGGGAAGATCAAGGCGCAGCGTCTCAATGTGGGCCTCAGTCGTGCTAAGGAATGTATGCACTTTGTGCTGAGTAAGCCTATCGACCAGTACACAGGTACCGCTCGTGAATTTCTCCAACATTACGCTACTGCGCTTGCAGAAGGTCAGCGCGAACTTGATAGCTCAGCAGTCGACAGCAATTCGAAAATGGAGCCCCTCGTCCTTGAATGGTTTTATCAAACTGCATTTTGGAAGGAGAATAAGGATACTGCCGAGATCATTCCTCAATTCGAGCTTGGGAAGTATCTCAAGCAGCTCGACAGGACGTACGATCATCCGAAGTACCGCGTGGACTTTCTGCTTGTTTACGTCGATGAGGCTGGAGAATCGCATAAGATTATCATCGAGTATGATGGTTTCTTGGAGCACTTCGGGAATGCTCGCGGAGTGGTTACGGCTGCAAACTACGAGGAGTACTACTCATCTGAGGATGTCTATCGTCAGCACGTCCTTGAGGGCTATGGCTATCGATTCCTGCGTATCAATCGATTCAACCTTGGTGGCAATCCCATCGAGACACTCGACGCAAGAATTCAGGAAATCGTAAAAAAAAAGTACATAGCGATGGTCTCGTAAGCGAGGTTAGGGATGCGGTTCATGAAATGCGGCGCGGCTCGGCAAAGCTGTGCCCGTTGTGCGACGAGGTAAAACCCTTAGGATCCTTCCACGATCGTAAACTCTCCACTGGGATTGGCAGGTACTGTCTGGATTGTAAGGCGAGTGCGCGTTCCGCTGTCGTTCCTGCGAGAAGGCAGGTGCGGCCAGTTCGTCCTCCTAGCTTGCTTTCGAAGAGCGATATAAACAAATCGTTAAGTTTTTCTGAGGATCCAGTTAAGTACGCTCGAGGCACAGCGAAGTCGTTGGAGATGGTCGCGTATCTCGAAAGTATCACGTATAAGCTTAGCGAGGGGCAGCTTGCCACCTATCGTGCCGCGCGTGCGAAGTACGATGCTGCTATGGCCGTTCGGGAAGCCCCCTCACAGCCTAGAGGTGATATCGCGCAAGCTTTGAGCCAGGCTTTGGCAAACCGCCATGCCCTCAGGATTCGCTACAAGGGAGCATGGCGAACTATCGATCCCTATGTTGTTGACGAGAAATACTGCGTTGCGTTCTGCCATCTTGTTGCGGATATCAGGACATTCCGAACCGATAGGATAGAGATGGCGGAACAGGTAGGCCCCTTCATTCCCAATTCTTCTCTGGAACAGGAGGCAAAGAAGCGTATCACTCAAGCTCCAAGCTATAGGCCGACTTATCGACGCCGTCGCTGATCGTGTCGCTCAGGCTTGATCAACCGTTACCACTCGCTTGGTGACCCTGATTCGTGACTTGAAGCATCCGAGGAGCTCGCGCCGTTCCGGACCGTATAGGATTTCGGTTTCGCTGGTAGAAGTCCCACGTTGTCCTTGATCATGAAGAGGTAGTAATGTGTTTTTCCGGCTTCGTTCAGGACTATGCGCGCCTTGAGCTTCCCGTCACGAATGAACTTCCTGACGGTGGCTGATTTCACGCCGAAGAAACGCTCGAGGTCGAACATTGTGTACCAAGCCTCCTTCTTACGGTATGCCACGACCGGAATGATTCGCTTCTTCCGCGCGGCAAGGCAGAGCTGACAGCTGTAGCCGTGCTTGTCATACCAGATGTCGCCTGATTGACCGCAGATGAAGCAGGAGTAGCCGCCTTCGAGAGGGAAACCATCGGGTTCAGTTTCGAGACGCTTCTTGCGCTTTTCGTCCCTGCGCCAGATGTCCCACATGAGCTCGACGAGGTTCACAAGGTTGCGGAGTCCCTCCTCGGCTTCGGCCGCGGAGACCTCCTTGCCCGATTTCTTCTCGAGGAGATCCTTCATCTCCTGAATCCGTTCCGGGGTGGGTTCCATCTTCCAAATTTTACTCAATACTCATTTTGACATATACCCCCAGGGGGTATTAACCTTGCATCATGAACGCGACAACCAACGAGAAGCTCGTCCGCCGGCTCAAGGTAATCGAGGGGCAGGTACGAGGCCTGCAGGAAATGGTCGAGAAGGGAACCTATTGTATCGACATCATCACACAGACCTCTGCCGTGAAGCAGGGACTCTCAGGCGTTGAGGACGTACTGATGGAGAACCATCTTGCTACGTGCGCCATGGACCAGATCAAGAAAGGGAACGGGGAGAAGGCACGAGGCGAGATCCTCAAGGTGTACCGCCTCAAGCGGAAATAGCCATGGACAAGCCGAACATCTACAAGATTAAGGGTATGCACTGCGCTTCTTGCGCGGGCATCATCGAGAAGACCTTCAAGAAGGTTGAGGGCGTGCAGTCCGCCGAGGCGAACTATGGCACCGAGAGCGTGAAGGTTTCCTTTGACGCGGAAAAGACCAGCCCGGAAGACCTCTCGAAGTCCATTGAGCCCCTCGGTTACTCCCTCATTCTGCCCGCGGCCGAGGAGATGGGGATGTCTGAGGGCGAGCATGCGGAGCATCTCGGCCTCAGACAGTCGAAGAAGGACAGGATCGTCGAGATCGAGGACATGCGGAAGAAGGTCCTGTCGGTCATGCCGCTTGCGGCGTTCAGTATTTTCGTGATGGGCTGGGACATTCTTGCGCAGTTCAATGCGGTGCCGGCGATGTCGAGTACGCTCTATGAGCTCTTCCACCATATGCTGCCGATCTTCGCGACCTACACGCTATTGGTGGTCGGCAAGCCCTATCTTCTGGGTTTCTATCGTTTCCTGCGGTATGGCAAGGCGAACATGGACACGCTCATCGGTCTCGGCACGTCAGTCGCGTTCCTCTACAGCTTCGCCGTCACGGCCCTCGAGGAGACCCTGCGGCCGCTCATCAACGTCGATCACAACTACTACGACGTCACGATCGTCGTCATCGCGTTCATCACGCTCGGCAAGTATCTCGAGGCCCAAAGCAAGCTGCGGACGGGTGACGCGATCGAGAAGCTTCTGAACCTCCAGGCGAAGACCGCGTTCGTTATAAAGGATGGCAAGGAGGTCGAGGTGCCGATCAGCCAGGTGGTCCATGGCGACGTGGTGGTCGTGAGGCCGGGCGGCCGGATCCCCGTGGACGGCGTCGTGCTGGAGGGCTCGTCCTACGTCGACGAGTCCATGATCAGTGGTGAGCCGGTTCCCGTGCAGAAGTCCGAAGGTGACGCGGTTATCGCCGGAACGATCAACACGACGGGCAGCTTCACGTTCCGCGTCACGAAGGTAGGTTCAGAGACGCTGCTTGCGAGCATCATACGCATGGTCGAGGAGGCGCAGGGGAGCAAGGCGCCTATTCAGGCCTTGGCGGACCGCATCTCGGCCATCTTTGTTCCCGTCGTCCTGGTCCTCGCGTTTGTCGCTTTCGGCGCGTGGCTCCTTATCGGCACGCAGTACCTCGGCTTCTCGCAGGCGCTGAGCAACGGGCTGGTGTCCTTCGTGGGCATCCTCGTCATCGCGTGCCCGTGCGCCCTGGGGCTTGCGACGCCGACCGCCATCATCGTCGGCGTCGGGAAGGGGGCGGGCGAGGGCATCCTCATCAAGGACGCGGCGACCCTCGAGAAGCTGCACAAGGTGGATACGCTCGTCGTGGACAAGACGGGAACCCTGACCCGTGGGAGGCCCGAACTCGTGTCGGTACAGAACCATTCTGAGAGCACGGACGATGAGCTTCTCGCGGTGCTTGCCGCGCTCGAGCGGAAGTCCGAGCACCCGATCGCCCATGCCATTACGGTGAGGGCGAAGGAACAGGACCTCGCGGAGCTCGGCGTCGAGAGGTTCGAGGCGATCCAGGGGAAGGGGCTCAGGGGCACGGTCGATGGTACCGCGTACTTCGCCGGCAACGCGCCGCTCATGGCTGAGCTTGGCCACGCTATCGACGGAGCGGCGCTCGAGCAGGCGACGGGTGAAGGTAAGACGCCTGTCTTCCTCGCGACCGAGGAGCGACTGCTCGGCACCTTCATGGTCGCCGACGCGGTGAAGGAGGACGCGGCAGCGGCAGTCGCCTCGCTGAGGAAGATGGGCATCCGGGTGATCATGCTCACCGGCGATAGCCGCCATACGGCCAAGCACGTCGCGGACCTGGTCGGAATCGACGAGGTGATCGCCGAGGTCATGCCCGCGGACAAGCTCGATGCCATCAGGAAGCTGCAGGGCGAGGGGAGGGTCGTCGCGATGGCCGGCGACGGCGTGAACGACGCGCCCGCGCTCGCGCAGGCGGACGTCGGCATCGCCATGGCGACGGGCACGGACGTGGCTATCGAGAGCGCGGGCATCACGCTCCTGCATGGCGACATCGCGAAGGTGACCAAGGCGGTCCACCTCTCGCGTATGACCATGCGCGGCATCAGGCAGAACCTGTTCTGGGCGTTCTTCTACAACGTCGCCGGCATCCCGCTCGCGGGCGGGCTGCTCTTCCCGTTCTTCGGGATACTCCTCAGCCCCGTCTTCGCCGGACTTGCGATGGCGTTCTCGAGCGTGTCGGTGGTCGGTAACTCGCTCCGTCTCAAGACGAAGAAGCTCTAATTCTATGAACCAGACCTACACCTTCCACGTATCGGGCATGCACTGCAAAGCGTGCATCCTTATGACCGAGAGCGAGCTGAAAGATGTGCCCGAGGTGGCGGACGCGAGATCCAGCCTCAAGACGCACTCCGTGGTCGTCACGGGCGATTTCGGCGACAAGCCGCAGGAGCAGATCGCTGAGGAGCTGAGCCAGGTGCTGACCAAGCACGGCTACAGCCTCTCGGTCGATAGGCAGGCGCAGGCAAGGAACTGGAGGGATTTCAGGATCGCCATCCCGATCGCGCTGGCCTTCGCCGTGCTCTTCGTGCTCCTTCAGAAGGCAGGCATCGTGAACCTCGTGGACACGACGTCGCTCTCCTACGGGACGATCTTCGTAGTCGGTCTCATCGCCTCGCTCTCGACCTGCATGGCGGTGGTCGGCGGGCTCGTTCTCTCGATGTCCGCGACCTTCGCCAAGGAAGGGGACCGCGTGAGGCCGCAGCTCCTTTTCCACGGCGGGCGTCTCGTCTCGTTCTTTATCCTCGGCGGCGTGATTGGGGCGGTCGGCGCGGTCTTCACGCTGAACACCTCGTGGATGTTCGCTCTGAGTCTTGTCATCGGCGTTGTGATGCTCATCCTCGGCATCAACCTGCTCGACGTCTTCCCGTGGGCGAAGAAGCTGCAGCCTGGCATGCCGCGCTTCATCGCGGCTCGCGCGTTTAGCGCCGAGAAGCTCAATCACAGCCTGACGCCGCTTCTAGTCGGCATCGCGACCTTTTTCCTGCCGTGCGGGTTCACGCAGTCGATGCAGATCTACACCCTCTCGACAGGCAGCTTCCTTTCCGGGGGCCTGACGATGCTCGTCTACGCGCTCGGCACGCTACCAGTCCTCGCGCTTGTCAGCTTCAGCTCGTTCAGCGTCCTGGGAAGCAAGAAGGCAGGCGTCTTCTTCAAGGCGGCGGGCCTCATCGTCATCTTCTTCGCCCTCTTCAACCTCATCAACAGCCTGGTCGTCATAGGCCTCATCCCACCCATATTCAAATTCTAATATACTGATACACTGATTCCGATGAAACCACTCACCATCTCCCTTATCGCCGCGGCCGTCCTCGTCGGCGGTGCGCTGACGTACCTCGCGGTGCGTCCGGCGAGCCCCGCGGTTTCCGGCGCGGAGGCGCAGCCGGTCCAGAACGTGGCAATCGTCGACGGCAGGCAGGTCATCGACCTAACGGCCAAGGGCGGTTACAGCCCCGAGCAGAGCGTCGCGAAGGCCGGTATCCCGACCGTCCTGCGCGTGAGCACGAAGGGCACGTTCGACTGTTCCTCGGCAATCCGCATCCCGAGCATGAACATCAGCAAGAACCTGCCGCAGTCTGGCGTGACCGAAATCGACCTGGGAAGCCCGCAGCTCGGCACTCTCCAGGGCACATGCGGGATGGGCATGTACCCGTTCGCGATCGAGTTCAAGGGCTAGCGCTTCAGTTCAAGCGCTCCTCTTTTATTTCGGGAGCCGGTTCGTGCGGTCCCCAGAGATCGACGTAGAGCACGATGATGGCTCCTAGCAGCGCGATCATGAGTGCCGTGCATATCGCCTTGGTCATGCGGGCAAGTATACCAGCGCGAGGAGTATGAACTGATATTATGACTTCCATGCAGCAGATGAGAGAGGACACGCGCCTCCTGGGACCTGGTATCGGGACGCGCCGCGAGAAGAACATCCGCGTCGCGGTATTCCTCAACGTCGCCTTCGCGGCGATCGAGCTCGTTGGCGGGCTCCTCACCAACAGCGTCGCGATCCTCGCCGACGCGCTCCATGACTTCGGGGACAGCGTCGCGCTCATCATCGCGTGGGTGCTCGAGCGAAAGGCACGCAAGTCCTCGGACGCGAAGCGTACCTTCGGTTACGCCCGCCTCTCGCTGCTCTCGGCCGTCATCGCAGGCGTAGTGCTCGTCGCCGGTTCGCTCTTCATACTCTCGCAGGCCGTCGCGCGCCTCTTCGCGCCCGAGCACGCGAATGCCACGGGCATGATCGGGCTCGCCGTGCTCGGCCTCGTGCTCAACGGCATAGGCTTCTTCCGTCTCAAGCGCGGGTCGAGCGCGAACGAGAAAGTCCTGTCCTGGCACCTGCTCGACGACGTTCTCGGCTGGGGCGTCATCCTGATAGGCGCGCTCATCATGCAATTCTGGGACAACCACTACATCGACCCGCTCATGACGATCGGCTTCGTCTCCTTCACGCTCTGGGGCGTCGCGAAGAACCTGCGCGAGACGTTCAACATCTTCCTGGAGGGCGTGCCGGCGCACGTCAGCGTCGGTGCCATCCGGCAGGACGTGCTCGCGCTCCCGGGCGTTTCGGGCATCCACGACGTCCACGTCTGGTCTCTCGAGGGCGACACCGATATCCTCACCGGCCACGTCGTGGTCTCCGACGATCGTCTGCGCTCGCCCGACGCGACGCGCAAGGAGCTCAAGGCGCTTCTTGTTCAGCGCCACATCGAGCACTCGACCCTCGAGCTCGAGAGCGCGGACGCCTGCTCGGGGGACGAGTGCGACCACGGCAGAGCGACCGTTGCCGGCGTTCTTCCGTGATTCATGCATCCGGTATACTGCTCTCATGAACTGCCCTATCGACCAAACGCCACTCCAGATGACCGATCGCTCGGGCATCGAGATCGACTACTGCCCGACCTGCCGGGGCATCTGGCTCGATCGCGGCGAACTGGACAAGCTCATCGAGCGCGCGGAAGGCTCCCGCCCGGCAGAGCCGCAGCAGCCTTCCCGTCCTGATTACCGCATGGAAAGCCAGGCGTATGGCGGCCATCACGGCCCCAAGAAGCGGAAGAGCATACTCGGCGAGCTCTTCGATTTTTAAGGACGGTCTGGGGTACAATGGCTTCATGCGGAAAGCCATAGGCACCATCGCGCTCCTCGCCTTCGCGGGCGGCGCTCTCCTGAGCCTTTCGTTCCTCGGTCTGGCCGTCCACGACGGACCTGGCATGCCGGGGTGTCCGCTCATGCCCGCGCAGGCGGTCATCTGCACCATGACCGTAACGGATCACATCGCGGCCTGGCAGGGGATGTTCACGGGCGTGCCGCAGGTCGCCTCGTCCCTGCTTCTCGCCTTGCTTGCGGCATACGTGCTCTGGCCTCTTGCGCTCGCGCGTCCGCCGTCGGGGCAGCCTGCGCGATTGGTTCGCGCTTCGCGCCTGCTGCCTTCGCCGCTTGAAGAACTCTTCTCGCGCGGCATCCTCAATCCAAAGCTCTACTAGCCGTCTTTTTCGCTCGCCTGAGGCGGGCTCTTTCGCGTACGGCCGAATTCACCATCTACTTTTACCTATGGAACAAGAACCCACACATCCACCCTCGCGGACCAACCCCATCTTCCTGCCCGCGTCGATCCTCGTGGCCGCGCTCCTGATATCCGGCACCATCATCTGGAGCACGCAGCGCTCTGCCACGAATGTCGCGGCAGGGTTGCCGCCCGAGGCCGCAGAGGAGCCGGCCGGCGACCTCGAGGCCATGACGCCGGTCACGGATGCCGATCACATCCGCGGCAACCTGGATGCGCCGGTCAAGCTCGTCGAGTACTCCGACACCGAGTGCCCGTTCTGCAAGCAGTTCCATGGCACGCTGCGGGAGGTCATGGACACCTATGGTAAGGAAGCCAAGGTCGCTTGGATTTACCGGCACCTGCCGCTCGATCAGCTCCACGCGAAGGCGCGCAAGGAGGCGGTCGCGACCGAGTGCGCGGCCGAGCAGGGAGGCGACGAGGCGTTCTTCGCCTACCTCGATCGGCTCTTCGCGATCACCCCGTCCAACGACGGCCTCGATGCCGCCGAGCTCCCGAAGATAGCGCAGTACGTCGGCCTCGACACGGCGAAGTTCTCATCGTGCCTGACGAGCGGGAAGTATGACGCGCACATCGAAGCGGAGGCGCAGAACGCGAACGCGACCGGCGGCAGCGGCACGCCGTGGACCATCGTCGTCGGCCCGGACGGGAAGAAGTACCCGCTCTCGGGCGCGCTGCCGCTGTCTTCCGTGACGGCGCTCATCGATACCGCGCTCGGCAACTGACCGTATGCTCAGGACGTTCGCTCAGGTGTTCAGGAGCCCGGCCCGTGCGAGCGCGGCGGCAGTGATCGCGCTCCTCGCGCTGCTTGTAGCAACACTCTTCCCGAACGCGCAGCTCGTGCGAATCGTGCTGAGCGCCCCGGGCATCGGCTTCAGTAGGGCGGTGCAGATCATCGCCTCGCTTACCGGCTCGCTCCTGACCAACTTCACGCCGCTTGCAGCGACCTATACGGTCCTCGCCGCAGCGCTCATCGGCATCAACGTCGTGCTCGCGCTCTATCTCATCGCTCGCGCACGCAACGTCGGGAAGGGCGCGGCAGCCAGCGGACTACTGGGACTCGCGAGCGGCATATTCGGCATAGGCTGCGCCGCGTGCGGATCAGCAATCCTCACGGCAGCAGCGGGAACGGCATTCGGTGCAGGATTCCTCGCGCTCCTGCCGCTCGACGGCCAGGAAGCGGGCATCCTCGGCGTCGCGCTGCTCGGATCGGCGACCTACGCGCTCCTGCGCCGGATCGGCGAGCCGATGACCTGCGCGGTCACATGCGCGGTCACATCCATCACTCAACCATCAACCACATGAAACAGAACAAGAACAACACCTCATCCACCGGAAGGCGCATCGGCATCGCGATAGCGGTGGCCGCCGCGCTCGGCATCGCCTTCTGGGGAGCATCGATGACCAAGGACAAGGGCACGGACACGGCCTCGCAGCCGGCACCGAGCGGCGACCTCCTCGCGGTGGCCGCTGACGACTACGTGAAGGGCAATCCTGACGCGCCCGTCACGCTGGTCGAGTACCTCGACTTCGAGTGCGAGGCCTGCGGCGCGTACTACCCGCTCATCAAGCAGCTCGAGACGGAGCTCCCTGACGACCTGCGCGTGGTCACGCGCTACTTCCCGCTGCCGGGACACCGTAACGGCATGACCGCCGCGCTCGCGGTCGAGGCGGCAGGTCGACAGGGGAAGTACTGGGAGATGCATGATGCGCTCTTCGAGAACCAGGCATCGTGGGGTGAGCAGCAGCGTCCCGACCCCGCGCTCTTCGAGAAGTACGCCCAGAAGATCGGGCTCGATATGGAGCGTTTCAGGTCTGACGTGAAGGACAAGTCCGTGCGTGATCGCGTCGAGCGCGACATCGCCTCGGGCAAGGCGCTCGGCAACACCGGCACGCCGTCGTTCTTCCTCAACGGGGAGAAGCTCGAGAACCCGGGCAGCTACGAGGCGCTCAAGGCAGCAGTCGAGGCGGCACGCGACGCCGTTCCGACGGGTGCGTCGTCGAGCACGCAGGCGCAATGACGGAAACCAACAGGGAGCGCCTCCTGCAGGGTGCGCTCGCGGTGGCGGTCGTGGCGACCTTCGGCAGCCTGTATTTCAGCAACATCGCCGGCTTCCCGCCGTGCGTGCTGTGCTGGTACCAGCGGATCGCCATGTACCCGATCGTCGCGATCCTGACGGTCGGCTTCATCATCCGCGACGCCCGGGCGTACCTGTACGCGCTCCCACTCGCGCTTGCCGGACTCGGCATCGCCGTCTACCACAATCTCCTCTACTACAAGCTGCTGCCGGAGAGCATCGAGCCGTGCATGATGGGGGTCTCGTGCACGACCAAGTACATCGAGTGGCTGGGGTTCGTCACGATTCCACTCCTCGCGCTTGCGGCATTTATGCTCATCGTGGCAGCGCTCGTGACCTACGCCGTGTCGGGGCGGAGCGCATCTGCATCGAACGATGAGCGGTAACAGCAGCAAGCTTCCGTACGCAATCGTTCTCGTCGTCGGGCTCGCCCTTGGCTTCACGTTCGCGGCGTTCACGCTCGGTACTGACAGTGCGTCGAAGGTTACCGACGGCACGGAGGCCGATCACGCGGCGATGCAGAAGACGCTCGACGGGATGACGAAGTCTCTCAAGGACAAGACAGGCGAGAGCTTCGACCGCGAGTTCCTGAGCCAGATGATCGCCCATCACGATAGCGCGGTGGCGATGGCGCGCCTGGCGCTCAACGCTTCGGAGCACAGCGAGATCAAGGCGCTCGCCGGAGAGATCATCGCCAGGCAGAACGAGGAGATAACGAAGATGAAGGTGTGGCAATCCGCCTGGTTCCAGTAACATGAGCTTCCTGACACGCCCCGTGCGCTTGTGGGTGGTCGCGCTGCTTATTTTACTCGCGGCACTCCTTGCCGGCATCGCGGGGTGGTACCTGCAGGGCGATGACGCGGAGCACGCAATCGTCACTGACCGGGCCAACGCCGCGTTCCTGTACGGCTCAGAGCCTGCGCTCTCCGACCCTGAGTTCTTCGGGAAGGTGAAGCGCGAGCTCGTCGACGAGAAGAAGTCCTTCATCGAGGCCGATCTCGCCGCTATGCGCCTCACGGTCTACCGGGACGGCGCTCCCACGAAGGAGGTGCCCATCCTCACGAAGGGGCGGCCCGGGTCCTGGTGGGAGACGCCCGCGGGACTCTACGAGGTGGAGCTCAAGAAGGAGAACCACTTCTCGTCCTTTGGAAAGGTGTACCAGCCCTGGAGTGTCGCGTTCCAAGGCAACTTCTTCATCCATGGCTGGCCGTACTACCCCGGCGGCGAGCCGGTGGCGTCGTCGTTCTCGGGCGGGTGCATCCGCCTCTCGACCGAGGACGCCAAAGCGGTCTACGACCTCGTGTCGGTGGGCATGCCCGTGCTCGTCTTCGAGCAGGACTTCGCCTCGGACGACTTCAGCTACCAGCGCCGGACGCCGTCCTCGACGGCAGCGTCGTATCTCGTGGCCGACCTCAAGAGCAACTTCGTCGTGCTCAAGAAGGACGCGGAAGCGCCCGTGGAGCTCGGCGCGTTCGGGCAGTTCCTCGGCGGGATGATCGCGGCCGAGTACGTGAACCTCGAGAAGGAGATGACCGTCGCTCCGGGCATGGCGCTTGGGCCGGCATCGCGCCTCAGTGCCGGACAGGCGGTGACGCCCTTCGACCTATTGCACCTGATGCTCATCTCATCGAGTGACGAGCCGCTCGGCATCCTCGCGAACTATCTCGGCGAGCGTCGCTTCGCGGAGCTGGTCACGCGGAAGCTCGCCTCGATCGGGCTCAAGGGTACGCGCTTCGAGGGGCTCGACGATGCGTACGGGTCGCAAGGCACGACGACACCTGAAGATTTGTTCCGGCTCGCGCAGTACCTCTACAACAACCGCAGCTTCCTGCTCGAGATCAGCAACGGCAAGGTGAGCAACGCCGCGTACGGAGAGTCGCGGTTCCGCGACCTTCAGAGCGATAATCCGCTCTACCAGGACGAGCGCCTCGTGGGCGGCAAGGTGTCAATCCGCGCGGATGGCACGTCTGATTTCCTCGGGGTCTTCAGTCTCGACGTGCACGGTACCAAGCGTCCGGTATTTGTCTTCCTCGGCGGCTCGAAAGACCTGGAGGGAGATATCCTCAGCACGCTCGCCTACGTCGAGAACTCGTTCTAGCTTCTGGTATACTGAGCCCATGTACAAAGAAGCAGTCTCGTTCAGTCGTCGCCACATTCTCCTCAACAGCGCGAGTCACGCAGCGCTCGGGTTTGGTCTCGCCGTAATCTTGCAGCACTACCTCGTGGGGGATGCCTTCATCGCAATCTGGATCGCCTGGGTCTTGGTGGTACTCGGTGTCATCGAGCATATCTATGCCTGGACGCGGTAGGAGTTAGATTTTAATGCTATATATTTTTATATAGTCAATATTTATGTTACATCTGAAAATCCTTGAAAACTGTCACATTTGTAACTTTCCAGTCGTGACCCTCCCTCCTCGGCGAGTGTCCAAAAAACCCTCTAAAATACCCTTGTAAACATTGCTACTCCTGGTACTTAACCTGGGTGGCCCGCCGTGTGAGAAGAAAGGGACCCGTGAGGATCCCTTTCTCGTTAGCGCTCTGCGATTGTCTTCAGCTTCTCGAGCCCACTGTTCCAGTACTTCAGGAACTCGTCGAGGTAGCTCTCCTCGATGTCCATGTCGATGCTGACCTCGGTGCCGCCGTCCTTCTCGGTGAGCGTGTAGTTCTCAAATGACGGAGCCCACTTTTCAACCTCCGGTCCATCCATGAGGCGGACGCCGTTTTGGATGATGCCGAGGTGCTTGATTGAGACGAACTCAGGTTCGCGCACTTCCTCGATGTGGCTGACCATGCCACCCTCGCCACCGACACCATCGGGTGAGGGGCCGAGGAAGAGCATTTCGGATCCGGTGGTCCAGCTGCCCTTATAGTACGAGCCGGGATTGAACGCGGACGTCCACTCGCGGTACGTCTCGTCTTGGAGCATGGAGTCCCAGACCTTCTGGCGAGGGGCGTTGATGAAAATGGACGCGTGGAGCTTCTTCATGCGCCCATTGTACTA
>JALHNY010000009.1 GCA_022843285.1 Minisyncoccota bacterium
ATGCTCCCCAGGGCGAGGAGCCCCGCGACGGCGAGCGCGAGCAGGTACGCGTTCTGCACGAACGCGAGGACGCCCCCGTCCTGGCTCGGGTCCAGGGGGCCGGGGAGGCCGGGGGTGATTCTGGCGCTATCCGCGAGAGCCGCCGGTGCAAAGAAATTGAGCAGGGTGTCCATGGAACTGGGGCTCGCCGCGGTGCAGCGCGCTTCCGCCCAATTGTACCGTAACCCTAGACCAGCGCGACGCCGGCGACGCCGTCGCCAGATTTCAGGGTCATGAGGCGCACACCCTGAGCGGCACGCCCCGTGGTGCGCACGCTCGCCAGGTCGGTGCGGATGACCAGTCCCTTCTTCGAGAGGGCAATGATCTCGCTCTCGTCGCCGAGCACGCGGCTCGCGACGATGGCGCCGGTCTTTTCGGTGATGACGGCGGTGCGGATGCCGCTGCCGCTGCGCTTCTGCACCTTGTACTCCGAGAGCGCGGTCTGCTTCGCGTAGCCGTTCTCCATGACCACGAGCAGCATCGCGCGGTCTGACTTGCCGCCCCCGGGCACGACGTCGAACCCCGCGACGCGATCTCCGGTGCCGAGCTTGATGCCCGCGACGCCTGCCGCGGAGCGGCCCATGGCGCGTACGTCAGACTCGGTGAAGCGGATGGACTGCCCCTTGCGCGTGGTGAGGACCACCTCGTCCTTGCCCGATGAGAGCTTGGAGCCAATCAGCGCATCTCCCGGGCGGAGCGTGACGGCGATGATCCCGTTGCGCCGAATCATGCGGAAGTCGTCGAGCGGCGTGCGCTTCACGACTCCCTTGCGCGTCGAGAGGATGAGGTACCCCTCGCCGCCCTTCTTCTTCTCCGCGGGGTAGTTCACGACCGCGGCCACCGTCTCGCTCGTGGGGAGCTCGAGGAAGTTGTGGATGGCCCGGCCCTTCGATGTGCGGCTCGCCTCGGGGATTTCGTACGCGCGCGTCTGGAACACGCGACCCTTGTCCGTGAAGAAGAGCAGGTAGTCGTGTGTGTTGCAGGTGAGCACCTGCATGATCGCGTCCTCCTCGCTGAGGTTGCTGCCGATGAGGCCCTTGCCGCCGCGCTTCTGTGCGCGGAACGTGTCGGGCGGCAGGCGCTTGATGAAGCCGCCAGCGGAGAGCGTGATGACCACCTCCTCCTCCGCGACGAGGTCCTCGTCGCTCATGGCGGTGAGGCCGCGGGACACCACCTTCGTCTGGCGGTCATCGCCGTAGCTGTCTCGGAGCTCGGTGACCTCGTCGGTGATGATCTTCGTGATCTTTGCCTCGGATGCGAGGATGCCCTTGAGGGTGGCAATGAGCTTCTTCTTCTCGGCGAGCTCCTCCTCGATGCGCCCGCGCTCGAGCGCGGCGAGCGTCTGGAGGCGCATCTCGAGAATGGCGGTGGCCTGGATCTCGGAGAGGTCGAAGTGCGCCATGAGCAGGGCGTGCGCCTCCTCCTTGTTCGCGGACCCGCGAATGGTCTTTATGACGTTCTCGATGTCGTTGAGCGCGAGCGCGAGGCCCTCGAGGATGTGGGCGCGCTCCTCCGCCTTCTTGAGCTCGAAGGCGGTGCGGCGGCGCACGACCTCGCGGCGGTGCTTGATGTACTCGACGAGGATGTCCTTGAGCGAGAGCAGCTGCGGCTGCAGGCCGCCGGAGACCAGCGCGATCATGTTGAAGTGGAAGTCCTTCTGGAGGTCGGTGAACTTGTACAGCTGGTTCAGGATCTTCTGCGGCGCGGCATCGTTCTTGAGCTCGATGATGACGCGCATGCCCTCGCGGTCTGACTCGTCGCGGATGTCGCGGATCCCCTCGACGCGCTTGTCGTTGACGAGCTCGGCGAACTTCTTGATGAGCTCGGACTTGTTGACCTGGTACGGGAGCTCGGTGATGACGAGCCGGAAGCCCTTCTGGCGCTCCTCGACCTCAACCTCGGCGCGGGTGGTGATGGATCCGCGGCCCGTGGTGTACGCCTCCTCTATGGCCTTCGAGTCGTAGACGGTGCCACCGGTCGGGTAGTCCGGGCCTTTCACGAACTGGGTGAGGTCCGAGACGGTGCAGTCCGGGTTCGCGGCGAGGTGGAGGATGGCGTCCGAAATTTCCCGAAGGTTGTGCGGGGGGATGGAGGTCGCCATGCCGACCGCGATGCCCGAGACGCCGTTGATCAAAAGGTTCGGCAGCTTGGCGGGGAGCACTTTCGGTTCCTGGCGGCTCGCATCGTAGTTCGGCTGCCAGTCCACGGTGTCCTTGTCGATGTCGCCGAGGAGCTCCTCGGAAATTTTCGCGAGGCGCGCCTCGGTGTAGCGCATGGCCGCGGCGGAGTCTCCGTCCACGGATCCGAAGTTGCCCTGGCCCTGCACGAGCGGATAGCGGAGGGAGAACGTCTGCGCCATGCGGACGAGGGTGTCGTAAATGGAAGAGTCGCCGTGCGGGTGGTACCGCGCCATGGTGGTGCCGACCGCGTTGGCAGACTTGTTGAACTTGCTGGAAGCGGTGTTGCCCGTCTCCCACATCGTCCAGAGCACGCGGCGGTGCACGGGCTTGAGGCCGTCACGGACGTCGGGCAGCGCGCGCTGTACGATGACGGACATCGCGTAGTCCAGGTAGGACTCCTGGAGCTCCGTTACGATTTCTCTTTTCTCGACGTTGGACATTAGCGGAGTGCGGGCGTGATGGTGTCAGCCGTGTTGGCGGTCTGCACCTGGTTGATGTACTGGCGCGCCTGGCGGTCCGCCTGCCAGTTGATGAAGCGGGGCGCCAGGATGAAGAGCGGGAGGAGCAGCGAGAGCGTGAGCGCTACCGTCAGGGCGCCCCGCTGGGTCCGGGTGAGGTGGTGGGTACGCATCACTTGGCGGGGGAGAGGATGACGAGCTTCTGCGACATGCCGGAGAGGTCCTTCTTCTTGAAGGTGATCTTCTCCTCGGTCTCGCCGGTTTCACCGAAAGCGCTCGTGATGTCTTTCACGGAAGCAAAGTTGCTCGGGAGCACGAGGTTAGCCTCAAGCGACTTGGCGAGCTTCGCGGACCAGGAAGCCTGCTCGGTTGTGGCCATGGGTACGACGAGCACCTCGGGCTGCATCTCGCCAATCTCCTCGAGCGATTCCCCGGCGGGCAGGGCGTCGTGGTCGCCGACGACGAGCACGCGGATGCCGTCCCAGGTGATCACGTACGCCGTCGTGACCTGGCTCTGGTCTGACCCGCAGGTGAAGCCCCGAATCTCAACGCCAGCAGCCTCGTACTCGCCGGCAAAGGTGATGACGTTCTTCTCGGGAATGGGGGTCTCGGAGAGCAGGGAGCTGGTCACGACGGTGGCGTCCGCCTTGAAGCGGCTGGACGTGGGGTCCACCAAAAGGACGGTTTCGCCGTTTTGCATCCGGATGGTACCGGCTCCGAGTGAGGTAATGACCATAAAGGAGAAGTCGCTGTTCCTGTCACTGCCATTCTACGGAGCCGGGACCCGGGGGACAAGGTACTTCTTGCGTCTTTATGGGCTCTGGGGTACGCTCGTCCCGTTTACCCCAATGTCAGAAGCAGTCACCGCAAAGCAGGTTCCCGCCACTCCCCGTGAGTGGCTCAAGGCTGAGCTGAGCTCCGCCGCGTACCCCCGCCTCGGCGCCATGGTTGATGCGTCGTTCATCCGTGCGGTCTCCAAGGCTGCCTACTTTGACCTCGGCCCCTTCGGCACCGGCGTCGTCTACGGCTCCGAGTTCATGAACGCCCGCGAGATCATCAAGACCATGGCGGCGGGCGACTCCATCTCCGCAAAGATTGTCTCCCTCGACGGAGACCACAGCGGCATGATCGAGCTCTCCATCACGGAGGCGAGCCGCCAGAAGACGTGGGGCCAGGTGCAGGACCTCTTTGAGTCCGCTGAGCCGGCAAAGGTTCGCGTCGTGGGCGTGAACCCGGGTGGCCTGCTCGTCGCGATTGGCGACCTCAAGGGCTTCCTGCCGCTCTCGCAGATGGACGTGAACCGCTTCCCGAAGGATGGCGCGCGCCAGCCCACCGTCGACGACTTCAAGCAGTTCCTCGGCGAGGAGCTGACCGTGAAGGTGATCAACGTGAACGCGAAGAAGAACAAGCTCATCGTCTCGGAGCGTGAGTCTGCCGCGGTCAACACGCGCGAGCTTCTCGCAAACTACAAGCCGGGTGACATCGTGAAGGGTGTCGTCTCGGGTCTGGCGGACTTCGGCATCTTCGTCCGCTTCGCAGACAACCCGCAGCTCGAGGGCCTCGTGCACATCTCCGAGATTGCGCACCGCATCGTGGACAGCCCCAAGGACGCGGCCCAGATGAACGATCCGATGACCGTGAAGATCTTGGATATCCGGGATGGCCGCGTGTACCTCTCGCTCAAGGCGCTCGCCGAGGACCCCTGGAAGACCACGATCTCGGAGTACAAGCCGGGCAAAGAGGTTGAGGGCACCGTGTACAAGTTCACCGCGTTCGGCGCGCTCGTGAACCTCCCGGACGGGCTCCAGGGGTCGCTGCACCTGGCCGAGGGAGCCTCAATCGAGGACATGAAGTCTGAGGTGGAGCTCGGCAGCAAGCACACGTTCGTCGTGGACAGCGTGAAAGCTGACGACAAGCGCATTGTCCTGAAGCTCAAGAAGTAGGCAGCCAAAGGCAAGAATGGTAAAGGGGCGACCGCGGAGGTCGCCCCTTTTTCTTTACCGGAAGAACCCGGTGCCCATGCCGTCTGACATGACGTACTTGAGCATCGGCGTGGTCGGATCAGTGGCTGTGGGTTTCCCAGCCATGATCCACCCCATGGTTTTGCGGATTTGTGCGCCGAGCTGCTCGCGGCTCCCGCCGTTGTCTATGTGCACGTCCGCGAGGGCGATGCAGGCGACGAGGTTCTGCCTGTCCGGATCTTGCGACTCGGACTCACGCTTCTCGTCGGCAAGAAACTTCTCGTACGACACCGAGTCCGTGCTGCTGCCTCGCTGCAGGATGCGCTCGTACCTGATCTCAGGCGGGGCATCTACCGCGAGCAGATCGAAGCGGGGGAGCGTCTTGAGAAACGCGACCTCGCCGGTCGTGCGGATGGACTCTATGACCGCGTTCCTTTCACCTCGCTGCGCTCTCTGGTAGAGCTGCTCGATGATGTGAGACGCACCGTGCTTGGCGCGAATCTCGTTCGCGAGCTCGGTCATGTTGTCGCGGTTCTTCTCCAGGTTGCGAATCTCGAGTTCAGCCTCGAGGTACCCGCGGACGGAAAAGTGTGCGAAGCCGTAGCTGTAGGTCAGCGCCTCAACCACGGTTCCCTTGCCAGCCCCGAGGGTGCCGGTAATTCCGATAACTATTCTGCTGTGTGACATGCCGTCACCTCCCTGACTGTCAAAATTGGGGAACCGTGGCGCGCTACGCGTGCCAGCCCACTGGGCGGCACAGTGACATATTCTGGGAAAATGGCAATGCCCACGCATTGCCATTTAGCTCGCGGGCGCTAGAATGGCTGCGTCCGCCGCGGTAGCTCAGTGGTAGAGCAGAGGTCTGAAGAACCTCGTGTCGGGGGTTCAATTCCCTCTCGCGGCACCTGATGAAAAGTGGCTCTTGGGTTTGGGTGGTATCGGTTCCGGTGGTAGCTGCTGCGCTATCCGTGGGAGCCTACGTCGCGGCTCAGTCGGGGATGTACCTCGAGCTCAGGCAGCCCGGCGTGGAGCGGGTGAGCGCCCCGCTCGCAGAATCGGCTGCGGCGAGCCCTGCCGTGACGGTGCGCATGACGCCGCAGTCGTACCGGCCCCAGTACGTGCAGGTGCGAAGAGGCGCGGCGGTGCGCTTCGTGAACGCCGGGAGTGCAGATCAGTGGCCGCTCGCTGAAGATTCATCTGTCTCTGCGGGTGGCATCGTGCCCGCGGGGGGCGAGTGGGTGGTTTCTTTCCCGCAGCCTGGCGTGCACGAGTACGTGGATCGCGTGTACCCGAACCTGACCTTCACCGTTGAGGTGCTGTGACTGGTCGGGCCGCCGAGACTCGAACTCGAGCTAAATCTTCCCAAAAGACTCGTGCTACCACTACACTACGGCCCGTTTTACGGGCTCAACAGTAGCGGTCTGGTGGCGTAGAATCAACGAGCCCTCGTAGCTCAATGGATAGAGCAGGAGCCTTCTAAGCTCCCTATAAAGGTTCGATTCCTTTCGAGGGTACAAGTGCAGTTGCCCTGGGCGCGTGCGCGGGTAATATGGAGCCAGCAACCGCTTGCGCGGCATTTCATGAGGGGAGGGTGAGCCATGTTATGGGTTAAACAGCATGGCTTCATGGTCGGTTTGGTTCTCTGCTTTCTGGCAGCACTAGCTGGTGGGCTGGGGTGGTTCTTCGAGAGTGGCTTGCTCACGGGGTTGGCGGTTGCCGGTGGCATCGCAGGTCTCGCGCTGGTCTTCTGCGGAGAGGATCCCGAAGAGCAGGCGCAAGCAGAGAGGCAGCGTAGGTTATGAAAGCCGGGGATCGCAGTGCGGTCCCCACAATTAAGAGGACGGTTAGCTCAGTTGGTAGAGCGCTTCGTTTACACCGAAGATGTCACGGGTTCGAATCCTGTACCGTCCACACAGAGCATTGATGAGCACTGATTGCTCAGTAGCGCGAATGGCCCGCGGGAGTGGCAGGTTCACCGTGGGTGGATTCACGCCGTGAGCTTGGCAAAGTTCTGCAGGAGGGCTGCGATGAGCACGGGGCCCGTACCGCCGGGCGTGGGCGTGTAGAAAGCCAGGTGCGCCAGTGCTTCTCGCGAAGTCGCATCAAGGTCGCCGCGCCCGTCCTGGTACCCAAAATCAATGACGCCAGCTCCGGATTTCAGGAGCCCGGGGCGGAGCGTGTACGCTCCCGTTCCCACAATGGCGCAATCTGCACCCCCGAGCAGCGACTCGTCGAAGCCCCTGTCGAGTCGCAGCACGCGCGCGCCTCGCACCTCTAGCCAGTCTGCAACGGGTTTTCCGACGAGGTTGCCCTGCCCGATCACCGCAAACGTTTGCTGCTGCACCGGTACACTCTGGGATGTGAGTATGAGCCGCACAGTTTCTGCTGCGGGCGGGAGGATGCCAAAACCGGCCAGGAAAGAAGCGTACGCCGGTGCTCCGAGGACGTCCGGATCTTTTTCTGCGGGAATGAGGTCGAGGATGGCGGGGGCGTCCAGGTGCGCGGGGAGTGGCAGCTGCACGACGATGCCGCCCACCTCCTCTCTAGAAGCAGCGCTTCGAACTTTTTCGGCGAGCAGCTCTTGCGTCACGTCGCCGCCAATCTGCTCGATGCGGTAGCAGATGCCGCACGCTGCGGCGGTGCGCTGCTTCATTCTCTGGAAAGACATTCCGGCAGCATCGTCGGATGCAACAAAACCGATGAGCTCGCGCGTAGTAAGTGATGGAGATTCGGCAATTTGCCGCACCACGTTCGCGGCAATTTCTTTTCCATCCACGCGCACCACTCGTGACATGGGCGCATTGTAGGCGTGAGCCTCGCCGCGCGTCTACTTTCGGGGAGGGCGATTGCTCGCCCCGCTATAATGGGGGCAAGAGCCCGCGGGCTTGACGCCTTTGACATCGGCGGCCAGGTCGTCCTTACTGTCACTCGAATCCCTACCCAAACCATGCCTCAGTTCAACCGATTCACCATTAAAGCCCAGGAAGCCATCAACGCCGCTCAGGAGCACGCTCAGGAGCACGGCCACGGTGAGCTTTTGGCCCTCCACCTCCTCCACGCCCTCATCGAGGAGGAGGCCACCCTCGTCCAGCCGATTCTGACCAGGCTCGGGGTGGATTTGGACAGCCTCCACGATGATATCGAGGACCTCCTGGACGAAGTCCCCAAGGTGGTGGGCGGATCCGTCGGGCAGCTGTACCTGGCCGAGGAGGTGGTGCGCCTCTTGGACTCCGCGGGCAAGCTGGCGAAGCAGAACAAGGACGAGTTCGTGTCCTGTGAGCACCTCCTCCTCGGCATCCTCCACGTTCCGAGCCAGGCGAAGCGGACCATCGAGAGCTACGGCGTCCGCACCGATAGCGTGCTGCGCGTCCTCAACCAGCTCCGGGGTAACACCCACGTGACCGATGAGACTCCCGAGGCGAAGTACCAGGTGCTCGAGAAGTACTCCATCGACATGTCCGCAAAGGCGCGCGAGGGCCAGTACGATCCTGTCATCGGGCGCGAGGAGGAGCTGCACCGCGTCATCCAGGTGCTCTCGCGCCGCACCAAGAACAACCCCGTCCTCATTGGAGAGCCGGGTGTCGGAAAGACCGCAATTGTTGAGGGCCTGGCCCAGCGCATTGTTGCCGGGGACGTTCCGGAGCCCCTGAAGAATAAGCGGGTCGTGATGCTGGACATCGGCTCGCTCGTCGCGGGCACCAAGTTCCGCGGAGAGTTCGAGGATCGCCTCAAGTCTTTCATCAAAGAGGTGCAGAACGCCCAGGGTGAAATTATTCTCTTCATTGATGAGATCCACATGATTGTCGGTGCCGGGGCTGCGGAGGGTGCCGTGGACGCGAGCAACCTGCTCAAGCCGGCTCTGGCTCGTGGCGAGCTCCACGCAATTGGGGCCACCACGCTCAAGGAGTACCAGCGCTACATTGAGAAGGACTCAGCCCTGGAGCGCCGCTTCCAGCCCATCTACGTTGAGGAGCCGAGCGTCGAGGACTCCATCGCGATTCTCCGGGGCCTCAAGGAGAAGTACGAGATGCACCACGGGCTCCGCATCAGCGATGAGGCCATTGTTGCCGCGGTCAACCTCTCATCTCGGTACCTGACCGACCGATTCCTGCCCGACAAGGCGGTGGACGTCATTGATGAGGCGGCAGCCTCGAGGCGGCTCGAATCTGAGAGCCTCCCCAAGGAAATTGAGAAGATTCGCCGTGACCTCACCAGGCTCGAGGTGGAAAAGCAGGCCCTTATTAAGGAGGAGGGGAGCAGGGAGGCGAAGGCGCGCATCAGGGAGATTGAGAAAGAGCTCAAAACCCTCAAGGCTCAGGATGACGAGCTTTCCGGCCGCTGGAAGGGAGAGAAGGACGCATTTGAGGAGCTGCACCGCCTTCGCCAGCAGATTGAATCGCTCAAGCGGGAGGTCGAGGTTGCGGAGCGCGAAACCCGCCTGGATCGTGTGGCAGAAATCATCTACGGCGAGCTGCCCCAGGCGCAGAAAGAGCACCAGGCTTTCGAGAAGAAGCACTTCGCGAGCAACCGAAAGACCGTGAAGCAGGCGGCCGGGGACCGCTTCCTCAAGGGCGCCGTGGACAAGGAGGACGTCGCGGCTGTCATCTCCAACTGGACCGGCGTGCCGCTCAGTCGGATGCTCGAGTCCGAGACTGAGAAGCTGGTGAAGCTCGAAGAGGTGCTGGGCGAGCGCGTCGTGGGGCAGTCCGAGGCGGTGCACGCCGTGGCGTCTGCGCTGCGCCGCGCTCGCGCGGGCCTCGCTGATGCGAACCGCCCGCTCGGATCCTTCATGTTCCTCGGCCCGACAGGCGTCGGAAAGACCGAGCTGGCAAAGACGCTCGCGGAGTTCATGTTCAATGACGAGAACGCCCTGGTGCGGATCGACATGAGCGAGTACATGGAGCGCCACGCGGTGAGCAGGCTCGTGGGTTCGCCGCCGGGCTACGTCGGCCACGAGGAGGGGGGACAGCTCACGCAGATTGTCCGCCACCGCCCGTACAGCGTCATTCTCTTTGACGAGATTGAGAAGGCACACCCCGAGGCGTTCAACATCCTTCTCCAGCTGCTCGACAACGGCGTGCTGACTGACGGCAAGGGCAAGACCGTGAACTTCAAGAACGCGATCATTGTCATGACGAGCAACGTGGGCAGCCAGTACCTCAAGGTTTCGAGCAACCTCGGGCTGCGCGCGCACGGCGAGAGCAGGGGCAGTGGCGTAGACCGAGAGGCGTACCACGCGAAGGTGCGTGATGCGCTCAAGGATCACTTCCGCCCCGAGTTTCTCAATCGCATCGATGACATCGTCGTCTTCGACCAGCTCACGGTCGATGACATCGAGGGCATCGTGGAGCGCCAGCTCCGCACCGTGGAGCGCCGCCTCGGAGAGCGCGGCATCAAGCTCACCGTAGATGCTGCCGCGAAGCGCAAGCTCGCGGTGGATGGTTTCGACGCCGAGTACGGTGCGCGTCCGCTCAAGCGTCTCATCCAGAAGAGAATCCTCGATCCGCTCGCGGACAAAATTATTCGGGGCGAGCTGCGCGAGGGATCGAAGGTGAAGGTGGCGACGCGCGCGAACGAGTTCGTCTTCAGCAAGTAAGGGATAGAGCTCGTGACTGTGGAAAACCTCCCTCGCGGGAGGTTTTCTCACGCCTTGACCCTATCCGGCAACAATGGTTAAGTGGGGTCCATGAACAGCACGCACAGCGCCCAGCTCTCTCGCCTCGCCGAAGCCCTCTTCCGCTTCTCTGCCGGACTCGACCAGTCCCTGGCACCCCACGTCCGGCAGGTCGCCGTTGAGCTGGCAGGTGCCATTGCCGGTTCCGATGAGCAGGCCATCAACTTGGCACTGGGTCGCGCGCAGGGCGTGGTAGGACTCGGCAAGCAGGTCGGCATCATTGCCGATTCTGATGCCGAGGTCATTGCCGCGGCAATCTCACGCTCTGCAATCATCGCTTTGCCGAAACCGGCAAAGACCATTCCCGCCGTCTCGGTTGCTGAGTTTGCCGGCATTGCGCAGGAGGGAAGTGTCGAGGAGGCAGGTGCTGTAGCGCCTGAGGCGAAGGTCGTAACACCTGTTGCGGTAGCGGCCGAAGAAAAGGTGGTGGAGGTAGCTCCCGCCGCTGCACGTCAGAATGTTCCGGTTGCAGTTCCGGCAATGGTGCGCCGCGAACAGATCTCCGTTGCCGTGCCGAGCGTGCGCCAGGTGGCGCCGGTGACGGGATCTGCGCTCGAGCGCCAGGAGCAGATCGTGAACGCCATTCGCCGCAACCCGAATGCCCGCATGCGCGACCTTCTTGCCGCATTGCCGGGAGTGAGCGAGCGAACCATTCGATACGACCTGGAGCGGCTCGTTGCATCCGGCAAAATTGAGCGCGAAGGTGTCGGCGGTCCGGCAACGTGGTACCGCGTACGGGCGAGTGTAACGACCCACTGATTCGGCACGTTGTAGTAAGTGCGCAGGGTGCTCCCCTCGCAACAACTGGTAACGCGTTCGTTGTGCCACGTGCACGTCGCGTGGTACCATGAACCCACAACCGATTTTCGTTTGTTCAGGTGAGGCTGAGACAAACAGGAAAAGCTGCTCTCGCAGCACATACTGTTTTTCTACGACCCATCTCGGACAGGTGAGGTCGTGTTGCTGTTCCTCTTTTTCATACCAGATACAACCGGCTGTACACGCTCACTGCTTTCCGGAGTGCAAACCTCACTAGCACCCAGGGATGTAACGGTGTACGCCACACAAGATCTGGAATCGCCAAAGGTCGACGGTCTGTGTCCGATATATGCGGACGTGGCCCGAGAAACAACGAATCCAAAACACCACTACATAAACTAATAGCAATGAGCATTAAGAAAATTTTTGCAGGTACGCTCGCCGCTGTGACGATCTTTTCGTTCGCGGGTGCGTCGCTGTTCTCTCCTGCTCCGGCTAAGGCAGCTACCGCTGAAGAGCTTCAGGCTCAGGTAGCAGCTCTGCTGGCCCAGATTGCAGCACTGCAGGGTGGTTCTTCTTCTTCCTGCGCTTACACGTTCACGACTGATCTCACGATCGGTTCGAACGGCGAGGCAGTGAAGCAGCTTCAGATGTTCCTGAACAAGAAGGGCTTTACCGTTGCAGCTTCAGGTGCCGGTTCCGCCGGCATGGAGTCCACCTACTTCGGTGGCCTCACCCAGGCAGCCCTGGCAAAGTACCAGGCATCCGTTGGCATCTCGCCGGCGGCAGGCTACTTTGGCCCGGTTACCCGCGCCAAGGTTAACGCTGAGTGCACCACCACTGGTGGCGGCGGCACCGGCACCGGTTCCGGCACGCTCGAGGGCGGCGCTGGTTCCGTCGACGAGTACGACCTCATCTCCGGCCTCAACAACGAGGAGGTTGGTGAGGACGAGTCTGACGTAGAAGTCGCTGGCCTCGAGATCGAGGTCGACGATGGTTCCGATCTTCGCTTCACCGCAGTGCGCCTCGTCTTCGATGAGGGTACCGCGACCAGCGACTTCGAGGACTACGCGGACGAAGTCTCCATCTGGCTCGACGGCGAGGAAGTCGGTCGTGTCGATGGCGATGAGTTCAACGACGACAACGATTGGACCAAGACGGTTTCACTCGATGACAGCGCAATCATCAAGGCCGGCGAGATCGGCGAGATGACTGTTGCGGTCTCGGGCATCAGCAACCTGGACAGCAATGACCAGGGCGACACTTGGACGGTTGATTTCCGCCAGGTTCGCTTCACTGATGCTGATGGTGCAACCATCTCTGAGGATCCGAACACGGCTACCCGCACCTTCTCCTTCGAGTCGTTCGCAACTGCGGCCAACGCGGAGATGAAGATTGCGCTGAACGAGTCTGACGACGACATCAACGAGTCACGCGTCATCGACATCGATGACAACGACGAGACTGACAACGTCGAGATTCTCTCGTTCACCGTCGAGGCTGAGGGTGACTCCGATCTTATGATCGATGACATCGCAGCGCTCTACACCGCAGTCGGTTTCAACCTGAACGATGGTGTCACTGGCACCTCGCTCTGGATGGACGGCGATGAGATCGCAACCGAGAACATCACCACGGCTGCAACCACCTCCACCGTTACCTTCGATGACCTCGGTCTCGAGATCGGTGCTGGTGAGACGGCTGAGTTCGTAATCTCTGTTGACCTGGAGTCCACCGCAAGCATTCTTGTGGATGGTGACACCATCATGGCCGAGATCGGCTCCACCCAGCGCAATGCGTGGGATGTGGAGGACGAGTCCGGCGAGGATCTTGCCAACGGTGACCGCACCGGCACCGCAGTCGGTGAGGCCCACGCGGTCTACGACGACGGCATCATGGTTGAGTTCGTCTCCGCAACCGCGGTAGAGACCTTCACCGCTGATGACGCTGGTGAGAAGGACCAGGGTACGTTCGAGATCAAGTTCAAGGCAACCGCGTTCGACGCCGATGCACGCATCGACCGTTCGTGCGAGGAGGGTGGCAGCGATGCTGCTGGTCAGGGTGTCGAGTACACCATCACCAACAGCGGTAGCAACACCACCGTCTGCACGCTCACTGCGGCTAACACCGACAGCGAGGACACGGCAAACACCTTCGAGCTCGATGAGGACGTAGCACGTACCTTCACGCTCACGGTTGTGGCAACCGCGACTTCCACGGCATTCGCCGAGGTTGCTCTCGAGTCCATCAACTGGGGTACCGCAACCAACGACACCAACGCAAACTACTACACGTTCAACCTTGACGAGTTCAAGACGAGCGCCCTCAACCTCGCAGCCCTCTAAGCTGAGTAGTTGATACGTAGTACACTCGCGTAGTGTTACTGGCAGAAACCGCCCTTCGGGGCGGTTTCTGTTTGCCTTGATTTTGCTGGGCTCTGGGAAAGGTGCCCTAGTATTTGCAAGGCTTTTCGTGTACTATTTTCCTCGTATTCAATCCCAAGTCGGAACCACAAATTCCACCTACTAAATGAAGAAGACTGATCTAGTACCGGTTGTCATGTCCGCCGGCGATATCGAGGTAAAGGCAGCTGCCGCTCGTGTCGTCGACGCTATCTTTGACACCATCACGAAGGAGCTCTCCAAGGGCGAGGAGGTCGCGATTGCAGGCTTCGGCACGTTCCGCGTTGCCAAGCGTGCTGCCCGCCAGGGTCGCAACCCCAAGACTGGTGAGACCATCATGATTAAGGCTTCGATTGCGCCGAAGTTCCGCGCAGCCAAGCAGCTCAAGGAGGCAGTCCAGTAGGACCCAGCACCCTGAGCAGAGAGGGCTACCCTAGGGTAGCCCTCTCTCGTTCGAGGTTGCGCCGTACCGCGCCTGCGGTACAATGGCGTTCGCCTACCCCTGCTAGGGGAGAAGCGGGTATTGTATAGTGGCAATACGCGACCTTGCCATGGTCGAGACAGGGGTTCGATTCCCCTTACCCGCTCAAATTACCCTTATTTTCCAGTCGAGATTGGTGTAACCTCGGCCTTAACTGCAACGTTCTCTATGGTAGATGGCGAAGAACAACTCGTTACCGGTGCCATCCGTGGTGACTCCTCGGCGTTTGGCGCCCTCTATGATCACTACCACCCGGCCATATACCGGTTTGTAGCGCTCAAAGTAGGACGCCGTGAGGACGCCGAGGACATCACACACCACGTGTTCCTTAGGGCTTGGCAGCGTATCGGTCAGTACGAGGGCAGGGGGTACCCGTTCTCGAGCTGGCTCTACCGCATAGCCCGCAACCAAATAGTGGATTTCTACCGTGCTCGCCGTGAGCACGCAGACCTGGACGAAGTAGAGCCTTTCCTCACTGCCGAGGATGGGACTGCTGAATTGCTCGATCACCAAGCGGAGGTGGCGCGCGTGCGCGCAGCCGTGCTTGAACTGAAGAGCGACTACCAGGACGTCATCATCCTCCGATTTATCGAGGAGCGCTCGCTAGAGGAGACCGCCGAGGCTCTCAGCCGTAGCGTCGGGGCAACCAAGGTGCTGCAGCACCGCGCCCTGCGCAATCTACGAGCCCTGCTCGATGACCCGGAACCGGAGTCATCACCACAACGCTGACATGCAGCATCTCTACCACACCCTTCGCGAACTCAAGCGTATCTCCCCCCGGGAGCAGTACGCCTCTTGGTCGCGCGCAGAGATTCTGGCAGCACGTTCGGTGGTGCCCGCCAAAGTTGCCGTTGCGAGCCTCTTCCGCAACGTTGGCGCGTTTGCCATGGCAGGTCTCGCGCTCGTGGGCGGCATCTCGCTCGTCCGCTCGGTCATGCCAGTGAGTCCGTCAGGTTCCGAGAGCCCGCTCAACCAGCAGGCTCTCTCTGCAGAGGCCGAGACCATTGCGACCCAGCTCGCCCTCGCCGACGTCCAGTACCAGGCAATCTCTGATGAGGGTGAAACTCGCACCGTGAGCCCGGCCGCACTTTCTGTGGCAAAGAGCGCAGCGGGCAGCTCTGGTGACGCCGCAGTCGATCGCGCCCTCGCAGCCCTCTCTGAGTAGCCATGAAGAAGATTCTTGCCTCCGTCTCCCTCGTAGCCTTCGCCGCAGGCTTTTCCGCTTTCCCGGCGCAGGCGGTGGCTCCCAAGGAGCCGGTGGTGTGCGACCTGAAGTCGTACATCGCAGAGCTCGAGCAGGTTAAGGCGCGGGGCGTCGCGAGCACCACGGAGGAGCTCGAGGTTCGCAGGGAGCTGCTCAAGGCGTCCATGGATTGCAACACGCGTGAAGCGGCGGCACTCGAGGCATCGGTCGCGGGCATCACCGAGGCGTCTCGTGATGCGGGTAGCCTGAAGCGCCGGTACTCTGGCGAGCTGGCTGCGGCGCGCGAGTTCACGGCGTCCCGTGGGCCGGTCATCGATGCGCTCGATACCGTCGAGGGCAGCAAGGAGCTCGCCCGTCAGCTCAAGGAGTGGCGCGACGGCACGTACAACCTGCTCGTCTGGCGTGCGTCGCAGCTCATTGTCACGAACAAGAACATCGCCCTCGCGGACAGCGGTGCAGATCGCGTGAAGCAGCTCTCCTCGCGCATCGACGTGCTCGCCGAGAGCGGGGAGCGTGATGCTGCCCAGGCTAAGGTGAAGGAGGCTGGCGAGCTGATTGCCCGCGCGCAGGGGGATCTCAGCGATGCCATGGGCTACCTCAAGAACGGGGGAGTTCCGCAGCAGGAGCAAATGGCGACCAAGCAGAAGGCGGGTCTCGATGCCCTGTCCCGCGCGTACGCGCTCCTCATTGCGGCGAACGATGAGATTGCTGTTCTGCCGGTCGCAACGGAGACGCCACTCATCGACATCAAGCTGGATCCGATTATCTAGACAAAAAGAGAGAGAGCCCCGATGGGGCTCTCTCTCTTTGCTACTGCGCCTGAGGAGGCGGCCCGCTCGGTCCCTGGATGCTGGGCTGTCCCGTAGGTCCCTGGAACGTGCCGCTGGGCACGGGGATGATTTGCTGGCCGGGCTGGAGAGCCTGCACCTGAGCGGGGGCCCGCGCTGGCTCAGGGCTCGGCGTTCTCCCGGGCACGATGACGCTGAGGAGCGTATCGATGACGCCCATGTTTGAGGTGAACAGGGAAGAGGTACCGAGGGCCAGCCCCATGATGACGGCTACGAACAGGGCTATCGTGGCAAGTTTCATTGTGTGCCCCCGTGAGGATTCGAACCTCAATTACCAGATCCGCAATCTAGCGTCCTATCCATTGAACGACAGGGGCGATGCGGGCATTCTAGCCTCTGACCTTGAGAATAGGAAGCGCCCATCAGAACCCCAGGTACCGCTCGAAAACCTCCATGAATGACTCCTGGTGGTCGTACTCGGGGTAGACGGTGCGCAGGTTCTCCCGGAGGTCCTCGACCAGGTGCTCCGGAACGTGAATGCGAATCGTGGGGATGTACCGGCGGTCCAGCAGGATGATGAGGTCGTGCCAGCTCGTGTGCCCGTGCTCGATGATACTGAACGCCTCAATGTGGCTGCGGGGGTAGAACTTGCTCTCGCCGATGCGCACGCCCGTGCTGTCGACGGTGACGCCGATCTCTTCTGGCTCGCGGTTGCCCCAGATGATGATGAGCGTCTCCGCTATCACCACGAAGAGTGCGAAGAGCCAGTTCTGCTGCCAGATGGCGAACGCCAGACAGGCGATCGCGATGAGCATGGACGCCCAGAACCAGGAAGACTGCTTCGGCCTGTGCTCGTACTCAGGTGCGTCCCACGAAATGGAGAACTTTTCCACGAGTAAAGTGTACCACGCGGGTCACGTGGTGCAGGTCATGAGCAGGCTGCGCGCGCCGGGACACGCCTCGGAGATGAGCGTGGCGAGCTGCGCAACCTCACGCTCTCGCGGCGGGCGTGGCGCCACGAGCACCACCACCTGCGCGGCGGCGGTGTCTCCCACCGTGCCAATCCCGAACAGGGGTCTGTCCCCTGCCGCCGTGGCCGTGAGCAGGTGAGGTGCGAGGGGGACGCCGAGGTGCGAGCCCACAGCGGTGGCGAGGAGCTGGGGCGCTGAGTACCCCCGAGTCTGCACGTCTCGCGTGAGCTCGGGTATGGGTGCCAGAACTGTGCGGTGCAGGGGAATGCCAGTGCTCACAGACGCGGCAGCGAGGATTTCCCCGAGGGGGCGCGCGGCGCGCGGGATGCCCTCAAAGAGCAGGGCGGTGACGAGGTGACCCACGGGGCTGGCCGCGGGATCTGCGACCTCGATGCAGGCCGGGCTCTCCGGGTGGCACGCTGGAGTGAGCGCTGCCGAGGGTGCTCCGCAGGCCAGGCAGGCGAACGTGTCTGGGAGCGGCGTGGCGTCGAGGCACGCGTTGCAGGCTACCTCGTGCCGCCAGTGGCTCTCGCGCGGAGCGAGGCAGGCCAGGCAGGCGTCCGGGAACAGGGCGTCGAGTATGAGCGTGCCGAGGGTCACCGCCGCACGTTACGCGCGCGAAGCCAGCCGGCGTTGCGCGGCACGTGAACGGAGCATCAAACCTGCGCTATACTCCGCGCATGGCGGGATTTTTTAGCAGCCTCGGGAAGCCTCGCGCGCAGCTCGGCGTGGACATCGGCACGTCTTCGCTGAAGGTCGTGGAGCTCCACCGTGGCGGGCAGATTCCGGCGCTGTCCTCGTACGCGATGCTCGAGAGCCAGTCCTACCTGCTGCGCGCGTCGGGCGCCATCCAGTCGAGCAGCGTGAAGCTCTCGCAGGCGCAGCTGACGGAGATGCTCAGGCTCGCCAAGCAGAAGGGCAACTTCAGCTCGGCGAGCGCCGTGGCCTCCGTGCCGCCGTTCGTGGCGTTCACCGCCCTCTTTGACCTGCCGCAGATGAAGCCGTCTGAGCTCGAGAGCGCCATTGCGTTCCAGGCGCGCCAGTACATCCCGATCCCGCTCGAGGACGTCTCGCTGCAGTGGCTCAAGGTGGGCGAGCTCCAGGCAGAGGGTGGGTTCGCGCACGACCTCGTCATGCTCTCCGCCGTGCCGCTCGAGTACGTGGCAACGTGCAAGCAGGCGTTCTCCGCAGCGGGCGTGCCGCTCGCATCGCTCGAGATCGAGGCGCTCGCGCTCGTCAGGGGAGCGGTTGGCCCCGATCAGACCCCGACGCTCGTCATCGATATCGGCGCGCAGTCCGTAGCAATCTTGGTTGCCGAGCGCGGGCAGCTCACTTTCATGGAGCAGGCAGACCTTGGTGGCGCCACGGTGACCCAGGCGCTCGCGGCGAGCCTCGGGCTCAACCCGATGCGCGCGGAGGCGCTCAAGAAGGAGCGCGGCCTCACGGACACCGGCCCGGGACGCGAGATGGCGGCGGTGGCCCTGCCCGCGGTGGACGCCATGGTGGGAGAAATCAGGAAGGCCCTCTACACGTACGAGTCGCGGTTTCAGAAGAAGGTGCCCGCGGAGCGCATTCTCCTCACGGGTGGCGGTGCGAACCTGCGCGGCATCGAGGGGCAGATTGCGAGCATGCTGCAGCTGCCCACCGCGAAAGCGGCTCCCCTGTACCGCGTCGAGTACCCGGCGGGGCTCGAGCCTCTCTTCCCGGAACTGAACCCCGAACTCTCGCTCGCAATCGGCCTGGCGCTTCCCGCGGTCTCGTAGCGCGAGCTGCGAAGTGGTACAATTTTGGCATGGCGCTCCAGCAGCCGAGCTACGACCAGGTGGTGAGCCGAGCTCCCCGTTCTCCCGCATGGTTCGGGCAGCTCATGGCATTTTCCATCACGCTCCTCGCGCTCGCGACGGTCGTGTACCTCGGCATCATTTTCGGATTCCGCCCCTACCTCGACAGCAGGGTGGTCGCGCTCGACCAGGAGATTCAGGACTTTACCCGCCAGGTCCCCGAAGAAGAGCAGCAGGCGATCGCAACCTTCTACTCGCAGCTCGCGAACATCCGCACGGTGCTGGCCAAGCACACGTCGACCCCCGACCTGCTCAACTGGCTGGAGCGCGGAACGCTCCAGAACGCCCAGCTGACCAAGGTTTCGTACAACACCTCGTCGCGGCAGATCCAAATCTCCGGCATCGCGCGCAGCGGCACCGACGTGGCGGCTCAGGTCGTGTCGCTCCAGAACCTTCCGGGTGTGGAGCGCGTCGATTTCCGTAGCAGCTCGCAGGCGGGGTCGAACGTCATCTTCGACGTGCTGGTGACGGTCGAGCCGGGTTCATTCACCGCCAGCCAGGGCGTGGCTACCAACTAATCAGATGCAGCAGGGAAGCAAGAGACTCTTCAGTATGGTGGTGACGTTGCTCTGCCTCGTGGCGGCGTTCGTCATCTTCTTCCAGTTCATTCGCCCGGCGTACATCGAGGCGCAGGAGGTGCGCGCCGAGGTGATCGCGCGCGAGAACCTGCTCGAGCAGCAGTCCGCAGCTATCGCGGAAGTCCGCCAGCTCATCGAGAAGTACCGCGCAGATGCGGCGGTGCAGGAGACCGTGTCGCAGGTCATCCCCGGCAAGCCCGAGGTGGGCGGCGCGCTCTACCAGCTGACCGCCATTGCGTCGCAGTACAACATTTCGCTGCAGTCCACGACGGCTAACGCCCCGCAGCTCTCGCTCGCTAACAACGCACGGCGCGCCTCCTCCACGGTGGGCGCGGTGCGCCCGCTCGGCGTCGCGACCTTCCAGGTTCGGTTCGCGGCAAACTACAACGACCTCCAGGAGTTCCTCGATCGCCTGGAGAACAACGTCCGCATCATGGACGTGACCGCCATTGCCATCACGCAGACCGCGGGCGGTAACGGCCAGCTGAGCGTGGACCTCACCGTCGCCACCTACTACCAAGTAACAGACTAATGGCTATCGTCGTTGAATCCGGACAGAAGAAGGGGGGCATCACCAAGATCATCATCTGGCTCATGCTCCTCGGCGTCGTGCTCTTCGGCGTCTACTACCTGTTCTTCAAGCGCCCCGACGTCATCCCGAACCTCGTCGCGCCGGCATCTTTCCAGCAGGCGAGCGAGCTCAGCGGCGTGAAGCTTGATCCGGGCGCGGTGGTGCAGAGCCCGGCCTTCCAGGACCTGCGCCCCCAGGCTCCGGAGATGCCGGTGCCCGCTGCCGGCAGGGAAAACCCGTTCGCTCCCATCTAGGCAATGAGCGGCGAACAAGTTCTCGCCGCCCTCCGCGGTGCTGGCGTCATCGATGAGCAGGTGTCCCTGCGCGCCTCTCGTGAGGCTGCTGCCAAGAACGTTTCCGTAGAGGAGTACCTGACCTCTGAGAACCTCGTCGAGGACGGGGTCATTGCCGACGCGAAGAGCGCCGCCCTGCGGGTGCCGCGCTCTTCGGTGCCAGACAAGATTGACGCGACGCTCATGTCCTTCATGCCGGAGGAGACGGTGCGCACGTACCAGGTTGCGCCGCTGAGCCTCGCAGACGGCAACATCGTGGTGGGCATGGTGAACCCGGACGATTTGCGCGCGCAGGAGGCGCTCAAGTTCCTCGCGCGCCAGCACCGGCTCAACCTCGGCGTGTTCCTCATCAGCCTCGGGGACTGGAAGCGCGTGCTGCGCCTCTACTCACCGTACCAGGACGACGTCGCGGAGGCGGTGAATGCCGTGCGCGCCAAGACGCGCGGCACGACGTCGGCTCACCAGAAGTTCGTCGACCTCGAGCTCGAGAGCAACAGGGGAGAGGACGCGCCGACGACGCGCATGGTCACGAGCACGCTCAAGGAGGCCATCCAGCTGGGTGCGTCTGACGTGCACATCGAGCCGACCGAGAAAGCCCTGCGCATTCGGTTCCGCATAGACGGCGAGCTGCGGGAGAGCGCGTCGCTCCCGCCCGAGCTCATCGATCCCGTCATCGCGCAGGTGAAGGTTCGCGCGGACATGAAGCTCGACGAGCGCCGCGTGCCGCAGGACGGGCGCTTCCGCTCCCGCCTGCTGGGCCGCGAGATCGACTTCCGCGTCGCGACCTTCCCGACGCCGCTCGGAGAGAAGGTGGCCATCCGCATTCTGGATTCCGCTTCCGGATTGAAGACGTTCGAGCAGCTCGGCCTCACAGGGCGGAACCTCGATGCGGTCGTCGAGGCGCTCAACGAGCCGTACGGCATGGTGCTGGTCACCGGTCCGACCGGCTCCGGTAAGACCACCACGCTGTACGCCGCACTCCAGCGCATCAACAGCGAGAAGGTGAACATCGTCTCGCTCGAGGACCCCGTGGAGTACTTCGTCGAGGGCGTGAACCAGTCGCAGGTGCGGCCGGAGATCGGGTACGACTTCGCCGCGGGCCTCAGGCAGATTCTCCGCCAGGATCCGGACGTCATCATGGTCGGTGAGATTCGCGACCGCGAGACGGCAGACCTCGCGGTCAACGCGGCGCTGACCGGCCACGTCGTGCTCTCAACGCTACACACCAATGACGCAGCGGGCGTCGCCCCGCGACTCATCGACATGGGCGTCGAGCCCTTCCTGATTCCCGCCGCACTGAACCTCATGGTCGCGCAGCGCCTGGTCGGGCGCCTGTGCGAGGCGTGCCGCGTCGCCGAGCCCGCGAGCGAAGCGGTGTCCGCAGAAATCAGCGCGGTGCTCGCGACGCTGCCCGAGGGGGTGGAGAGGCCAGCGCCGCCGTACCAGGTGTACCGCGCCCCTGGCTGCGACAAGTGTCACGGCAGGGGGAGCATCGGGCGCATGGCCATCTACGAGGTTATCAAGATGAACCGGGCCATTGAGAAAATCGTCACGGAGGGGTCATCGTCTAACGCCATTCGCGACGAGGCGCGCAAGCAGGGAGCCCTCTCCATGAGGCAGGACGGCGTTCTGAAAGCTCTGCAGGGATCGGTGCTGCTCGAGGAGGTGTTCAAGGAGACCAACGAGGGCGAGTAGCCACTGTGTCATACTGATGCAATGAACAGGCTTGCCATGGGAATCGTGGTGGTCATTGCAGCGGTGGGGCTCACCATGGTGGCCATGTACGTGGTGGCCGAAATCGGAGACGAGCCGCGGTCTCCGGCACTGAACCCCGGCGCGCGCGTCGAGGAGGTAGAGGGAGGCGGGGAGTACGGCATTCCTGATGTGCCGGGCATCACGCTGCCCGCGTCCATCGGCAGGAACGTCACGGCGTACGGCGTCACGGTGAAGCCGCTCGAGGTAACCGATGACAGCCGCTGCCCGGCGGGCGTCACGTGTGCGTGGGCGGGAACCGTTCGCCTGCGGGCACAGGTTACAAGCTCGCTGGGCACCTACGAGCAGGTCATGACCCTGGGCGAGGCCGTCACGACCGGCTCGGAGCGCATCACGCTCACGGGCGTCGAGCCGTCCCCGGTTGAGGGAGATGCCATCGAGCAATCTGAGTACCGGTTCGCGATTCGCATCGAGCGCCGCTAGCAGGAAGCTTTTTAGGGTCAGGGTTGGTACAATTTCGAGCATGAACCCCCGCCAGCAGCTAGACGACCTCCTCATCGCGACCGCGCAGCAGAACGCGTCCGACCTTCACATCGGCGTCGGCCGCCGCCCGTCCATCCGCATTGATGGCGCACTGGTGGAGCTCGAGCAGCACGACATCATCACCCCCGAGGGCGCGGAGGCGCTGATCATGGAGCTCCTGACCGACAAGCAGAAGCAGGTGCTCGCCACAGATCGCCAGGTAGATTTCGCGTACACGTTTGAGGACAAGGCCCGCTTCCGCGCGAACGTGTACTACCAGCGCGGGTTCCTCGCCGCGGCGCTCCGCCTCGTGCCGCCCCGCATTCGCAACATTGAGGAGCTGGGCCTGCCGCCGATCATGCACGACTTCACCAAGCTGACGCAGGGCTTCATTCTCATGGTGGGTCCGGCTGGGCACGGAAAGTCCACGACCCTGGCGGCGCTCCTCGATGAGATTAACCACACCCGCGCGGATCACATCATCACCGTTGAGGATCCCATCGAGTACGTCTTCGCCCAGGATCGCGCCATCGTCTCGCAGCGCGAGGTGGGAGCGGACACGCCCACGTTCGAGGACGGCCTCCGCACCGTGCTCCGCCAGGATCCGGACGTCCTCATGATCGGAGAGATGCGCGACGCCACCTCCATCGCGACGGCGATGAC
>JALHNY010000010.1 GCA_022843285.1 Minisyncoccota bacterium
GCGCGCAGGCAGGGGGACTCTTCGCGGCGCATAGACTACCTCGTCCAGGTGTCCGCGCTGCTCGAGGCGCACGAGGACACCCTCACCGAGGTTGCCGCGGAGGAGAGCATCGAGCCGCTGGGGGACTCGGTAGCCGGCGAGCTCGCCGACGAGGTGGGCGAGTACGCGAGCGGCAAGGGCGAGGGCGAGCTCGTGGAGATCGTCTCGGACGAGCTGGACGAGACGGGCGAGCTCCTGCAGGGAGCCAACGCCATTCTGGATCCCGAGATCCAGGCGAGCCTCCAGGACGTCGTGCACGAGATTGCCGAGCGGGACCTGGGTGACGCCCTCCAGATAGTCACGCAGGTCAGGGTGGACGCCTTGACGGACCGGTACCTGAACGCCCCGTAGAGGGGCGTTTTGGTACCATTGACGTATGTCCCACAAACAGACCTTGGCTGCCCTCGCCGCGGCCCTCAGCTTCCTCGTGACGCCCGCGGCGCTCGCGCAGGACGCGAGCACCTCGGCGGCGGTGACCCCGGAAACCAAACCCCCGACGCGGCAGGTGCCGCCCCGTGACCCCGCGTACCTCGGCCCGCCGATTCGCGAGGACATCAGGAAGGAGGAGAGACTCCGCACGTCCACGTCCGGGCCCACGACGACCACGAAGCCCGGCATCCAGAACCTCTTCCGCAACCAGTTCGAGGCGGTGCGCCAGAACTTCGAGCGCAAGACGGACGCGATCAACAGCGCCATCGAGGAGCGGCGCAAGACCCTCCTGCAGGACGTCGAGTCCCGCCGCGGCGACGTGAGGGCGAACCTCGAGGAGCGCCGCGCCGCCTTCAGGGAAGAGCTCACGCAGCGCAAGGAGGCGATCCGCGACTCGGTGGTGCAGCGCAAGGAGCTCCTGAAGCAGCGCCTCGGCGAGGTTGCCGACGAGCGCAAGGCGCAGATTGCGCTGCGCGTGGACGAGCAGCTCAGCCGCATCAGCGAGAGCCGCGTGGCGTTCTTCACCGCCGCCCTCGACCAGATTGAGGCGGTCCTGGAGCGCGTGGCGGGGCGCGCCGCAGACGCGAGCACCCGCGGCGTGGACGTGAGCGCGGTGACCCCGCTCCTGTCCGATGCGGAGGAGGCGATTGAGTCCGCGCGCGACGCCGTGGCGGCCCAGGCGAGCAAGGACTACACGGTCTCCGTGTCCTCAGAGTCCGGCATCAGGGGAGAGTTCCAGGCCGCCCGCGACGCGCTGAAGGCTGATCTGACCTCCCTGCGCGACGCCGTGAGGGCGGCACGCGATGCCGTCCACGCGGCAGCCGTCGCGCTCGGCCAGGCGAACGGTGGCCGGGGTGACGGACCGCGCTCCACCACGACCACGTCGACCGCACCCACCACCAACGAGTAACCATGAACAAAACTGCACTGGGCGTAGGAATCATCATTGCCGTGCTCATCGCGGTCCTCGCGATGTTCAAGCTGGGCGTCTTCGGGAGCAAGGACGCCACCCGCGAGGGGATCCCGAACACGATGTACGAGGTGCCCGCGGAGAGCGCGGCTCCCGCGGAGGCCGAGGAGCTCAACTCCATCAACATCGGCAGCGACCTCGAGGGAGACTTCGCCGAGCCGGACGCCGGCATCCAGGCTCTCTAGCGGCGGGTAAAAAAGGGCGCCCTCAGCGGGGCGCCCTTTTTTTATGACTCAGGAAGTCACTGGTTCGCGTTCGCCCTGGCTTTCGCCGGTGCGACGTTCACGTTCGCGGGTGTATCCGCCTTCTTCGGTTCCGGAACGGGCTTGCCACCCACGCCGATTACCTGGAAGAGGATGATGCACGCGAGAAACGTGAGCGCCGGCGGCAGCGCCGCGGCGGTGGTTGCCTGCCTGGCAGCCTGCCAGGATCCCGTGAAGTGCTTCACGGGGATAGCCTGCGCCACCAGCACGAAGCCCGTGATGCCGAGGGACCAGAGCCACCGCTGGGTAGATACCGCCCAGTACGTGTACATGGTCAGCCCGGCGAGCACGAGACCCGCGAGGTACGCAGCAGCGAAGATGCAGCTGTACTTCCTGTCATCGGTTTTTGCGTCCGACATAGTTTTCAACCTCCCGGTCCATGAAAGCACGCAACGCGGGACGGCGAAAGTGGCAAAAGGCGGAACCGAAGTTCCGCCCTTTATGTCCTCTGCTACGTTCACGTGGGAACGTTGGAGAGGAGCTCTCTCACGCGCTGCAGGTGCCCGATGCCCCGATCCAGGTTCTCAATGAGAGCCTTCACGGTGCCGGCGCCCCTGCCCCTGAGCCCCTCGTCGAAGGTCTCCTGCCCGAGCATGGCGATGAGCTCCGCCTCTTCCTCAATGCGAGCCGTGAAGCCCGCGATCTTGGAGAAGGTGTGGTGCTTCACCACGCGGATTCGGTTCGTGCTGCCGGCGCGGGAGCGGTGCTTGCCAATGGCGAAGCTCGCCCTCTTGGCACTCACCCCGTCCTCCATGAACTTCTTCGCAAACTCGAGCTGCTCGCGGTGCGAGAGCGGCACGAGGTGCAGCGCCACGCTGCTCTTGAGCTGCCGCTTTTTGGGAATGGACGGGTGCATGAGCGCGAACACGTCCGGGTGGAGCCTGAAGAAGCTGAGGTGGTTGGTCACCCACAGGGATGACTTTCCGAAGTACGCGGCGAGCTTGGCATCGCTCAGGTTCTCGTACCGCTTCAGGCGCGCGATGGCGTGCGCCGTCTCCCAGGGGTTGTGACCCTCGCGGGCGAAGTTGGCGATGAGGGACTTCTTGTAGAGCTCCGCTTCGGTGCCCTGCGCGAAAACCACCTTCATCTCGGGAACCTCTGCGATGCCGCACGCCCGCCACCGGCGCTCACCATCGACGATGATGTAGCGGTGCGGGTGCTGCGGGTGGCGTTCCACGATGATCGCGACCTCCTGGCCGGAGGTTGCGATGCTGAGCGCGAGCTCGTTGAGCTTCGTCGGATCAAACCACACGCGGGGCTGGTTCGGGTTGGGCTCTATGCTTGACCACGGGACGAGCAGCTCCGCGGCGGCGACCTCCTCATGCGGGAGGGGTCGTTCGGCGGTTGCATCTTTCATTGTTCCTCCTCCGACCACATTTCGTAGTCGTCCTGTTCCTCCTCGATTGCGAGCTCCACGCCCCTCTCGAAATCCATGCGACTCACCGCGGGGAGCTCTATGCCGAGCTTCGCGATGTACCGCTTTTCCATGAACCCCTCTGAGTTCACGTTGAACTTTTTCTGTCTCAGCAGCCTCGCCATTTTCAGGCGAGCCTTGTGGAGCTGTGACTTCGAAGTGCCGACGCTGCAGCCGAGAATGGCAGCCACCTCCTCGTGCTCGAAGCCGAGCACGTCGTGCAGGTGCAGGACGCTGCGGTACCCGTCGGGTAAACCCGCCATGGCGTCCCGGAGCGCAATGCTATCCAAAACGGACGGGGAGTGGCGCACGTTGTTCAGCGCAATCTCCGCACGTCGCAGGAAGTCTTCCTCGTCATCCGCTACCCGCTCCAGTCTCACGTACCGCTTGCGCAGGTGCATGAGGCACTGGTTCACGGTCAGGCGGTGCAGCCAGGTGGTGAAAGAGGACTCGCCACGGAATGACGAAATCTTCTTGAACACCTGGATCCAGACATCCTGGTTTAGGTCCGGGACGTCTGCTGCGGAGACGATTCTCGTGCACAGCGACGACGTGCGCCGCTGGTGCTTCTCGAAGAGTGCCGTGTAGGCAGCTTCGTTTCCTCTCCCCGCCAGCGCGGCGAGCTCCAGGTCCCCGAGGTCCTCTACGGTGAGAGGCTCGGAAGACGTTTCGTCTGCCAGCACGGTTGCGAGCAGCTGCGATTTCGCATCAAACATAGCCTCTATCTCCTTATTGTTTTCTTAAGAATCTTAATCCGAACTAAATTACAAATCCTGGGTACTGTCAATGCGGAGCCCGGCTGGTATCATTACGCACATGCTGCACACGCACCGCTCCGTGCGACGCCACCCCAGCCGCCCCGAGGCTGCCCTCATAGACCGCCTGGCGGGAACCGTCGGCATCCTCGTGCCGTTCTTCACCGTCCCCCAGATCATCGACATCTGGAAGGGGCAGTCTGCCGAGGGCGTCTCACTCTGGAGCTGGGTGGGCTTCCTCGCCTTCAGCTTCTTCTGGCTCGCGTACGCCGTGTACCACCGTGACCGCCCGCTCATCCTCTTGCACGTGCTCTGGATTCTCCTGCAGATTCCCGTGGTTGTGGGGATTCTGCTGTACTCGTAGGGCGGGCACTTTTGGCACCTGTAAGGCTTCCCGCGGAAAGCCGTTTTACACCATGACAGTCGCTAACCAAGCAATCTGTAACTCATGAAAAAGGCAATACTCGGAACGGTCCTCGGCCTCGCGCTCATCGCGGGTCCGGTCGGTACCGCACTGGCAACTAGTGGAAAGGTGGACGCTGAGGCGCGCGGCGGATTCTCGCTCGGCCTCGGGCAGCTCTTCGGAGGCCACGGGAAGGGTGGCGAGAAGAGGGGCGACCACGGCTTCTACGGCACGGCCCGCGTGACGAAAATCACGGACGGCACCATCACCGCGGAGGGCCGGAACGGCACCACCTGGACGATCGAGACGGACGCGGACACCCGGTTCATCGCTCGCGGCGAGAAGAACGGTGACGTGGACGCAATCGACATCGGCGCGTGGGTTGCCTTCAAGGGAAACGTGACCGCATCTGATGACGACGGCAACGAGAAGACAGTCGACGCCTCAACGGTTCTGTACTCTAACGCGAAAGTGGAGAAGAGCCGCAAGGTGGTCGGCACGATCGAGAGCATCGATGCCGGTGACAAGACCATCACCGTGGACACCAAGCGCCGCGGAGAGGTCGAGGTAGAGATCGATGGCGACACCGTCATCACGGAGGACGGCGAGGCGGTGAGCTTCTCTGACCTCGTGGTGGGTGCCAAGGTCAAGGTGAAGGGGATGTGGGACGCAGCCCTGGAGGTCATGACCGCGGTGAAGGTGAAGATCATCGGGTAACAAAAAAATAGGGTGTGAAAAGGGCGGAGTCACAGACTCCGCCCTTCCTTTCGCCCCGCCCATCGGCACTAGAGCTTCTCGCCGCTCACGCTTGCGCGATCCTTACCCACCGGACCGGGAGGCGTGCCACCCCTCTCGCGGTGCACGCTGCCCGTTTCGTTCAGGTAGTAGGAGTGCTCGCCCGTGCCGGACCAGCTATCCGGGAAGGTGCTCACCGGCACCGCCGTGATGTCGGTCTTGTCGCCGCTTCGCGTGACGGTGATGACGTAGCCCCGGCTCTCGTAGCTGCCGCCCTCCGCCCTGTCGGCGAGGAGCTGCTGCATCTTTGCCGTAGCCGTGCGCTGGTTCGAGTCACGCCGCGCCGCCAGCAGGTTCGGTATGGCGATTGCCGCGATGATGCCGATGATGACGACCACAATTAACAGTTCGATGAGCGAAAAACCGCTCACGTTTTTTCTTTTCATTTTTTAATTTCTCCCTCAGTAGATTCCCGCAAACATCCCGGGTCTGAGCGGCACTATACGCACCCCCTCGGGATGTGGCAACTACTCCTCCTTGAGCGTGATGGTCAGGGGAATGTCCGCCACGTGCTTGAACGCTTTGCGGCTCTTGTCCCGTGCGGAGATGCGGAAGTGGTAGTCGCCACCCTGGTTCACGAGGATTGAGGACACGTTGAAGCGGTGCCGCGCGCGCGTCTTGTCCTTGGGGATGGAGATCTCGTGATCGAACGGCTTGTGACTCACGCCGCTCGGGTCGATGTACTCGATGCGCGCGTCGAACTTGGCGTTCTTGCTAACGTCTATCTTCTGCCACAGGGTGATGAGCTGGAAGGTGACGGGGAGGCCGATGGGGGATTCGAGGACTCCATCTTTCTTGTACCGGAGCTTCTCTTTGCTCGTGACGTTGAGCTCTTCGAGAATTTTGAACATGGAGAGCTCGTTGGTCTCCTCGTCCACGGTGGACTGGAGGCAGAGCACGCTCCATACGTGGGCTACGTTGAGGTCTTCGATTTTGTGCATTGAGGTGTTTAACGTTTGGGGGGTGAGACTGCGACGGTGACTCCTGCTTGAACGTACGTCTGGTGCTTCGTCGTGATTTGCTGAGTTGTCTTCGACGCCGTGATTTCCGAGATGCTGTACATGAATGCGAACCGGGGTTCGATGAGGCGCGTTCCCAGTGCCCGGGCCATTTTGTTGAGGAAGGCTAAGCTGGGGAGCGCCGCGCCGCTCTCGGCGCGGGCAATGCTCGGCTGCTTCGTCTTCATCTTTTTTGCTAACTCTTCCTGGGTCAGGCCGCGCTTGATCCGAGCTCGCTCAATTTGAAAGCACACTCGCATGGCAAGGTCATCCTTCTTTTTTGCTGCTTCGTACGCCCTTTTAAATTTAGGGTCTTCAGCAGCGAGTTCATTGATAACGTCTTGAATGTTCATGTGGTTTAAATGTTTTTTGCTCGCCGGTGTGCGGTTTGCAAGTCTTTCCGCAGAATTTTCTGTGAGTGCTTTGGGAAGAAGTGCAGAAGCACCGCAGGACCTCTCTTCATGGCGAACAGGAATCGGCCAATTTTTCCGGGACCTACCGTGAGGCGCAACTCGTAGAGGTCACCTACCTTGCTGACGGTCCCAGCTTTCATGAGCTCTCCGAGTTCTTGTGACTCGAATGTTACCAGAGATTCTTCGATGTAAGGTCCAGCCCCAGGATCTTTCGACAGGAACTTTTTAATTTCTTTTTTGCAGTGCGGTTCTACGTGGTACAGCATTGTGGCACCACCACGTATAACAAGAATGTTATATTACATGGCTGGTGCCGTCTACCCTACAGGAGGGGCATTAAATCTCTATAAAACCCGCTACTCGTACCGTAGGGCCTCCATGGGGCTCTTCTTCGCCGCCTGGCTGGCTGGGTACAGGCCGAAGATGAGGCCCACGGCAGCCGACGTTCCGATGCCAATCACCGCAGCCGTGACGGGGAACGAGAAGCTCCAGTTGAGGCCCACGAACGTCGAGAGCGCGAATGCCGCGAGCAGTGAGAAGACGGCGCCCGCGATGATGCCGATGATGCCGCCGACGGAGGTGAGGATGACCGCCTCGATGAGGAACTGGGAGAGGACGTCGCCGCTCCTCGCGCCGAGCGCCTTCCTGAGCCCGATCTCGCGGGTCCGCTCCGTCACGGACACGAGCATGATGTTCATGATGCCGATACCTCCCACGACGAGCGAGATGGCCGCCACCGAGGAGAGCAGGTACGTCAGGATGTCCGTGATGGTGCCGATCTGCGCCGCGAGCTCCTTCTGCGTGCCCACGTCGAAGTCGTCCTTCTCAGGGTCGGTGATGTCGTGCAGGTCGCGGATCGTGCGCTCAATGTCAGCCTGCACCGCGTCGAGCTGGTCCTCTGAGACGGCCTGGCCGAACACCATGTTGTAGTAGTCGGACCCGGAGAGGTAGCTCTGCGCGGCCGTGTAGGGGACGATGACCACCTTGTCCGGCTCCACGAAGAGGGCGGACGCCTTCTCCTCGAGGATGCCGACCACGCGGAAGCTCCGGTTGCCGATGCGGATTCTCTGCCCGAGCGCGTCGCTCTCCCCGAAGAGCTCCTCGCGCACGGTGTGCCCGATGACCGCCACGCTGGCGCGCGCGTCCACGTCCTGGTCCGTGATGAAGTCTCCCTCGGCGACCTCGAGGCTGAGGATGCTCGCGAAGCCGGGTGCGGTTCCGTATATTGTGCCCTCGTACGTCTCCGTCCCGTACGCCGTGCTCCCCGGGATGAAGAGCGTGGGCGTCACGTTCGTGAGGCCCGGCACGTTAGCCGTGTTCCGGATGGCCTCGACCTCGCGGTCCTTGATGGAGTCCGAGAACGAGTTCGCCCCGTCCGCTGGGCCGCTCTGGGGGCGACCCGGCATGATCGTCACGGTGAGGGAGCCCAGCCCCTGCACCTGGTCCAGGATGAGCCCCTGCGCGCCGCTCCCCACCGACTGGATGAGAATGATGCTCGCGACGCCGATGACGATGCCGAGAATCGTGAGCGCCGAGCGGCTCTTGTGCCGGGCGACGCCCTGGATGGCGGAGCGGATGGCGTACTTGTACCTCATTTGTCGAAAGCCTCGTCGGCGCGGCGGCGGTTCCGCACGGGCTCGTCTGATTCAATGCGACCGTCCCTGATCCGAATGATGCGGTGCGCGTGCTCGGCGGTCGCGGATTCGTGCGTGATGAGGATGACCGTGTGCCCGTGCTTCTCGTTGAGCTCCTGGATGGTGCGCATGACCATCTGCCCGGAGCGCGAGTCCAGGTTGCCGGTCGGCTCATCCGCGAAGATGACCTCGGGATCGTTCACGAGCGCCCGCGCAATTGCCGCGCGCTGCTTCTCTCCCCCGGAGAGCTTGCCCGTCTCGTGGTTTATCCGGTGCCCGAGCCCTACCGCCTCGATGGCCCTGCGACCCCGCGGCTCCCACTCGCGCTCCGGGACGTCCGAGTACATGAGGGGGAGCACCGTGTTCTCGAGCACGGTGGTCTTGGGCAGGAGGTTGAACGCCTGGAAGATGAACCCGAGCTTCTCGTTGCGGATGGCGGCGAGCTCGTCGTCCTCGTACTGCTCTGAGCTCTTGCCCTCGAACACGTACGTGCCCCCCGTGTGCTTGTCCAGGAAGCCGAGGATCTGCAGGAGCGTGGACTTCCCCGAGCCGGACGGCCCCATGATGGAGACGAACTCGCCCTTCTCGATTGCGAACGTCACGCCGCCGAGGGCGACGGTCTGGCTCTCCTCCTCGCCGTACACCTTCCTGAGGTCCTTTACCTCGATGAGGCTCATTCCTGCTTGCTGCCGACGATGACCAGGTCACCCTCGGAGAGGCCACTCACGATCTCGATCTGGCCGTCCGTGCCGCGGATGCCGGTCTCGACTTTCACCTCGCGGCTCACCTCGCCGTCCGCGACGCGCACCACGCGCTCGCTGCTCCTGGTGATCACCGCGCGCTGCGGCACCGTGATGACGTTCTCGCGGACGTTCGTCGCGATGTCGAGGTCCGTGGTCATGCCCGGCTTCAGGCGGCTGTCCTCGCCCTCCATCTGGAGGCGGACCTTGTACGTGGCCACGCCCTCGACCATGGTCTCCGCGTACGCCACGTAGATGACGCGCGCATTGAACGTCACGCCCGGGTACGCGTCCATGGTGACGCGCGCGACGTCGTCCACCTCAACCTTGGCAACGTCGGCCTCCGGCACGAGCGCCTCAATCTCGAGCGGCGCGTCCGCCATGACGCTCACGATGGCGCTGCCCGGGCTCGCAATCTCGCCGACCTCGGCGTCGAGCTCCACGACGATGCCGTCGACGGGGGAGACGATGCTGTTCTTGCTCACCTGGGCCTGCGCGAGGGCAACCTGCGCCTCAGCGCTGCGCACGGCTGCCTCCTGGATCGCGATCTCCGCAGCCGACTGCTCGAGGGCGAGGGTGCTGCCGGCGACGTTCTTGCCGCTCTGCGCGGAGCGGTACGAGGACTCGGCTGCCGAGAGCCCCGACGCCGCGGCGTTCACCGCGCTGCGCGCCGCCGCGACGTCCGCGCGGAAGCCGTCGTACACCGCCTGGTCCGTGCTCGCGGTGGGGCGGTACCGGTTGATAGCCCCGGCGAGGTCGCCGAGGTACAGCTGCGCGTGCGCGACTGCAGCGCCGCCCGCTGCAACCTTCGCCTCGAGGTCCGTGCCGCCGAGCGCCTCACGCCACGCCGCGAGCAGGGCGACTGCCTTGTTGTGCCCGCGCTGAATCGTGGTGCGGTCTCCCTGGGGCGCGCCGATGAAGTACCGGGTGCCGCCAACTACCACGTACGTCTCGAAGGACGCCTGGCCGCTGCGCGGGTCCTCGAAGAACTGGTCCACGTACGCGCCCAGCGCGCTGTCCGTAGCGGCGTAGCTCTCGCGCAGCTGCGACTCGAGGGCGCGCGCGGCGCTCTGCTCTGCCGATGACGCGCTGTCGTAGTTGGCCTGCGAGACGGCGTCCTCCTCGCCGCTCACCATCTGGCTGAGGCGGATCTGCTCGCGGTCCAGGTTCGCCTGGGCGGAGGCGAGCTGCGCCTGCAGGTCATCCGAGACGAGCGAGACCAGGAGGTCGCCGCGCTCCACGCGGTCTCCCTCTTCGCCGAAGACGTACGAGATTTTGCCGCTGCCGAGGAGGCCGAGGTCGAGGCGCTGTGTGGCCTGGATGCGCCCCACGACCGCGACCTCCTCGCGCACGGTGCCGCGCTTCGCGGGGACCGTTTCGAACGTCTCCTCCTCTCCCGAGAGCACCGAGAACGCGACGACCCCCGCCACGATGAGCAAAACACCCGCGGGAATGAACACGCGGGGTCGGCGGATGAACTTGAAGAGCTTCTGCATGGAGGGCGCGCCGCGGCGCAGTACGCGACGAGAATAGCAGGTTTTTTGGGAATTTTAAGTGCGCTGGGCGGGGTGCCTGCAAGAAAAGCGTATACTCAGGCGTATAAGTAACCAGGTCGCCTCGGCGTTCTTGATTCTGCTATGCCCGCGCACTCAGACCCCGATCCGGAAGTTTCCGATCAGGAGCTGGTGGCGGCAGCTCTCGCGGACAGCAGCGCGTACGCAGCAATCGTCTACCGCTACCAGGCGCCGCTCACCCGCTACCTGTACCGGCTCGGCTGCCGGAGCAAGAGCGATGCCGATGACATACTCCAGGAAGTCTTCCTGAAGGCGTACCGTAACCTGAACGAGTACGATGCTTCTCTGAAATTTTCATCGTGGGTCTACCGCATCACCCACAACGAGGCGATGACGTTTTTCCGGAAAGCGGCGCGCGTGCCCCGCGTGGCGGTCAGTGACGACGAGATCTCAGTTTTCGAGTCCATGCCGGACGGCCACGACCTCGCAGCTGAGCTCGACACCGCCCTCAGCGCAGCCGCGCTCCGCGCGGCCATCGCTAAGCTGGACGCCAAGTACCGCGACGTGCTCGTCCTGCGCTTCCTCGAGGACCACTCGTACGAAGAAATCTCAGACATTCTGCGCAAGCCCCCGGGCACCGTCGCCACCCTCATCTCGCGCGCCAAGGAAAAGCTGAAGAAGCTGCTCGCCGAACAACCAACGCAACCATAATGCACCCAGACCCAGAATTTGCCCGCCGCATTGTCGGCGAGATCCAGGACCGCGACCTCGCCCCCAAGCCGCGGTGGGAGTTCATGGCGTGGAACGTCCTGTTCTTCTTCCTGACCTTCCTGACCATCATGCTCGGCGCCCTCACGGTGGCGACGTCCGCGTTCCTGCTCGTGGAGCGTGACTGGGACGTGTCCCTCGAGGCGGGGCAGCACAACGCGCTCTTCACGCTCCAGTCCCTCCCGTACCTCTGGCTCGCGGCCCTCATGTTCCTCGTGACCGTGACGTACTCGGTCTTCACGAGGACGCGGCGCGGGTACCGCTTCGCACCGGTCACGGTGCTCGGCGGGACCGTCCTCGCGAGCCTCGCCCTCGGCAGCGGGCTCTACGTCATCGGAGCGGGACCCCGTACGCACAACCTCGCCCGCGCCAACATTCCCGCCTACGACCGCATCGTGATTACCCCGGAGCGCTTCTGGGAGCACCCGGAGGCGGGCTTCCTCGCCGGGACGGTGGTGTCCGCCAGCTCCTCCAGCGCTTTCGTCCTGGATGACGGCAAGGGCACCTTCTGGTGGGTGAACGTGGCTGAGAACGCCGACCTCGCCGTCCCAGCTGAGCAGGGTGCCCGCGTCCGCCTCATCGGGATCCAGACCGAGCCAGGCGTCTTCGAGGCCCGGTCCCTGAGAGCCTGGCACCGCCCGCTGCCCGTCATGGCAACCTCGGCGACCTACTGAAAGAAAACCTCCCCGTGAGGCGTACCAGTAAGTGATCGCGATCAAAACCACCACCAGTCGATCACCAAGGACAGCACACAACAACGAAGCAACCGCGCGAGTTTCTGCCCGCGCACCTAGATACCCATTCCTAGACCTCAACAGCAGGATTCCGGTGACCCACCGAAAGACGTAGCCAGCTGCTGCATCCACTCGCCGCACGCACAGGGCAGTGGATCCAGGGGAACGGCAGCTCTACCCGCGGACCGCAACGCTTCAGTGTTCGACTTATCCAGTTGCGACCGCCCGCACGTCAGGTGACTCACCGAAGAGAGAGATAGCGAGTCGCGCAGCGACGTTCTGGAACAAGGCATCAACCACGAACCACACTTGATTCAACAGTGCTTCAGCCCAGACGACCGTCGCCACGGGGCAACGCTCGACGCCTCCCGCCGTACAGCCGGGAGGCGTCGTCTTTCTCTGGGGGCTCCGATGTGCTTGACTACTCTCCATGCAGAAGAAATTCCTGATCCGCATCGCACTCGTAATCGCAGCAATCATCATCCTGGCGACCCTCGGGGGCATCGCCCTCACCAAGTCCAGGGACGGCCGTGACGGCACCTTCACGATGGACGAGGTCCGCGCCGCGGACACCGCCACGGACTGCCTCGTCGCCATTGACGGCAACGTGTACGAGCTGACGGAGTACGCCACCGAGAACACCTCCATCCGCCCGCTCTGCGGGACGGACGCTTCGGAGGCGGTCCGCCGCATCACCACCAGCACGCTCACCATCTTCGAGCCGCTCAAGGTGGGCGTCATCGAGGAGGCGGAGTAGGCCAGGAGCTGGGGCGTATACTGAGGGCATGTCCGAGTACTACCGCCCGAAGCGCACGCGGAACGTCTTCGATCCGCACCACCCGGACCCCTTCAAGCTCAGCCGCTCGAAAATTGACCTCTTCCTGGAGTGCCCGCGGTGCTTCTACGTGGATCGCCGGCTCGGCGTCGGGCGCCCGCCCGGGTTCCCGTTCAACCTCAACAGCGCCGTGGACCACCTGCTCAAGCAGGAGTTCGACGCGCACCGCGCGAAGGGCGAGACGCACCCGCTCCTCGCGCGCTACGGCATCGACGCGCGCCCCGTCGCCCACGACCAGCTCAACGTGTGGCGCGAGAACTTCAAGGGTGTCGAGTTCTACCACGAGCCGACGAACCTGATCATCACCGGAGCAATCGACGACCTCTGGATCAACTCGCGCGGAGAGCACATCGTCGTGGACTACAAGGCGACCTCGAAGGCCGAGCCCATCACCGAGCTCAACGGCACCTGGCACATCGGGTACAAGCGCCAGATGGAGGTGTACCAGTGGCTGCTCAGGGGCAACGGCCTCACGGTCTCGGACACGGGCTACTTCGTGTACTGCAACGGCAGGCAGGACCGGGAGGCCTTCGACGCCAAGCTCGAGTTCGACATCGCCCTGATCCCGTACCTGGGCAAGACGGACTGGATCGAGGGAGCCCTCGTCTCCGCGCGGGCGTGCCTGGAGGCGGAGACGCCGCCGGCACCCGCGGAAGCCTGCGACTACTGCGCGTACGTCGCAGGCCGAGAGGAGGTCGAACAGGACTGGTAGAGGTGGTACAGTACACTCGCACTAACCAGTTTCCACCTACACATGCAGGGATACGTAGTAAACATCGAACAGGCAACCAAAGAGAACGGAAACTTCCGCAAGGTTCTGTACACGGCGACGAAGAGCCAGCTCGTGGTCATGAGCCTCAACCCGGGTGAGGAGATTGGCATGGAGGTCCACGACCTCGACCAGTTCATCCGCTTCGAGGAGGGCAAGGGCAAGGTCGTCCTGGACGGCGTCGAGCACGACGTCGAGGACGACTGGGCCGTGGTGATCCCCGCGGGATGCAACCACAACGTCACCAACACGGGTGACGAGGTCATGAAGCTCTACACCATCTACTCGCCGCCGGAGCACCGCATGGACGTCGTCCACGCGACCCGCGCCGATGCGATGGGGGACGACGAGCACTTCGACGGCAAGACCACGGAGTAAGCGCTCGCCCAGGTACGGAAAAGGAGCCAGCTGGCTCCTTTTCTATTTGCCTCAGTACGGATCTGAGAAACGCTCTCTCTGCTCCGCGTTCATGCGGTCGAACGCGTCCACGTCGGCTCCCGGCGTCTCCAGGAAGAGCTGCCTCAGCTTCTGCAGGTCTGAATCAGATCGCGTCGCGCCGTCCGTGTACGCCCTGCCGAGCGCGAGCACCTCGCCTGCCGTGAGCTTCCTGCCCGCGCGCTCCGCGCACTGCTCCGCCATCTCGATGTGCCTGTTCTTGATGAGATCCGCGAGGAGCTCCTCGAAGACTTCGGGTGAAGCTCCCGCCCTCGCCATCGCGTAGCGGTTCTGGTACGGGAATGTGCCCACCGGGTAGAACTTCATCTGCTCGACGGTCCAGTCCACGAGGTTCTGGTCTCCCGCCGCGTCCAGCAGCACGCCGATCGCCCACATCTTGTGACCCTCAGCGTGAATCTTTGCGAGCACGTCACCCTGCGTCCGCTTCAGGTACACCAGGATCAGGTCCTGCAGCACTTTGCGCTGCGCCATGTCCATCACTGCCATTTTCTTTTTCTCCTTATATTCAAGATTTGCGCGGTAGCGCAGCCACGAACAGTTGTACCAGGGAGCGGGAGGGTAGACAAAAGCCGGCTCCGCGGAGCCGGCTTTTGGTTGTGACTGCGTCAGGCTGCGACCGCGGCACCCCTGCGGGCGGGTGCGGTGGCTTGCTGGTAGTCGTGGTTCTGCGACCCGCCCTCGAGGACTTCGTCCGCGATCTGGTCCATGACGCGCATCTCGGAGATCGCGTCGAACAGGTTCGGCGGCTTAGCCCCAACCTGGCGCGCGAGCGCCATGAGGAGCTGCGGGGTCATCTTCTGCTTCCTGTGCGCGAGCAGGTGCTGGAGGAGCTGCCGCTCTCCGGCTTCTGCTACGCGCGTCAGCATGATGTCCTGAACCGCGATGCCGATTGCGTCCGCGATGCGTCCCGCGATGATGGGGCTGCTGCTCCCGCCAATCGAACGCTCTTCTATGTAGCGCATGATGGCGACGGCGAGTCCCCGGTCTTCCTCGGTTGCGATGAGCACGTGTATTGCGTGCTCGCCGCGCTCGGGGATGGTGCCGAACTTCTTGTCGTAGTGGTTGATGAGCTGGACGATGCTCCGGTAGGGCTCGGTCAGCTCAATGCTGCGTTCTGACATAACTCTCTTCTCCCGTGTTCTCAAAGTATTCCCTGGGGAACCTGTGCTCTCTATAGCAGTCCCGGACCCGCCCGGCAAAGGCTTCTCCGGCCTGCTTCCTGCAAAACCCTTATTTTCCTTGCCTAATAGCACCACTTACTCTAGTCTAGGCAAGCTATGGCGGAACAGAATCGCAGCAAGCGCCCGCCGGTTGTGGTCATCATGGGTCACGTCGATCACGGCAAGACGACACTCCTCGACTACATCCGGAAGGCGAACGTGGCAGCACGAGAGGCTGGCGGCATCACGCAGGCCATTTCGGCGTACCAGGCCGCGCACGGTGACGCCACGCTCACCTTCATTGACACGCCCGGGCACGAGGCCTTCACGAACATGCGCTCCCGCGGCGCGCGCGTCGCGGACCTCGCCGTGCTCGTGGTCGCCGCCACCGAGGGCGTGAAGCCGCAGACCGCCGAGGCCGCGAAGATTCTCGAGGAGAGCAAGACGCCGTACGTCGTCGCGTTCACGAAGATGGACGCGCCCGGCGCCAACGTGGAGAAGTGCAAGGCGGACCTCGCGGGCATCGGCGTGCTCGTCGAGGGGTACGGCGGCTCCATCAGCTACCAGCCCGTTTCCGGTGTCACCGGTGACGGCGTCCCCGACCTCCTGGACCTCCTCGTGCTCGCCGCCGAGGTCGAGGACCTCACGTACGACCCGTCCGCGCCCGCGGCCGGCGTGGTGCTCGAGGCGCGCTCCAACAAGCGCCGCGGCAACGAGGCCGTGGTCATCATCACGGAGGGCACGCTCCGCTTCGGAGACCCCGTCGCCACGCCGACGGCGTCCGGCAAGGTGAAGGTGCTCGAGGACTTCGCGGGCAAGCCCGCGAAGTCGCTCCCCGCAGCCGCGCCCGCGCTCGTCGTCGGCTTTGAGGCCCTGCCGAGCGTCGGCGAGGAGTTCGCGGCGGGCGACCTCGTCTCGCTCACGGAGCGCGCGGCAGCCGCGGAGCTCGTGAACGAGTACGCGGACGTCGTGTACGACGTGTTCCCGGTCATCCTCAAGGCGGGGGACGCGGGATCGCTCGAGGTGCTCTCGCAGATCGTGAGCGCCATGACGGGGCCCAAGGACGTGCCGGTGAAGGTGATCAGCGCGACGGTCGGTGAAATCGGCGACACCGAGGTGAAGCTCGCCGCCTCGACGAACGCCCCGGTCATCGGCTTCAAGACTAAGGTGGACAAGGTCGCCGCCTCGTACGCCGAGGTGCACCGCGTCCGGGTCGTGACCTCCGAGATTGTGTACGAGCTCGTGCAGTCCCTGGAGCAGATGCTCGCCGAGGACGGATCACCCGAGGTCCTCGCGCGCCTGTCCGTGCTAGCGCTCTTCAACCAGAAGCGCCTCGACGAGCAGCTCGTCGGTGGCCGCCTCGAGGAGGGCACCATGAAGCCCAAGATGCAGTTCGCGCTCTTCCGCGGCGGGGAGTCCGTCGGCCGGGGCCGCATCGCCACCATTCGCCACCAGAAGGACACAGTGCCCGAGGCTTCCGCGGTCATGGAAATCGGACTCGTCGTGAACTGCCCGGTCGCCATCGAGGAGGGAGACGAGATTCGCATCGAGCGCGCCGCGTAACGTGTCCTACCGCGCAGACCGCCTCGCCGTGGTGATGAGGGACGAGCTCTCGGCCGCCATATTGCGCACGCTGGAGTTTCCCGGTGCGCTCGTCACCATCACCGAGGTCGAGCTCTCGCAGAAGCAGGACACCGCCACCGTGCACGTGTCCGTCCTCCCCCAGGAGCGCGAAGCTAAAGTCGTGGAGGGCCTCAACCGCGCGCGCGGCGTCCTCGCGCACGAGATTCTCAAGAGGCTGCGCATTCGCGAGGTCCCGTTCATAACGTTCAAGCTGGATCGCGGCTTAGCCAACGCGGCAGCGGTGGACAAAGTCTTCATTGAGCACCCGCTTCCCGAGGACGAGAACGGAGGCTAGAATGCGCTCGGCGGCCTGATAGCCAAGTGGTAAGGCGAGGGACTGCAAATCCCTTACGCGCGGGTTCGATTCCCGCTCAGGCCTCAGAGTCGCTCACCCGCCCGGGTGGTGAAACTGGTTAGACACACGCCACTTAAAATGGCGGGGCGCAAGCCATGTGGGTTCGAGTCCCACCCCGGGCACTGCGGGGTTGAAGAACGTGTATAATGGGCGAGTACACCCGTTTACTTTTTTACATGGCTGCATCACCAGGAACGCGGCGCACCGCAGCGCCCACCAAAGCAGTCGCTCGCGCCGCGAGCGATGAAAGTCCGTCGGCTGCCCGCAGGCACCGCGGCACGCTCTCCTCGCAGGAGGGAGCTTCAGGTTTCGGAGAGGCGTACTTCTCCATCTGGCACCGCATCGGGCGGGGCGCGCTCTTCGCCGTCGCCGCCGTGGTGCCGTGGCTCGTGCTGCCGGCGACCGGCACCTCGGCTGACGCCGCGAAGCTCGTCTTCGTCGCGCTCGCCTCGACGGTCGGCCTCGTCGCACTCCTCGCCGACACCAT
>JALHNY010000011.1 GCA_022843285.1 Minisyncoccota bacterium
TCGGTTGCTGAGGTCGCCCCGAAGCGCACCTCGGCGACGTACTCCTTGTCCGCGCCCACGGCGTCCTTGAGCTTGCGCGTCTCGTCTCGCCCCACGGCCACGACCAGGATGCCCTCGGCGAGCGGGTCCAGCGTCCCCGCGTGCCCGACGCGCTCTCCCGGGTGCGCGCGCTTCACGGCGGAGAGTGCCCGGAACGAGGACACCCCCTTCGGCTTCCAGATGGCGAACGTCTCAGCCATCCCTGCGCGCTTCGATCATGAGAAAGAGCGGGAACTCCGCGCGGGCGCGGTTCTCCGCCTCTGCGCGCGGGCCCGGCTGGCTCTTCCGGTTGCTCGTCCACTCCTCGAGGCGCCCCACGGACAGCCCCGCCTTCGCGAGCGCCTTGAAGTAGAACTGCAGCGGGCGGTGGAACGAGTGCGTGTAGCGGTCCGGATCTGAGCCGGGGTGCGTCTGAATCTTCTCGTGCAGCTCCGAGAGGTACCGGTCCGCGCGGCGGTACTGGACCTTCCCGTCCCCGCTCCATTCCCAGTCGCTGTGCTTGGGAATGCGAAACGCCGGGTGGTTCATGACGAGCACCACGCGCCCGCCGGGCCCAACAGCGCGCGCAGCTTCCGCGATCGCCGCACCTGCCGGCTCGATGTTCTGGATGGCGAGCACTATAGCCGCGACATCAAAGGAGCCGTCCGGCACCGGGAGCTCCTCCGCCGGGGCAACCTCGTACCTGGGTCCTCCCCCGCTCTCCCTCGCGATCTTGATGAGGGACGGCGACGCGTCCACCCCGAGCACCTCGGCACCCGCCGCGGCGAACGTGCGAGCGAAGTAGCCCTGCCCGCAGGCGACGTCGATGACGCGGTACCCCTGCTGCAGCGCGAGCACGCGCGTGAGGTTGGGCAGCACGACCTCCTCCTGGTACGTGCCGGGCTTGCCGAGCAAATCGTCGTACCACTCCGCGTCGCGGCCCCAGGACGTGTCCGAGCTCTTGAGCTTAGGCATGCGCTGAGGCTACCGCGCGGAACTCCGCAGCGGAAGAGCACGCCATGAGCTGCTCGCGAATTTCGGACGCCCCGCGGAACCCCTGCACGAGGCCCTTCACGTGCTTGCGCAGCGTGCTGATGGAGCGGAACTCGCCGTACCGCTCCTCGAAGCGCTCCGCGAGGTCGGAGAGCACCGCGAGCCGCTCGCCGAGCGGCACGTCCTCCACGTTCCGCTCCTCGCTGAAGAACCAGAAGTTCCCGAAGATGCCGCGGCCGATCATGGCGCCGTCCGCGCCGGAGGCCGCGATGCGCGCGAGCGCGTCCTCGCGGGAGGTTACGTCACCGTTGCCGATGAGGAGCACGCCGGATTCGTGTACCACCGGCGCGAGGTCCGCGACGCGCTCCCAGCGCGCGGGAACCCTGGACAGCTCCTTAACCGTCCGCGCGTGCACGGTGAGGATGTCGATGCCGCTCGATGCGAGCTTCGGCACCCACGAGTCCGCGACGTCGCGATCGAAGCCGAGGCGCGTCTTCACGGACACCGGCATGCCTCCCGCTCCCTCAATGGATGCGGCGATGACGTCGAGCGCGCGCTCCGGGTCGTTGATGAGCGCGCCTCCCCCGCCGTGCTTCACGACAACCTTATCCGGGCAGCCCATGTTGATGTCCATGCCGGCGAACCCGAGCTCGCGCGTGAGCTCTGCCGCGGCCCGAAACTTCTCCGGGTCGCTGCCCCAGAACTGCGCGCGCGTGCTGCCCTCAGATTCTGCGCGCTGCAGGTACCGGCGGATGATCCGGTCCCGCGCCGCGGGGTGCGACAGGCCATCCACCGAGGTGAACTCCGTGTACATGATGTCCGGAGCGCCACACCGGGCCACCGTCTCGCGAAATGCGGCGTCGGTGACCTCGTGGAGCGGGGCGAGCGCAAGGATGGGCGGCTGCATGCCGTAAGCCTACGCAGGCCTTTGCGCCCAGGCAATCTGGGGTATATAAGGAAGCTATGGATACCACCAAGAACAACCCCCTCCGCTCCTTCCTGGCCGTGGCTGCGGGCGCGCTCCTCGTGGCCGGCACCGTGGCGCTCCCCGCCCCGGCAAAGGCTAACGTGCAGTGCGCCTTCTACCGCGACCTCGCCGTCGGCTCCGCCGGCAGCGACGTATCGTGCCTGCACCAGTACCTGAACAGCTTCGGCTTCGCAGGCTCGGGCAGCGTGTACACCACGCAGACCCGTGCCTCCGTCGCCGCCTGGCAGGCCCAGAATGGGATATTCCCCGCAGCCGGCTACTTCGGCTTCGTCTCCCGCTCCCGCTACAGCCAGCTCGCCTCGACCGGCGGCCTGACCATCGTCGAGCCGCCCGTGGCGATCCCACCGGCCTTCACCTCCCGCGAGGCTGAGGCTCTCGAGGATCTGCGCCGCGCGTGGCAGCTCATCGACGAGACCTGGGATCTCTACAACGATGCGATCGATGACGACGATGACGTCGGCGATGCAGCCGAGCTCCTCGAGGACGCGGAGCAGAACCTGATGGACGGCCTCTACGCCCTCCTCGACCGCGACTTCGCCGACGCCACTGAGTTCGCCGAGGACGCAATCGATGATGCGGAGGATGCAGAGGACGAGATTGACCACCGCAGCGGCGGCAGTCGCCGCGACGCGCAGGACGCGATTGACGATGCGGAAGACGCCATCGACGACGCCCGCGACACCATCGAGGACGCCGACGATGACGGCGCAGACGTCCGCGACGCCGAGGACCTCCTCGACGAGGCCGAAGAGGCGCTCGAGGACGCCGAGGACGCGTACGATGACGGCGACTACGACGACGCCGAGGAGCTCGCGCAGGACGCCGAGGAGCTCGCGCAGGACGCCGAGGATGCCATCGACTACTAAGCTCCAGTTGTACTAAAAAGAGAGACCCAACTGGGTCTCTCTTTTTACTTGCGCAGCTGCTTCGGTGCTCTCGCCCGGAACTCCGCGAGCTTGCCGTCCCGGATCGCATGGCGCATCTCCTCCATGAACGTGTTAAAAAACCACACGTTGTGCAGTACGGCGAGTCGCGGCCCCTCGGGGTTCTTCGCGAGAAACAGCTCCTTCACCATTGCCTTGGTAGCACCGGCAGAGCACGCCGGACAGGCGCACCCGTCCTCGAGCGGCTCGTGTCGGTCCGCCATGGAGCCGCGCGTCACGTCGTAGTATCCCTCGTGCGTCCAGATGCGCCCGTGCCTCCCCTCGCGGGTCGGGATGACGCAGTCGAACGTGTCGATGCCACCCTCGACGCCGTCGATGAGGTCGTCGAGCTCACCGACGCCGAACAGGTGGCGCGGCCGGTCCTCCGGCAGGTGGTCCGTGGACCAGCGCACCATCTTCGCGGTGTCCTCCTTGGTCCCGCCGTACGCATCCCCGTACGTGCCGCCGATTGCGTACCCGTCGAACGGGAGCACGCCGAGCGTCCGCGCGGACTCGCGGCGCAGCTCCTCGAACGCGCCGCCCTGCACCACGGCGTACAGCGCCTGGTCCGAGGTCCGCGCCTGCATGGCGCGCATCGCCCACGCGTGCGTGCGCCCCAGCGACTCGCGCGTGTACTCCTCCGTGTGGAACGGCGCGGACGGCTCGTCGAGCGCCACGACGATGTCGGCGCCGAGCTGCTCCTGGATGCGGATGGAGAGCTCCGGGTCGAGGTACTGCGGCTCCCCGCCGTAGTCCGGGTCCGAGAACGTGACGCCACTGTTTGATACCTCCACGACGCCCTTCACCTCGCTCTCCTGGCCGCCGCGGCGCTTCCCCTCGTCGCGGAGCGCGCCGAGGCTGAAGACCTGGAAGCCGCCGGAGTCCGTCATGGTGACGCCCTTCCATCCGAGCTCGTCCTGCAGCCCGGGGAACTCGTTGAGATTCTCGCCGAGCCCCTGCCAGAGGTGGTACGTGTTGCTGATCACCATCTGCGTCTTCGTAGTGGCGAGGTCCCCGGGCTCGAGGCCGCGGACGGACGCGCGCGTGCCGACGATGACGTAGCTGGGCGTCTCAACCGTCCCGCTCTCCGTCTCGATGGTGCCCGTCCGGGCGCGGCTGCCCGGATCTTTTCCGTCTACCTTGAACGTCATAGCTCGGTGAGGTCTGCGGCGAGGATGACGTAGCGCGTGCCGCGCTCCTGGCAGTACACCGCGAACTGCGCGTCCTGGTTACCGCGGAACGCATCCACGAGAAAACCGTCGTGCACGGGAAACGCCACCTCCGGCCGCAGGCGCTCCACGACGTTCGCGAGTGCCGGGCGGGTGCCCCACGGAGCCGAGGTGACCAGCGCGAGCACGCGCGTCCCCTGCCACTCCTCGAGGCTCACCGCGGTGGAGTCTCCGGTGATAACGAGCTCGCCGCCGATGCGGTACGCCGCGTTCTCTGGCACGGGGCCGAGCACCGGGTCGTGCCCGGCCTGGAGCACCTCAACCTCCACCGCTCCCACCTGGAAATGCTCGAAGCCGTGGTCCCTGGCACTCACGCCGGCACGGGCGAGCTGCTCCACGATGTCCGCGCTCGCGAAAATGGGGAGCTCGGGGTGCGCCGAAACGAGGGCAGCAACCGTGCCCTCGTCCAGGTGGTCCGCGTGGCTGTGCGTGACGAGCACGGCGTCGAGCGGCGCGGCGATGACCTCGTCCGGCACGGCGCTCATGCTGCCCGGATCCACGAGGATTCGCTCACCCGTGGCTGCCTCCACCAGGAGGCAGCTGTGGCCGAACTTCGCGACGCGCACCTCTACTCTACGCCGAGCAGCTCAACCTCGAAGTTGAGCGCGCTGCCCGCGGGGATGCTCCCCACCGCGCGGTCCCCGTACGCGAGGTCTGCCGGGATGTTGAGGATGCGGGTGCCGCCGACCTTCATGCCCGCGACGCCCTGGTCCCAGCCCTTGATCACCTGGCCCGCGCCGAGGGTGAAGGTGAACGGCTCGCCACGATCGCGTGAGCTGTCGAATTTGGTGCCGTCCTCGAGGGTTCCCACGTAGTGGACGGTGACTTTCTTGCCGGCAACGGCCTCGTCGCCCGTGCCAACGGTGCGGTCCGTGATCTTGAGTTCTCCTGAATCGGTCATGGTTGAAGTATCTGAACTGGTTAGTGACTGGTCGAGCGGCTCGAGCTCGAGGCCGGAATCAGCCGGCGGCATGGCGAGCCTGATGATGACGAGCAGCAGGCCGGCTCCGAGGAGGGCTGCCGCGATGAAGGACAGGGTGCGTGCGTTCATGTGTTTGGTGTAGGTCGTGGTCTGTATACCGCTAGGTAGCATACCAGGAGCGCGGCGTACGTTAAGCCGAAGACCACGGGGTTGCTCCAGGCGGTAGCGTTGATGTGAAAATCCGAGATCGGGTACACGAGCATCGTCGGGAAGTAGGCCGCGTCGTGGGTGAACACGTCCAGCCCGATGTGCGTCCCCCAGCCCACCAGCCAGAACGGGACGCGCTTCACGACGAGGTACGCGATGCCGACGACCACGAGCCACAGGAGGGCGCTGTGCGTGAAGCCGTACAGGAACCCGATCATGGGGTGCACGTACGGCGTCGCCTCCACGAGGGCGGCTGCCGTCTCGACACTCTGGACCTCTCCCCACTCCTGGGTGAAGCGCGTGAGCGCGTACGAGAGCAGGGACGGCAGCGCCGCGATGCTCGTGAGAATGCCCGGGATGAACGCGGACAGGTCCGGGCCGATGCTGCCGAGCATGGCAGCAACGCGCTGCTTTCTGGTCGGGCGAACCTTCTTCTTCCGCCCAATGCCCTCCGCTGCCAGGTTCGCCCAGAGGGCGTGCGCGATGACGTCCATGACCTAGTGGAGCTGCGATCCGGGAGGCACGGAACGGGACGGCGCCACGAGGGCCAGGCCGCCCTCCGCGTCCGCCGCGAGGATCATCGCCTGGCTCTCGATGCCCATCATCTTCCGTGGCGCGAGGTTCGTGACGAACGCGTGCTGCCTGCCGCGGAGGCCTTCCGGCGAGAATGATTTGGCGATGCCGCTCACCACCTGCCGCGGCTGGCCCTCGCCGAAGTCCACGGAGAGCTTCAGGAGCTTCTCGGAGCCCTGCACCGGCTCAACCTCCAGGATGGTGCCAATGCGGAGCTCCACGCCGGCGAACTGCTCGAAGGAGACCAGGCCGCCTGCCGCTGGGGCAGCGGGCTGGGCTACCTGCTGGGGGGTCTCGCTCTTGCCAAACGGCCACCAATTCATGGGACACACTTTAGCACCTGGGAGAGCCCTGGGTAAGGCTGCTGCGGTATGCTATACGAGGTGAGACCGTGCGGGATCGTCTAATGGTAGGACCGCGGCCTTTGGAGCCGTTTATCTAGGTTCGAATCCTAGTCCCGCAGCAAAGCACTTGGTTGAGCAATTTCTCTGTGAATTCTGGCTCATTTTGCGTTGCCGGATTCAGGCAAAATCTTTGCCTAATACCCGGCAAAACTATTGAAAATACTTGCCGATTCTTACACACAGGTTATGCGATTTCCGGATTGCGACTCTTTTGACATGACCATAGGATTCGTAGTGAAAGCGCTGCAAAGCCCACCTTAGTCTTGCAGGCGCTACATCCTGCTCACGCACTTACGAATCACTCAAATAAGTCGAAAACAAAAACACATGAAACAGATCATTTCTTTCGTGAAGAAGACCTGGCTCAGCGCGACGCTCTCCGTGGCGATGCTCGCAGCCGTGGCTTCTCCGATTCTGTCTGCTCCTTCAGTTGCACTTGCGCTTGAGACGGGGACCACTAACGGTTCCACGTTTTCGAACGTTGATGCTGGTGGCAACACCCCCATCTGGAGCAGCGTCAGCAACGCGCAGACTTCCAACGGCAGCTACGCAACTGTCACGCTGAATCGCAGTAATAACAGGGACAGTGACTACCTGTACTCTACCGGCTTTGGATTCAGCATCCCCAACGGATCCACAATCAACGGCATCCAGGTCACTGTCGAGCGCTCCGCCGCAACAGCGGGACGCCTTCGCACCGATGTCGTGCGCCTCATCAAGAACGGCACCCTTGCGGGTAACAATCTTGGTAACGACGATACGTACGACTGGACGACCTCCGACGTCGTCGAGACTTACGGAGGTGCCACCAGCCTCTGGGGCACCACGTGGACCGCGGCTGATCTGAACGCTGCTAATACCGGCATTGCCGTGGCTGCACGCCACAGCTCTTCTGGTTCTGGCAACATCAGCACCCTTGGGCGCATCGATCACGTCACCATGAAGGTCTGGTACACCGAGCCGGTTCCGCCCCCGACCCCGGGTGCAAACCCGGACCTCGGCGAGTCCTGCGGACTTGATATCGCCCTGGTACTCGACAGCTCCGGCTCTATCGACGGCACCGAGCTGAACACGATGAAGGACGCCTTCGAGGCCTTCGTCGACGCGTTCCTACCAGCCACCCCGACTGAATTCACGGTCATTGACTTCGACGACAATTCGACAGTCGTGCAGGACTGGAGTAGCGATGCTGCAACTGTTAAAACGGGCATCAATGTCCCGACTTCCGGTGGCGGCACGGACTGGGAAGCGGGCCTCATCGAGGCTCACGAGCAGTTCGCTAACCGATCCAACCCAGACCTCATCGTCTTCGCATCGGACGGTAACCCGACCGAGCCCGGATCCGACACCGAGGCGCTCCACGCGGCGATTGAGGCAGCCAACGACATCAAGGCTGACGGCATCCGCATCATTACCCTCGGCATCGGCGGCGGCTTGAACACGGCCAACCTCGAGGACATCTCGAGCGCGGACGCGGTCTACACCGCAGCCAACTTTGACGACATACAGGCTGAGCTCCAGGCAATCGCCGGAGAGCTCTGCGGTGGTACGATTACCGTCAAGAAGGTCATCGACGCGGACGGCAACCTCGAGACCACCGGCGACCAGACCCCCGGCGAAGGCTGGAACTTCACGGTAGCCGGCGAGAGCGAGACCACTGACGCCAGCGGCTTCACCACCCCCGTCGAGGTAGACGAGGGCACGGGCTACAGCGTCATCGAGGACCTTGACCCGAACTTCTCGCTCATCAGCGCAAGCTGCTCGGCTGGAGAGAACGACCCGCGCGGCACGTTTGACCAGGTCACCGGCGTGACCGGCATCGACGTGGGATCCGCGGACATTGTCTCCTGCACGTTCTACAACTCTCCCCTCCCGGGAACCCTCACGGTTACCAAGGACGTCACCAATGACGACGGTGGTGACTCTGATCCGGAGGACTTCGAAATCACCGTCACGGTGAACGACCAGAAGTTTGAGACGTTCCAGGGCAGTGCATCGGGCACCGTGGTCATCATCCCGGCCGGCGCGAACTTCAGCGTCTCCGAGGACAACGGCAACTACGTCCCAAACTTCGAGGGCACGTGCTCCGGCACGATGACCTCTGGCGCTGACTTCACCTGTGAGATCACCAACGATGACCCGGAGCCAACCACCGGCTACATCACGGTCATCAAGAACGTGATCAACGACAATGGCGGTGACGCGACCGCGGAGAGCTTCACCCTCCAGGTGAGCTACACTGAGAACGAGTCCCCCGTCACCATCGGCGTGGCGAGCGGCATCGCGCTTGAGGTTGCACCGGGTACCTACACGGTCTCGGAGCTCCCCGCTCTCGGCTACAGCGGCACCATCGGCACCGGTGAGGGTGACGACTGCGGCTCCGACGGCGTAATCGTCGTCGAGGCGGGCAGCTCATACACCTGCACCATCACCAACGATGACGTTCCGGCGACCATCACGGTCGTGAAGAACCTCATCAATGACAACGGCGCGCAGTCCACCCCGAGCAACTTCTCGTTCCAGGTGAACGGCGGCGAGCCCAACACCTTCGAGAATGATGGAACCAACGTCATCGCGGTGACCCCCGGCCAGAGCTACTCCATCACGGAGGTCGACGCTCCCGGCTACACCACCTCGTACGACAACTGCTCCGGCATCAACGTTGGCTTCGCGGGCAACGTGACCTGCACCATCACCAACGATGACGTCCCCCCTCCGACCCCAGCTTGCTCTGACAAGGCGGACAACGACGAGGACGGCCTCACGGATGCGCAGGACCCAGACTGCCACACCGATGGCGACCCGAACGACGAGGACGACTCGTACGATCCGAACGACAACGACGAGTCCAGCCCATCTCCGACCCCGGGCAACACCGCGTGCTCGAACGGCGAGGACGATGACGAGGACGGGCTCATCGACATGAAAGATCCGGGCTGCGACTCCCCGGAGGACGACCGCGAGCACAACAGCAGCCGCGGCGGAGGCGGCGGTGGCGGTGGCGGAGGCTCGGTCCTCGGCGCGTCCACCGGCCCGCAGCCCCAGGTTCTCGGTGAGAGCTGCGGCATGTACATCACCACCTTCATCAAGCTGGGCAACCAGAACGATGCAGCTGACGTGATGCGCCTCCAGACGTTCTTGAACGAGAACATGGGATCCTCGCTCCCGGTCACCGGATTCTTTGGAGAGCTCACCATGAACGTCCTCAAGGCGTTCCAGGTGAAGTACAAAGACGAGGTGCTCACCCCCTGGGCGAACTACGGCCTGACCCCCGACGAGGCGGCCAACGGCACGGGCTACGTCTACAAGACGACCCAGCGCTGGATCAACATGCTCAAGTGCGCGGAGCTGAACCTCCCGGTTCCCCAGCTCCCGTAAGGGCGCAGGGCAGAACGGTAAAACACCCCCGGATGGGGGTGTTTTACTACTTACCTGATTTGTGACATAATTAGCGCACATGCAGAGGTCCCGGGTCACTCTCCGCAGAGCGGCTAAGCACGCGGCGCTCCACGTCGTCCCCCACGCGGACAACGGGCACGTCCCCCACCTCCTGCGCGGCAGCTACATCCTCGGCGCCACCGCCGTCGCGGCGGCGATCTTCGCCGGCGTCGTCTGGGGCATCCCGCTCGCGCAGCGCGCCGGCCTCACGGCTGCCGTGTACTCCTCCGTGCTCGTGGACCTCACCAACGACGCCCGCCAGGACGCGGACCTCCCCGCGCTCACCGTGAACCCCGTCCTCGAGCGCGCGGCCCTCATGAAGGCGCAGGACATGGCCGCCAAGGGGTACTTCGCGCACACGAGCCCCGAGGGCAAGAGCCCCTGGCACTGGCTCGACCTCGCCGGGTACAAGTTCATCTACGCGGGCGAGAACCTCGCCGTGCACTTCGACGAGACCCGCGACGTGCAGAAGTCACTCCTCGCGAGTCCCACGCACCGCGCGAACATCCTGGACGGGCGCTTCACGGAGATCGGCATCGCGACCTTCAAGGGCGAGTACGAGGGCGTCCGCACCACGTTCGTCGTGGAGTCGTTCGGCACGCCCGCGCAGGTAGCGGTGGCACCCGCGCCGGCAGCCGCAGCTACCCCCGAGTCGCCCGCCGCGAGCCCCGCTCCCGCTCCGCCGGCTAACGTCCTCGGCGAGACCGCTGGGGAGCCCGCGCCCGCGGCTGAGCCCGTGGCGCCCACGCAGTCCACGAGCGTGCAGCCGCGCCCCGCTCCGGAGCCCACCCCCACCCCGGTGAAGGTCATCTACGAGGACCCGCAGCTCGCCATTGCCGAGAATACCTCGGAAGACGCCCGGCCGGCCACGGTCACGCAGCCCGCTGAGCCCGTCTCCACCTGGTACGAGCGCCTCTTCATGAACCCCGGCCCGGCTGCCACGACGACCTACGTGATTCTCGGCCTCATCGTCGGATTCGGCACGCTCGCCATGGCGGTCCACGAGGTGGCGCGCCACCACACGAAGCACATCGCCTACGGCGTGACGTTCGTCTTCCTGATGCTCGTCCTCATCGGCGTCGGGCAGTTCCTGTCCCTCTTCCCGAGCCTCAGCGTCTCCTAGGCAGACGCGCGCTCGCGGCGAACCAGGAGCGCGAACGCTGCGCCGAAGATCAGCACGTTCTTCACGATGTACTGCCCCTCCATGGTGGGCGCGAGGAAGCCCGTCCAGGCCTGGTCGGGCAGGGCGAAGAGCGGCAGCGCCGTCGAGATGAGGTGGAACACCACCAGCACGAATGCCACGCGCGTCAGGCGCGGGAACAGGAAGAGGACGCCGAGCAGCACCTCGAACCACGAGAACGCCGGGTAGAAGAGCCCGAACGGCACGAACGCCGGCACGGTCTTGTCGAAGAGGTCGTGGACGAGCTGGGTCGCCGGCGACATGCCCAGAGCCTTCAGGAGGCCGAACCACACGTACACGAGGGCCAAGCCGATGCGGAGGATCCAGTCTGAGGTCTCCGCCGCGTCCGCGCTGCCCAGGTACCGCTTCACGCTTTCTAGCATGCCCTCATGATACCAAACGGGGCACCTCGCGGTGCCCCGTTTGAGCCACGTGGAGAGCCCTAGCGGCTCTTCTTCGCGACCTTCTTGGCGGCTTTCTTCGCCACCTTCTTCGACTTCTTGGCTGCCTTCTTAGCCGGCGCCATCTGCTTCTTGATGCTGTTCCAGCCGCTCCTGAGGTCCTTGACGAGCGAGGCTACCTCGGCTGCCTCCACGCTCTTGAGTGCGGAGTACTTGCTGGTCACGGCATCGACGAGCGCGTAGTACGTCTTCTGGTCCAGCTCGGGGAGCTTCTCGATCTGCTCGAGGACCTCTCCCTTCGCCTTCAGCATCCACCCGCGGACCTTCGCGCGGCGCTTCGGCGCGTCCTTCCCATACAGGAAGTACGCTCCCGCAGCTGCGGCCGCAATGGCGAAGCCCGCGGCTGCCGCGATGTGAGTGTTCGTTACTTTTTTCGTGTTCTTTGGCATTGGTGTTTGTGTTGGCGTCCGCAAGTATACCACGCGCACCCGCTACCTCTGCCAGTCGTGGTGGTCCTCGTCACGGTGCCGGCCCACGAGCGCCGCGAACCAGCGCTGCGCGCGGCCGATGAAGCGGTACTCGGCGACGAGGCCGATCCAGGCCGCGAGCGCCACCAGCACGCCGATGCCAATCCAGCCGAGAATCGGCACGATGCGGTCCCAGGTGCCGTACGAGGTCACCGATACCGACTCGGAGGGGAAGCTCTTGGCCCCGCGCGCGTCCGAGCTGACCGCGTAGACCTCCCAGTCCCCCGCCCCGAGGTCCGGGTAGCGCGCCTCCCACCGCCCGGACTCCCCGACCTCCGCCTCGACCTCGTGGCGAGTCACCCCGCCGAGAGCGAAGTACACGTGCACCTTCCGCTCCAGCTCGGCGGTGCCCCGGACGTGCGGGTCCACCGCATCGAATCCCACGAAGCTGCCCACGTTGCCGATGAGGCTGTTCACGGCTGGCGTGAACTCGGTGATGGTGGGGCTCGCGAGCGGCTTGCGGTACAGGGGCACCTCCTCCTCGCGGCTGTTGCCCGCCCCGTCCGTCGCGCGCACGCGGATCGTCTGCTCCCCGGGCTGCCAGGCGCGGAGCTCCGTGATGCCCTCGTCGCTCACCTCGAGCCCCTCCCAGACCCCGCTCGGCCCCATGAAGCTGTACCCGCTGATGCCCGAGAGCCTGTCCGTCGCCTCGAGCTCGAGCACGATCAGCGGGTCGGACGGGTCATCGGACTTCACCTCCTTGACCGTGAGTGAATCGGGCGGCGTGCGGTCCACCGAAATCTTGCGGTGCAGCACGGGGGTCAGCCCCTCGGGCGTCCTGAAGCGCAGGTGGAAGTAGTACGCGCCGTCTCCCGGCCAGCTGGCCAGGCTCACCTCGGTCGATGCCGCGCGCCCGGCGAGCTCGGTCACGGGGATGCTGTCCGTCGAGCGATCCAGGTCGTAGAGCGTGCCGATGACCCCGGACGGTGAGTCCCAGTCGAATGCGGCGCGCGGGCTACTGACCCAGGTGTCCGGCTCGGGGTGCGTGATGGACCTGATCTGGGACGGCAGCTTGACCGGAACGGTCGGCGAGACGGGCGCCGTCGAGACCGGCGGGCGCGGCGTGACCGCGGCGTCCCCGATCGCGTACGTGGCGCGCGCCAGTCCCACGATGACGTTGGTTCCCTGCCCGTCGTTGGCGAGCACCGCGCCCGAGGCGAACCCAATCGTCGCGGTGCCCGGCACCCTGGTGCGGAACGTCACGGTCAGGACGCGCCCCGAGGCTCCCTGGAAGCCTGGGTTGAGCGCGATGCCCTCGAAGCTGATGGAGCCCTCGGCGTTCGAGAAGGCGGGCTCCTGCACCCACATGTCGACAATGGAACCGGCCTTCGATACCGAGACCACGCTGAGCTGGCTCGCGGGGAAGGTCACCCTTCCCGACACCGCGTTAATCGCCTGCTCCGGAGAGCTGACGCTGATCGCCACGGAGAAGCTCGTCCCAGCTGGGTACTGCCCGCTCACGGGCAGGAGCTGGTACGATGCCGCTCCCGCGACGCCCGGCAGCAGCGCAGCCGCGAGCAGGAGCGGGGCAAAAACCTTGCGGATCATTTTCCCCTGCCCCGGCGCAGCAGCGCGAGGATTGCGAGCACGACCGCGAGGAGCAGGACCGCCGCGAGCGCCGCGGCGCCGTACGGCGCTGCCGGGGACTCTGGGGCGAGGCTGAAGATTGCCTCGTTGCCCGCGCCGTCGATGGCCTTCACGTGCACGGTGCTCTCGCGAGACTGGTCCTCGAGCAGGTGCGGGGACGTGGCGTCCCGCCACTGCATGCTCGCACGTCCGAGCCCCAGGCGATCTTCGGCGACCTGGTACCGCGCGACCCCGGACTCCGCGTCCTGCGCGTTGAACGCGACGAACCAGGCGCCACCGAACAGCGCCTCGTCGCGCGAGATGACCACCTCCGAGAACTCTGGAATCTCCGTGTCCTCAATCCCCGCACGCCCCTCGCCCGACAGCGTGAACGTCGCGGGCTCCGCCGAAACCGCCGCCGCCGTCCCGAGCCCGTCGTTGAGCAGGAGGGCCACGTTCTCCGGCCGGAGCGTCACCTGGGTACCCGCCGGACCCTCCAGGATGAGCGAGAACAGGAGCCCGCGGGAGCCCTCGTACCCGCCGGGCACGATGCCCGCGAACGACGCGTCCCCCGCGGACGGGCGCACGGTCCATAGCGGGATGACGGACTCGCCGAGGCGCGCCTCGCGCACGCGCGCCCCGGTGACCGCGATGCGACCCTCGAACGCGTTGAGCGCCTGCCCCTCGGCATCCACCAGGACGCGCACCTCGTCGCCCCGCTGCTCCATGCGGATTGCCGCGGCCGAAACCAGGCCCGGCGCGAGGAGCGCGGCGAGCGAGAGGGCGGCTAACGTCTTGCGTGGTGCGATCATCCGGTCCAGTAGTACGCGAGGATGCTGAGGTCTACGAGGGTGACGCGCCCGTCACCGTTGAGGTCCACCTTTTCGGGGATGGTCCCGCTCCGGCTGTACCAGTACGCGACGATGGAGTAGTCAATGAGGTTGACCCTGTAGTCACAGTTTACATCTCCCCTGCGCGCCTCGCAGGTGGGTGTGCTCGCCGGGCGGAGCACGGTTCGGTCTCCCACCTGGAAGCCGACCCGCTCGCTCTGGGAGCTCACCTCAGTGCTCGTCACAGCGCGACTGGCGGCCGTGTGCGCGCCGTACGCCAGGCGGCTGCTGTCCATGTTGTACAGGTACACGCCCTGCGCGTCCGAGGGCGTGTACTCAAAGATGCGCGGCTCCGAGTTAATCTCGAGGGTCACGTTCGCGCTCGGCGTGGTCTTCCCGAAAATCACGATGGGCTCGCCGCGGCGCACCTCAACCTTGTCCGTGGTGATGGTCGGGGAGATGAAGATGCCGCTCACGGTCGTCATGGCGCCGCTCGTGACCATGATTGGGAAGCTGAAGAGCACGGAGCGCCGCCCGCTCTCGTCCTCGCCGTACACGGAGATCGTGTGGTTGCCCGCTGAGATGCTCGAGATGGTCGCCGAGAAGCGGCCGTCCGGCCCGGCAATGGTCGTGACGGCGCGCGTCCCGTTCCGCAGGACCGTGACGCGGCTGAGCGGGTACGCGCGCCCCGAGACGGTGACGCCCGTGCTCGCGTTGACGACGCTGCCGCCCCCACCTCCGCCACCGCCGCCCGTGGGCGGCGTGCTGGTCGGTCCAACCGTGACGGTCAGGGTCTGCCCGCCGGACTGGGGCGGCGGCGTTTGCGCACGGGTCGGAACCGCGCACAGGGTCACCGCCACTGCTGCTACCGCGGCGACCCAGTGCCTCATCCGTCTGCGCGGACGATCTTGAACTTCTTCTTTACGATGCGCGATCCGTAGATGAGCGCGAGGATGAGCACGATGCCGAGCACGCCCGGAATGATCGGGAACGCGAACGTGGTGGCGCTGCCCGTGTCCACGGTGCCGTCACCAGCTTCCATGCTCGCCTTCATGAACACCGGGCCGATGAGCCAGGTCTTGTCGAGGGTCGCGAGGGTGTCACGCTGCACCTCCGGGAGCACCGTCTTCTCGTCGAAATTCACGGTTTTCCTGCCGAAGATGCCCGTGAACGTCACGGTACCCTTGGTGACGTAGTGGACGGACCCGGTGTTCTTGTACGTGGCGTTGAGGGTCAGCGGGCCGTACTGGATGAACGCCGGAGCGTCCACCTTCACGAGCTCGCCGCTCCTGTTGGCGTTGCCCGGAACGGAGACGAGGATGATAGACCCGACGCGGCCGCTGACGCCGATGGTGCTGCCACCGTCGGTTGAAGCAGCCGGAGCCGCGCGGAAGAGAATGGTGCCGTAGTGGCCGCCGACTTCAGCGTTCTCCGGAACGTCCACCGTGAAGCTGATCTCCCTCTTCTGGCCGGGTCCGAGCGTGAACGGAGTCTTGTCCACGGTGATCCAGGACAGCAGCCCGTACTTCGCGCCCTCCGGCGCGTACTCAACGGTTCCCCCGTCTCCGCCGGTGAAGTTCTCCGTCTCGACCTGCAGCGAGAGCGGAACCTCTGAGGGATTGGATACCGTGATGACGCCAGTCTGGGACGAGCCGCGCGGAATGTCGTAGCGGAACGAAACTGGGAAGAGCGAGATGGAGACCTGCGCCTGCGCCTGGTGCACCACCGCGAACGTGGCGAGCGACAGCGCAGCTACGATACCCAAACGGTACAGCGTCTTCATTGTTGGGCTTTACGGGTTGGAGAACGCGGTGTACGTGATGCCACCAGAGTAGGAACCCGTCTTCTGCGTGGCTGGGGCGTCCATGCGGTACCTCGAGACGACCGTCTGGGTCGACCCGACGTAACCTGCGTTTGACGCGATGGTCTGCGACGTGGACGGGAACCCGGCGTAGCGCGCGTTGCTCGCGCCGTCCGTGTCGTTGGGACCCCAGAACGTGGAGTTGTACAGACCCGCATCCGTGCCGGTGTTGGCCACCTTGAAGTGGAGGTTGGCACCGATGATGTTCGTCGTGGTCGAGTTGTTGCTGCCGTTCCAGGCCGTGTAGTCCGGGAAGGTCGTCGTGGTGTCCGTGTGGAGCAACGTCGACGTGGCCGAGTTGCGGTTCACCTGGAGGGTGAGGCCGGTCGCGTTGTTGGTGTCGATTGACGCGCTCGTGGTCGCGAAGATCGGGGTACCCGGGGTGAGGTTGCCGAGCGGCACGGTGCCGGTCGCGAGCGTCAGGGTGATGGCCGCCTGGACGCTCGTGGTCAGGGTCTGCCCGCCCGTGCTCGTGGCCGCGTGGGCCTCGGGGATGTGGCCCACGGATCGCTCAAACGTTCCGACAATCTCCTCTCCGATAGAGAGGCCTGCCAAGACGAGAGAGGATCCCAGAACCAGAGAAATCGCTTTTTTGATCATGCAGGTTATGGATTAACTGGGGGTT
>JALHNY010000012.1 GCA_022843285.1 Minisyncoccota bacterium
AGCGCTCCTACCCTACTTCTCCTCGATGGTGAAGCTCGTCGCCGGATCGTCCGTGGTGTTGCCCCACTTGTCCGCATCGAACCTCGGCGCCGTGAAGCGGTAGCTGACGCGCACCTCATCCTCCTGGCTGAAGGTGGTGGCGATGATGGTGATCTCGCCGTCGCCCTTGCGGTAGCTGACGCGGCCATCGAAGGACGGGGTCAGGATGATGGAGGCCTGCGGGAGGTGCCTGTCGATGTCGGTCACCTGGCCGAAGAGCCAGAGGTCGGATCCGCGCGGCTCCTCGCCGAAGTCGATGACCTTCTCACAGCGACCGTTCACGCACGAGATGGCGAGCTCACCCGTGACCTCTTCCTTCACGCCAATCATGCCCGCCATGTAGGTCGCGAACTTGTCGTTGCCAATCTGGTAGATCGGGTCGACGGTTCCCACGTTGATCTTACCGGCTCCGCCACCGATGGTGAGCGTGTCTCCCGAGCCCGTACCGATGCGGGCCGTGGTCGCTCCGCCGGATACCACGTCGAGCTTGTAGCCCGGGTTGTTGTTGCCGATACCGACGTTGCCGCCTGATGCCATCGTGAGGACCTCAGCACCCGCGTTGTTGTAGAAGCCCAGGCGATTCGCCGGCGCCTCGTTGTTGCCGCGGTGGTGGATGTACCACGTCGCGCCGTTTGAGATCAGCTCGAACCCGGCGATACCCGTGCCGGTTGAGAGCCGCATGCGCGAGTGGTTTGCGCCCGAGTTCTGGACCGTCAAGCCGTAATCCATGTTGTAGATGTACGTCGGTACGTAGACATCAAACTGAGAAGCTGTAAGCGAAGCGCGCTCCGCATTACCAGTGCGGAACCGGATGCTTCCCGCGCCCGTGGGTGCATTGAGGTAAGTCACACTCGCATCGGCGAGCAGAGAATAGTCTCCCCCTGTGCGCCAGAATGCGGCGTAGCCAGTGCCATACGACGGGTGAGCACCAATGTTAGTATTGCTGCCCGACGAGGTGATGACACCCGAGGCGCCGAGCGTACCCGGGAAGGTGTAGTTGCCGCCGCCAGTGTTGGCACCGAAGGCACCGGATGAGACGTTAGCTGCCGCAATCGTGCTGCCGCCGGTCGCCGCGGTAGTCTGCGTCGTGCCGTCCGGGAAGCGGAAGCCGCCCGTGTTGCTGTAGATCACGCCAGAGACTTCAAGCTTGTACGTGCTGTTGGTGTTACCGATGGAGACGTTCCCATTGCGCAGCACGAGAGTATCAATTGGCGTGCCGCCCGTGTCCGGGACGCGAATGCGGAGTGACTTGCCCGCCCACGTACCCGAGTTCTCGTTACCCGTGACGATGGATCCGACCCACCCCGCGTAACCAGTGCTCGAATCGTGCGCGTACAGGCGAATGCCATCTACCGGGTTGACGCCATAGGCTCCGACATCGAGTGCCTTCTGTGCCTCCCCGGTGCTGTTCCACGTCATTCCGGCATTCGCCGAGATGCGCGCGTTCGTGGTAAAGACCGGTGACGTGCCGAACACCGCCACGCCAGAGCCCGTTTCGTCGGTCAGTGAGTTCATTAGCGATGCCGAGCCGAACGATGAGACCACGTTCTTGCTGCCGTCCACTGCCAGCGCGCGGGTCGCGGTTTGGGCGTTGAGCGTCAGGTTAGAGGTGACAATCAAATCTGCCGGGAAGGTGTAGTTGCCCCCACCCGTGTTCGCGCCAAACGAACCCGATGAGACGTTGGCCGCCGCCATGGTGCTCGCGCCCGTCGCCGCGGTGGTCTGCGTCGTGCCGTCCGGGAAGCGGAAGCCGCCCGTGTTGCTGTAAATCACGCCCGCGACTTCCAGCGGGTAGCCCGGGTTTGTGGTCCCGATACCGAAGTTGCCACCTGCGTTGAAGTAGGTGTGCGTACCTCCCCCACCCCAGAGCGGGATTTGTACGGGGGTCACGGTGAGCCCGCCCACCGGGTTCACGTAGGAGAGCTGGAGTCCTTCAACCGTGGAGGGCGAACCATCGTACTCAATTCTGAGAGCGTTCGGGTGGTAAATACGGTAACGCACCGTTCCCACGTTGGACGCAAAGGCGAGTGACGATGTTGCGCTTCCATTGTTACCAATCACGAGCTTGTCCCCCGTCTTGAAGTTCGGGTTGGCACTCATCGCAGGGTTGCCAATGACAATCTGCCCATTCTGCAGGAAGCTGAGCAGTTCACCGCCACCGTTGTTAAAGACGGCGAGGCGGTTTGCGGGAAGGCTGCCATCGTTCGAGCCGCGGTTGTCGATGTACCAGCTGTTCGAGTTGCTCACCAGCTGGACACCCGCGATACCAGATCCCGTATTGATGTACGCGCGCGAACGGTTTGCACCAGACGCCGTCACCTGCAGGAGCTCACCGCCAGAGGCGTTGCTCACGATGAGGTTCGCCGGGAACGTGTAGTTGCCGCCGCCGGTGTTGGCCCCGAACGAGCCAGACGAGACGTTCGCCGCAGAGATGGTGGCGCCTGCCGCGGTGGTCTGCGTCGTGCCGTCCGGGAAGCGGAAGCCGCCGGAAGAGCTGAAGATGACGCCGTTCACCGAGAGTGGGTACTGCGGCGAGGTGGTCGCGATGCCGAGGTACCCCGCGTTGCTGAGGCGCATGCGCTCCACCGCGAGGTTCGCGGTGCTGTCCGAGTCGTTCGTGAAGAAGGCAATCTGCCCCTTGTACCAGGCATCGCTACCGGTCAGGAACTTAATTTCCGCAGCAGACTGCGAGTTGCTGACCGAGCCGTAGTTCGAGCGCCCGATGATGCGGCTCAGGACCGCGTTGTTCCCCGCTCCTGAGGTGTTGCCGGGGTAGAAGGCAATCGAGTTTGCGATGCCGCCACCGATGTCCAGCGTCGCGTCAGGGGTCGTCACGCCGATACCCACTTTGCCGCTGGACTGCAGGCTCAGGACCTCGACGAGGTTGGTCGTGTTTGCGTGCGAGAGCCTGATGTCGAGCTGTGCACGTGGCTCCACGCCACTCGTTGACCAGCGCGACATGTCGAATGACGCGAGACCAGCAAAAATGACCGCTGACGTGCCGTCTCTCATGAGCGACAGCACGTTCGTGCGCGAGGCAGTCTGATCTACGCCCGTCGACGCAATGAGCGCACCCGTGTTGCTAAAGGTGAGACCGTTGGTGTCACTGATGGTCGGACCGGCGTGGAAGAGGGCTTGGGGAGTTGCACTCACACCGAGACTCGCCGGGAAGAAGTAGTTGCCGCCGCCGGTGTTCGCGCCGAACTGGCCGGCGGAAACGTTGCTCGCGGAAATGGTACTCGCTCCACCTGTGAACGCGGTCGTCTGCACCGATCCGTCTGGGAACATAATGGTTCCGGTCGCGCTCACGGAGAACAGGCGCGTGTTCGAGCTGTTCTGCCACTCGGTCAGGTTTGCAGACTGCGAGGCGGCACCTCGGAAAATGTAACGGCCCGCCGCGTTCTGCATGATGACACCACCGTCAAAGCCGCCGAAGTGCTGGAGACGCATTGCCGTGTTGCCCGATCCGGAGTACTCAATGTAGGCGCCATGATCTGCCGAGATGCGCACCGGTGCCTGGATGTCGATATTCGTTCCCTCAAGGTTGAGGGCGCCAGAAGATTCAACAATCGCGCTCCCACCAATCTGCTTGCGGAAGGAGGCGTACCCGCCACCGACGTAGACACCTCCCCCATCCTCATTGAGGTACATGGAACCCGCAGTCGAGATGTACGCACGCTCCGAGTCAGAACTGTTGGTAAAACTCACAAGCTTCGCACCGTTAGCTTTGTTTTTGAAGACGAACGCAGGTGAGGTATCAAAGAGGCCGGAGCGGAAATTCAGCTGGTAGCTGCCATTACCAAGAATTTCGTTACCCCATCCCAGCGTGAGCGGCTTGTTTTCTTGAATGCTGACACTGGCGTAATCGCCAATGAAGGCGATCCCATTACTAGATGTGCGTGTCAGTCCAGGTGCCCCCGTGGTGGGCGGACTGTAGTTGTAGTCGGTGAAGAGTAGGTTTCCTGAGTTGCTATCAAATGACGTAAGCGCGAGGTTGCCATCTACCTGGAGGCGCTGCGTTGGCGCGGTCGATGTACCAATGCGCACGCTTGCCGGGAACGTGTAGTTGCCGCCGCCGGTGTTCGCGCCGAAAGCGCCGGACGAAACATTCGGTGCTGCAAGCGTTGCAGTTCCCGTAGCGGCAGTGGTCTGTGTCGTCCCGTCCGGGAAGCGGAAGCCACCCGTCGAGGAGAAGATGGTGCCGTTCACCGAGAGCGGGTACGCCGGCGTCGAGGTGCCCACGCCGACGTTGCCGCCGGTGAAGTTGAACTGCGGCGCGCTACCAGCCGTGTTAATCGTCGTGCGGCCCACGGAATCAACCGTGAACTGCGCGTGCACGTTATCCGTGTACTCGAGGCGCACTTGCTCTCCCACGTTGGCGCGCACCTGCAAACGGCCTCCTGTAGTCGCCCAGTGGCCCACGACGAGCGGGTTGCTCTGCACCATGGTGAGATTTTCTGCAACCAGTAATTCCACGCTACCACCGTTAGCATTGAATTGAACCTGACCCGGTGCCGTGACGATGGAGTTGTACCCCAGCGTCAGGTACGGCGTCGCCCCGGGGCTGCCCGAGGGGAAGAGAATCGTGCTGCCGAAAGACTCCCAGTCTTTCTTTGCCTGTATCGCCCAGTTTCCTGAATCTACCTGGACGATGCGCAGGGTGTCAGAGTGGGTTCGGTTATCAAAATCAACGGCAGCCGGGAACATGAAGTTGCCGCCGCCGGTGTTCGCGCCGAACTGGCCCGCGGAAACGTTCGCCGCAGACATTGTGCCCGTAAAGGTACCTGCCGTGAATGATCCCGGCACTGACACCGCGCCATCGTTGCGCACCCAGAAAATCGGCGAGCCGCCCGGCTGCTCCACGCGGAGCGCGTACGAGCTCGAAGCGGTCGAGCTCGCCTGCACCCCGAACTTCGTCTGCGAGATGGTCGTGCTGCGGCCGACCGCGATGTTCTGCTGGCTGTCGGTCGCGATCGCGCCGTAGCCGACACCCGGCGGGCTGTTCTGCCCGCTCACCACGCCGACGCCAATGGCCAGCACTCCGAACAGGCTCGCCAGCGCGAGTCCTGTTTTGCGGAGCGCGACCTTCTTCGTCATGACAGAGTCAGGCGAAGGTTAGCGCGGCACAACGATGAGGTAACCAACCGGTCCGCTGTCCGGACCGCCACAGCTCGAGCAGTAGAACGTGAAGCGCCCTGTCTCCTGGGGCGAGACCTCCACGATGGCATCCTGGCCCTGGGGGAGCGTGCGGCTCATGCCGAGGTCTGGCTGCACGAAGTCGTAGTCCCTATCGAGGGCGCGGAAGACGATGCGCGTGGTGTCACCCTGGCGCACCGCGACCTGCGACGGCGAGAAGCTGTTGCCATTCACCTCGATGGTGTAGGAGCGGAGGCGCGCCTCGACGCCAGGAGCGGCTTCGGTCACGGCAGTCGGGACCGCTAGGTCACCAGACTGCTCCTCACCCGCGTCCGGAATGCGGATATCGGTCGGGATATCACCGCGGGTGTTCGAGGTGGGCTGGCCATCGGTCCCGGTCGGACCGCCGGTGTTGGTTTGCGCGTCACGGCCGCCGATGACGTAGACGCCAATCAGCAAACCAATGACGAGGACAGCGATGCAGAGGCCAACAACCTCCGCCACGCTCAGAAGTCGGGATTTTGATTCAGGGTTCATACCCGTAAGTGTACCAAAAATCAGAGCGCAAGGCTTGGGGATACCTCAGAAAAGAGGAGAGCCTGCCGCAGGGCAGGCTCTCCGGGTGACCCAACTGGACGAGCTAGTCGTTCAGCTGCGCGTAGTCCCAGCCGCGCTTCGGGCCGTCGCAGACGTACAGGCGCCGCGCCGCAGGATCGATCACGATGCGGCCGATCTCCGCGCTGCTGTCGCAGTCTGCGGGGTTCGGCGCGCCGAAGGTCTGGTTCTCGAACTGGGCGTAGCTCCCCTGCGCGACGTGCAGGCCGCTCTGGGGGTTGGACGTGCCGATGCCGACGTTAGCTCCGCTGTTGAAGAAAGTCGGTGCGCCGGACCAGTACGAGATCTGGTTCGGAATCACCGTGGCGCCGCTCACCGGGTTGACGTACGCCATCTGGAACGAGTTCACGACCGGCGAGCCATCCAGCTCGAGGCGGATGCTGCCGCCGCTGGGGTTGTAGTACATGCGGTACATGACCGTGCCCACGTTGGATGCGAAGCCGATCGCCGAGTTCGTGCTGCCGGAGTTCGCGACGACGAGCTTGTCCCCCGCCCTGAAGTTCGGGAACGCGCTCATGTTCGGGTTGCCGAGCACCACCGACCCGTTCTGCAGCACGCTCACGACCTCGGTGCCAGACTGGTTGAAGATGCCGAGGCGGTTCGCCGGACGTGACACGTCGTTCGAGCCGCGGTTGTCGATGTACCAGCTGTTGGAGTTGCTCGTGAGCTGGATGCCGGAGATGCCGGAACCCGTCGACGCGCTGAAGCGCGCGCGGCTCGTGCCGGCAGCGCTCACGTTCAGGAGCTCGCCACCCGATGCGCTGTGCGCGGTGACGACCGCCGGGAACGTGTAGTTGCCGCCGCCGGTCATGGAGCCGAACTCCCCGCTGCTCACCTGCCCGGCGGCAATCTGCTCGGGGGCGAATGCTGTGGTACCCGTATCCGAGTAGCCGGTGACACCCTGCTCGGCGTCAGACTTCTCGAACGCTGCCGCGACGGTGGCACTCGCCATGACGGCGACCGCCACAAAACCTCCCAAAAGAGCTTTGCTGTATGAAGTGATCATGCAACATCTTTACAACTTTTTTATTTTTTAGTCAAGAGCCCTAGATAGCCACCCAGGAGTACGTAGACGTGGAGGTCTTGAGGCACGCGTCGATGGTGTCAGGGGTCCCTCCCCCGTTCTGGGTCACCCACACCGTGCCGCGGATGCCGCTCGTGCACGAGGGGCGCGCGCCACCCGCGTTGAGGCGGACGCCGCCGTCCACCTCGAGCTTGCTCGTGGGGTTCTGCGCGCCGATGCCGACGTTTGACCCATCGAAGAAGATGACCTCGTTGACCGAGTCCCACTTCTGCGAGCTCACGCCCAGCTTGAAAGTGTCGCCGGTGTTCGGGATGACGTCCGAATCGAAGGTCGCGGCGGACACGCGGGACACGAGCACGTTTATGGCGCGCGCGAAGTAGCGGGTCGGGTTGTCCGAGTTGTTGCTGATGGTCATGACCACCGAGAGCGAGTCCTTGCCCCCCGGGTTCGCGCGCTTCACGAAGCTCGCTGACGTCACCTCGACCGCCTCCGTCGTGAGCGGCTCCGACGCACCGCCGTTCACCTGGACGAAGATCTGCCCGTTCTGCACGTACACGCGCGTCGGATCGTCGGCGTCCTCGGGCATGCGCATCGTGACGTCCGTCACCGCGACGCCGGCCGTCCCCTCGATCTGACTGGACTGCTCGACTATGCGCTGGATGGTGGCGAGCGCGAAGTCGCTCTGCTGGTTCACCTCGTTCGCGGCACCCTGGCGCGACTGCACGCGCACGACCGCGACGAGGATGGAGAGGAACGCGACCGACACGATCGCAAAAATTGCCGAGAAGATGATCAGCTCAATGGTGGTGAAGCCGGAGCGGGCGGGAGACTGCATGCAGAAAGTATACCGCATCGCGCTCGCGCTCCCCTAGCTGCTCGCCGTGCCGCGCGTCTTGGGCGTCACCCAGAAGCCGAGGCGGAAGCGCCCGCCGAGCGCCATGCGGGTCTGCGCCTCGAGGCCCGGGAACGCGCCGAAGATGATGAGCGAGACCGGCAGCAGGAACCACTGCACGATGAACCAGAGGTACTGGTGCCGCTTGAAGTCCTTCGGGCGCGGCGGGAGCAGCACGATGGCGATGATTGCCGAGGACACGATCGTCACCATGGACAGCGTGATGACCGTCCTCGTGATGCGCGGCAGGTTGTACGAGAGCAGCGTCCCGTTGAACGCCGCGCCGCCGAGCATGAGCGGGAGCCAGCCGAGCGCAAAGATAAGGATGGAGTTGGTGGCCCAGGAGTGGAAGCCCTCGAGCGCCGAGAACGTCCAGTACGCCTTCTTCTTGAACGCAATCTTCTTGTTCTCGATGAAGCCCTGCAGCATGTACGGGACGTTCTCCACGCCCCAGCCCCAGCGGCGCTGCTGCTTGTACAGGTTCACGAGCGTCTTCCAGAAGCTCGGCACGACGTTGGCGTCCATGTACACCGGGAAGTGCAGCGGCACCACCGAGAAGTCCCCGTCGTAGTGGAGGTACGCCTGCCAGAAGATGCGCGAGTCTTCGGAAACCACGTCGCGGTGCCAGAAGCCGACGTCGATCAGGAGCTGGAGCGGCGCCGCCTGCGAGGAGAACGTCGTGAGGCGCTCCGGGCGGGACTGCTGCATCATCTGCCAGAACGTGCAGCTCCAGGCGATGACGCGCGCGAGCGCCGGAGACTCGTACACGTTGTTCGTGAAGAACGGCACGGGCTGGTAGATCTTGCGCAGCGGGTTGGGGGTCGTGAGGTACGCGTGCGTGACGCGGCCGAAGTAGCCCTTCGGCACCTGCGTGTCCACGTCGAACACCGAGACCATGACGCGGTTCGCCGCGATGCCCTTCGCCTGGATGAGTTCCCGGTACGCGATCTCTCCCGCGTGCGCCTCGTTGCTCCCCTTGCCGGGAATCTCGCCGGGCAGGTCCTTGGGGTGCGTCGTGATGAGGAACGAGCCGAAGCGGCTCCCGAACTCCTCCTGCATCACGCGCGCCGTGCGCTGCGCGTCCTCGCCCGCACGCTCCTCGAGCGCGAGCACGATGTCGAACTTCTCGAGCGGGTAGTCCACGCTCGCGAAAGACCTGAAGCTCTCGCGCACGAGCTCGACCGGCTCGGTGTACATCGGGAGCATGACGAGGTGGTGCACGTCCCTCCACGAGGAGATTCCGGGTACGGTGACGCTCTCCAGCGCGTCGAGCCTCGCGATCCAGTCCACCTTCAGGTTCTCGCGCAGCGTGTTGTACGTGTGGCGCAGGTGGAAGGAGAGGAACACGGACTTCAGGAGCCAGTACGTGTCGAAGAGAATAATGAAGATGGCAGCCCACACCGGCACGAGCCAGCTGGCCACCACCATGCCGACGAGCGTCGCCCAGGCGAGCGCCGCCGGGAGCACCTCAAAAAACCGCTCCGCGCGGCTCTTGGTCTCAGAGAAAGCTGAGTACGCCATGGTTAGGTACCAATGCTAGCACTCCGGTAGCAACCCGCCAGGTCTCCCCGAAACGGGTATACTACTCCCATGCACCGCACCCTCCTCCTGATTCTCGCCGTCGTCCTCATCGCCGTAGCGGCGGTCGCCGCGCTCACCGTCGCCTCGGGCAGGCAGTACGTCGAGCGCAACGGCCTCGACGAGTACGGCAACATCCGCGGAGACCAGAACACGGGCGGGTTCCCGGGCACCCCGGGGTACGGCAACGGCACGAACCTCCCGGGCACGCCCCCCGCCATTCCCCCGGCACCGGACGACGGCGTCGCCTGCACCATGGACGCGATGCAGTGCCCGGACGGCAGCTTCGTGGGTCGCGTGCCGCCGAACTGCTCCTTCGCCCCCTGCCCCGGGCAGTGAGCGGCCGGCGCGTGAAATGGTGAGAGGGGCCCGCTGCAGCGGGCCCCTCTCACCTCGCCGCTACGCAGGCTCCCTGAACTCGACCTCGAACGGGTACATCCCCATCCCGCACGTCCCCTCGAGCGTGCCCACCTGCGGCGTGCCCAGATCAATTTCAGTCACCCCAGAAGGGGGCAGCGTGCGCGACACGTCCAGGCTCGGGATGCGCAGGGCCGATGAGCAGTCGAAGGTGCCGCGCGTCGTGACGCGGAGCACGGTCGGCAGCCCAGCCTGGGCTACGCTCCGGAGCGGCGCGTAGCCACCCTTGGCGGTCAGGTCAATCACCTGCCGGCCGTCAACGACTGCCACGTTGTTGGCGGGGGCCTCGGCAGAGGCACCTCCCGAGCGCGAAGCTACGAAGGCAACCGACCCTGCCACCAATATGGCTGCTCCAATGATCGCTAGCACCGTGGGCTTACTGGTCATGGTCGTGAGTCTACTAGAAATTGAACAGGGGCGGCAGCCACCCCAGGACGACCAAGCTGGAGAGTAGGTTGAACACCGCGAACGCGATCACCACGAGGCCAGCGGTCTTGAAGAACACGCCCGACCACGCGCCCTCCCGGAGGCTCAGCGAGCTGAAGCTCACGAGCGCGAGCACCGGGAGCGTGCCGAGCGCGAACGCCAGCATGGTGAGCCCGCCGCTCGTGAAGCTGCCCGTGGTCAGCGTGTACACCTGCATCGCCTGCGTGAACCCGCACGGCAGGAAGAACGTGGCGACCCCCACCAGCGCCGGGGTGAGCCCGCTCGTCAGCTTCGAGGTGCCGTGCGCGCGGCGCGCGAGGAACGCCGGCATGGCGGGCTGCAGCTTCTTCGCCCAGGGGAACACGTCGAGGAGGTTGATGCCCAGGACCAGCATGATCGACCCGACGGCGACGCTGAGGATGAAGGTGGCCGAGGTGCTCAGGGTGAAGGCTGAGCCGATAGCCCCGATGACGCCACCCAGCACGAAGAACGCGGCGAGCCTGCTCACGTGGAACAGCACCTGCGGGCGGGCGCGGCCCCCGCGCTTCGCGAACGTGGCGGACATCGAGAGCACCAGGCCGCCCACCACGGCCATGCACGTCGAGAGCGAGGCGACGATGCCCACGGCGAACGCGGTGCCGTACGACACCGAGGTGGCATCCACCAGGTTCACGATGCCCAGCTTCTGGAGCGCCACGAACGCCGCGGCGAAAGCCAGCGCGAGCGGCACCGCCAGCTTGAACTCCCCCCAGCGCGCGGGCTCCTCGGGCGCCGCGACCGCGAGGCTGTACCCGTGCGCCGCGAGCGGCACCGAGAGTGCCTCCGCCACCTGCTCCGGTGACCGGCCGCCAAAGTCTCCGGACACGTCCACGGAGCGCGTCGCCAGGTCTGCCCTCGCGGACGTCACGCCCGGCACCTCGGATAGCTCGGACTCGGTGAGCAGGACGCACGCCTTGCAGTGCATGCCGATGACGTGAAACTTGTGAGCTTGGGTCTTCATGGTCGCGGGTAGCGTTCGGGCGGGCACGTCAGTACCAGGCTGCGTACCACGACCGCATCTGCTCAATCTCGCCCGACTGCGCGTCGATGATCTGCTGCGCGAACTCGGCCATCTCCGGCCTCGTGGTTCCGCGAGAGAGCATGCGCGCCATCATGATCGCCATCTGGTGGTGCGGGACCATCTGCTCGATGAACGCCCTGTCGAAGTCGCTGGCCGCGCGCAGCGCCTCGAGGTCATCTCCCCCGCCCATGTGCATGCCCGATCCCGACATCATGCCTCCCCGCGCCACCTCTCGCCCGCCAGATGACGGCGCCTCGGTGCCGAACCAGGATTTGTACCACGCCCTCATCTGGGCGTTCTCGCGGGTCTGCGCGTCGATGATGGCGCGCGCCAGCTCCCGCACCTCCGCACGCTGCGCGCGCTCCAGCGCCAGCTCCGACATGGCAATCGCGCCGTCGTGGTGAGGGATCATCTGCTCGATGAAGTGCCCGTCAATGCCGCTGCCGGTGATTCCGGACACTGGATTCCCCGAACGGTACGGCCCCATCCAGCCGGTTCGCGCTGCGCCGGGTAGCGCGAACCCGACGAGCACGCCGACGAGGAGGCTCACGGTGGCGAGTGCAACTTTGCTGTTCATGGTAGTAGGTGGTGAAAAAGTTTGGTGATTACAGTCGCTTCGCTTTCAGGCGCAGCGAGTTTGCGACAACCGAGACGCTGGAGAACGCCATCGCGAACCCGGCGAACGCCGGGTTCAGCAAGATGCCGAAAATGGGGTAGACCAGGCCTCCCGCAACCGGAATGCCGGCGACGTTGTAGAAGAAAGCCCAGAACAGGTTCTGCTTGATGCCGCGCATGGTGAGCTTGGACAGGCGCACCGCCTTCACCATTTTGCTCACGTCACCGTGGAGCAGCGTGATTCCCGCGCTCTCGATGGCGACGTCGGTGCCCGTGGCCATGGCGATGCCCACGTCGGCTTGCGCCAGCGCCGGAGCGTCGTTGACGCCGTCCCCGGCCATGGCCACGACCCTTCCCTCTCCCTGCATCTGCTTGATTGCCTCGAGCTTCTGCTCGGGCAGCACCTCTGCAATCACGTCGTCGATGCCCACCTGGGACGCGACGTGGCGAGCCGTGCGCTCGTCATCGCCGGTGAGCATGACCACGCGGATGCCCATGGTGTGGAGGGCTCGTACCGCTTCCGCTGCCTCGGGCTTCACGGCATCGGCGACGAGGACGAGCGCCAGCAGCTCTTGCCCCGATGCCAGCAGCACGGGAGTCTCGCCACGGCGCGCCGCCTCATCGATGCCGCGCGCGTCGAAGGTCACGCCGAGCTCGCCCATGAGCCTGGCGCTACCCGCGAAGTACTCGCGTCCCGCGATGGTGCCCCGCACGCCCCTGCCGCGGATAGACGAAAAATCTGAGACGTCTGGAATGGCAACGGCCCGCTCCGCGGCGCCCGCGGCAATCGCGCTCGCCAGGGGGTGCTCGGACTTGCTCTCCAGGCCCGCGAGAATGCCGAGCAGCTGCTCCTCACCCTGGCTCGAGTACGCCCGCACCTCCGTCACCTCGGGCTTGCCGCGCGTGATGGTTCCCGTCTTGTCCACCACGACCGTGTCGACGCGGTGCAGCTTCTCGAGGCTCGCGGCATCTTTGATCAGGATGCCGCTCTGCGCGCCCTTGCCGACGCCCACAATGATCGCCGTCGGCGTCGCGAGGCCGAGGGCGCACGGGCACGCAATTACCAGAATGCCGACGAACGAGACCAGGCCGTTGCTGAGCGCCTGGGAGAAACCCAGGTACTGCACCCCGACGGTGAGCCACGCGCCGAGCGCGACAAAGGCGAGCACCAGCACGACGGGCACGAACACGCTCGAGATGCGATCGACGAGCGCCTGGATGGGCGCCCTGCTGCCCTGCGCCGCTTCAACCATCTTGATGATGTTCGCGAGGAGCGTCTCGGACCCGACCTTCGTGGCGCGGAACGTGAACGAACCCGAGGTGTTGATGGTGCCCCCCACGACGGCATCTCCGACGCCCTTGGAGACCGGGACCGGCTCGCCGGTGACCATCGCCTCATCCACGTACGAGCTCCCATCCGTCACGGTGCCGTCGACGGGAATGACGCCTCCCGGCTTCACGATGAGCAGGTCGCCGTGCGCGACCTGCTCAATGGGAATCTCCACCTCGCGCCCGTGCCGCAGCACGAGAGCCGTTTTTGCCTGCAAACTCAGCAGCTGCTCAATGGCATCCCCGGTACGAATCTTGGACCTAGACTCGAGGTACTTGCCCAGCGTGATGAACGCGATCACGACGATGGTGACGTCGTAGTACGTGTACTCGACGTTCAGGTACGGTGCCAGCACTTCTTCAAAGGCGGTCAGGGTGAAGCTGTACAGGAACGCAGCCACCGTGCCGATGCCGATGAGCGTGTCCATGTTCGCCTTGCCGTACCGCAGGAAGCGGTAGAGGCCCAGTAGGTAGGGCTGGCCCACCACGAAGAGCGCGTACGTGGCAAAGATGGGCAGCAGGTGGTGGAAGAACTCGTACGCCGTGCTGGACATCTCGGGCACCCAGCCGAGCTGCGCGAAAATGTCCCAGCCCATGACGAACGCGCTGAACGCCGCGAGGGGCAGCACGGAAATCACCCTGGCGCGCATGCCGGCGAGCTCGGCTAGCTTCTCAGCCTTGGACTGGCTGATTCCCAGGTGCGCGGCGTGCTCGTCCGCGGACATGCCCATCTCCTCAGCCGTCGGGAGCACGAGCGAGTACCCCAGGTGCTCAATGGACTCCGAGAGCGCTGCAGGATTTGTCTTTCGCTCGTCGAACGACACGCTCACGCTCTCCGTGCCGAAGTTCGCCTCTGCTCCGTGCACCCCCTCAACTTTCCTGAAGGTCTTCTCGATGATGCCCGCGCACGATGCGCAGTGCATTCCCCTGATCCGGTACACCTTTGCTTCTGGCATGGCTACTTGCGCTTGAGGCGGTACACCTTGAGGATTTCCGCTTTGGCTTTGTCCTCCGCGCCCTTTTTGATTTGGCTGATCGCGCAGGTCGCGAGGTGGTTCTCCATGAGCACGTCCTCCACGCCCGAGAGGGCCTGCTTCACCGCGGACGTCTGCGTGATCACGTCGATGCAGTACGCGCCCTTCTCCACCATGTCCTGCAGTCCCCGCACCTGGCCCTCGATGATCTTGAGCCTGCGGAGCATCTTCTGGTTTGTCGCTTGCATGCACCCAGAATATACCCCCTGGGGGTATA
>JALHNY010000013.1:0-4825 GCA_022843285.1 Minisyncoccota bacterium
ACGTCCGCGAGGTACAGCGACAGCGCGCTCTTGAGCGTCGCGAGGTCCTGCGTGCGGTTGGAGTCGCGCGCCTGGCGGAGCAGCTGCGCGGGGTTGAGGGTGAGGATCACCGTCACGGCGAGCACTGCCACGATCGCGATGACGACGAGCAGCTCGATGAGCGTGAAGCCTTTCTTAGCAGTGTTCATTGAGTATGTAGGGATAGTTACTACCAGAGAAGTATACAACACTCGCCCTGTGGAAGAGCTACTCAAGCCCGCAGCGGTGCGAGCAGGGCCTCGAACGCATCGGGAACGGGTGATTCGTAGCCGTACTCCACGCCACCGAGCGTGAAGGCAATCTTGTGGGCGTGCAGCATCAGGCGCGCCACCGCGGGGTCGCGTCGCTTGGGCGCGTAAATATCGTCGCCGAGCACGGGGTGGCCGAGCGACGCCAGGTGCACGCGAATCTGGTGCGTGCGCCCGGTCTCGGGGAAGGCGGCGACGTGCGCGACCCTCTCGAGCTGCTCCACGACCTCGTACCGGGTCACCGCCTCTTTCTGCATTTGCTTCGAGAACACGCTGCGCTTGGTGGTGTGCGGCTTGATCCCAATGGGGCGGTTGATCGTGCCCGATGCCGGGTGCAGCACGCCGTGCACGATGGCGCGGTACTCCTTGCTCACCTCCCTCTCCTGGAAGAGGCGCTTGAGCGCGTCGAAGCCGGCCTGGGTGCGCGCGACGAGCATCACGCCCGAGGTCGCCCGATCCAGGCGGTGCACGATGCCGGGGCGCACGGCGGGGGCGTCCCCCACCGAGGCGACCTCGGGAAAGTGCCGCACCACCCAGTCCACGAGGGTCGGCGCGCTCGTCGGGTGGGGCCCGGGGTGCACGATGAGCCCCGCCGGCTTCTCGACGACGATGAAATCACGCTGTACGTCTATGCGGCGGGGACCCTCCATGCCTCCTATATAAGGAGGGAAGAGGGCAATTGTCCACGAGGTGTGGGTGCGGAAGGAATCGGACCTTCGACCTCTGTCTTATCAGGACAGCGTTCTACCACTGAACTACGCACCCGTTGCTCGGGCATTCTATACGCCCAATTTGGGCTGTGCAACGCGTGGACGGAACGCCGAGAGCCGTGCTACGATGCCCCCGCAATTGAATACGGGCGATTAGCTCAGTTGGTTAGAGCGCTACATTGACATTGTAGAGGTCAGAGGTTCGAATCCCCTATCGCCCACCCAAACGCAAGACCATGGTTCACACGCTCAGGCTCCACGCTGCCCCCTTCCGCCGCATTGCGGAGGGAGCGCAGACCATCGAGGTGCGGCTCAACGACGAGAAGCGCCGGGCCATGCACCCGGGTGACGTCATCATGTTCATCTCGCGGGAGAACGACGAGCAGTACCTGACCGCGCGCATCGAGAGCATGGGCACGTACCCGAGCTTCCGTGAGCTCTTCGAGGGCAACGATCCGGCGGCGCTCGCGGCGGAGGGAACCCCGGAGGAGTGGAAGCGCATGTACGAGTACTACTCACCGGAAGACGAGCAGAAGTACGGCGCGGTGGCGATTAAAATCGAGCTACTGTAGCGGGGGCGCGTGGTACACTAAGCACGTGCTGAAAGTCAATCTCAGGGGTCCGCTCACCCTCGCCCTCACCGTCACGAGCATCAGCATCGTGCTCGGGCTGCTCGGCATTTTGATCCTGGGGCACTACCTGGATGGCGCGGCCCAGGCCATGCGCGACAAGCGCTACGCCGCAGCCCAGGCGGCGAACCTGACACCCCGCATCACCGAACTCCGCTCGCAGGAGGCCCGCGCCGCTGGGTTCGAGCGCGTCTTCTCGCTGCTCTTGCCCAAGCAGGACCAGCTCCTCGAGGTGCCCCGCGTCATCGAGCAGCTCGCCCGCTCGTACAACGTCGAGGCGACGTTCCAGTTCCTGGGCAGCCCGGCGCTCGACGTGACGTCCGCGACGCCGCTCCCGTTCTCGCTGAGCGCCAAGGGTACCCCGACCGACCTCGCCGCGTACCTCCGCAACCTGGAGGTGACAAACCCGCGCTACATGCTCTCGGTGGAGCGCGTCGAACTCAACGCCGTGGTGCTCACGCCCGAAACCTCACAGCTCGGCGTCACGGGCAGCGTCTACTACCAGCCATGAAGCACTTCCTCGAATCTAACGCCGACACGGTGGCGGTCGCCTCGGGCCTCTTCCTCGCGATCCTTGTGGTCGCCGGGTACGTGTACGGCGTGTCGGACATCGCCGGCAGTTTCGACAAGGCGATCAACCCGAGCGAGCTCACCATTCCCTCCCCGACGTACAACATCGAGGGCGCGGCAAACCTCAACCTCAAGGGCCTCAACGCGAACCGCTAGTTGACATTCCAGCGCAAGCCAGCAGACTGAGTACCCGAACGCGCCACTCAGGCGCGCTGACGCTATAGCACACGTGGCACAGAAAACGCTCGTCATCGTCGAGTCCCCGACCAAGGCAAACCTGATCGGCAAATTCCTCGGCCGCGACTTCGACGTCGCGGCTTCCCTCGGCCACGTCCGCGACCTGCCCAAGAGCAAGGTGGGCGTCGACGTGGAGCACGGCTTCGAACCCACGTACACGGTCTCCCTCCGCGCGAAGCCGGTCATCGCGGACCTCAAGAGGCGCGCCAAGGGCGTGGACCGCGTCATCCTCGCCCCCGACCCGGACCGCGAGGGCGAGGCCATTGCCTGGCACCTCGCCGAGGTGCTCGAGCTCGGCAGGAAGGGCGCACCCGAGGCGCAGCGCATCGTGTTCCACGAAATCACCGAGCGCGCCATCAAGGAGGCTCTCGAGCACCCGCGCTCCGTGGACAGCAGGCTCGTGGACGCGCAGCAGGCGCGCCGCGTGCTGGACCGCCTCGTCGGGTACGGGCTCTCACCGTTCCTGTGGCGCAAGATCCGCTACGGCCTCTCAGCTGGGCGCGTGCAGTCCGTAGCCGTGCGCCTCGTCGTGGAGCGCGAGCGCGAGATTCGCGCGTTCGTGAGCCGCGAGTACTGGTCCGTGGAGGGCACCTTCAGCGGCTCGAAGGCCCCCGTCCCCGCGCGCCTCGCGGTATCCGGCGGCAAGCCGGTCACGAAGTTCTCGCTCGAGAGCAGGGAGGCGGCGGACGCCGCGGTCGCGGGAGCGCGGGCAGCTGCGCCGTACCGCGTCGGCGCCGTCACCACCAAGCGCGTCTCGCGCAACCCGGCTCCCCCGTTCACGACCTCCACGCTGCAGCAGGAGGCTTCCCGCAAGCTCGGATTCTCGGCGAAGCAGACCATGGTCGTCGCGCAGAAGCTGTACGAGAAGGGGCTCATCACGTACATGCGCACGGACAGCGTCCACCTCGCCACGAGCGCGGTCCTGCAGGCGCGAGACGTGCTGTCCAGCATGTACGGCAAGGAGTACGCGCTCGAGAAGCCGCGCTTCTTCAGCACGAAGAGCAAGGGCGCCCAGGAGGCGCACGAGGCGATCCGCCCGACCAGCTTCACCCGCGAGCCGGACGCGCTCAGCAGCGGAGACCGCAACGAGAAGCGCCTGTACGAGCTCGTCTGGAAGCGCGCGCTCGCGAGCCAGGCTGCCGCAGCCGAAATTGACCAGACCGGTGCCGACATCATCGGATCGGACGCCACGTTCCGCGCGAGCGGGCACGTCACCGTGTTCCCGGGCTTCATCCGCGTGTACACCGAGGGAACGGACGGCGACGTCGAGGAGGACGAGGGCGCGCTGCCGCCGCTCGCTGAGGGGCAGGAGCTGGTGCTCGCCGAGGTCACGCCGAGCCGCCACGAGACCGAGCCGCCTCCGCGCTACACGGACGCGACGCTCGTGAAGGCGCTCGAGAGCCACGGCATCGGCCGCCCGTCCACGTACGCCCCGACCCTCACCACCATCCAGGAGCGCGGCTACGTCGAGAAGGAGGACAAGAAGTACCGCCCGACGGACATCGGCGAGCTCGTCACGGACCTCCTCGTGGAGCACTTCCCCGAGATTGCGGACGTGCAGTTCACCGCGCAGGTTGAGACCGAGCTCGACGAGATTGCCGAGGGCGAGCGGGACTGGCGCGAGATGATGCAGAGCTTCTACGGGCCTTTCAAGAAGCACCTGGACGAGAAGGAGGCTGCGGTCGCCAAGCAGGTCGTCATCACGGACACGCCGTGCCCGCATTGCGGCAAGCCGATGATCATGAAGTTCGGCCGTACCGGAAAGTTCCTCGCCTGCCCCGAGGAGGGCAGCAAGGTGACGCTCCCCTCGCCTGAGGAAGCGGCGGAAATTGCCGCGCTCGAGGCGAAGCTCCAGGGCGATGAGTTCTGCCCGTTCTGCAAGAAGCTCATGAAAATCAGGAAGGGACGCTTCGGGTACTTCCTCGGCTGCGTGGACTACCCCACCTGCAAGGGCGTCGGGAAGATTTGGGAGCGCACGGGCTTCAAGTGCCCGCACTGCCGCAACGAGAACCGCGACCCGCAGGGCGACATCGTGGTGCGCAAGGGGCGCGGGCGGAGCAAGCCGTTCTTCGGGTGCAACCGCTACCCGGACTGCACGTTCCTCATGAACGTGAAGCCCGAGTCTGAGGAGCACGTGTTCGAGGCGTACAGCGCCTGGCTCGCAGCTCCCAAGAAAGACCCAACCAAGAAGGCGGCAAAGAAGGTAACCCGTAAAAAAACCACCAAGAAGGTGGCAAGGAAAAAGAAATCGGACGGGTAACTACCAGCTCTCGGGTGAGGAGACGGTCGCGTCGGGCATCTTCATCAGGTCCGCCACCGGCACGATGGCGCGCTCCGACAGGTGCGCGCCCTTCGCGTCACGGCCCACCGGCGTCGTGGAGCGCGGGTACTC
>JALHNY010000013.1:4925-10343 GCA_022843285.1 Minisyncoccota bacterium
ACCGGGGCTCCGAGCTCCGCAGAGAGCTTGTCCTGCAGGGCGGACAGCTCGGGCGAGAGGGGCTCCTCGGGACGCGCCGCGCGCGGGGCGCCGCGCTTCCCCGCACGTGCCGCTCCGCTCACGCGCTCGCGCAGCTCGCGGGTGGTCAGCTGGCGCTCGAGGAGGTCCTTGAACAGGGACTGCTGCAGAGAGGGGTCCGTGACGCCCAGGAGGAGGCGCCCGTGGCTCTCGCTGATGCGCCCGTCCTCGATGGCGACCTGGACGTCGCCCGGTAGGTCCAGGAGGCGCAGCGTGTTCGCCACGACCTCGCGGCTCTTCCCGAGGCGCGTCGCGACCTCGCGCTGCGTCATGTTGAACTCATCCTGGAGCCTCGCGTACGCGCGCGCCATCTCCACGGGGTTGAGCTGCTCGCGCTGGAGGTTCTCAATGATGGCGAGCTCCAGGCTCTCGCGCTTCACGTCGACCTGGCGAATGATGGCCGGGATCCGCGGCAGGCCCACCATCTTGCTGGCGCGCCACCTGCGCTCTCCGGCAATGAGCTCGTACTGCACGTTCGTGCCCATGTCCGTCTCCTGCTCAACCTTGCGCACGACAATCGGCTGGAGGATGCCGAACTCGCGAATACTCGCGGCAAGGTCACGGAGCGCCTCGTCATCGAAGTGGCGGCGCGGCTGGTTCGGATTCGCGACGATGCGGTCCGTCTCAATCTGGAACACCGCCTCGCCGGGGCGCTTGTCTTCGGGTACGAAGCGTGTCGTGGCGGGCTGCGGCTGCGGCTGCGGCTGTGGCTGTGGCTGTGGCTGTGGCTGTGGCTGTGGCTGTGGCTGTGGCTGTGGCTGTGGCTGTGGCTGTGGCTGTGGCTGTGGCTGTGGCTGCCAGGAAGGTTCGGCGGCTACCTGCGGCTGGTCAAGGAACGAGAGAATGTCCTCGCGCTCCTGCTGCACGGGTGCCGCTGGCTGCGCGGCAGCCGGCGGCGTGAAAACGCCGTGGGGCTCCACCTCGTCGTCATCGTGGACGTGGAGCATGAGCGGCGCAGCTGGCGCGTGAGACTCAATCAGCTGCTCCTCGGGCTCAGCGGGCAGCGCGTTGAAGGGGTACCCCGCGTGGTCGTGCGCAGATGGAGCAGGCGAAGCAGCGGGCGGCGTGCTTCCCGGATCTTGTGGCGGAATGAGGGCCTCGAGCCCGCGTCCGAGCATGGAGTGAGTATACCGATTAACGCGCCGCGGTGCCTATCTGCTCGGCGAGGTGCACGCCCTCGCGCGCGATGACCTCCCGCGCGAGCTGGCGGTACGCGTGCGCTCCGGGAGAGTCCGGGCGGTGCAGCAGCACGGGGCGCCCGAAGCTCGGAGCCTCCGCGAGCGAGACGCTGCGCGGAATCTCCACCTCGAACACGTGGTGCGGGAAGTGGCGGCGCAGGTTCTTCGCCACGTCACGGCTCAGGCGCTCGCGGCGGTCGTGCATGGTCAGGAGGGCGCCGGCGACGTCGAGGCGGTGGCTGAGGTTCGTGCGGATGAGCTCCACCGTGTCGAGCAGCTGCCCGAGCCCCTCGAGGCTGTAGTACTCAGCCTGCACGGGCACGATGATCTCGTCCGCGGCGACGAGGCCGTTCACGAAGAGCAGGTCCATGCTCGGCGGCAGGTCGATGATCACGTAGCTGTACTCGTGGCGCACGGAGTTCAGGAAGTTGCGCAGCGCCCTCCCCCGGTCCTCCATGTCGATGAGCTCGACGCGGAGCCCCGTGAGGTGCGGCGCAGCCGGCACGTAGTGCAGGTTGAGGAGCATCGAGGGCGTGATGAGGTCGCGGGCGGACGCGAGGCCGAGCACGCCGTGGTACACGCTCCGCGTCAGGCTGCGCGGCGACGCGCCCAGCGCAGAGCTCGCGTTGGCCTGGGGATCGAAGTCCACGAGCAGCGTCCGCCTCCCGTGCGCGGCGAGGTACGCGGCGAGGTTCACGGCGGTGGTGGTCTTGCCCACCCCGCCCTTCTGGTTGCACACGGCGATCACGCGGGCCATACGGGGCTAGTGTACCACGCGTGAAACGTTGACCGAGCCCCGCCGGGCGCATATAACTAGCGCCAGATTGGGCAACCAAAATTGAATAAACGGGAGAAGAAAAATGCTGGATCAATTTACGCAGACAGCAACCAGGCGGGAGATTGAGGACCGCATCCTCGACCTCCTCGGCAAGACGAAGATCGGTAGCGAAAACCGGGTGTACGCCGGCAAGGAGCTCTTCGGGGCGCTCGAGGCGTTCAGCTTCGTGCGCGGCGGAACGCACGAGGAGCAGGTCAACCGGGCGGCAATCATGCTCATCCGCGGTGACGAGCCGTTCCTCAGCGCGATGCGTGAGGTGCACGACGCGGACGCGGGGTGCCCGGCGTGGGTCACCGTGAAGCTGATGGCTCTCGCGGTCATAGCGTGCGAGTGCGGCGCGAACCCCGAGGACCTGCTCATTCCGCTGCAGGACGGCGGGCACGAGAAGCACGTCTGGGGTCTCGGGCGGGAACGCTCCGAGAACCTCGCGGACCGTGAGGCTCACATGTTCATGCTCGGCGCGGCGTACCGCACGTCGGACGAGGACCGTGAGGATACCGACCCGCTCCGCAGGGAGGCTTGGAACCTCTCGGAGGGAAACGACCGCCTGCGCGGGTGGTACTGGGTGTTCTTCACCTACCCACCCTTTCCCGAGTTCACGGGGCTGCAGGGGTGATGAGGAGGCGGGAGGGGCGCGAGCCCTTCCCTTTCTTTTTCTGGTCCGCGAGGCACAATGGCGCTAGAGCCGAGGTGATGAAACGGTAAACATTCGCGACTCAAAATCGCGTGGCGCAAGCCTTGTGGGTTCAAGTCCCACCCTCGGCACAGAAAGTTAGGGCCACCCTCTCGGGTGGCCCTTCACGTCACGCCGCCACGCGCTCCCCCAGCAGGGTGCGCGCGACGCCGAGGTAATCGAGCATCGCCGGCATGCTCAGGTGGTCATCGGCATCACGCAGCCCGCCCTCCGCATCAATGCTGAAGTCGAAGTAGAGCGCGAGCTTGCTCAGCCAAGTCTCGAGCGTCTCCGCCGTGAGCCCACCCGCGAGCCCCATGCCGACCTTCCACCGCCTGCGCGCAACTTCTGCTAAGACGTCTGAGCAGAAGTCTACGTCGAGCGGCACGCCCTCTCCGCCACTGCCGTCCACCAGAATGTGGTCGACGACGTTGGCGTACGGCGCGAGCAGGTCAACGACAGCTCTCGGCTTGCGCCCGCCCTGCTCAATGACGCTCTCGCGGCACTGCAAGACGATGCAGGCGTCCTGCCCGCTACGCTGCCGCCGCGCCTTCCACTCCCTCAGCACCCCCGGGTCCGGGAGGTGGACGTTGAGCTGAAAACCCTGAAAGTTCTCTCCGCCGTAAGACTCCGCAATGTGCATGAACGCGCCGAGGTGCGTCCGCACGGGAATCCCGCCGAGGTGTATCAGGTTCAACGTCCGCGGAGATTTCTCCGGGAAGATGCCCGCTATGTCCTCGCGCTTCGGGTAGCGGTTCGGCTTGCTGTTCGTAGCTCCGGAGAGCGTCTTCTCGCTGGCTAGCACGCCCACCATCAGCGGCAGGGTGCCCTCGAGCGCAGCAACGGCAACGTTCACGTGCTCGCGGTGCATGAACCCTGTCACGCCAGCGTACGTATCCATCCATTTTTTCATTGTCTGTACCTCCAGTACTGGAGCCGTTGTATCACAGACGAGAAAGGGAGGGCAAACGCCCTCCCTTTCTCTCACGCCCGGAGACCCTAGAGGTCGTCAGCCGAGACCGGTCCGTCCTGCGCGGGCTCGGCAACCGGCGGCTCACCCGCGACGCCGTCGAGCACGGGGCGTCCGGACTCGAGGTTGGAGATGATCCTCTTGATCTCCTCGTTGTCCGGGTTGCGCTCCCCGATCCAGCGGAACTGCTCGATGGACTTCGCGACGTCACCCTTCCTGCTCCAGGTCAGGCCCAGGAAGTAGCGGGCGTTCGCGAACTCGGGGTTGATGCCAACCGCGCGGAGGAACTCAGCCTGCGCGGCGTCGACCTGCTCGTTCTGGTAGTAGAGCATGCCGAGCTGGTACGCGAGGTCCGCGTCGAACGGGTTGCCGTCACGCACCTCGCCGCCGCGCTTGAGCGCAGCTTCCACGTTGCCCTGGCCGAAGTGCAGCTGCGCGGAGACGAAGAGCGCGTCCACGTAGCCGGCCTTGAGCGCGAGCGCGGCGTCCACCGCCTCCTGTGCCTTGGCGAAGCTCTCGTCAGCGGGCTGGCTGTTCGTGCGCTGGTACTGGGCGAGCGCCGCGTACACGCGGGCGCGTGCGAGCGCCCACTGCGGACCCTGCGGGTCGCGCTCCGCGGCAGCCGCGTAGGCCTCGAGCGCGCGGTCTCCCATGCCCTCCACGAGCGGGGTCAGGCCCTCGAAGATGCTGCCGAGGTTGTCCCAGTTGGCGGTCTCCTGCGGGTTCACCTGCGTCGCCTGCTGCGCCGTCTGGATGGCGAGCTGGAGGGCGCTCTGAATCTGCTGGGACTGCTCCTCCGCGCCCTCAGATGCGGAGAGCTCCTGGAACTTCACCAGGTACACCTGGCTGAGCGCGCGGAGGTACGCGTCCGAAGAGCTGTCCAGCGCGGCTGCGCGGGCAATCTTCGAGAGGCCACCATCCGTGTCTCCGCCCGCGAGGGCGCGCACGCCGGAACCGGCGTACAGCGAAGCCGCGAACTTCTGCGAGACCACGTAGGCACCCGCGAGCGATCCCGCCGCGATCACAACCAGGGCAATAAAGGTCGCGAGGAGGCGCGGAGAGGTCGGGCCGGAGAAGCCCAGCGACTTCCTGCTGCCACCCCAGCCGACGAGCACGCCGAGCGCGATGGCGCCGGCTACCAGCTGTGGGAAGGAGCTCGGGTACGTGAGGAGTGAAATCGCGGTGAGCGTCACGCCGAGCGCGGCGCCCACGGTGACGAGGTTGCCGAGGCGGCGGCGCGCCAGGTCGAGCGCGGCGATGCCGAGGAGGAGCCAGGCGAGCGTGCCCACGATGCCGACCGTTGCCGGCAGCGAGGCAACGTAGCTGTACCCCTGGTTGAAGCGGAGGGACCAGAACGGACCCTGGTTGAGCTCGGAGCCACGCGATGCGGCGAAGGTGTACGCGTACGTCGCGGGGCCCTCGCCGAAGACCGCGCGCGGCGAGGTCACGGTCTGGGTGATCGCGGGGAGGGACGCGCTGAGGGTCGGGCGGACCTCGGCGCGCGGGACGCCGAGCGCCGGCAGGTACGAACCGACGAGCGTCATGGCGAGCGCAATCACCGCGAAGGTGAGCGGCAGACGAATGCTGGTCTTGCGCATGAACGCGAGGCCAGCGGTGATGAGGGCCACGAGCGCGAGGCCGACCCAGAGGGAGACGAAGTTGAGGAGCACGAGCGCCACGA
>JALHNY010000014.1 GCA_022843285.1 Minisyncoccota bacterium
CTGCCCACCAAGAGGTTCGCCGATGCGAAGGTGGTGCCCAGAAGAGCCCCGGCGCCCGAAACGGTAACGGCGGGTTCTGAGAAGAGGCTCACGATCAGTTTGTGCGCAGGCTTTGCGCGTCGGCCGAGGTCGAGCACGCGACGTTCGTAGTCAGAGCGCAGCTCAATGATGCGCTCAAAGGTTTTCTGGCTCTTGCGCGCCGTTTCAATGACCGCAGCGAGGAAGAACAGCAGCCACTGGTCAAGGTTGTGCTGCTCGCGCACGAGGGTGAGAGCATCGTAGTAAGCACCCTTGTTCCTCTCAAAGAAATCCGAGAGGTAGAGCGTCGGCTTCTTCAGCATGCCGTAGTCCATGAGCTGCAGGGTCATGAGCATGCGGCCAATACGCCCGTTGCCATCGTTGAACGGGTGGATAGTCTCAAACTGGTAGTGCGAAATGGCAATTCTGAGGAGGTGGGGAATCTGGAGCTCCCGGTTATGCCAGAAGAGCTCGAGGTCACCGAGAGCCGGGCGCACGTCATCAGGGTGCGGCGGAACGAAGGTCGCCGAATTGATGCTGCTACCGCCAATCCAGTTCTGACTAGACCGCACCTCTCCGGGCTGCTTGCTCTCGCCACGGACGCCATCGAGCAGAATGGCGTGGGCGCCGTAGAGCAAGCGCATGCTAACCGGCAGCGTCTCGAGCTGCGCGATGGAGTGGTTCAAAGCGCGGATGTAGTTCTGCACCTCAGACCAGTCGTCACGCTTTTCCGGATCTACCTCAGACTCGGGCAGTACCGCCTCCTCCATGTTAGTGCGGGTGCCCTCAATGCGGCTGGATTTCACGGCCTCGTTGCGAACGTGCATCTGGATGAAAAAGTCCACATCAGGAACGAGCGTGGAGTAGGCGTTCAGCTCGCCAACGAGTCGGGTCGCTTCTTCCAGTAGCACGGGAATGCGCGCATCAGCCCACTGGTACGGACGATTGATGGGCGTGGGGACAAAGCTCCTGTACTCATGAGCCTGGCCAGCAAAGTGGCGCTTGAAGGTGCCAGAGACGAAAGGCGTGGGCATGATCATCGAAGTCGTAATATGGGAACTATTGTTATACTTTACCGAAAGAAACTATCATAAAAGTTCTCTTATTACAAGTTAAGAGCTAAGAATACAACAAAATAAGCCTCATAGTAGAAAATGCCCAATCTGGACGCTCCCCCGTTCCGGCGATACGATTTCCCTTAGGAAACTACAAACCAATACTTGAGAGAGGAGGTGGCAGCACATGCCAAAACCGCAACTGCAGGGCATCGACGTACGCTACGTCGGAGGCAGAAAGCAACTGCAGGTGGCGCTCGATGAGTGCCTCGTGCAAATGGGTGCAGATCCGGGGAGGTTCGAGGACTTTCTCCAGGAGCCGTGCACGAACCCGACCCTCGGTGCGTACATCGAGGCGTTCGGGATAGACCGCATCTGCGAGTACCGCGGGTTCTCCGTGGAAGACGTTCGGGTGCACAAGCCGGCGGGCCTCCGCGAGGAGGACGTCGAAGTTATCAACGTGCAGGTCGAGGAACACCTCATGACCTGCAAGCGGTGCGTGGGCTTCTCGCTGCACTTCCTGGGCTACGTCGATGGAAAGATGGGTGACGTCTGGGACGTGGTGAGCCGGCACCTGGACCGGCGCGCGATGCGTGAGGACTTCGCGGAAGAGGACGTGGATACGCTGCAGGACCAGATCCTGCACAAGGCGTACCGCAGGCTCGTATCCGTGGACCAGATGTTCGCGCAGGAGCAGTTCGAGAAGGAAATGTTTGCAAAGACGTGCTCCTCAAAGAAGCTCTGGCGGCGCATCGAGCACCACGGTCTGCTCCGGCTCGCCTACCTGCTCCCGCAGAGCAGCAGCGAACTCAAAGAGGAGGGCTTCAAAACGAAGCTCACCTACGACCAGCGTCTGGATCTGCTCCACGAACTTTCCGAACACGTGAAAACGTGCGAGCGATGTTCATTCCTGCTGGAACACGAGCGCGAAGAGGACAAGCTCATCGAGCAGCTCTACGACCGCATCTGAAAACAAAAGCGAGGCGCCCCTGCCTCGCTTTTGCGTACTCGCTCATTGAAAAAATCCTCGGAATGTGCTAGGTTATGGGTAATCACGACAAAGGTGTCCCTGGCTGCGGTTCTGTCCCTGTCCGGTACCCTTTATGAAAAGCCGCTCCCCAAGAGCGGCTTTTCATCCTTACGGAAGACAAAGTTGATCGCGAAGATTATTCATAGCGGCAAGCCTACTTCTAGCACAGTCGAGCAACCGTGAGTACCGATGCCGATTGGGAATCAAAAGGCGTTCTAGTTTGTCCTTCGTGTCCAGGTATCGCACCAGGCATGCAAAATCTCCATCGCCAGTAACAATTACTGCGCGCCGATAGTTCTCGAGATCAATCGTTGCTTGGAGGACTAGCTCAGCATCACAGTTGCCTTTCAAAGAACCGTCGGGAGCGACAACGGTAGGCTTGAATAGAAGTTCATACCCGAAAGATCTCAGCTTCGCGTAAAGTCTTTGGTACTGCGCAACGTATCCAAGAAAAAGGTACGCCTTCTCAACCCCGTACTTCTCAGCTAGGTACACCCGAAACTTTCGGAAATCCAAACGCCACCCCAGTGCCTGTATGCCGAGGTTCACGTTTTGGCTATCGACGAAGGCATAATTGCCTCCTAAGGCTTTCACTCACCTACCCTAAGCAACCCGGGACAGCTGTGAATAAAATCAGAGCAGCACAATCGCCAGCACAATCGCCGCGGCGATCCGGTACAGGCCGAAGCTCGCGAACGTGTGCGTCTCGATGTAGCGGAGCAGCCACCGCACGGTGAGGAGCGCCGTCACGAACGACGTCACGAGCCCGACCGCCAGGAGCTGCCACTCGTGCGGGGAGAACGAGAAGCCCACCTCGAAGAGGTCCAGCCCGGTGGCAGCCGCCATGGTCGGAACGGCGAGCAGGAACGAGAACTCCACCGCAGCCTTGCGCGTCATGCCGGACGCCATGCCGCCCACCACCGTCGCGGCCGCGCGGCTCACGCCCGGGACGAACGCCACGCACTGCGCGATGCCCACGAGGACCGCCTGGCGGGCGGTCGTAGCCTCCAGGCGATTCCCCGTCGTCAGCTTGCCCACCTGCATGCGCTCGAAGATGATGAGCAGGAAGCCTCCCACTGCGAGCGTGATGATCGGCAGCAGCACGGAGCCGCCCACGAGCGCCTTCACGTACGGGTACGCGAAGAACCCGAAGAGCGCGGTCGGGATGAACGCGATCGCCGTGATGCCGATCAGCTGCGGCTCGGCGAGGAGCCGGCGCAGCGCCACGAGCGCCACCGCGGCGATGGCGCCGAGCTGGATCGCGATCGTGAAGCTCGAGAGGAAGCCGTTCGGGTCGAGGCCCAGGAGCCGCGTCGCGAACATGATGTGCGCGGTTGAGGAAATCGGGAGGAACTCCGTCACCCCCTCGACCACCCCGAGGATTGCAGCGTGGAAGAAGTTCATTTCTTGAAGACGCGGTCCGCGAGCACGTGCACCAGGAGCGCCGTCAGCGCGCCCACCGCCATGCCGCCGAGGATGTCCACCGGCCAGTGCACGCCGGCTAGCACGCGGGCCACGCCCACGATGATGGCGCCGGCAAACAGCGCGGCGCCCGCGGCCGGGCGCGTCCTCCACGCGGTGAAGGCGAGCGCCGCGAGCACGGACACGTGCCCGGACGGGAACGAGTGCTCCTGCACCGGCTCAATGAGCGGCGCGAAGCTGAGCGCGACGTACGGGCGCACGGTCTGGATCAGGATGCGCACCGCCTCGACGATGACGAGGCGCGCGGCCAGGCCCGCGACGAGCAGGCTCAGGAGGTACCTCGCGAACTGGCGCGGCTTCCCCCACAGCGACACCACGCCGACGAGGATCGCCGCGGCGATGAGCAGGTACGGCAGCTGGACCGCCGCCACGGTGAGGGTGGTCAGGTACCCAAACGAAACCGCGGCACCCCAATCTAGGAGCGCCGCGGTTTGGTTCATGGCAGTCGCAGAAAAACTAGCGTGCCACGAACGGCAGGAGTGCCATGTGGCGGGCCAGCTTGATCGCGCGGGCGAGCCGGCGCTGGTGCGACGCGCAGACCCTCGTGTGCATGGGGTCGATGATCTTCGCCTGGCTCGAGGTGAACCTCTTGATCAAATCGACGTCCTTGTAGTCGATGACCTCGATGTTCTGGGAGCAGAAGAAGCACTGCTGGTTGGTGTTGCGCATGGGGAGGATTAAAGCTTTTTGACCTGCAAAGAGTCAAGTTCGACGACGGTATCACGGCCGAAGATCGGCACGGTCACCTTGACGCGACCCTTCTCGGAATCGACCTCGGACACCTTGCCGTCGTAGTCCTTGAAGGGGCCGTCCATGACGCGGACCAGGTCGCCCTCGGAGAGGTCCACCATGAAGGTGCTCTCCTCGCGGCCCATGCGGCCGAGCAGCGTGTCCACCTCCTCGGCGGCGAGCGGCGTCGGGGTCGTGTTGTCCGAACCGACGAAGCCGGTGACGCGCGGCGTGTTGCGCACGACGTACCAGGAGTCCTCGGTGAGGATCATGTCCACGAGCACGTAGCCGGGGTAGATCTTCTCCTCGACGGTGGAGCGGCGCCCGTTCTTGACCCGCACCTGCTTCTCGGTCGGGACGATGACCTGGAAGATGGTGTCACCCATGGAGAGCGACTCGACGCGCTGCTTGAGGTAGCGCATGACCGCCTCCTCGTACCCTGAGTAGGTGTGGACCGCGTACCAGTTGCGAATGCCCTTGTGCTCGGGAGGAAGTGCCATGCCTAGCGTGCGAAGATGACGGACTTGATTGCCTCTCCGAAGAAGTAGTCGATGGCGCCGAGGAACACGGCGAAGACGGCGGAGAACAGGACCACCATGAAGGTCAGGCGAATAGCCTCGTTGCGAGGCGGCCAGGTGATCTGGGAGAACTCGGCGCGGGTCTCGCGCACGAAGGTACGGATTTTGTTCATGTTTTCTCTATAAAAAGACCCCGCCCGGGGATGTGAGAGCAGTATCGGATTTATTGGGAAAAGCGTCAAGAAGCGGATCCCCGGCAGCTAGATGTCGAGGTTCTTCACGGACAGCGCCTGCGCCTGGATGAACGCCTTGCGCGGCGCCACCACGTCCCCCATGAGGATGTCGAACAGCTTGTCCGCCTCCTCGGCGTCCTCCACGGTCACCTGCAGGAGCGTGCGGTTCTCCGGGTTCATCGTCGTGTCCCAGAGCTGCTCCGCGTTCATCTCACCGAGACCCTTGTAGCGCTGCACCGAGATGCCGCGGTACGGATCGTTCGAGGAAGTCGCCTCCTCCCCCTCCTCGGCGAGAGCCTCGTCAGAAGCCTCCTTCGCCTTCTTGGTCGCGGCCTTCTTCGAGGCCGTGAGCTTGGAGAGCTCCTCGCGAGCAGCCTTGAGCTGGTCATCGTTGAACGCGTAGCGCACCTCCTTGCCCTTCTTCACCTGGTACAGCGGCGGCTGCGCGATGTAGAGGTACCCGCCATCGACCACCGGGCGGAAGTAGCGGAAGAAGAGCGTGAGGAAGAGCGTGCGGATGTGCGCGCCGTCGACGTCCGCATCGGACATGAGCACGATCTTGTGGTAGCGGAGCTTCGAGAGGTCGAACTCGTCCGCGATGGCCGTGCCGAGCGCTACCACCAGGGCGCGCACCTCGGCGTTGGCGAGCATCTTGTCGAGGCGCGCCTTCTCGACGTTCAGAATCTTTCCCTTCACCGGGAGGATCGCCTGCGTGCGGCGGTCGCGGCCGGCCTTCGCCGTGCCGCCTGCGGAGTCTCCCTCGACGATGTAGATCTCAGACTCGGACGCGTCCTTGCTGGAGCAGTCCGCGAGCTTGCCCGGGAGCGTCAGGCCGTCCAGGACGCCCTTGCGGAGCACCGTCTCCTTCGCGGCCTTCGCCGCCTTGCGGGCCTTCGCCGCGAGGAGCACCTTCTCGATCCACGCCTTCCCCGCCTGCGGGTGCGTCTCGAGAAAGTCCTTGAGCGCCTCGTTCACCACGGACTCCACGGCGGTGCGCGCGTCCGGCGTGCCGAGGCGCGACTTGGTCTGCCCCTCGAACTGCGGCTCGGGGAGCTTCACGGAGACGATGGACACGAGCCCCTCGCGCACGTCCTCGCTGCTGAGGTTCTCGTCCTTCTCCTTGAGGATGCTCTGGCTGCGCGCGTACGCGTTCAGCGTCCTGGTCATGGCGGACTTGAAGCCGGTGAGGTGCATGCCGCCGTCCATGGTGTAGATGTTGTTCGCGAAGGACAGCTCGCGCGTCTCGTACGTGTCGATGTACAGGAACGCCACCTCCACCTCCATGATGCCCACCTCCTTGCGGACGTAGAACACCTCGGGGTGCACCATCTGGTGCCCGCCGGCGACGTGGCGCACGAAGGAGTGGAGGCCTCCCTCGAAGTAGAAGCCGTGCGCGTCGATGCCCTCTCCCCTGCGGTCGATGACGGAGATGCGGACGCCCCGGGTCAGGAAGGCCTGCTGCCGGACGTGCTCGAGGATGCGCTTGAGCGAGTACTCCGTCGTCGAGAAGATCTCGGCGTCAGCTTGGAAGATGATCTTGGTGCCCGTGCCCTCGGCCTTGCCGGCCTTCTTGATCGGGCCCTGGGGCACGCCGCGCTTGAACTCCTGGACGTGCAGGTAGCCGTCGCGGCGCACCTCGGCACGGAGGTGCGTGGAGAGCGCGTTCACCACCGAAACGCCCACGCCGTGGAGGCCGCCGGAGACCTTGTACCCGTCTCCGCCGAACTTACCTCCCGCGTGCAGGATGGTGAGCACCGTCTCGAGCGTGGACTTCTTCGTCTGCGGGTGCACCTCAACCGGGATGCCCGCGCCGTCGTCCGTGACGGCGACCTTCCCGTCCGGCAGGAGCTCGATGACGACGCTCGTGGCGCGCCCGGCCATGGCCTCGTCCACGGAGTTGTCCGCCACCTCCCAGATGAGGTGGTGGAGGCCATCGGCGCCGGTGGAGCCGATGTACATGCCCGGACGCTTCCTGACCGGGTCTAGACCCTCAAGGACGACGATGTCTTTGGCACCGTAGGAAGCTGCCTTTTTCTTTGGTTCTGCCATGGGGAATTGGTACCCCAATTGTAGCTCGGCGGGTGCCTTTTTGGAAGGCACTTGGGGCTTGACCCAACGCGGAAAAAGCCTTCAAATTCAAGCCAGAATCCGGTACGCCGGAAATAAAAACTGGAGAGGTCAGAAATGCCGAAACGCACCCAACGAGATGAGAGAATTAAGGCGGAGCACAGGCGCTTCGCGGGCAAGATTCAGTTCCTCGTGGCGCACGTCACGAGCCACCCCGAGATCAGGAACCTGCGAGAGAGCATCGAGCAGAACCCCTGCACCAACCCCGACCTGGGATGCATTCTCAGCGAGGTGAACGCGAAGCGCTTCGCCTCGCTCATAGAAATGAGCGAGCGAGACTTCGAGGAGTACTGCGAGAGCGGCTTCACGGAAACGCCCCACGTCGTGGAGCTCATCAAGGTGAGCACTTCGGCAGAGCTGGTTCGCGTCGCGGGTGATCTCACGCAGCACGAACGAGACTGCACCTGCTGCAGAGCGCAGAGAGAGCACCGCGCCGCCATCAGGCGCGTCATCAAACCATTCATGCCGGTGTTTGCCGGCTGAGGACCGAGCGGGCCCACGGAAGTGGGCCCGTTTCCGTGCGGGACCTCTCGGGGGTACAATGCGCGTACAACTTCCCCCTTCCCATGCACGACCTCTTCCGCCGCTTCGCGCACCGCATCTCAGAGCTGGTAGGTTCCCCGTGGGTTTTTGTCCTCGCCCTCCTGGTCATCATTGGCTGGGCGATCACCGGACCCGTCTTCGGCTACTCGGACACCTGGCAGCTGGTCATCAACACCGGCACCACCATCGTCACGTTCCTGATGGTGTTCCTCATCCAGAACACGCAGAACCGCGACTCGCGCGCCGTGCACCTCAAGATTGACGAGCTACTCCGCTCCATCGGGCGCGCGCGCACGGACCTCGTCACCATCGAGAACATGAGCGAGGAGGAGCTCCGCCGCCTCGAGACCGAGTTCCGCGAGCTCGCCGAGAAGGTCGCGAAGAAGCGCGCGGAGAAGAGTGGCCAGCCGGGCGCGCAGGGGTAAACTAGGGTCATGAGCATCCTCGCAATTCTCGTGGCAGCGGTGGCGGCATTCGCCGTCGGCTCGCTCTGGTACTCGCCGTACTTCCTCGGCAAGCCGTGGGCGCGCCTCGCGAGCGTCGACATGAAGGGCATGGGCATCGTGCGCGTCACCGTGGCGCCGTTCCTCTGCTTCGTCATCGTCGCGTACGTCCTCTCCATGATCCTCGCGTCCATGGGCGCGTACTCCGGGTGGCAGGGCGCGGAGGGCGGGTTCTGGGTGTGGCTCGGCTTCGTGCTCCCCTTCACCGCGATGAAGGTGTTCTACGAGAGCCGCTCCATCTGGCTCGTCACGATCGACCTCGCGTACTACCTACTCGCGCTCATGGTCATGGGTGCAATCCTCGCGGCTTGGTAAAAAATTGGAGCGTGAGAAAAGGCGACCAACTGGTCGCCTTTCTTTTTGCGGAAGGGTGAAGGTCCGCAACCAGATTTGAAGAGAAATACCCCGCACCGAGGTAACTGGTTGCGAACCTTCCTACGGTTCAAAGTTCTCGCCTGTACTGGGCCCAGAACACAATTTGAACCGCGGCGCGGTAGCGTGGGGACCTTCCAATACCCCCTGGTAGCTACCCTTGCGCTGAAACAAAAAGCTAACGCCAACAGTACGAACCATTTAGCCAGCCGTCAAGGGAGTACACTGGGACCCATGCCGCTCCCCAGAAAGAGCCAGCGAGACCGCTTCGTGGAGGCCGTGTGGCACCGGTACCGCACCGCGGGGCGCAACGACCTCCCCTGGCGCCAGACGCGGGACCCGTACCGCATCCTGGTGTCCGAGATCATGCTGCAGCAGACGCAAGCGGAGCGCGTGCGCGGGTACTTCAAGAGCTTCCTCGAGAAGTTCCCGACGCTCGAGGATCTCGCGGGGGCGCCCGCGGCGGAGGTGCTCATCGCCTGGCAGGGTCTCGGGTACAACCGGCGCGCGCTCGCGCTGCGCCGCACCGCGCAGGAGGTGCTCAGCGGGCACGGCGGCAAAGTGCCGCGCGATGAGAAGGCGCTGCTCGCGCTGCATGGCGTGGGACCGTACACGGCGGGCGCCGTGCGCGCCTTCGCGTGGAACCAGCCGGGCAGCCTCCTCGAGACGAACGTGCGCGCGGTGTACATCCACCACTTTTTCAAGGGGAGGGACGGCGTGACGGACAGAGAGCTGCTGCCCATCATCGAGGCAACCGCGGACCGGGAGAACCCGCGCGAGTGGTGGTGGGCGGTCATGGACTACGGAGCGTTTCTCAAGAGCACCGCGGGCAACGCCACGAGGCGGAGCGCGACGTACGCGAAGCACAAGAAGTTCGCCGGATCGGACAGGCAGCTGCGCGGGAAGATCATCAGCCTCCTCGCGCAGAAGCCGCGGACGTTCGCGCAGGTTCGCGAGGCAACCGGCGAGCCAGCGGAGCGGGTTAAGGCGCTCCTCGCCAAGCTCTCGCAGGAGGGATTTCTCACGTACAATGCCAGAAAGTATGCGCTCGCACGTTAGGATTCTCTTTGGCGTGGCAACCCTCACGGCGGTCTTTCTGCCGGGGCTGTCGCTCGCGCAGGAAGAGGCGGCGCCCATTCCCGTCCAGCCGGACGAGTTCCTGAGGGGCACCGTGCTGTCAGCCAACGTCCGCACCGTGGAGGGAGCCGAGGGGCTCATCCAGGAGCTGAACGTCCGCCTGGACAGCGGGAGCGAGGTCGGGAAGGAGGTGCCGGTCGTGCACGGCGGCGTCCTCGCCGATCCAGAAGATGGCGTGCAGGTCGGAGACCGCGTCGTGCTGGTAAGGAGTGATGCCGCGGGCGAGGTGACGTACTACCTCGCGGACCGGTACCGCCTGCCGATGACGTTCCTGGTCATCGGCCTGCTCATCGCCATCGCCATTGCCGTCGGCGGGAAGCGCGGCGTGACGGCGACCTTCGGGCTCGCCGCGAGCGTCGGCAT
>JALHNY010000015.1 GCA_022843285.1 Minisyncoccota bacterium
CCCGCCCCTGGTACAATCATTTTCATGGCATCACGCCCCAACCACCCCGCGCTCGCCGAGATCGCAAAAGCAGGTAGCCCCGCAGCTCTCGAGGCTGTTCGCCTCGCGTACCTGGGGCGCAGCGGCAGCCTGACCGCCGAGCTCAAGCAGCTCAAAGACCTCAGCGAGGCGCAGCGCCGCGTGGTCGGCCCGAAGCTCACCGCAGCCAAGCGCGCCATTGAGGAGGCGGTTGCCGCGCGTGCACTCCACTTCGCCTCCGCGGAGCGCATCGCGCGCGTTGAGGACCTGGACCTCAGCCGCCCGGGTGTCGCCCCGCGACGCGGCTCGCACCACCCGCTCACGCTCGTGGAGCGCGAGGTGCGCAAGGCGTTCGGCTCGATGAACTTCACGTTCGTGGATGGCCCCGAGGTCGAGTCCGAGCACTACAACTTCGATGCGCTGAACATTCCCGCGGACCACCCCGCGCGCGACATGTGGGACACGTTCTGGCTCGAGCCGCTGAAGGATCGCGCGGAGCGCCTGCTGCTGCGCACACACACGAGCCCCGTGCAGGTGCGCTTCATGGAGGAGAACGAGCCGCCGCTGCGCATCGTGTCCATCGGGCGCGTCTTCCGGTACGAGGCGACCGACGCGACGCACGAGGTGAACTTCGGGCAGATCGAGGGACTCGCCGTGAGCCGCGAGGCGAGCCTCACGGACCTCAAGGGCGTCATCGAGGGCTTCTTCCGTGAGTTCTTCGATGGCTCCGTGGACTTCCGGTACCGTGCGAGCTACTTCCCGTTCGTCGAGCCGGGGTTCGAGGTAGACGTGCGCATCGGCAGGGGCCCGTGGCTCGAGGTCATGGGCGCGGGCATGGTGCACCAGCACGTGTTCACCTCAGCCGGGTACAAGAAGGGGGAGTGGCAGGGCTTCGCCTTCGGGTGCGGCCTGGACCGCCTCGCCATGATCAAGCACGGCATCACCGACGTGCGCCTCCTCTACAGCGGCGACCCGCGCGTCAGCAGGCAGTTCAACTAGCATGAAGTTCTCCTACTCTCTCCTCTCGGCCCTCGTCCCGCGCACTCCGGCGAAGGCGAAACTCGCCGAGCTCATCAGCCGCCACACGTTCGAGGTGGAGGAAATTTCTGGCAACACCATCGACCTGAAGCTCGCCGCGAACCGCTACGCGGACGCCGCCTCGCACTGGGGTGTGGCGCGCGAGATTGCCGCCATCTGCAAGGTGCCGCTCCACCTGCCTGCGGTGAAGGTTCCCGCCGTCCCCACGGACGAGGGAACCATTGAGGCCAAGGTGTCCGCGAGGGGCGCCTGCAGCCACTACGGCATCCGCTCCTTTGACGTGGCCAAGTTCGCGCGCCGCACGCCCCCGCAGATCATCCGCGTGCTCAGAGAGGCAGGGCTCCAGCCCATCAGCCCGGTCGTGGACGTCATGAACTACGTGATGCTCGAGACGGGGCAGCCGCTCCACGCGTTCGACCAGGACAAGCTGTCCGGTGGCACGCTGACTGTGCGCTGGGGCAAGCTCGGCGAGGTGCTCGAGGGGCTGGACGGCAACGAGTACGGCGTCGCGCCCGACATCCTCGTGATTGCAGACCGCCGCGGCCCCCAGGCCATCGCGGGGATTCGGGGCGCAGCCGGGAGCGGCGTGAGCTCCTCCACCAAGCGCATCGTGGTGGAGGCGGCGACCTTCTCGGGCTCAGCTGTGGGATCGGCGAGCCGCAAGCTCAAGCTCATCACCGACGCGTCCGTGCGCTTCTCGCACGAGCTCTCGCCGGCGCTCGCCGACGTGGGCATGGCACGCGTGACCCAGCTCCTCGTCGAACTCGGTGCCGTGCCGACGGACTCGTCGGACTTTTACCCCAAGCCGGTTCGCGACCTCGCGCTCCCGTTCAGCCTCGACGCGTACGCGAGCCTCATCGGCGTGGACGTCTCCGAGAGGGAGGCGACGCGCATCCTCACCGCGCTCGGCTTCGCGGTGAAGCGCGCGGGTGAGCGAGTGCTCTCCGTCACCGTTCCGGCGACGCGCACCGACGTGGCCACGCAGGAGGACCTCGCCGAAGAGGTCGCGCGCGTCACCGGGTACGAGAACCTCCCGGCTACGCCGCTTCCGGTCTTTGCTTCGCCGACCCACGACGACCACTCCGTGCTCGCGCGGGACCGAGCCATCGATTTCGCCGTCTCGGCAGGATTTGATGAGGTGCGCACCTCGTCGTTCCTCGCGCCCGCGGACTGGGCGTTGCTCGCGCCGTACCCCGGCCTCGTCACGGGCGACCTCGTCACGGTGGCGAACCCGATCAGCGAGGAGCGCACGCACCTGCGCCCGAGCCTGCTCCCGCACCTCATTGCCGCGGCGGGTGACGTGCTCCGCACGTCCGGCAGCGCGCGCCTGGCTGAGGTCGGCACCGTGGACGCGAACAGCCGCGGCAAGCTCGACGAGCGCCAGGTACTCGGCATGGTCGTCGCCACGCCCGGCGACGAGGGTGCGCTCGAGGTGAAGGGTGCGATTGAGAAGCTGCTCGAGCTGCACGAGGTGGCCGGGCACTGGCACCAGGACGGGGCGGTGCTGAGCTTCGTCTCCGGCGGGAGCACCGTCGCGCTCCTCACGGTTGCCGAGTCTGGGCGCACGCTCGTGGGCGCCGGCGAGGTGGACCTCGCCGCGTGCCTCATCGCGGGCGTCCCGCAGTTCGAGGACCTGCCCCGCTTCCCGAGCGTCACGCGCGACGTCGCGTTCCTCGCGCCTCGCGCCACGCCCGCCGGCGACGTCATCGCAGCCGCAGAGGATGCCGGCATCGCGGAGCTCGCCTCCGTCGACCTCCTCGAGCGGTACCGCGGGAGCGAGCTGCCCCAGGGTACACAGAGCCTGACGCTGCGCCTCGTATTCCGCGCACCCGACTCGACGCTCACGGACGCGCAGGTCGACGTGGCGGTTGCCAAGATTGCGTCCGCCGTCACCGCGGCGAGCGGCGCCAAGCTGCGCTAGCGATGCGCCTCGACGTCCCGAAAGAGGTGCAGGACGTGGTGGCGCTTCTCAGCTACCGCGGGTACGAGGCGTACCTCGTCGGCGGCTGCGTCCGTGACGCACTGCGCGGCATCACCCCCAACGACTGGGACGTCGCCACCAACGCGCTGCCGGAGCAGATCCAGGAGCTGTTCCCGGAGCACGTGTACGAGAACCGCTTCGGCACGGTGGGCGTGAAGACGGAATCCGGTGACCCCGCGACGGAGATCGTCGAGGTCACCACGTACCGCATCGACGGGGACTACGAGGACTCGCGCCGCCCGACCTCGGTGCAGCACACGCACTCGCTCGAGGAGGACCTCGCGCGGCGGGACTTCACGATCAACGCGCTCGCGTACGGCGACGGCGCGCTCGTGGATCCGTTCGGGGGAGAGGACGACCTCAGGGCTGGGCTCATTCGCGCGGTGGGAGATCCGCGCGCCCGCTTCGGCGAGGACGCGCTGCGGCTCATGCGCGCGGTGCGCTTCGCCGCGCAGCTCCACTTTGACATTGAGGGAGAGACACTCGCCGCCATCCGCGAGCTCGCGGGCACGGTCCAGAACATTTCGGGTGAGCGCGTCCGCGACGAGCTCGTGAAGCTCATCGGCTCGGACGGCGCGGAGCGCGGCATCGAGCTCATGCGCGAGACGGGCCTGCTCGCCGCGGTGCTGCCCGAGCTCCAGGAGGGCGTCGGCGTCACGCAGAACAAGCACCACGTCTTCACCGTTTACGAGCACAACCTGAAGACCATGGGGTACGCCGTGGACCAGAAGTACGACGTGCCCGTGCGCATCGCCGCCCTGCTGCACGACGTGGCGAAGCCCCGCGTGAAGAGGGGGGAGGGTCCGGACTCGACCTTCTACAACCACGAGGTCGTGGGCGGGCGCATGGCGCGCGCCATCCTGGAGCGGCTGAAGTTTCCGCGCGAAATTAACGACCGCGTCTCGCACCTCGTCCGGCACCACATGTTCTACTACAACGTGGACGAGGTCTCGCCCGCTGGAGTCCGTCGCTTCATCCGCCGCGTCGGGCCCGAGCACGTGGACGACCTCTTCCGCATCCGCGAGGCGGACCGCATCGGCAGCGGCGTTCCGAAGGCCGTGCCGTACAAGCTGCGCCACCTCCGCTACATGATTGACCAGGTGAAGGCAGACCCGATCAGCCCGGCCATGCTCAAGGCGTCCGGGACGGACCTCATGGAGGAGCTCGGCATCGAGCCGGGTCCGCTCGTGGGGCAGGTGCTGGCCATCCTGCTCGAGGAGGTCATCGACGACCCGCAGGCGAACGTGCGCGAGCACCTGCTCGAGCGTGCCCGCGCCATCCACGCGATGTCCGACGCGGAGCGCGCGGCGCTCGCGCGGCAGGCCAGGGAGCGCGCCGAGGAGCACGAGGAGAACCTGAACGAGGACTTAAAGAAACAGCACCGCGTGCGGTAGGGACGTGAAAGAGGCCGGCATCAGCCGGCCTCTCCTTAGTTACCAGTACCACCACCACGCTACCGTTGCCGCCACGAGCGAGAGCTCGCGCGCCAGTTCGGAAATCATGAGCGGCCGCACCTCCCTGACCTGCCACAGTCGCGACGTAATCGAAATGTGGGCAACGAGCATCATCATGCCGCTCAAGCCTGCGCTCGATTGGTCTGCTCGCATGGCGAGGATGATCTGCGCGTGCAGGACGATGGCGAAGAAGCCGCTGGTGATGCCCTTGGTGAGGGGATCAAACAACTCCTCTCCTTTTCGCTTGCGGTACAGCACCGCCAGCGTGGCGAACGCCACGCACGAGCCCGTCGCGTACAGGTCTGACTCTCGCCACGGCAGCCCCGCGATGAGCGTCAGCGCGATGTACGCCAGGCACGCGAATCCCCACATCGAGTAAATGATGAACGCCTCCCGGTTTCCCTCCTCGCGCGCAACGTGGCGGTTGATGAGAAAGAAGGCGGCGTTGATCAGGAAGAACGAGATGGTGACGCCGCCGATTCTTCCCTGCAGGAAGCCGTACGTCTGCGGCGTAATGGAGCAGATGCCCAGGATGACCTGGAACCAGAACAGTTTCGATTTTCCTTTCAAAGCTCACCTCCTGTTTCGAAAACTTGCTACTGCTGGCAACCATACAACGTTTTTTATTCCTGACAATGACGCGCGGTGCGGTATACTTGCCGCATGGCCATGCCCGCCGGAGATCGCATGCTGCGCGTCCTGCTCAACACCTGGACGCTTCTCGTCCTTCCGTTCACGGTCGCAAACTTTTTCATGCCCGAGCTGCTCGAGCACCTCGCCGTGCCGGTGGCGGTCCTGTACACGGGGCTCCTCGCGCTCTACGTCGGCACGAAGGAGTTCGAGCGCTGGTACGACATGCACCGCGGGCGGCACCCGGGCGAGTGGTTCGTCATTCTCTGGACGGTCGTGATGATCTTCCTGTTCGGCGTATCCATCGCCATGCACGGGAAGTACCACGTCCACTCGGACCTCGTCGCCGTGTACGTCGCCGTCATCACGCTGTACGTCTTCACGCACCAGTCCAAGCAGCTCCACCAGAAAAAGAAAGCCCTGGATCTCCAGCAGGCTGCCATTGAGGCTGCACAGCGGAGCGTGTAGGATACCGGGGCTAAAGGAAAACGGGCCGTAGTATACCGGTAGTACGTGCGCTTCGGGTGCGTAAAGACCGAGTTCGATTCTCGGCGGCCCGACAGGAAGGGGAGTCAGAGACCAGCTCGCGCTGGTCTTTGACGTTTACGTTAAAAAATGTTATAAATTACCTGAGCCGAAAGGCCGTTTTACAAATCAATACACAAGGAGGTTTTTGTGCAACACAACACACAAAACCAATCGCAAACAGTTCGGAGGTTCCGCATGATCACCATGCTGCTCCTCCTCGGCGCGATGCTGGCTATGTTCTTGGTTCCGATCAAGACGAGCTACTTCGCTTGGCAAAACAGCGATGAGCGCGAGCTCGCCGCTAAGAAGCAGGTCGCACCGGAGATGACCGTCACCCAGTTCGAGTCCGCGGTTCGCGCGCTCAACGACAGGGTTGCGGCAATCGAGCCCGGCGACTTCGAGACCTACTTCGCATCTCTGACCGAGCTGCGGACGCTGGAGCTCGTGGGGCAGGTTCTCGAAGCCGAGACCAGAGACTACCGCGTGCGCAGCCTGGTCATGCAGCTCAACAGCATCGGCATGAGCGGCATGGGCAACGTGCAGTCCAAGAGTCAGTTCTGGCAGGTAGCCAGCACTCCGGCTTTCGTGGAAGCACAGCGGAAGGCTAGCGAGTCCTCGGTCCGATCTCTCCCGGTTGCACCCGCACCACCGGAGTACACCTTCACGGCGCAGGCTACGGCCTGGGGCTACGCGTTTCTCTTGACGCTGCCCTTCGCGCTGCTCGGCGTGTTCCTCCAGGTGCAGTGGCATACCGGCGAATCGGCACTCGTGGTCGCGGCAGCTTTCCTGAGCGACTGGCGACCGTGGGCTGCCACCGCTTCGGGTCCCGCGTTCTTCATTACCGGGTGGCTGCTCTTCGCAGATCACCCGAAGCTGACCGTGAACCTGAGGTACGTCACCTACGCGATGGGCGGAATCCTTTCCTGCTTCATCGGTGGCGGCGTGGGCACGGCGAAGGCGCAGAGCCCCGACGGCGGTGCGAAGAAAAAGTCCCCCTGGACGTTTTCCATCACCGAGCGCGTCGAGGGCGACGAGGACGGTCCGGTCTCGACCACCATGGTCGGGGCAACCTACGCTCCGTCCGGGACCAGCTTCGAGGGCATCGTGGTGAAAGGTGGCGCGTTCACCCGAACCTACGCCTACGCGACGCAGAGGCTGAAGGAGTGGAAGGGTAAAAACTTTTCCGCTCGCGTCTCGGCTATCGGCGGGCTGATGACCTTCAAGCCGCGCGACGGTGACACCACCGTGTACGCCGTGACCGGCGCGCGCGTGTGGCTCCAGCGGGGAAGATTCTCATGGATGACACCCCACGCTGCGGTCGAGATTCCTCTCAACCGGCAGCGCAGCGCCACCACGTCTGCGATCATCACGCGACCGTCCATTCGCATCACCGACAGGATCTCTGTGGTGAACGAGTGGTTCGGACGCTTCACCCGCGGCGCGAAGCCCAAGGTCACGTCTGGTCTCTACGGCAGCTTCAAGCTGACGAACCGACTGACAGCCGAGGGCGGCGTGTACCGCAACAGCAGCGAGAGAACTGGTTTCCGTGCCCAGCTCTCGTACAGCTTCTGAGCACGACCTGACACCCCGCATCTTCCACGATGGCGGGGTGTTACCTTTTTCTGGG
>JALHNY010000016.1 GCA_022843285.1 Minisyncoccota bacterium
AGGGCACCAACCAAAACAAGCCGGTCACCAAGATTGAGCTCTTCAACCCCCTCAAGAACGAGAGCCTGGACAGCCTGCTCGCCACGATTCTGCAGGGTCTCACCGCGCTCGCCATTCCGGTGGTCACCATCATGATCATCATTGGCGCGTACTACCTCATCACCGCTGGCGGCAACCCGAGCCGCGTCAGCAAGGGCAAAGACTACATCCTCTGGGCGGTCGTGGGCTTCGCGGTGCTGCTCCTCGCCACCTCCATTACCACGATCATCAGCAACTGGATTCAGAGCACCCAAGGCCCATGATCACGACCGCACTTTCCCGCCTCGTCTTGGTTGCCCTGCTCGTGCTACCCAGCCTCGCGCTAGCCCAGGGCACCACCAACCCTAACCCGACGTCGACCAAGCCGCTGTTCAGCAGCATAAACGACATCGTGTCCAAGGCGTGTGACGTCGTGAACGTTGTCTTCACGGGCGCGATTATCATCACCATCATCTTCGTCCTGCTCGCCGGCATCAAGTACATCACCAACGGCGCTGACCCAGGGAAGATTGCCGAGGCGCACAAGCAGCTCATGTGGGCTGCCATTGGCTTTGCCGTGGCACTCGTAGCGCGCACCATGCCCTTCATTATCGCGACGGTCCTCGGCGATCCATCACTCGCCGACCCCTGCTAGCCATGAACTTTGCCCACTTCATTAACATCGCGCACGCGCAGCGCATCGTGGAGCCCAACAGGATTGACGGCTTGATTTCCCGAGACGGATCGAGCCTCGTGAAGTACGCGTGCGCAGCGGCAGACTGGATTTTCGCGGCTGCCATCATTCTCTCAATCGTCATGGTGCTCATCGCGGGCATCAAGTACATGCAATCTGCCGGCGATCCCGGCAAGGTGAGGGAAGCAACCGGGCGACTCGTCTGGGCTGCCGTCGGGGTGGCGGTCGCGCTGATTGCCTTCACGTTCCCCTTCTTCGTGTCCGGACTCGTGGGCGGGGGTCTCGGAAAAGCTTGCTAGACCCATGATCAGGTACGTCACCATCCCGCTCCTCTCGCTCTTCCTGCAGGCTCAGGCTGTGCACGCCCAAATGGGATCTCCCATCAAAGCCCCGCGCAGCATTGGCGGAACCAGCGGCAACGTTCTGAGCCTGGCGTGCCTCGGCCTGCGCTGGCTGTTCACGGCAGCCATCATCTTCAGCATCGTGCTGGTACTCTGGGCTGCCATCGAGTACATGCGCAGCGCGGGAGACCCGGCGAAGGTGAAGGCTTCGACCAACCGGCTCGTGTACGCTGCCATCGGCGTGGCGGTCGCCATTCTCGCCCGGACGGTGCCCATTTTCGTGGGCAGCGTCCTGAACGTCTCGGGCGGCACCGACATCAGCACCATTTGCCGCTAGCGGAGCAGGGCGTACACTTACACCATGGAATTTCTCCTCGACCTCATCTCCTCGACTGCTCACGCCCAGCTTCCCCTGCCGGGCAAGGTGGAGCCGGTTGCCAGCGGCACTGCCCTGCAGACCTTCCTCTGCACCGTGGTGCTCTCGTGGCTCTTCACGGCAGCCATCATCTTCAGCATCATCATGGCCCTCGTAGCCGGGTACCGCTACATGACCTCCGCCGGCGACCCGGCGAAGGTGACCCTGGCGAACAACACCCTCATCTACGTGGCAATCGGCGTAGCGGTGGCGATTCTCGCCCGCACCATGCCCATCCTGGTGGGCAGCGTGGTGGCAGGATCGGCTCGCCTGGACCCCTGTGCGACCGGGACGACCCAGACTCAGCCAAACACGACAACGCCCAACCCGGGCACCTAGCCGCAAACCCCCTGCTTTGCAGGGGGTTTGTTTTTACGTACAATTAGCCTCGTAAAAGGTCGCTCAATCTGACACGAACCATGAAGAAAGTTATCTCTCTCGCGCTCATCGCGCTCGTGCTCCTGCCCGCTGGCCTCGCCCTCGCGCAGGTCGGTAACGGCACCGTGGGCCTCCCGTCGCCGACTGAAACGAACATTGGCACCGACACTGGTGGCATCATTCGCTTCGTCTGCACGATCTTCAACTACGTCTTCTTCGCGCTGCTGCTCGCCGCAGTCGGCTTCGTCCTTCTCGCGGCGTACCGCTACCTCACGGCTGCGGGCGACCCCGAGGCGGTCAGCAAGGCAAACAAGACGCTCATCTTCGCTGCTGTAGCCGTCGCCGTCGCGCTCCTCGCGCGTGCGGTTCCGGTCATCGTGGGCAACTTTGTCCTCAGCGGCAACCAGGGCAGCTCGTTTGACGTCTGCAACATCTAAGCTTTCCGCTCGAGATGACAAAAGGCTCCGGAGCAATCCGGAGCCTTTCAGTTTTGCTGCTACCAGCAGAGGACGACGTAGGGTGTGCCCACGTTCGATCCCTCTCCCCGGTAGAGGATGTAGAGGATGCGACGGTTGATTTTCGCTCCGACCGGTTCCCCGGTTGAGGCGAAAGTTCCGATGCCCGTCGGATCCATGTTGTAAGCGAGAGAGTAGTCACCATTCGGTCTGACCGCGACCAGCGTGTTTTCCACGTTCGTGTAAACATCGCAGCCTTTGCCAACCGGAATGTCGAACCGCTCCCACGTGTCTTTGAGCGTGCCCTCTTTCATGACCTCACCGACACCTCGTGCGCTCACCAGCGAACTCGCTGGCTTGCTCGGAGAGAGCCGGGTGAAGAACGCGCCGAGCACCAGGAAGGCGACGAGACCCGCGGCGACTTTCACTAGCGTTTGGATGTAGTTCATTTCGTTCCGCCTCCTTTAGATCCACCCTTGCCGCTACCGCCCTTGCCGGTTGTTTTCGCGGCAACGATGGGAGCGACGAGCGGAGCTGCTGCTTTGACCGTATCCGCCAGCTTGCCCACCAACTCCTCAGCTCCCTCGGGTAACCCCACAGAGAGCGCGATGTAGTTGATGTTCTTGCCAGATTCAACTTGCTGCAGTTCGAGCAAACGCCGAGCGTGATCGTTTGGCACCGGGTTACCATCGTTATCTTTCAGGGAAGCCAGCTCTCTGACCTGGTCTCTCCTGGCTTCTGCCTGAATCTTCTCAGACTCACGCTCGAGCCTTTCGATAACGATTTTGCCCGCGGCTGCGACCACCTTCTCGTCCGGCACGCGCTCTCCGATGTTCAGGCGCGTGAAGCGGACTCCCAAGTCTGGCAGGTCACACTTCGCACGACCGGTTCGGAGAAGGGCGAGCTGCTTGTAGCGACTGCCCACGCGTTCCTCAAGGTGCGTCCGGTATGACACGCCCGGATGATCTCGAGCAACCATTCTGCCGAAATCTCCTGACTCATCATCCGCAATCTGCGCCTCGATTTTTGCGGTTACATCAGCGTCCGCCGCATCTGCAGGAAGCTCCAACGAACTCTTATCAGCTTCGTTGTAGGATTCCTTCTGGAGCTTGAAGTGCTTGAACAAGACGCTCGTGCGAATGCTCGTCGGCAAACTTCCCTCTCCGGTGATTGACTTAAAGATAGCCGACACCGCGAGATCACCCACCGATAGAGCATCCTGCCACGTTTCCACGTTTCCCCTCATGAATTCGACAAAAGTTCCAATGACTTTGTCGTTCATGATGTCGTGGATTCCGTCTTTCTTGCCCGCGGCGAGAAAATTCACGAGCGGGTGCACCGCCCTGCCGTCGGCAGTCTCGGCTTCCGCATTCGGCTCGCTAATTGGTTGCCACGAGTAGGAAACGGGAGCTTTTCCGGCGACATTGTCCTTCGTGAAGTAAGACACCTCCTCGATGTCCTCGTTCACGATGCCAATATCAAGCGGAATTGCATCGAATACCAAGCCCCGAAGTGGCAGCCAACGCCACCCGGATCTCCGTATGACACCGGTGGTGTCTCCAAAGATCGTGACGATGATGACCTGCGGAGGATCCGCAGAAACCTGGTAAAGCCCCTGCCCGAAGAACACGAACATGACTCCGAGGAAGCACAGGAAACCCATGTTACCTCCGAACGTGGATGCTACGAACACCCCGAGAAGCAACGCCACTACAGAAGCCGCAACGATGCACGCTGCGGTCCAACCCGCTGTTGATTTCATAACTAATCTCCTTAATTTCTTATTAAAATTTCAAACTTCTTGGTCAAATTATACCATTTAAACAAGAAATAGTCAAAATACCGTAAGCCGGGTAGAATGGGCCTACGCTGGGATGGCGGAACTGGTAGACGCGCTAGCCTTAGGAGCTAGTGGGGGCAACCTCGTGGGAGTTCGACTCTCCCTCCCAGCACCACTTTGTTAGCTTTTCTTAGGTACCTTCCGGGCGTGGAAGGCCTCGTGCACTTCCTTGAGCTGCCGGTTCGTCAGGTGGGTGTAAATCTGGGTCGTCGTAATGTTGGCGTGCCCCAGGAGCTCCTGCACCGACCTGAGATCTGCCCCGTTCACTAGAAGGTCCGTGGCAAAGGAGTGCCTGAGCTGGTGGGGGTGGATAGCCGCTGCAATGCCAGCACGGCGTGCCTGGCGGTCCACGATGCGCTGGATTCCACGGACGCTGATGCGGCCGATGATCCTGCCCGCACGATCTATGCCAACGAAGAGGGCATCCTCGAGATCACCCCGGGCTTTGAGGTACACCCTGATGGCGTCCTGGGCGCGGTCCGAGAGGAAGACGACGCGCAGCTTCCTCCCCTTTCCGCGCACGGTCATCTCCCCGCGGCCGAAGTCCACGTTGCGATCCAGGGACTGGACCTCGGAGAGGCGCATGCCCGTGGAAAAGAAGATCTCGATGATTGCCCGGTCTCGCAGCCCGCGCAGGCCCTCGTCGTACTCAGCGGCGAGGAGGCGCGCGAGGTCGCGCTCATCCACGACGTCAATCTGCCGCTTCTCAATCTTCGGCAGCTCCAGCTTCTCCGGCGCGAGCGACGCCACGTCTCGCTTGCGCAGGTACTTGAGAAAATTGCGCAGCGCGATGATGTAGAGGCTCTGCGTCACCTTCGAGAGGTCTCGCCTGGCCAGGTGCTTGCGAAAGTTGCGCACCTCATCGTCCGTGATGTCTCCCGGAACTCGCGCCGCGCTGAAGTCGAAGAATGCCCGGAGGTACCGCTCGTAGTTTTCGATGGTCTTCACGGACCGGTTGCGCTCGATCTCCAGGTAGTCCAGGTAATCCCGCAGGTACTGCTCTAGACGGCTCATGGGAATATGGTACCACATTTCGCGACATAAGAGCCCTTGCGCATTTCCCACATGAGTGGTATCGTGGCGTCATCATGCTTTCGAAAACTATTAAGCAGAGCATCATTACGGACAACGCGACCCACAAGGCGGACACTGGTTCTGCCGAGGTTCAGGTTGCCGTGCTGAGCAAGCGCATCACCGACCTCACCGAGCACCTCAAGATCAACAAGAAGGACCACGCATCTCGCCGCGGCCTCCTCCAGATGGTGAGCCAGCGCCGCCGCCTGCTCTCCTACCTCTCTGCCACGAAGCCGGCATCCTATGCGAAACTCATCAAGAAGCTCGGCCTCAAGCGCTAAGCCTGCAGTAGCTACCGAGACGACTCCCAGTGAGTCGTCTCGTGTCAAAGTGACCACCCAACAGCGCCCCTCCCCCGGGTACGCCAAGTTCCAGCGCGTCGGCATCTTCATCGACGTCCAGAACCTGTACCACTCGGCGAAGCACCTGCACCGCGGACGTGGCCGCGTCAGCTACCGTGACCTCATCTCATTCCTCGCCGGAGAGCGCCAGCTCGTCCGCGCGCTCGCGTACGCCGTGCGCTCCGAAGCGGTGCTGGCGGCACGTGAGCTCGAGGATGCCGGCAAGGCTGATGGCGTCGCCCCCAAGGCGCCCGCAAAGCAGGCTCCGAAGGAGGGCGAGGAGGAGCAGAAGTCCTCTGAGGAGTCTTTCTTCGCAGCGCTGGCCGATGCGGGCATCGAGCTGCGCCTCAAGGACCTCCAGATCTACGCGGATGGATCCAAGAAGGCGGACTGGGACGTCGGGATGGCGGTGGACGCGATCCGCACGGCTCCGGGCCTCGACGTCATCGTCCTCGTGACGGGAGACGGCGACTTCATCCCCCTCGTGGACTACCTCCGCTGGGGTATGGGCAAGTACGTCGAGGTGGCGGCCTTCCGCCCCAGCACGAGCGGCAAGATGCAGGACATCGCGGACCGCTTCATCGACCTCACCACCGCCCCGGGCGTGGTGAAGCGCACCTGGCGCAGGTCCTGAGGCTCCACTAACCTAGAAGCATGAACAAGAAAACTTTCACGCACCGCGTGGGTGCGTCCGACGTCACCCTCGAAATCACGGACCTCGCCGAACAGGCGGACATGTCCCTCCTGGCCCGGGCCGGAGACACGGTTGTGCTCGCCACGGCAACCATGAGCGACCGCGACGTCTCGGCTAACTTTTTCCCGCTCCGCGTCGATTTCGAGGAGCGCTTCTACGCCGGCGGCAAGATCATGGGCAGCCGCTTCATGCGCCGCGAGGGCAAGCCGAGCGACGAGGCGACGCTGACGTCACGGCTGATTGACCGCACCATCCGCCCGCTCTTTGACCAGCGCATGCGCCGTGACGTGCAGGTGGTCGTCACGGT
>JALHNY010000017.1 GCA_022843285.1 Minisyncoccota bacterium
TAGTACAATGGGCGCATGAAGAAGCTCCACGCGTCCATTTTCATCAACGCCCCTCGCCAGAAGGTCTGGGACTCCATGCTCCAAGACGAGACGTACCGCGAGTGGACGTCCGCGTTCAACCCGGGCTCGTACTACCGCGGCAGCTGGACGACCGGATCGGAGATGCTGTTCCTCGGGCCGTCACCGGACGGCACGGGAGGCGAGGGTGGCATGGTCAGCCACATCGAGGAGGTGCGCGAGCCCGAGTTCGTCTCGGTGAAGCACCTCGGCATTATCAAAGACGGCGTGCGCCTCATGGATGGCCCCGAGGTGGAGCAGTGGGCGCCATCTTTCGAGAACTACACGCTCACCGAAAAAGACGGCGGCACCGAGGTTAACATCGACATGGACATCGAGGAGAGCTACCACGACGAGTTCCTGAAGTACTGGAACGGTGGGCTCGAGAAGCTGAAGGCAATCGCGGAGCGCTAGCGAGAAAGGGACCCGTGAGGGTCCCTTTCTGTTCGCACGGCGGAGAGGGAGGGATTCGAACCCTCGATACCAGTTACGGTATACAGTCTTTCCAGGACTGCCGTTTCAACCGCTCACGCACCTCTCCGTGCAGAGGGGATTCTAGGGTGTTGCGCCCCGGCGCGCCAGGTCACGTTGCGCGAGCAAAAGACCTGTGGTTTCCTAGCACTTAGTACTGACTAAACATAAAGAGAGGTGCGTTATGGAACGGAACAGGCAGACCGTCTCTAGGGTGGTCGGCAGTGCAATTTTGAACGCGGCGGGAGGCATCGACTCCCCGACCGTTCGTGAGATGGGCATGGGCGCGCTGATCTACAGCGTGACCGGTGACCGTCTGGATTACGGCAACGTCAGCGTGGGCATGGACCTGGGGCGTGCGGACGCGTTCGCCAAGGGGCAGGTGCTCATGGCGGGGCTCCTGTCGTGCATGAAGCAGAGCGTGGTCCACGTCCCGCTACCGGGGCGGTACTTCAAAATCCCATTCACGCTCGTGAGGGGACACCAAGCCTGGGTGGTGCGCACGGCATCCACCATTGCGACGTTCGCCGGCAACGCGTGCGGCGACATACCGCTGCACGCCGCGATGGCGCTCGCCTCGGCGGTAGATGACCAGTGGCTGTACGACCAGGCTGAGATGAACCGCGAGGTGACGCTCTCCTACCTGGACGGCGTGGCGACTCGCGCCATCAAGCTGATGAACCTCATGCCAGACGGAAACGTAGAACTGCACTGGGCTCTCAACCCGGTGCTTTCTTTTACCCGCGCGCGATTTGCTCGAGCGCAGCCACGCGCTCCTCGAGCGGCGGGTGGGTCATGAAGAGCTTGTGCAGGAACCCGAGGGCCTGCTTGCCCCTGAACGGGTTGCTGATCCAGAGGTGCGCGGTCGCATCGTTCGCGCGGAGCATCGGGGTCGCGTCAGAGCCAATCTTCTGGAGCGCAGACGCGAGGTCCAGCGGCTTGCCCGTGAGCATCGAGCCGGACACGTCGGCGAGCGCCTCACGGCGGCGCGAGATGGCGAGCTGCATGATGGTTGCCCCGATCGGGGCGAGGATGATGAGGAACACGCTCAGGATCATCGAGGCTGGGCTGCGGTTATCATCGTCTCCGCCGCCGAAGAGCATGCTGTTGCCCAGGAACTGGGCACCCGTCGCGACGGCCCCCGCGAGCACCACAGCCACCGACGACACGAGGATGTCGCGGTTCGTGATGTGCGAGATCTCGTGCGCGAGCACCGCCTCAACCTCAGCCGAGGTGAGCTTCTCCACCATGCCGCGCGTCACGGCAACCGCAGCGTGCTTCGGGTTGCGACCCGTGGCGAACGCGTTGATCTGCCGCTCCTCGGTGACGTACAGGCGCGGCATGGGAATCTGCGCCGCAGAGGAGAGGCGCTGCACCATGGCGTACAGCTCGGGAGCTTCAGACTGCGAAACCGGCTTCGCGCCACTCGCACGGAGAGCAATCTTGTCCGAGAAGAAGTAGCTGACGCCCGTCATGACGAGCGTGATGCCGACCGCGGCGAAGAGGATGGCGTTGCTGCCGTACACGTTCGCGAGGACGTACCCCACGGCGATGAGCAGCACCGAGAACCCCACGAAGAGCAGGAGCGTCTTCGTGAGGTTGGCGGCACGTTGGGCGACGGCGTTGTGCATGGGTTTTCAGTCTATCAGACGGGCAGAGGGGTGATCTCTTATTAGAAGCCTCCCATGTCCGCTCCCCCGTCCTTCTTCTCCTCGGGTACCACGGTCACGGCAGCTCCGATCATGAGGTAGTTCGCCGCAACCGAGATGGCGTTGGTGAACGCCGTCTTCGTCACCTTGAGCGGGTCCACGATGCCCGCCTCCTTGAGGTTCGTCACCTCGGAGGTCTGGGCGTTGAAGCCGTGCCACGGGTCGGTGCTCGCACCTTTCTCTTTCTTGAGCTCGTCGACGCGCTCGGCACCCTGGCCGCTGTTTGCGAAGATGGAGCGGATGGGTGCTTCGAGCGCGCGCACCAGGATGCCGTGCGCCGCCTTGGCCACGTCACCGCCCGCGGGCTCGGCGAGCCCCATGCGGACGTTCAGGAGCGCCATGCCGCCTCCCGGCACGATGCCCTCCTCCATGGCCGCGCGGGTCGCCGCGACCGCGTCCTCCACGCGCTGCTTGAGTTCCTTCTGCGCGGATTCGGTCGGTGCGCCAACCTTGATCACCGCGACGCCGCCTGCCAGCTTGCCGAGGCGCTCCTGCAGCTTCTCGCGGTCGTACTCGGAGTCCGTCCGCTCTGCCTGCGCCTTGATCTGCGCGACACGCTCCTGGATGGCTGCGGCGTCGCCCTTGCCTCCCACGATCGTGGTCTGGTCCTTGGTGGCGACGACGCGGTGCGCGTGGCCGAGGTCCTCGACGACCGCGTCCTCCAGCTTCTTCCCGAGCTCGGAGGTGATGAGCGTCGCGCCGGTCACGGTGGCGATGTCGGCGAGGAGGTCCTTCTTGCGGTCCCCGAAGCCCGGCGCCTTCACGGCGAGGACGTTCACGATGCCGCGAATCTTGTTGAGCACGAGCGTCGCGAGCGCCTCGCCCTCGACGTCATCGGCGACGATGAGCAGCTCCTTCTTGCCGGTCGCCATGATCTTCTCGAGGAGCGGGAGCAGCTCCTGGATGGAGCCAATCTTGCGATCCGTGACGAGCACGTACGGGCTCTCCAGCTCGGACTCCATGCGCTCCTGGCTCGTGACCATGTACTGGCTCACGTACCCGCGATCGAACTGCATGCCCTCCACCATCTCGTAGCTGTTGCCCACGGTGTTGCTGTCCTCAATGGTCACGACGCCCTCCCTGCCAATCTTCGCCATGACCTCCGCGATGAGGCCGCCGATAGCTGCGTCCTTGGCGGACAGCGTGGCCACCTCCCTGATCTTCTGCTCGTCGTTGATGAGCTCCTTCTGGGACTCGAGGCCCGCCACCACGCCGGCGATGCTCGCCTTGAGCTCCTCGGCGAGCTGGATGACGTTGAAGCCCTTCTCGCGAATGGCATCCTCCCCCGCGTCGATCATCGCCTGCGCCAGGACGACGGAGGTCGTGGTGCCGTCTCCGACCACGTCGTTGGTCTTGTCCGCAGCCTGCTTGATGAACTCGGCGCCGAGGTTCTCGTACTTGTCCTCGAGGTCAATCTCCTTGGCGACGGTCACGCCGTCGAAGGTGACCATCGGGGCGCCGTAAGACTTCTCGACGACCACCGCGCGGCCGCGGGGGCCGAGCGTCATCTTCACGGCCTCAGCCAGCTTGTCGATGCCGACCTTAATCTTGAGGCGCGCGTCTTCGTTGAAAACAATGTTCTTTGCCATAGAGCTTCAAAAGTTACTGGGTGATTACTGCGAGAATGTCCGACTCATCTGCCACCAGGTACTTGGTGCCATCAACCTCCACCTCATCAGGTCCGTACTTCTTGAAGAGGACCTGGTCCCCGACCTTCACGGACGGGGCGATGCGGTTGCCAGCGTCGTCGAGGCCACCGGGGCCGGTGGCGACCACCGTGCCCTGCACGGGGCGCCCCTTCTCGGCGCTGTCGGGAATGACGATGCCCGAGCTCGTCACCTTTTCCTGGGCGAGGGGCTCGAGAACAACTTTTGATCCAAGTGGGTTTAGCTTCATGTTTCCTTTGGCTGTTGGTTACTGTGCCGGAGGATTTTAGCAATCCCTCTGGGAGACTGCTAGTCCCCCGGCTGCCTTGCCTGCCTCGAGAAACTGTGGTGAGATGCCGCTCAGTACGAGGTACAAAATTCTATACATCTGGAGAAGACGCGGTATGAACAAATTTCTGAAGAAAGCGGCGGGCGTACTGCTCGGTGCTGGAATCTTTTTCGGTTTCATTTTTTTGCAGGACAAGCTGAGCGACAAGGAAAACCTCGCACTCCCCGTGTACAAGCACGTGGAGACGGGCATCCCCGCGACGGTGGTTCTCATGGAGCCCCTGGGCGAAGATACGAGCGTGGACCACCGTCGCGCCGAGGGAACGGAGAACTCGCGCATCGTCGCCGTGAAGCTCGACGGCAGGAGTGGAACCTGGGCTGCGTACCTGGGGCACACCTGCGGGGAGCGCATCCCCATGCCCGGCGATCGGGTGACGGTGGAGCTTCACGTCCTGAACTCAGACGGACCGGTCATCGGTCTCCAAAACGGCAACAGACCCGCAACCAACATCTTTCTCGAGTGCAGGAAGTGATGCGGACAGAAGGAGTGCCGGGCTGACGCCCGGCACTTTGCTTTACAGAAACCTTCAAAGGTGGAATAACAGAAATTGGTTAAAGCCAAAATTTAGCAAGCGGAGGTGCTCCATGGGGAACACGACAATGAACCGGAGACAGTGGCTGGGCGATACGTTCACCGTGCTCATTTGCATCGGCATATTCGTAGCCATAGTGATTCTCTCTGTAATCGAAGCAATGGTGCGAGCGGCGAAGAGGCGAGTCTTTGACGAGCCCCTCGAGGAGTGGCAAGCGGCGGCGATGATCTGCGGCGTTGCACTCATCGCCATTATGTTCGCCACCTGAAAAAAAGGGGCGTCCGTGATTCGGACGCCCCTTCTGCGCGTTCACGCTAGCCCAGCTTCGCCTCGTCGTAGAGGTTGAGGAGCGCCTTGATCGCGTCCCCCGCCGCGATGTTGTTCTGCTGGTAGCGCCCGTCCGTGATGTCGCCCGCTGCCCAGATGCGCGGGTGGCTCGTGCGCTGCGTCGTGGGGTCGGTGACCACGTGCCCACGGTCATCCGTCTTCACGAAGTCCTTGACGAGGTCGCTGTTGGGGATGGTGCCAATCTCCACGAACACGCCGTGCACGGAGAGGTCCCTTTCCTCACCCGTCGCGTTGTCCCGGTACCTGAGGCCATTCACCATCTTCTCCCCGAGCACCTCGAGGGCCGTGACGTTCGGCACGCGGGTCACCTTTTCACTCGCGAGCGCCGTCGCCTGCGTCTGGGCGTCACCGCGCAGCTCGCCGCTCCGGTCCAGGAGGTAAATCTTCCCCGCGTACGGGATGAGGTCCACCACCGCCTCGAGGCCCGCGTTGCCGCCGCCCACCACGGCGACGTCCATGCCGCGGAAGAGCGGCGCGTCACAGGTGGAGCAGTACACGACACCCCTCCC
>JALHNY010000018.1 GCA_022843285.1 Minisyncoccota bacterium
GATGTCGCCGAAAGAGGAGAGCACCTTGTCGCCGGCGTCGTGGCCGTACGTGTCGTTGATCTTCTTGAAGAAGTCCAGGTCAAAGATGGCGATGCTCAGGTCCTTGATGACCACGGACGATCTCTTCTCCTTTCTCTCTGCTGCGACCTCGCGCATGAAGATGCCCGTGAGCTCGCGGAACCCGTGCCGGTTGTACAGGCCTGTGAGCTCATCAGTGAAGGCGAGCTTCTTGAGGCGGGCAATTTCTGCTTCGAGCTGCTTGATTGAGGTCGGCATGGCTAGGCGTTCTGGGTGAGCTCGTGGAAGAGGCGCATGACCTCGCGGGTGACGGGTCCTGGCTTTCCGTCCGCGATGGCCTTGTCCCCGACCTTCACGACCGGCACGACGTCCTTGAAAGAAGAGGTGAGGAACGCCTCGTCTGCCGCATACATCTCATCCACGGATACCTCGCGCTCCTCGATGGGGAAGTGGTTGCCGGCCGCGATCATGGCGGCCTTGCGGGTGATGCCGAGAAGGATGTCATCTTTGGGCGTGATGATCTTGCCGCCCTTCACGATGAAGAAGTTGCTCGTCGCGCACTCCAGCACCTTGCCCTGCCACGTGTACAGAATCTCGAGCGCGTTCACGCGCTGGCGCTCACCCTGCAGGAGCACCGCCTGGATGTAGTTGGTGGTCTTGGAGAGGGGGAACTGGCGCAGGTGTTCCGACACGATGACCGAGCAGCCCTCCTCGAACAGGCGGGGTGCGAGCTGCTCCATCTCCTCGACGAGAATGTAGAAGGTCGGCTTGGAGTGGTCGTACTCGATGCCGGCAATGGCCTCGCCGCCGGTCAGGATGATGCGAATGGCGGCCTCCTTGCCCTGCGGGATGTTCCGCTCGATGAGGTCGAGGACAATCTTCTCGAACTCCGCATCGGATACCGGGATTTGCAGGTCCATGCGCGCGGTTGAGTTCCTGAAGCGCTCCAGGTGCGCGGCGAGCATGAAGGGCTTGCGGTTGTACGTCGCGAGGGCTTCGTAGATGCCGAAGCCGCGCAGCATGCCGATGTCGTACACGCCCACCTTCGCCTCGGTGGTGCGGACGACCTGCCCGTTGATGTAGCAGTACGGGGGCATGGCTACGACGTCTTCCTGCTCGCGAGCCAGATGGATACGCCGATCGCGGCGATGATTCCGATTATGACGATGTTGCGGAAGCCGGGATCCACGTCCGGACGGCTCTCCTCGCGAGCTTCCTCCTGGAGCGCCTGCTGCTCTTCGGCAATTTCTCCGGCGAGGTCTCCCATGCTGATCGCGTACGCGCCCTCGTTGTTTGAGCTCCAGACGCGCAGCTCGTACTGCCCAGCCTCGAGCAGCTGCTTTGCCACGGGTCCCTTCAGGAAGTGGAGGCTCGCTTTGGTGTCGTAGAACTTCTCATTCCACTGCGAGGAGAGCGGATCGAACGTCACAATCGGCGCATCCGGGTTGTCCCGGCTCACGAGCGCGGCGGTGATGTCCTTCTGGATGCCCTCCTCGTCCGGCACGAAGAACTGGATCTGCACGCGGGACGGTGCGCCCACGATGTCGAACTGGAAGGCCTGCGGCTGGCCGACGAGCACGCGTCGGTAGAAGGCAGGCTTACTCGGGCTCTGGATGAACACGGGGCCGTCTCCGGAGACGGCGTAGCTCTGCCATGCGAATGCGAGGGGAGTTGCGAGCACCACCGCGCTGAGCACGGCGAGGATGGCGAAGCTTTTCGTGCGATTCATGCGGGCATTCTACCACTACTTGACCCCAGCACGGAGTGCGCTGAAATGGAGGCATGAGCAGCAACTTTTTCTCACGGGTCGGGGCAATCGTGATCATCGCGGTGGGTGTCGGACTCCTCCTGTCCGCGTTCTTCTCGTTCTTCGGCACGCAAAACGTTGCCGAAGCCCCTGAGGTGGCGTCCGAGGAGAGCGCGACTTCTTTCACGAGCGATGCGTACGGTTTCTCCGTCCGCTACCCGAACGGGTTCCTCGTGCAGAACGACTACCGGTACGCTGCACTCGGCCCCGGGCGGGAGATTCCCGGCGTGGCGTTCCTCGTGCACGCCGTGCTAATTGCCGGAACCAACCTGTCCGCGGACAGTGCCCTGACCGTTGAGGTACTCGAGAACGTCGAGTCGTGCACCGCAGACCTTTTCGTCGGAGAGGGAGCTGAGGTTTCGTCGCGCACGGACGTGCAGGGCAGGACGTGGTCCGTCGCGGAGGTGAGCGATGCCGGCGCGGGTAACCTGTACTACTCGAGGGTCAACGCGATTGCCTGGGGTCCGCGCTGCTACGGCCTGCGCCTCTTCGCGCACACGACCCGCATCGAGAACTACGACCCGGGCACTGTCACCGAGTACGACCGAGCAGCTCTAGATCGTGCGTACGAGGCTTTCGTGGCTAGCTTCCAGATCACGCCCTAGCAGTTTGGTAGACTAGGAGCATGAGCCTCCTACGCAAACTCGCACCGCTACTCATCCTCGCCGTGATCGCTGCGGCTACCGTTGCCGTGCTCGCGATGCGGGATTCTGAAGATCTCTCCGGAGGCCCGAGCCGCGTCGCTCCCGAGGTCGCAGGTGACACCGAGAACCTCTAGCCGTGCAGGACAAGAAGATCTACACCTCGCTCGCCGCTGCCGCGCTCGTACTGATCGTGGTCTTCGTCATCGCCGGGCGCTGGCCGGGCACGACGGACATCACCGGCACGCCGCAGGAGCCGCGCGGCAATGAAACGGCGAGCTCCACGCCCGAGGGGAGCCTCAACGTCGAGGTCGTGACGATCTCGCGCGACACGCCGCTCTACACGATTCGCGTGGAGCACCCGCGGTTTGCATCTGCCCCCGCTCTCACGAGTGAGGTGGATGCGTACGTGAAGGACACCGTGGAGCAGTTCATCCAGAACGTGCAGGAGAACGATGATGCGCGCCGCGAGACCATGCCCGAGGGCGAGGACGCTGGCAGCTTCGTGTACAGCCTGACGTTGAACTGGAAGCCGTCCCAGCTCAACAGCAAGTACGTGAGCTTCGCCATGCACGCGGACGTGTTCGAGGGGGGCGCGAACCTGCGCCAGGAGGTGAAGACGTTCAACTACGACGTCCAGGCGAAGCGCGCCGTGACGCTCGCAGACCTGTTCCCCGGTGACGCCTCGTACCTCCAGCGCGTCTCTGAGTACACGCGCCAGGTGCTCGCGGGCAACCTGGGCGAGAACACGTCCGAGGATTTCCTCCTCACGGGCACGCGCCCGACGCTGGATAGCTTCGCGTGGTTCACGTTCACCGAGGATCTGATCACGTTCACGTTCCCGAAGTACCAGGTGGCGCCGGGCGCCGCGGGGGAGCAGTCCGTGACGATGCCGCGGAACCTCGAGGGCCTCTTCTAGCCGATTGACAGCACGCCGCTTCTGGCGTTTGCTGTTTCGGCATCTTGAAACCAAAAAGGAAGGAGATAACGCTATATGGAAGGTTACTCCGACGCCATTGTCCGAACTGCTTCGGTCCTGGCGTTCGTAATAATTGTGTTCCAACTTTTGAATGCGAAGGGCGGGTACTGGCACGTGCTCCTGGGCTACCTGGGTGCGCTCAACACCGTCGTCCTCTTCGCATCGGTCATGTACCGAGGCATTGCACAGTGGGGTCAGCCGCACGGCGCGCTCTACCCCGTGCACCTTGCACTCGGCACGCTATTTTTCATCTCGTACGGTTTCGCCGTGTACTACGGCATCCGTTCGCGCAGTGACCTTTTCGCAGTTCGCAACCACAGAATCTTCGCGTGGGCGGCAGCACTTTTCGTGTTCTCGTCGCTCGCCGCCGGCATTACGTCCGTGGTATCGAAGTAGTCTCGAATAGGTAAGGCCCCGTCTCTCGACGGGGCCTCCTTTTTTGCGAGCGCGCGATTACGCGAGCTCAATTTCTTCGTCGTCCAGTTCGCGGGTGTTGCAGCGCAGAATTTTCAGCCTGCGCGTCTTGATGAAAACGTTGGTCACCGCCCCACGTCGGGCGATTGTTGCGTGGTTGAACACCGAAAACTGGTTTCCGAAGATTAGTTTCTCAAACATCTTTTGGATGTCTCCTTTATTTAGAATTTGGAAAGCTTCCGCTCATACAGCCAGCGGAACTAAGCCCTATTATACGTTATTCTCGTTTTCTTGCAACCCGCGCTTTGCGCCGAAGTAGTAGCTGGCGAGCAGGGTCGCGATGGGAACCGCGAGGATGAGCGCGACCGATCCCACCGCCGTGCGCACGATTTCTTCTGAGACGGCCTCGGTGTTGATGAACGCCCAGATCGGCAGCTGCATGTTCACCATGCCCACGAGCAGGAGCGGGAGAGAGGCGCCGGCGTACGCCAGGAAGAGCGTGTTGATGAGCGCGGCCACGTGCTGCGAGCCGATGCGCATGCCCCTCCGGTACAGCTGGCGCGCGGTGAGGCGGCGGTCTGCCCCGCTGATCTCCTTGATGGAGGCCACCTGCGTCGCGGCGACGTCGTCGAGCACGCCGAGGCAGCCGAGAATGACTCCGGCGATGAGGAGGCCGCGCAGGTCGACGTCCGCGAGCGGGCCGTACGTGAGCGCCACTGCCTCCTCGCTCCCGATGCCGCCGAGGTTGAGCGCCCAGGTCGCGAGTATGGCGCCGAGGACGCCCACGACGAGCGCCGCGAGAATGGAGCTGAGCACGAGGAGCGTCTCACGGCTCGGGCCGTGCGTGACGAGCGTGGTGACGGTGGCGATGGCGACGGCGCCGAGGAGCGTCACGACGATCGGGTTGAGCCCGCCCGCGAGCTGGGGGAGGACGATGAGCGCGAGGATGCCGACGCTCGCGGCGAGCCCGAAGGTCGCCGTCACGCCGCGCTTCCCGCCGACGGCAATGGCGATGGCGATGAGCAGGCCGATGACCAGGAACGTCATCGGCAGGCGGTACCGGTC
>JALHNY010000019.1 GCA_022843285.1 Minisyncoccota bacterium
GACCGGTACCGCCTGCCGATGACGTTCCTGGTCATCGGCCTGCTCATCGCCATCGCCATTGCCGTCGGCGGGAAGCGCGGCGTGACGGCGACCTTCGGGCTCGCCGCGAGCGTCGGCATTCTCGCGCTCATCGTGCTCCCCCAGCTGGCGGGTGGCCTCAACCCCATCGTCGTCACGCTGCTCGGAGCCGTAGCGATCGCCACCGTCACGACGCTCGTGACGCACGGCCCGAACCGCGAGACCCTGCTCGTGCTCGGATCCATTCTCGCCGCGCTGGTCGTGGGCGCAATCGGGGCGCTCGTCACGACGTGGGCGCTGAACCTGGGGGGCATCGGCAGCGAGGAGGCCGTGGCGCTCACGTACGGGCCGCTCGCGGACGTGGACCTCCGCGGGCTGCTCATCGCCGGGGTCATTCTCGGCTGCCTGGGCGTGCTCGATGACGTCGCGGCGACGCAGGTTGCTGCCATCAAGGAAATCAGCGGGGCAGACCGCCTCCTCACCGCGCGGCAGCTGTACCGGAGGGGCATGCGCATCGGCGCGCAGCACGTCGCCGCGCTCATCAACACGCTCTTCCTCGCGTACGCGGGCGCGTCGCTCCCGCTCCTGCTCGTGGGCATGGTCAACATGCAGCTGCCCATCTGGGCCTTCATCAACACGGAAGCGGTCTCTGAAGAAATCGTGCGCACGGCGGTCGGATCCATGGCGCTCATCCTGGCCGTGCCCATCGCGACCCTGTTCGCCAGCTGGCACTTCGGGGCGAGGCGTGGGTTGCAAGAAAACGAGAATAACGTATAATACGTCTTAGTTCCGCGGGCTACTGAGCGGACGATTTCCAAATTTAATTACAAGGAGACATCAACAGATGTTCGAAAAATTGTTCGTGCTCGACCAATCGGTGTTCAACCACAACGCAATCGCCCAGCGTGGGGCGGTGGCAAACGTTTTCATCAAGACCCGCAGGCTGAAGATCCTGCGCTGCAACACCCGGGAAGTCGAGGACGAAGAGCTTGAGCTCGTCTAGTACGCGCTCACCAACAAGGAGGCCCCGTCGAGAGACGGGGCCTTACCCATTCGAGATTACTTCGAGACCGCGGACGTAATGCCGGCGGCGAGCGACGAGCACACGAAGAGTGCCGCCGCCCACGCGAATATCCTGTGGTTGCGAACTGCGAACAGGTCACCGCGCGAACGGATGCCGTAGTACACGGCGAAACCGTACGAGATGAAAAAGAGCGTGCCGAGCGCAAGGTGCACGGGGTACAGCGCGCCGTGCGGCTGACCCCACTGTGCGATGCCCCGGTACGCGACCGATGCGAAGAGGACGAGGGTGTCGAGCGCGCCCAGGTAGCCCAGGAGCACGTGCCAGTACCCGCCCTTCGCATTTAAAAGCTGGAACACAATTATTACGAACGCCACGAACGAAGTTGTTCGGACCATGGCGTCGGAGTAACCATCCATATAGCGTTATCTCCTTCCTTACTGGTTTCAAGTTGCCAGGACAGCAAACGCCAGGAGCGGCGTGCTGTCAACCGAGGCTAGAACAGCCCCTCCACGTTGCGCGGCATCGTCACGCTCTGCTCGCCCGCGGCGCCGGGCGCAACCTGGTACTTCGGAAAAATGAACGTGATGAGGTCCTCCGTGAACGTGAACCACGCGAAGCTGTCCAGGGTCGGGCGCGTGCCCGCGAGGAGGAAGTCCTCGGACGTGTTCTCGCCCAGGTTGCCCGCGAGTACCTGGCGCGTGTACTCGGAGACGCGCTGCAGGTACGAGGAGTCACCCGGGAAGAGATCCGCGAGCGTCACGGCGCGCTTGGACTGCATGTCGTAGTTGAAAGTCTTCACCTCCTGGCGCAGGTTCGCGCCACCCTCGAACGCATCGAGGTGCATGGCGAAGCTCACGTACCTGCTGTTGAGCTGCGCGGGCCTCCAGTTGAGGGTCAGGCTGTACACGAAGCTGCCGGCTTCCTCGCCCTCGGGCGTGGTCTCGCGCCGCGCGTCATCGTTCTCCTGCACGGTCTTGATGAACTGCTCCACCGTGTCCTCCACGTACGCATCGATCTCGCCGGTGAGCGCCGGAGCAGCCGCGAAGCGCGGGTGCTCGGCGCGGACGGTGTAGAGCGGCGTGTCGCGCGAGATCGTCACCACCTCCACGTCGAGGCTCCCCTCTGGGGTGGAGCTCGCCGTCTGGTTTTCCCCGGGCTCCGGCGGCGCATTCGTGACGTCGGTGGAGCCGGGCCAGCGACCCGCAATCACGAACACGACGATGAGGACGAGCGCGGCTGCGGCGAGCGAGGTGTAAATCTTTTTGTCCTGCATGCGCTAGGGGGTGCCGGCGGTGCCGCCTGCGATCTCTGGGGCGACGCGACTCGGGCCGCCAGATACCTCTCCTGAGTCGCGCATCACGATCACCGCAACCGTAGCCGCGGCAATGGCGGCGAGGATGAGGAGCGGGGCGAGTTTGCGGAGGAGGCTCATGCTCCTAGTCTACCAAACCCGCTACGGGGTGGGCGTGAAGCTCGCGAGAAACGTGGCGTACGCGGCCTCGAGAGCCGCGGCATCGTACGGGGCCACCGTTCCGGGGTCGTAGTTCTCGAGGCGCGTCGTGTGCGTGAAGAGGCGGAGGCCGTAGCAGCGGGAGCCTGAGGCGAGCGCGCTCACCCGGAACTGGTACTGGTTGCCAGCGCCGGCATCCCCCGCCTCGGCGGCGGACCAGACCCTGCCGCGCGCATCGGTGCGCGCCGTCACCTCGGCACCCTCGCCGACGAAGAGACCTGCGCCGCAAGCGGGAGCGTCCTCGATGACCTCGACGCTCAGGGAGCTGTCCTCGGAGAGGTTGGTGCCGTCGGTCAAAACGGCGGGCACGCGAAACGCGACGCCGCTGATTTCCCTGCCGGGGCCCAGCGCCTCGTAGCGGTAGCCTTCCCGCGGCGTGAACCCGCTCGGGTAGCGCACCGAGAAGGCGTACGCCTCGCTGGTGAAGAGCGTCCCGTTCTCCTCCACCGGCACAGCCGGGGCACCGGGGTTTTCCTGCTGCTCAAAGAACGTGAAGAAAGCGGAGAGGGCGAGCCCGGCGCCCGCCACGATGATCAGGAGCGCCCCCACCCTCGAGAAGAAGTCACTGTGCACCACCCCATTTCAGCGCACTCTGTGCTCGGGTCAAGTAGTGGTAGAATGACCCGCATGAATCGCACCAAGAGCTTCGCCGTTCTCGCAATCCTGAGCACCGTGGTACTCGCGACGCCGATCGCGTTCGCGTGGCAGAGCTACGCGGTCTCGGGTGACGGGCCCGTGTTCATTCAGAGCCCGAGCAAGGCCGCCCTGTACCGCCGCACCCTTGTGGGTGAGCCGCAGGCCTTCCAGTTCGACATTGTCGGAGCGCCGTCTCGCGTGCGCTTCCAGCTCTTCGTGCCGAACGAGGAGCAGTCCAAGAGGGACGTCTCCGCTGCGCTCGTGAACCGCGACAACCCGGGCACCCCCGTCGTGACGCTCGATCCGAGCGCGGCACCGTGGAGCGAGCGCTTCTACGACAGCAAGGCGGGCCTGCACTTGCTCGCGGGACCGAAGACCGAGCAGCAGCTAGAGGCCGGGCAGTACGAGATTCGCATCTGGAGCTCGAACAATGACAGCGCGTACGCGCTCGGCATGGGTGACCTCGCGGGAGAGGTCGCCGCGGAGCAGCGTGGGGAGGAGCCCGGAGCTGGAGAGGCGAAGGAGGTCAACCCGAACCTGCGCGCCGGCGTGATCATCGGAACCATCGCGGCGGTCTGCGCCGGAATCTGGTTTGCCCGCAGGAAGTCCGCGTGACCATGCCCCCGTACTGCTACTTCAACGGAGAAATCATCCGCACGTCGGACGCCAAGGTCGGCGTGTACGACATCGGCCTGCTGCGCGGCTTCGGCATCTACGAGGCGCTCGCGACGTACAACCGGAAGCCCTTCATGCTCCCGGCGCACATGGAGCGCTTCAGGAGCTCAACCGCGCGCATGGACCTCCAGATTCCCGTCTCTGACGCGGAGTTCGAGAAGATCATCCTGGACCTCATCGAGCGCAACATTCCGCAGGGTGAAGAGGCTGCCATCCGCATCATCCTCACCGGGGGAGCAGCTATAGACGGCATCGACTACGACCACTCCAAGTCCACGTTCTACGTCCTCGTCGAGCCCATGGAGCGCATCGCGCAGCGCACGTTCGACGAGGGGTGCTCGGTCATCGTGTCGGAGCACCTGCGCCAGTTCCCGCTCTCTAAGACCACGAACTACATCCAGGCGGTGCTCCTGCAGGAGGAGCGCAGGCGCGCGGGCGCGCTGGAGATTCTGTACACCTGGCAGGGCAAGGCGCTCGAGTGTGCGACCAGCAACTTCTTCATCGTGAAGGGAGGGAAGATCATCACGCCCAGGGAGAACATTCTCATGGGCATCACCCGCAAGGCTGCCATGATGGCCGCGGGCAACCACTTCCCCATCGAGGAGCGGGACGTCACGGTGGACGAGGTGTACGCGGCGGATGAGGCGTTCCTCACCTCATCCTTCAAGGACGTCGTGCCGGTGGTGAAGGTCGGAGACAGGGCGATCGGAGGTGGCAAGCCGGGCCCGGTCACCCGAGAGGTCATGAGGCTCTTCCACGAACTCACGCAGAACGCGTAGCCATGCCCACCTCCATCAAGCAGCTCGAGGCGGAGATTGCACGGCTCAAGAAGCTCGCCTTCACCGATGAGCTCACCGGGCTGTACAACCGCCACGGCTTCCGCGAGCTCACGGGCATCTTCATGCGTGAGGTCGCGGCAGAGCGCAAGGAGAAGAGGACGTCCGTGGTCATCAAGGACCTGAGCATCGCCATCTTTGACCTGGACTTCTTCAAGAAGATCAACGACACGTACGGCCACGACGCCGGCGACAAGGTGCTCTCCTCTTTCGGCGACATC
>JALHNY010000020.1 GCA_022843285.1 Minisyncoccota bacterium
CGGAATGGCGAGCGCGGTGAGACCCTGCAGAATCGTGGCGAGCAGGCTGTCCAGGCTCTCGTTCTTGAGGGGGTTGAAGAGCTCAATCTTGGTGACCGGCTTGTTTTGGTTGGTGCCCTGAGCGAGAACGGTCGGCACGAACACGAGAGCCTCGGAGGCAATGTTCCAGAGCAGGGAACTCATGGGAAAAGCATACCCTTTTTCGGGGGCATGCTCCAGGGACGTGCCGCCAGGGTTACGGGGTTGGTATGCCCGATGGGCAGAAGCTCAGGCCGAGCTCCATCCCGTTGAGGTTGGGGTCAATGGAGAGGACGCCGAAGAAGACGGGCAGCTTGCAGGCGTCCACCTGAGAGATGCCGAGAATCTCCAGGAGCTTTCCCTCCAGGGTGGGGCGGTTGCGGCGCAGCTGTTCGACGTACTCTGCCTGCGTGACGATGGTGAAGGCTCGTGTGGCCGGTACAAATTCGACGGTGCCCACTTCTGCGTCCTCAAAGAGTAGGAGAGCGTCCGATGAGCTCGCAATGGCCGAGCTGTAGAAATTGTTCATGCGCACGGCACCCCCAGAACCCTGGAAAAGAATTTTGCCCGTACCTTCGGCGGGTTCGATGGTGGGCAGTGCGGGATTGCCTGAGCCGGTGATCGGAGATTCCCCCTGGGGGCTGAGGAGGCTGAAGATGGCCATGCCGAGCAGGGCTACCACGACGACCAGGATGGCAACGATGAGGATTCGAGAGTTCATGGTTTGGAATCAGTATAGCGCTCTGGCCTACCGGCAGTTCGTGGCGATGTGGCTCACCGTGCCTGCCCACGCGCGGTTGCCCTGCGTGCGGAATTTTTGGCACGCAGCTCTCATGTTGCGGACCGGATCGAAGACCGCCTGTTTGCAGGTAGCGTAGGCTGCGGCGTTAGCGACGCCGCACTCGCGCAGCGGGCAGTACCGCGTGCTGCCGACTGGCTTGCACGCGCGGATGCACGTCCCGAGGCTGCGATCCAGGCTGTTGCAGCCAGGCGTGCCCGGTGCGGTGTTGTACGGGAGCAGAGCTCCCCGGCACTCGGGAAAGAGCGCGCCGCGCTTAGATTCGTCGATGATGTTGATCTGAAACAGTCCGCCAGAGAACGTGACGCCGGTCGGCCCGCTCTGGCCGCGGTTGTAGCAGCGGTCGGTGCCGCTCTCGCTGTTGGTGCGCGCGCTGCTCTCCTGCCTGCACACGATCGACATGAAGGTGCCGTCCCACACCTGGCCACGGTACGCGCAGTTGTTCGCTCTCCCAAACTCTTCCAGTGCCTGCGGGTTGCAGTACTGGGACTGTGCTGCGCTGATGGGCGCGCACCTGCCGCCGGTGATGCGCTGGTAGTTCTCGTCGTTCACTTTCTCCTTGATGGTTTGAAGGCCAATCTGGAAATTGAGGTCCCACCCCTCCCCCCGCTTGCCCTCGAGGGGCGCGAGGTACGGCAGCTGCAGCGTCGTGAGCCCCGGGTTCACGACGGCGAGGATCGCCCCGGCGCCGACGAGCAGGAGCGCCCCCACGAGGGCCTGCACGATGCGGTCCCACGCGTCCGCGAGCGCCGCGGGGTTGCCCCGGGAGAGCGTGTACTGGACCGCCCCGTACGCGATGCTCCCCAGGGCGAGGAGCCCCGCGACGGCGAGCGCGAGCAGGTACGCGTTCTGCACGAACGCGAGGACGCCCCCGTCCTGGCTCGGGTCCAGGGGGCCGGGGAGGCCGGGGGTGATCTTGACGGAATAGGCGAGCGCTTCAGGTGCAAGAAAAAAATCGAGGCCCTGCATTCCCATCGCTCGTTAAGATCTGCGGCAAATGCAGCCGCCGTTGCGATCGACGACACCGCTCCACCCTGCATTTCCGCAGGTGGCTGCGCACGCGTGTGATGAAGAAGGCATGCAGCACTCAGGGAACGAGGCGTTTGAGCAGGTATCAGTCGTGATAGATCCGGCGCAGCGCAGCCCATTGGGATTGTTCTGCGCGCGCGTGTTGACGCACGTGCCGCCCGAGCCGATGCAGTTTCTTCCACCACTAGTCTGGATGGGGGTGTTGTTGGACGTCGGGTTTTGCGTGGTCGGCTGCTGGGTCTGCGGCGCTTGCAAGTTGGGATCGTACGGGGTGAGCTGGACGCCGCTCGCGTTGACCGAGCACGCAATGTTGTTCCAGGTGAACATGTTCTCCACCTCCTCCTTGGTGAAGCCGAGCTCGGGGCTGTTCTCGACCCGCGCCTTGAGCGCGTCACCCCATTGCTGGTTGAAGATGAGGAAGAGCATCTGGTTCACGATGAGCGAGGAGCACAGCAGGATGAGCAGGCCCACTCCGGTGCCCTGAATAATTTTCATGGCGCTCTCTCGCTTGCCGGGGTTGCCGCCGCTGATGAAGATCATGATGCCGCCCACGAAGAAAAAGAGAGGGGCGATGATGGTCACCATCACCGAGATCACGAACCACAGCAGGCGGTTGGCGAACACGAAGAGGTCGCAGATGCTGGTGCAGCGCGGGAGAACCTGGCTGTTGGTGGAATCCGTGTAGCCAATCGTGCCCGGGTCGACCACCGCTTGCTCGGGGGTGCCGGGACCGGCGGGGGACACGGCAAACCCGGTGCAGGGGAGGAGCGGAATGCGCTGCCCGGCAAAGCCCCCGTAGTACGGGAAGGGAATTTTTTCAGCGTGCGACACCGTCGGCACGAAGATACCAAAGGCGGCGAGGGCGCAAGCAGCGAGGAGAAGTGCGCGGCGCATGATGCGCCTAGTGTACCAGAAAGCTAGCGAATCAGCGCCCGGAGCCGCTGCTCGAGAGCGACCGTTGCCCGCTGCGACGTGGACACGCCGGAAACCACGTCGGCAATGGCCCGGTCCACTTCGCGGCGCACGCCGACGCCGTCCCACTGGAACCAGCTGCGCGCCTGGAGCGCCTGCGTGGCAACCACCTGCGTCGAGGGATCGGCCATCTGGTCAGCGATGACGCTGGTGAGTGCGGCGGTTCGGCCCGTTGCTTTAGCGTAGTCGGCCATGATCGTCTTGTTGGTGGTCATGGTCTGCACGAGGTCCCAGCCCCAGGCCGCGTTCGCGCTCTGCTTGGAGACGGCGAGAATCGGGTACTCACCGTAGGAGCGTGGCGTGCCCCCTGTGGCCTGGGGAACGGGTGCCACGCGAATGTCCGCGAAGGGGTTGAGCTCCTTGATGTCAGCGAGTGCGGAGGGGTACGCAATGATCATGGCAACCTTGCCGTCCGCGAGCTGCTGGTAGCTGCTGCCGAGTGAGTCGTTCCAGGTGTACGTAGCAGACGCCGGGTTCGCGAACTGGGAGTAGAACCTGAGGGCCGCTTCGCCCTGGGTCGCGAGCTGCACGCTGCTGTGCGCCTGGTTGGTCAGGGGGGCGCCGTTCTGGAGCATCAAGAGTGACACGATGTCTCCCGCCTCCTTTACGGACGAGCTCGTGCCTCCGAGTGCGATTGCGGCACGCTGCACCTGGTTCTGGTCATCTACCGCCACGAGGCGTGGCACCACCTGCGCAACTTCATCCCAGGTCGTGGGAGCCGCGACGATGCCAGCCGCATCGAGCAGGTCGCGGTTGTAGAGCAGCACGAGCGTGTCGAGGCTCAGGGGAAGCCCGTACACCTGCCCGCCGTCCGTGACGTCCGTCTCCACGGCTTTCGGAAAATTAGACTGCAAAAAATTTGCGCTCACGGTGCTCGGCGCAGGGGTGAGCTTGCTGCGCATGAGGCCCACGTCGGTGCTGGGCATGGTGAAGACGTCGGGGCCCTCCCCAGCCGCCAGCGCGTCCACCAGCGTATCGGTGTAGGTGAGTGGGTTCATTTCGCGGTACGTCGCCGTCACGTTGGGGCGAATGCCCTTGTACGCGAGGAGCGCGGGGGTCACGTGCTCGCTGGGTTCCGTGCCCCAGACGGTCAGCGTGACCGGAACGCCGACGTCACCCGTGGGCTTTCTGAAGAAGAGGAAAGCAATGATGACCACGGCGACAACTCCGACCGCGCCAATGACGATGGCGATTTGGTTGGGGCGCAGCTGGGGAATCGAGAAATTCGGCATGCGGTAAGAATAGCATGCCGAATTTTGGAGAATCTTTGTTACTGCGGCCTAGCGCAGATGCACTGGGTGCTGTTAGCGTCCCCAGAGATGACGCCATGCCAGGTGCCCCCGATGCTGCGGCATCCGCTCACGCACAGATCGTTACGGGGGTAACGGCACGCAATCTCCGAGGCCCCGCACTCTGAAGGTGAGGGATCTAAGACGCGACAGTTGTAGGGGCTTGCAAAAAGTGTCCCGTAGCAGGCCCAGCCCTCGCTGTTAGTGTTCCCGGTGCGTGTTGGCAGTGGAATGGTGCCCTGGGGTACGGGCGTGGTGTTCCCTGTCGTGGGGTTCTGATCGCCATTGCCCGTGGGGTTAGGCGTCGTGGGAACAACTTGGTAATCGGTGGTCCACCCCTCCCCCCGCTTGCCCTCGAGGGGCGCGAGGTACGGCAGCTGCAGCGTCGTGAGCCCCGGGTTCACGACGGCGAGGATCGCCCCGGCGCCGACGAGCAGGAGCGCCCCCACGAGGGCCTGCACGATGCGGTCCCACGCGTCCGCGAGCGCCGCGGGGTTGCCCCGGGAGAGCGTGTACTGGACCGCCCCGTACGCGAT
>JALHNY010000021.1 GCA_022843285.1 Minisyncoccota bacterium
CGGAATGGCGAGCGCGGTGAGACCCTGCAGAATCGTGGCGAGCAGGCTGTCCAGGCTCTCGTTCTTGAGGGGGTTGAAGAGCTCAATCTTGGTGACCGGCTTGTTTTGGTTGGTGCCCTCAGCGAGAACGGTCGGCACGAACACGAGAGCCTCGGAGGCAACGTTCCAGAGCAGGGAACTCATGTGGAAAAGCATACCCCTTTTCGGGGGCATGCTCCAGGGACGTGCCGCCAGGGTTACGGGGTCGGTATGCCCGATGGGCAGAAGCTCAGGCCGAGCTCCATCCCGTTGAGGTTGGGGTCAATGGAGAGAACGCCGAAGAAGACGGGCAGCTTGCAGGCGTCCACCTGAGAGATGCCGAGAATCTCCAGGAGCTTTCCCTCCAGGATGGGGCGGTTGCGGCGCAGCTGCTCGACGTACTCTGCCTGCGTGACGATGGTGAAGGCTCGTGTGGCGGGTACGAATTCGACGGTGCCCACTTCTGCGTCCTCAAAGAGCAGGAGAGCGTCCGATGAGCTCGCAATGACCGAGCTGTAGAAATTGTTCATGCGCACGGCACCCCCAGAACCCTGGAAAAGAATTTTGCCCGTACCTTCGGCGGGTTCGATGGTGGGCAGTGCGGGGTTGCCTGAGCCGGTGATCGGAGATTCCCCCTGGGGGCTGAGGAGGCTGAAGATGGCCATGCCGAGCAGGGCTACCACGACGACCAGGATGGCAACGATGAGGATTCGAGACTTCATGGTTTGGAATCAGTATAGCGCTCTGGCCTACCGGCAGTTCGTGGCGATGTGGCTCACCGTGCCTGCCCACGCGCGGTTGCCCTGCGTGCGGAATTTTTGGCACGCAGCTCTCATGTTGCGGACCGGATCGAAGACCGCCTGTTTGCAGGTAGCGTAGGCTGCGGCGTTAGCGACGCCGCACTCGCGCAGCGGGCAGTACCGCGTGCTGCCGACTGGCTTGCACGCGCGGATGCACGTCCCGAGGCTGCGATCCAGGCTGTTGCAGCCAGGCGTGCCCGGTGCGGTGTTGTACGGGAGCAGAGCTCCCCGGCACTCGGGAAAGAGCGCGCCGCGCTTAGATTCGTCGATGATGTTGATCTGAAACAGTCCGCCAGAGAACGTGACGCCGGTCGGCCCGCTCTGGCCGCGGTTGTAGCAGCGGTCGGTGCCGCTCTCGCTGTTGGTGCGCGCGCTGCTCTCCTGCCTGCACACGATCGACATGAAGGTGCCGTCCCACACCTGGCCACGGTACGCGCAGTTGTTCGCTCTCCCAAACTCTTCCAGTGCCTGCGGGTTGCAGTACTGGGACTGTGCTGCGCTGATGGGCGCGCACCTGCCGCCGGTGATGCGCTGGTAGTTCTCGTCGTTCACTTTCTCCTTGATGGTTTGAAGGCCAATCTGGAAATTGAGGTCCCACCCCTCCCCCCGCCTGCCCTCGAGGGGCGCGAGGTACGGCAGCTGCAGCGTCGTGAGCCCCGGGTTCACGACGGCGAGGATGGCCCCGGCGCCGACGAGCAGGAGCGCCCCCACGAGGGCCTGCACGATGCGGTCCCACGCGTCCGCGAGCGCCGCGGGGTTGCCCCGGGAGAGCGTGTACTGGACCGCCCCGTACGCGATGCTCCCCAGGGCGAGGAGCCCCGCGACGGCGAGCGCGAGCAGGTACGCGTTCTGCACGAACGCGAGGACGCCCCCGTCCTGGCTCGGGTCCAGGGGGCCGGGGAGGCCGGGGGTGATCTTTACGGAATAGGCGAGCGCTTCAGGTGCAAGAAAAAAATCGAGGCCCTGCATTCCCATCGCTCGTTAAGATCTGCGGCAAATGCAGCCGCCGTTGCGATCGACGACGCCACTCCACCCTGCATTCCCGCAGGTGGCTGCGCACGCGTGTGACGAAGAGGGCATGCAGCAATTCGGGAACGAGGTGTTTGAGCAAGTATCAGTCGTGATAGATCCGGCGCAGCGCAAACCCTGGGTGTTTCGGGGATCGTTTTGTGCACTCAGGTTGACGCACGTGCCGCCCGAGCCCAGGCAGTTTCTCGCACCGTTAGTCTGGGTGGTCGGCTGCTGCTGAGTCTGTGGTGCCTGCAATTTCGGATCGTACGGCGTGAGCTGCACGCCACTGGCGTTCACCGAGCACGCAATGTTGTTCCAGGTGAACATGTTCTCCACCTCCTCCTTGGTGAAACCGAGCTCGGGGCTGTTCTCGACCCGCGCCTTGAGCGCGTCACCCCACTGCTGGTTGAAGATGAGGAAGAGCATCTGGTTCACGATGAGCGAGGAGCACAGCAGGATGAGCAGGCCCACTCCGGTACCCTGAATAATTTTCATGGCGCTCTCTCGCCTGCCGGGGTTGCCGCCGCTGATGAAGATCATGATGCCGCCCACGAAGAAAAAGAGGGGGGCGATGATGGTCACCATCACCGAGATGACGAACCACAGCAGGCGGTTGGCGAACACGAAGAGGTCGCAGATGCTGGTGCAGCGCGGGAGAACCTGGCTGTTGGTGGAATCCGTGTAGCCAATCGTGCCCGGGTCGACCACCGCTTGCTCGGGGGTGCCGGGACCGGCGGGGGACACGGCAAACCCGGTGCAGGGGAGGAGCGGAATGCGCTGCCCGGCAAAGCCCCCGTAGTACGGGAAGGGAATTTTTTCAGCGTGCGACACCGTCGGCACGAAGATACCAAAGGCGGCGAGGGCGCAAGCAGCGAGGAGAAGTGCGCGGCGCATGATGCGCCTAGTGTACCAGAAAGCTAGCGAATCAGCGCCCGGAGCCGCTGCTCGAGAGCGACCGTTGCCCGCTGCGACGTGGACACGCCGGAAACCACGTCGGCAATGGCCCGGTCCACTTCGCGGCGCACGCCGACGCCGTCCCACTGGAACCAGCTGCGCGCCTGGAGCGCCTGCGTGGCAACCACCTGCGTCGAGGGATCGGCCATCTGGTCAGCGATGACGCTGGTGAGTGCGGCGGTTCGGCCCGTTGCTTTAGCGTAGTCGGCCATGATCGTCTTGTTGGTGGTCATGGTCTGCACGAGGTCCCAGCCCCAGGCCGCGTTCGCGCTCTGCTTGGAGACGGCGAGAATCGGGTACTCACCGTAGGAGCGTGGCGTGCCCCCTGTGGCCTGGGGAACGGGTGCCACGCGAATGTCCGCGAAGGGGTTGAGCTCCTTGATGTCAGCGAGTGCGGAGGGGTACGCAATGATCATGGCAACCTTGCCGTCCGCGAGCTGCTGGTAGCTGCTGCCGAGTGAGTCGTTCCAGGTGTACGTAGCAGACGCCGGGTTCGCGAACTGGGAGTAGAACCTGAGGGCCGCTTCGCCCTGGGTCGCGAGCTGCACGCTGCTGTGCGCCTGGTTGGTCAGGGGGGCGCCGTTCTGGAGCATCAAGAGTGACACGATGTCTCCCGCCTCCTTTACGGACGAGCTCGTGCCTCCGAGTGCGATTGCGGCACGCTGCACCTGGTTCTGGTCATCTACCGCCACGAGGCGTGGCACCACCTGCGCAACTTCATCCCAGGTCGTGGGAGCCGCGACGATGCCAGCCGCATCGAGCAGGTCGCGGTTGTAGAGCAGCACGAGCGTGTCGAGGCTCAGGGGAAGCCCGTACACCTGCCCGCCGTCCGTGACGTCCGTCTCCACGGCTTTCGGAAAATTAGACTGCAAAAAATTTGCGCTCACGGTGCTCGGCGCAGGGGTGAGCTTGCTGCGCATGAGGCCCACGTCGGTGCTGGGCATGGTGAAGACGTCGGGGCCCTCCCCAGCCGCCAGCGCGTCCACCAGCGTATCGGTGTAGGTGAGTGGGTTCATTTCGCGGTACGTCGCCGTCACGTTGGGGCGAATGCCCTTGTACGCGAGGAGCGCGGGGGTCACGTGCTCGCTGGGTTCCGTGCCCCAGACGGTCAGCGTGACCGGAACGCCGACGTCACCCGTGGGCTTTCTGAAGAAGAGGAAAGCAATGATGACCACGGCGACAACTCCGACCGCGCCAATGACGATGGCGATTTGGTTGGGGCGCAGCTGGGGAATCGAGAAATTCGGCATGCGGTAAGAATAGCATGCCGAATTTTGGAGAATCTTTGTTACTGCGGCCTAGCGCAGATGCACTGGGTGCTGTTAGCGTCCCCAGAGATGACGCCATGCCAGGTGCCCCCGATGCTGCGGCATCCGCTCACGCACAGATCGTTACGGGGGTAACGGCACGCAATCTCCGAGGCCCCGCACTCTGAAGGTGAGGGATCTAAGACGCGACAGTTGTAGGGGCTTGCAAAAAGTGTCCCGTAGCAGGCCCAGCCCTCGCTGTTAGTGTTCCCGGTGCGTGTTGGCAGTGGAATGGTGCCCTGGGGTACGGGCGTGGTGTTCCCTGTCGTGGGGTTCTGATCGCCATTGCCCGTGGGGTTAGGCGTCGTGGGAACAACTTGGTAATCGGTGGTCCACCCCTCCCCCCGCTTGCCCTCGAGGGGCGCGAGGTACGGCAGCTGCAGCGTCGTGAGCCCCGGGTTCACGACGGCGAGGATGGCCCCGGCGCCGACGAGCAGGAGCGCCCCCACGA
>JALHNY010000022.1 GCA_022843285.1 Minisyncoccota bacterium
TGGCGCGCGAAGATGACGAGGTCCTTCGTGCGGACGCCGCTGAAGCGGCGCACGATGCCGTCGTACCAGTGGGCGGAGTCCGCGGAGACGAGCGAGAGGATGAAGAGGTCGTGGCTCGTGAGAACGGTAATGGCCGCGTCACGTCCCGCAGCCTCAACGTAGCCCACCTGGAGCTCACCCTGCTTGTTCTTCGCCTGGTACTTGAACTTCATGTGATACCGCAATTCTAGCAAATACAAACTAAAAAAGAGTGGCTCCCGCTCGCCTCACGAACCCAAGGGGAAGCCCTCCGTCTCCGGAGGGCTCAGTACTGGAAGGCAAATTGTGCGGAAAGAGCGGGGAGGTGCACGAAAGCACTGCCATCTTCAGAACGCGCGTGGCTGCGACAAACCTCGCCTTGGTGAGCGGTGCGCCGGGCACCCAATCGGCGAACCCCAAGAGCTAAGTTTCAGCTTAGCAGACGAGCCCGCCCTCTCCTGTGCGCAACTTCAGCGCGCTCCCCTACTGGGGCAGAATCTCGATGCGCGTCGTGACGTCGAACACGCGCACGCGCAGGTTCTGGGTAGTCCCCGGATTGCACGAGAGCTGGTACGTCGTGGAGTACGGGGGCGCATCCACGCCCGATCCGCTCTGACCTCCGGTAGCCACCACCTGGCCCGAGCGAGGCGTATCGTGCACGCGCACCGTGCAGGTCGTCGGCTGCTGGCACTGCCAGGAGAGCGTGGTGTTCTTTGGCGGCGGGATGAAGAGCGACATCGGATTTGCCGTGAAGGTGCACTGGTTGCCGGACACGACGGTCACGCTACCCGTGTCGCTCATGCCGCTCCAGGCTGCGCCGATGCCCGTCTGCCCCTCGCGGGTGCCGCGGAACCGACCCGCACCGCTGATGCTGACCACCGACAGGTCGTTCGCGTTCCACGAAGAGCTCGCCGTCACGTTCTGCCGAGCCTGGCTCCCCGGACCATCCGGGTCGTACCACGCCTCGAAGCTCGCCACCTGACCGACGGCAACCTCCTGGCTGCTCGGCAGAACCTCGAACGTGGCTCCCGATGATGCCGACACCACGGCAATGGTTGCGTTCGCGCTGCCCTGCCCCTGGCCGTTGGTGCACGTCATGGTCAGCGTCGTGGTCGCGCCAATCGTGAGCGGTGCCCCAGTGTGAGATCCGAGAGCCACCTGGCTTCCCGAAATGCTGCCTGCCCAGCCCGAGTTGGCGGGCGACGCCGAGAGCGCGCAGCTCGCGGGCAACCCCCCACTGATTGTCCACGATGGCGTTGAGGTTTCGCCCGCGCGCACCGACGGGGGCGCCGCCGAGAGCTGCACCTGCGGCGGACCCTGCGCGTCGCGGATGACCAGGCTGCTGAGGCAGTCCTGGGGCGCCACGCCCGCTCCGGTTGCCCGGAACGTGAGCGTCGAGGTGCCCGCCGGAGAGGTCGGCGCGGTGGAGACCGTCACCAGCGCACTCGCAGAACCTCCCGCAGGTACGTTGACCGTCTCCTGGCTGGACGTTGCGCCCGCGGGCAGACCGCTCACGACGCCCACCTGGACCGGACCGCTGAACCCGCTCTGCGACGTCACGGTCACGCTGTACGTGGCAGCCTCGCCCGGGTTCACCACCTGCTGGACCGTGTTGCACGCCAAGCCTATACCCGCAGGCTCGTGGAGCACGTTGAACGTTGCCGTGCGGGAGATGACCTGGCTGGTCGAGCCGTCCCACGCGCTCACGGTCAGCGTGTGCGGGCCGTTCGATAGCCCCGACGTGTTCACGGTGAAACCGAAATCGTACACGACGGGACTGAAGCCTCCGGGACTGGGACAGCTGATGGGCTCATCCGAACCTATGTCGGTGAGGTTGAGCACGTACGGGGCGACGTCGACGCCGTCAATCTGGTACTTGGTCTCGTAGTTCGGCAGGGTCTGCAGGGGCGGCGGCGTCGGAATCCTCGCGCTGGCGTTCGCCAGCTCGCGGCGCAGGAAGCCGTACGCGATGTCGCCAGCCGGGCAGAAGATGCGCCCGCGGCGCCACATGCCACCGATGCCCTGGCCGGTCACCGGCATGGACGCATCGACGGTTCCCTGCGGCACGGTCAGGTTCAGCGAGCCGGGGTAGTTCGCGCCGACGTTGCCCGTGCGATCAATGATGAACTGCGAGGAAACTTCCTCGCTGCTCCCTCCCGCACCGGTTGCGCGCGCGGTCAGGGTGTACACGCCCTCTGGCCAAGAGCCCACGGCGACGGCCATGTTGACGTTGATGGGCCGCACCACGCAGATCACCACCGTGCAGGGCTGCGCGTGCCAGGTGCCGTAGTGGACGGCCTGGTTCGCGCTGTTCCTGATCGTGAAGCCGACGCTGACGTTCACCATGTCGTTGCCCACCCCTCCCTCCGGGGGACCCACGCACTCGTACCCGCCCTGCCCGTAAATCTGAACCGGGATGCTCTCCGGGTTCTGGAAGGTGCCAACCGGATTCGTGATGCTCTCAATCTGCGGCGGGTACGATGGCGTCACGGGCACCCCGTTGATGATCCTCGGGTCACAGCTGGCGTGCGCAACCTCAGGATCAAAGAGCTGCACGGTTGCCACGGAAGAGACGAGCACGGCGGCGGCGAGCAGACCCGCACCGATGGCAGGCGCGACGCGGCTCTTGCCCTGCAGGAGATTCATTTTTCTGATCAGTGAGAGCATCGGATTAGGGAGTTGTGCTGGTGGCCGCCGGCTGCGCGGTCGTGAAGGTAACCTGAACGGTCTTGGTGCCCGACGCCTCGGTCATGACGACCTGCACGGTGAGACCCTCCTTTTCCGCCATGATTGCCTTGTAGGCTGTCTCGTCTTTCGTGGCCTGCACGACCCAGTGGTCTACGCTCAGGTAGTCGCTGTACGTCTGCATGTTTCTCTCCAGGCTCCTGTTGCTCACGAAAGCGCGCGTGGCCTGCTGGCGGCCATCGGGCGTGGTCGCGGTGTAGTTCTGCAAAACCGTTGCTCCATTTTCCAATGGGAAACCCTCGGGGAACATGCCCGGGAGCTCGCTCGGAGCCACCTCTCGGGTCGTCACCTCGAGTGAGCCGCTGTCCTGCCTCTGCCACGCGAGCCACCCCAGCGCGCCGACAATGAGAATGACGGCGGCAATCTTCACCCATCCGCTTCCGCTTTTCGTGGAGAGAGGGGTCATGGGTTCATTCTAGATACGCTCGAGAAGGATGCGCAACTCGCTCGGGTTGAGGGAGTACGTCTCCGCAACCTCGAGGCTGATCTCCTTGTCGCGCACGAGTCGCGCGAGCGAGCGGTTGAGCGAGACCATTCCCTCCTGGAGGCTCGTCTCGATGACCAGGTCAATTTCGTAGAACTTGCGCTCGCGAATCAGGTTACGAATCGCCGAGTTCACGATCATGATCTCGAGAGCCGGGATGCGACCGCCCGCCACGCGGGGAATGAGGCGCTGCGAGACGATGGCCACGAGCGTGGAGGCGAGCTGCGAAACCACCTGCCCCTGCTGCTCCGGAGCGAAGGAATCCACGACGCGGTCAATGGTCTGCGACGCCGAGTTCGTGTGCAGGGTCGAGAACACGAGGTGGCCGGTCTCCGCGGATGTCATCGCCGTCGCGATGGAGGTGGCGTCGCGCATCTCTCCGATCATGAGGACGTCCGGATCCTGGCGGAGCACGGTGCGGAGGCCGTCCTCGAACGTGGGCGTGTCCGCTCCCACCTC